>DASTIW010000036.1:0-124022 GCA_035717205.1 Propionibacteriaceae bacterium | reverse complement strand
ACCCCACCCCAAACAAACAAGGCAGAACAACACAAGAAGCCAGACAACCACCAACCAAGCACAAGGCAAAAAAATAGTGCATACTACGGCATTGACTTTTAAGCACGCTGTTGAGTTCTCAAAATTCGGGCACACACCACGTGGACACAATCTCTTGCAATCCGCTTTGGGGCGACTCGACCAACAATAGAAGGGAAATTACACCGGTGTCAAATCCGACAATTTCGCCTTCCCCAGCCAGCAATTCACGGCTTCCGAGGCCGGATCCCGATGTTCTCGGAGGCCGCTTCGGCAACGCTCTGCGGGTTGGTACCTCCGAGCTCAGCTCACCGGTTTCCCGATGTCCTGGCTCTTGAGGCCTGTTCTACATTACACACCAGCATGACCGGAGTCAAACAGGCTTCGTGCTGTTCCCCCAGTCGTGCAGATGTGCCAGATCCTGGTGGGTTCGTTCGTGAACGCACACCGGTCCGGTCAGCTGCGACGGTTGGGGTTCCCCACCGGCCGGCCGTCAGGTCTTGCCCGACGTCCCGCGCCCTGGTGAGGCGTAGAGAACCGTACGACGGGCGCGCGCTGAAATCAAATCGACCCTCACCGGCGCGGTCAGCGCGGCGTCCCCTCGGCGGCCGCGGCCGTCTCAGGAGTGTCTGATGACGGCTGCGCCCACCGTTTTCTTGCCGCGCCGGGTGATCACGTACCGGCCGTGCAGCAGGTCGGCCTCGCTGAGCACGGCATCGGGATCCGTCACGCGGAGGTTGTTGAGGTAGGCGCCACCCTCGGCTATCGCCCGACGTGCCGCGCTACGGCTGGGGACCACCCCGCTCGCCTCCAGCACGTCCACCACGCCCGGGAGGCTGGTGTCGGCGGCCAGTTCGACGGCGCCGATCTCCGAAACGACCTGTGCGATTGTCGACTCCGGCAGGTCGCTCAGCTCGGCGCGCCCGAAGACCGCGGAGGCTGCCGCGATGGCGGCGTCCCGCTCGGCCTCAGAATGCACCAGAGCGGTGACATCGTCGGCGAGCGCCTTCTGCGCCGCCCGGCGGTGCGGGTCGAGCTCGGTCTGTCGGGCAAGATCCTCGATCTCGGCTCGGCTCCGCCTGGAGAACACCTTCAGGTACTCGATCACCTTGGAGTCCTCGGCGTTCAAGAAGAACTGGTGGAAGGCGTACGGCGACGTCATCAGCGGGTCGAGCCAGACGGTCCCGCTTTCGGTCTTGCCGAACTTCGTCCCGTCTGCCTTGGTCAGCAGCGGCGTGGCTAGCGCATGCACCCGGGCGCCGTCGGCTCGCCGAACCAGCTCGACGCCCGCGGTGATGTTGCCCCACTGGTCCGAGCCGCCGAACTGCAGCGTGCAGCCGTAACGACGGAACAGCTCGAGGTAGTCCATGGACTGCAGCAGCACGTAGGAGAACTCGGTGTAGGAGATGCCCTCCTCCAACCTGTTCCGTACCACGTCTCGCGCCAGCATCCGGTTCACCGGGAAGTGCTTGCCGATGGTGCGCAGGAAGTCCAGCACCGGCATTGGCCCGGTCCAGTCGAGGTTGTTCACCACCACAGCGGCGTTGTCGCCCTCGAAGCTGACGTACCTGACCACCTGGCTGCGAATCTTGTCGACCCATTCGGCCACCGTCTCCTTGGAGTTGAGCGTCCGCTCGCCGGAGTCTTTGGGATCACCGATCATGCCGGTCGAGCCGCCGACCAGGATGATCGGCTTGTGGCCGGCGTCTTGAAGATGGCGGGCGACGATCAGCTGGACGAGGTTGCCGAAGTGGATGCTGGGGGCTGTGGGGTCGAAGCCCACGTAGAAGGTCACCGGCCCGGCGTCGAGATGCGCTCGCAACGCGTCCTCGTCGGTGGAGTTGGCCACCAGCCCTCGCCAGGTCAGTTCGTCGAGCACGCTCGTCACGCTGGGATACCTTCCGGTTCTGTTGCAATCAGGTAGGCCGAATCGGGCCCCGGCCCCATCCTGCCCTACGCTCCGCACAACGTTCCCGGCGTTTCATCTCGGTACAGCCGAGATGAAACGCCCTTGCCGGAGCCGGTGAACGGAGTATGCGCTGCCCGAGTCAGGTCCCGGGGGTCAAGGCCTCCGCGGCGTCATCCCCGGCCGGCATGGGCTGGCGTCCTGGAGCCACTGCTGGAGGACGGGATGCGACGAGAGGTCGCCCAGAACCCAGTCGACGATCGCACTGTTGGTGTCGAGCAACTCTGCGAGCTGATCCGCGACCCGCGCCGAGGCGGTCCCGCCGCGTCCGTTTCGGCTGTCAATTGAGCCAGGTACGGTGAGGACCTCCAGCACTGACGGCTCCAAGGCTGGGGAGATTTCCGCGAGCTGGTCGGGGGTCAGGTCCGACAACTCGATCCCAGCCGACTCGCAATAGCGGACGCAGGCGCCGGCGATCTCGTGTGCGTGACTGAACGGCACCCGCCGACGGACGAGCCAGTCAGCCACATCGGTAGCCAGCGAGAACCCACGAGGAGCGAGCGCCTCCAGCCGCTCTGGATGGAAAGTCAGCGTGCCGACCATGCCAGCCACCGCTGGGGCAACCACGAGGAGCTGGTCGACCGAGTCGAAGAGCGGCTCCTTGTCTTCCTGCAGGTCCCGGTTGTAGGCCAGCGGCAGGCCCTTGAGGGTGGCCAGCAGCCCGGTCAGGTTGCCGATCAGCCGACCTGCCTTGCCTCGAGCCAGCTCTGCGACGTCGGGGTTCTTCTTCTGCGGCATGATGCTCGACCCGGTGGACCAGGCGTCCGACAGGGTCGCGAACCCGAACTCGTGGGTGCACCACAAGATGACGTCCTCACTCAGCCGGGACAGGTCGACGCAGACCTGGGCCAGCACGTACGCCGCCTCGGCCGCCAAGTCGCGGGACGCCGTGCCGTCGATGGAGTTCGGCACGCTGGAGCTGAAGCCGAGGTCGGCCGCCACCGCCTCCGGGTCCAGGCCCAGCGAGGTTCCGGCGAGCGCGGCCGACCCGTACGGGCTGACGGCGAGGCGGCGGTCCAGGTCGCGGATGCGGTCGCAATCGCGCATCAGCGGCCAGGCATGCGCCAGCAGATGGTGCGACAGCAGGATCGGCTGCGCATGCTGGAGGTGGGTTCGACCCGGCATGGCGACACCGAGATGCCGGGTGGCCTGGTCATGGAGTGCCAGCACGACACCCTGCAGCTCCACCGCTACCATCCGCAGCGCATCCCGCAGGTACAGCCGGAGAAGTGTGGCGATCTGGTCGTTCCGGGACCGTCCGGCCCGCAGCCGCCCACCCAGCTCTGCTCCGAGTATGGCGATCAGCCCACGCTCGAGGGCACCGTGAACGTCTTCGTCGGTGGCGGCAGGTCTGAACGCGCCGCTGCTGACGTCGGTCTGCAGCCGCTGGATGCCGGCCAGCATGTCCCGATACTCCTGGTCGGTCAGCAGCCCGGCCCGGTGCAATGCGCTCGCGTGGGCCCGGGATCCGGCGAGGTCATACTGGGCAAGTCGCCAGTCGAAGTGGGTGGACTGGCTGAGGGCGAACATGGCCTCCGCCGGCCCGCCACCGAATCGGCCGCCCCAGAGCCGACCCTCGCTGGTCCGGTCCATCAGCCCAGACCAGCATCCCGCCGCGCGGCGATTTTGCTTGACATGCCGTACAGCTCGATGAAGCCACGAGCCTGGGACTGGTCGAAGCTGTCCCCCTCGTCGTAGGTGGCGAGGTTGAAGTCGTACAGGCTGGCCTCACTACGGCGTCCGGTGACGGTGGCCCTGCCGGCGTGCAGCACCATCCGGATGTCACCGCTGACCGCCTTCTGCGCGTCGTCGATGAACGTCTGCAGCGCGTTCTTCAGCGGCGAGAACCACTGGCCGTCGTAGACCAGCTCGCCCCACCGCTGGTCCACGCCGCGCTTGAAACGAGCCAGCTCGCGCTCCACGGTGACGTTCTCCAGCTCCATGTGGGCGGCGATCAGCGCGATCGCTCCCGGAGCCTCGTACACCTCGCGACTCTTGATGCCGACCAGCCGGTCCTCCACCATGTCCAGCCGGCCGACGCCCTGCGCACCGGCCCGCGCGTTGAGTTGCTGGATGGCCTCCAGCACGCTGACCTTCTGGCCGTCGATGGCGACCGGGACACCGGACTCGAAGGTGAGCACGACCTCGTCGGCGTCCCGCGGGACGCTCGGGTCCGAGGTGTAGGCGTAGACGTCCTCGATCGGCCCGTTCCAGATGTCCTCCAGGAAGCCCGTCTCGACGGCGCGGCCCCAGACGTTCTGGTCGATGGAGTACGGCGAGGACTTGCTCTGGTCGATCGGCAGGCCCTTCTCCTCCGCATATGAGATGGCCTTCTCACGTGTCCAGGCGTAGTCCCGGACGGGCGCGATCACCTTGAGCTCGGGAGCCAGCGCCATGACGCCGACCTCGAACCGGACCTGGTCGTTGCCCTTTCCGGTGCACCCGTGGGAGACGACCGTGGCACCGTGCGATCTCGCCGCCTCCGCGAGGTGCCGGACGATCAATGGCCGGGAGAGCGCACTGACCAGCGGATAGCGGTCCATATAGAGGGCGTTGGCACGGAGCGCGGGCAGGCAGAAGTCGTCGGCGAACTCGTTCTTCGCGTCCACGACGACCGACTCCACCGCACCACACTCGAGGGCGCGCTGGCGAATGACCTCCATGTCCTCGCCGCCCTGGCCGACGTCGACGGCGACAGCGACGACCTCCTGCCCGGTCTCTTCGGCCAGCCAGCCGATGCAGACGGAGGTGTCCAGACCCCCGGAGTAGGCCAGCACAATCCGATCACTCATCGTTTTCGTCTCTTTTCTTCGTTGCGATTTCTGCGGTACGGGGATCGCTCATGGCGAGGAAGCGTTGAGCCAGCTCGGCGCCGCCCGACGGGTCGCGACTGATCAGCAGGATGGTGTCATCTCCGGCGATGGTGCCGAGGATGGCCTCCCAGCCGACCCGGTCGATGGCCGACGCGAAGTACTGGGCTGCTCCCGGCGGCGTTCTGAGCACCACCAGGTTGGCCGACGCCTCGGCGGACACCAGGATCTCCTGGCACAGCCGGCCCAGGCGCCCCTCGAAGCTGGCGAAGGCACCGACATGGGGAGTCCGGTCGCCGCCCTCACTGGGCACGGCGTAGACCAGGTGCCCGTTCGGCCCACGGATCCGCATGGCGCCGACCTCGACCAGATCCCGCGACAGCGTGCCCTGGGTGACGTGCACGCCGTCTGCGGCAAGCTGGTCGGCAAGCTCGGTCTGGGACCGGATCGACTGCTGGCTCAGCACGGCGATGATCTTGGCGTGTCGGGCCGTCTTGGTCAGCGGTGCGCGCGCGGAGGTTGACATGGTCACGAGCTGGCCGGAGCCGTCCGGCGAACCGCCTGAGCGCGCTCGTCGAGAAACACCAGCAGGGCCTTCTGCGCGTGCCGCCGGTTCTCCGCCTCGTCCCAGACGACCGACTGCGGGCCGTCAAGAACGTCCGCGCTGATCTCCTTGCCGCGATACGCGGGCAGGCAGTGCAGTACCAGCGCATCGGCGTCGGCTGACCGCATCAGTTCGGTGGTCACCGCGTACGGGGCGAACAGCCGTTGCCGGTCCAACCCGTCGCCCTCCTGACCCATCGAGACCCAGGTGTCGGTGGCGACGACATCGGAGCCGGTCACGGCCTCCGTCGCGGAGTCTGTGACCAGCACGCTGCCGCCGGTGGAGGTCGCCAGAGCTTCTGCCCGGGCCACGACCGGCGGCTCCGGGTGGAACCCGACCGGGCCCGCAACTCGTACGTGCATCCCGGCCAGCACGCCACCGAGGAGGTACGAGTGCGCCATGTTGTTGGCCGCATCCCCCACGTAGCTGAGCGTCAGCCCACGCAGGACGCCGCGTCGTTGACGAATGGTCTGCAAGTCGGCCAGCAGCTGGCAGGGATGGAACGAGTCGCTGAGCGCATTGACGACCGGAACGCCCGCGTACTGCGCCATCTCCTCGAGCCGCTGCTGTCCGAACGTACGCCACACCACCGCGGCGACGTGCCGGCCGAGAACGCGCGCGGTGTCGGCGATCGACTCACCACGCCCCAGCTGGGACTGCGCCGAGTCCATGATCAACGGGTGCCCGCCGAGCTCGGCGATGCCGACCTCGAAGGAGACCCGCGTCCGGGTCGACGCCTTGTCGAACAGCACCGCGACGGACCGGGGCCCGGCAAACGGCGAGAGCTTGAGCGGCTCGGTGGCTAGCAGGTCCGCCAGGTCGAGGATCTGGGCCTGCTCAGCCGGCGTCACGTCGTCATCGGCGAGGAAGTGCCGCACGTGTTCAGTTCCCGCGCTCACGTGATCGGCTCCTGCGCGGTGCTCAGCAGCCCGGGCAGGGCCGCCACGAAGGTGTCCAGCTGATGGCTGCTGATGATCAGCGGGGGCGCGATCCGCAGGACGTCCGGGCGCGGCGCGTTGACGATGAAGCCAGCCGCCAGCGCCGCATCCGCGACCGCCGCCGCAATCGGCTGGTTCAGCACGACGCCGCGGAGCAGACCGCGGCCGCGGACCCCGGCGATGACCGGGTGCTGCAACGCCAGCACCGCAGCAGCCAGATGGTCGCCGGCGGCCGTTGCCTGCTCGAGCAGGCCGTCGCGCTCAATCACCGTGAGCACCGCAAGACCGGCGATTGCGGCCACCGGGTTGCCGCCGAACGTGCTGCCGTGCGAGCCCGGTCCGAGCAGGTCTCCGGTCGCTCCGGTGGCAATGCAGGCCCCGACCGGGTAGCCGTTGCCCAGCCCCTTGGCGAGTGTGACGACGTCCGCGGTGATGCCTTCGGCGATGTGGGCGAGCCATGCTCCGGTACGGCCGATGCCGGTCTGTACCTCATCGATCCACAGCAGTGCGCCCGCCTGCTCGGTGATCTCCCGCGCCTGCCGGAGATAACCCTGCGGCGGCACGATGATGCCGTTCTCGCCCTGGATCGGCTCCAGCACCACAGCTGCGACGGTGTCGTCGACGGCCTGGCGGAGAGCGGCGGCGTCGCCGTACGGGACGAAGCGGACATCGCCGGGCAGCGGCTCGAACGGTTCCCGATAGGCGAGGTTGGCGGTGATGGCCAGCGCGCCCATCGAGCGTCCGTGGAACGCCCCTTCGGTGGAGACGATGGTGCGCCGACCCGTACGCCGGGTCAGCTTGAAGGCGGCCTCGTTCGCCTCTGTGCCGGAGTTGGTGAAGAACACCCGAGCGCTGATCGCTGGATTGTTGGCGACCACGAATCCGGCCAGCCGCTCCGCCAGCGCCACCTGTGCGGGGGTGGAGAAAAAGTTGGACACGTGGCCGAGGGTGGCCAGCTGGCTGGTGACCGCCGACAGCACGAAGGGGTGCGCGTGGCCCAGAACGTTGACCGCGATACCGGCCAGCAGGTCGAGGTACTTCCGCCCGTCGGCGTCGTAGACCTCGCAGCCCTCGCCGCGGACGAGCACCCGCTTCGGCGTACCGAAGGTGTTCATCATCACGTGTTGGTAGCGCTGGGTCAGCGCTGCCGACGGTGACCGGCTGCCGCTGCCGAGGTCGGACGGCGACAGGTCGGTGTGTACCAGGTCGGTGAGCAGCGGATCGGCGCTCATGACGTCGGCTCCCCCTTGGCGTCGGCCGGCGGGTCTGCGATCACCATCGTGCCGATGCCTGCGTCGGTGAAGATCTCCAGCAGTAGCGCGTGCGGCACCCGCCCGTCGATAACGGTCGACCGGCTGACCCCACCCTCGACAGCGCGCAGGCAGGCCTCCA
The DNA here is from genome assembly GCA_035717205.1 of Propionibacteriaceae bacterium. GTDB lineage: Bacteria > Actinomycetota > Actinomycetes > Propionibacteriales > Propionibacteriaceae > Microlunatus. The sequence continues at coordinate 116,294 of DASTIW010000036.1, read as the reverse complement.
TCTTCGGCACCATCCCGGACTGCAGGCTGGGCAGCAGGTCGGCCAGCTCGCTGGCGGTGATCTGGGAGACGACCTCGGTGCTGGTGGGCCAGTCCGCGTACAGACCTTCGACGTCGGTGAGCACGACCAGCCGGTCAGCCTGCAGCGCGACAGCGAGCGCGGCGGCCGCGGTGTCGGCGTTGACGTTGTGGACTTGGCCCTCCTCGTCCGGCGCAACGGTGGCGACCACGGGGATCCGACCCGCGTCGATCAGGTCCTGGACTGCTTCGGGCCGTACGTCGACGACGTCGCCGACCAGTCCGAGGTCGACCATCCGGCCGTCCACCATCAGCGTCCGCCGCTCGGCCACGAACAGGCCGCCGTCCTCACCGGAGAGCCCGATGCCCAGCGGGCCGTGGCTGTTGATCAGCCCGACGAGCTCACGGCCGACCTGACCGACCAACACCATCCGGACGACGTCCATGGCCTCCGGCGTGGTCACCCGCAGGCCGCCCCGGAACTGGCTCTCGATGCCCAGCCGACCCAGCATCTCCGAGATCTGCGGCCCGCCGCCGTGCACCACGACGGGGTGCACACCGCAGCGACGCAGGAACACCACGTCCTCGGCGAAGGCCCGCTTGAGATGGTCGTCGATCATGGCGTTGCCGCCGTACTTGATCACGATGGTGCGGCCGCCGTAGTTCTCCAGCCAGGGCAGGGCCTCGATCAGGATCGAGGCCTTGTCGCCGATGGAGATGTCGGGGCCTGCGGTGGTCGCAGTCGATGTGGTCACGTTCGATGTGGTCGCGTTCGGTGTGGTCACGAGGAGTACTCCGCGTTCTCCCTGACGTAGTCGTAGGTCAGATCGTTGGTCCAGATGGTCGCACCGTGCGGACCGGCATGCAGGTCGACGTCCACCCGCACCTGGCGCTGGGACAGGTCCACCAGTTCGCGGGGCTCTCCGATGGCGCCGCCGACACAAACCCGCACGTCGTTGAACGACACGTCCAGCCGGTCCGGCTCGAACACCGCGTCGGTGGTGCCGATCGCGGCGAGCACCCTTCCCCAGTTCGGATCCTGGCCGAACACCGCGCACTTGAAGAGGTTGTTGCGGGCGATGCTCCGCCCCACCATGAGCGCGTCGGTTTCACTTGCTGCACCACTCACGGTGATGGCGATGTCGTGTGCCGCACCCTCCGCGTCGCTGAGCAGCTGAGCGGCGAGGTCGGCGCAGACGTCGGTCACGGCGGCGGTGAGCTCCTGCGGATCCGGTGTGATCGCGGAGGCTCCGCTGCTCAGCAACAGCACGGTGTCATTGGTCGACATGCAGCCGTCACTGTCCAGCCGATCGAAGGTGGTGTGGCAGGCGGCACGCAGCGCCTGGTCCAAAGCGGTCGGACTCACCACGGCGTCGGTGGTCAGAACGACCAGCATGGTGGCCAGTCCGGGGGCCAGCATGCCGGCACCCTTGGCCATCCCGGCCACGGACCAGCCGCCCTCACCCCGGTGGACGGACGTTTTGGGCACCGAGTCGGTGGTCATGATCGCGATGGCCGCGTCGCCCCCGCCGTCGGCTGACAGCGCCTGAACCGCTGCGACGACTCCAGACTCGATGGCGTCCATCGGCAGCCGGGTACCGATCAAGCCCGTGGAGCAGACAGCCACGTCGATGGCACCGATGCCCAGAGCGCCGGCGACGAGCTCAGCAGTCCGATGGGTGTCGGCGAAGCCTTCCGGTCCGGTGCAGGCGTTGGCGCCGCCGGAGTTCAGCACCACGGCCCGCAAGGTGTGGTCTGTCAGCACCTGAGCCGACCACAACACGGGAGCCGCCTTGACCCGGTTGCCGGTGAAGACGCCGGCGGCGTGAAACAGCGGCCCGGTGTTCACCACCAGGGCAAGGTCAAGCCGGCCGGCCGACTTCAGACCCGCGGGTACGCCGGCGGCGGTGAACCCGGCGGGGGTGGTGATGCTCGCCGTGGACGGCGTCATGGTGCCACCCCGATCAACGGCAGGCCGGTCGTCTCCGGAAGGCCTTGGGCGATGTTCATGCACTGAATGGCGCCGCCAGCGGTGCCCTTGGTCAGGTTGTCCAAGGCCGCGACCGCCACGATCCTGCCGGCGGCCCTGTCAAGGGCGACCTGCAAGTGCACGGCGTTCGACCCGAGTACGGACTGGGTCTGCGGCCACTGCCCGGGCGGCAGCACAAAGACAAACGGCTCGGACGCGTACGCGTCGGCATAGGTGGCGGCAAGCGCCTCGGCAGACAGCTCGGGATCGGCGACCGGTGCCGTGCAGGTGGCGAGGATCCCACGAGACATCGGCACCAGCACCGGGGTGAAGGAGACGCTCGCGGCGGCAGCACCGCAGGCCCGCAGGTTCTGGATCAGCTCGGGGGTGTGCCGGTGAACGCCCCCGACCCCGTACGCGCTCGCGGAGCCCATCAGCTCCGACCCCAGCAGGTGCGGCTTCAACGCCCTCCCGGCCCCGGAGGGTCCGCTGGCGGCGACGATGACGGTGTCCTCGGCGGACGTCAGCCCCGCCGTCACCGCGGGGAGCAGCGCCAGTGTTGCGCTCGTCGGGTAACAGCCCGGTACGGCGATCCGCCGGGCGTCGGTCAGGTGTGCACGCTGGCCGGGAAGCTCCGGCAGACCGTACGGCCAGGTGCCCGCATGCGGGCTGCCGTAGAACTCGTGCCAAGCCGCGGGGTCGCTCAGCCGGAAGTCGGCGCCGCAGTCGATCACCAACGTCTGCGGATCAAGGCCGGCGGCGATCGCAGCCGACGTTCCGTGTGGGAGCGCCAAGAACACGACATCATGACCGGCGAGGTCCTCGGGCGTGGTGTCGCCGACGATCCGGTCAGCAAGACTGGTCAGGTGTGGCTGATGCCGCCCCAGGCGCGAGCCCGCACTGCTGCCTGCGGTCACCGCGCCGATGGCGACATCGGGATGCCCGGACAACAGACGCAGCAGCTCACCACCTGCGTAACCGGTGGCTCCCGCCACAGCCACTTTCAGAACCATGCGAATGATTATGTCACAGGAGACATTTTCATTCCACCGTGGGCTGGATCGGGACTACTCGGTCCGCTGGATGGCGCCAGTCGCCGCAGCGGCCGCGGCTACCGCGGCATCTCGTGCCTGGGCTGCCTCAGCGTCGGTCAGAGTACGGTCGGGTGCTCGGAAGCGCAGCGCGAACGCGAGCGACTTCTTACCGGCACCGATCTGCTCCCCCACGTAGACGTCGAACAGCCGTACCGACTCCAGCAGCGGGCCGGCGCCTCGCTCTAGGCACTGCCGCACGACGTCTGCAGACACGTCGCGATCCACGATCAACGCCACGTCCTCCTTGGCCACCGGGAAGGCGGAGATCTCCGCCACCCGGCCGCCTTGCGGAGCAGCGTCGATGATCTGGTCCAGGCCGATCTCCGCTGTGCAGGTGCGCGCGGCCAGCCCGATCGCCTTGCACACCGCAGGATGCAGCTCGCCTGCATAGCCGATGACCGTCGATGAGCCGGCGATCACGAACTCGGCGCAGCGACCCGGATGCCATGGCGCCTGCTGAGCGGCGCGACGCACCAGGACCAGACCAACGGCCCGGGCCGCCGTCTCCACGAACGCCACGGCATGCTCCCAGGTCGCGGGCTCTGCCGGTGCACCCGCACGAGCAGGAAGCCAGTTCCCGCTGAGAACGGCCGCCAACTGGCGCGGCTGCCGCGGCAGGGCTGCAGTGATGGCCGCCAGTTCCTCATCGGTTGGTCGCCGATCGACCCCCGGGCGGGCAGCGACCCTAGGTTCGCGGTGACCGAGAAAGACCAGGCCGGACTCGAAGAGTGCGAGATCGTCGTTACTGCGGCTGGTGTTGCGGGCGACCGCCGCCAGCAGTCCCGGCAGCAGCGTGGTCCGCAGGTACGGTGACGTCTCCGACAACGGATTCGCCAGCCGGACCAGCCGGCGACGCTCGTCCTCAGCGGGCACCTGAAGTTGATCAAGAACGCTGGCGGCGACGAACGGAAAGCTGAGCACCTCGACGAACCCGGCCGCGGCGACGGCCTGGTTGACGGCGCGGCGCAGGCGCTGCGAGACCGTCAGCCCCCTGCCGGCCGGCGCTCTCGGCACGACGGCCGGGATGGTCTCCAGACCGATCAGTCGGCCGATCTCCTCCACGTAGTCGTACGGATCACGCAGATCCGGCCGCCACGTCGGCGGCTGCAGCGAAAGCGTCTCCCCGGTTGCCGTCACGTCGACGCCCACGGCCTGGAGCAGCTCAATCACCCGCTCGGGCGGGACCGACAGACCGAGTACCTGCCCGGGCAGAGCGACATCAATCTGCTGGCCCGGGACCTGCGGCACCGATCCGAGTATGGTTTCGTCCGCCTGCACAGCTCCGCCGGCGAGTTCCACGAGCAGAGCCGCCACCCGGTGTGCAGCTGCATACGCAGCCGCCGGGTCGACGCCACGCTCAAAGCGACGGCTGGCCTCGCTGGACAGCTTGTGCCGACGAGAGGTCCGAGCGATGGTGAGCGCGTCGAAGTGTGCGGCTTCGATCACCACGGTGGTGGTGCTTGCCGACAGCTCCGAGGAGGCCCCACCCATCACCCCGGCGAGCCCGATCGGCCCGCTGTCGTCGGTGATCAACAAGTCGTCGGGATCAAGATCACGGGTGACATCGTCGAGCGTGACGAGCTGCTCTCCGGGGTGCGCCTGCCGGACCACGATGGACCCGCTCAGCCGGTCGGCGTCATAGGCGTGGATGGGCTGACCTGTCTCCAACATCACGTAGTTGGTGATGTCCACGGCCAGTGAGATCGGCCGCATCCCGGCCAGCTGGATTCGGCGCTGCATCCAGCGCGGGCTGGGACGGGTAGCGTCGATGCCGCCCACCGTGACCGCGACGAATACCGGACACAGATCCGACTTCAGTGCGACCGGATAGCCAGCTGTTGACTCGGCCGGCATCGGCTTGTCGATCGGGTCGACGAATGTCACCCCGAGAGCCTGGGCTGACTCCCTCGCCAGTCCGCGCAGCGACAGGCAGTACCCACGGTCCGGTGTGACCGCGATGTCGAGAACCTCATCGCGCAGGTGCAGGACCTCGTAGGCGCTCGAACCCGGATCATGATCATCCGACAGCACCAGGATGCCGGAGTGATCATCACCGAGGCCGAGCTCCTTGGCCGAACAGATCATGCCGTCCGAGACATGCCCGTAGGTTCGACGTGCCGCTATCGCGAAGTCACCGGGCAGTACCGCGCCGGGACGAGCGACCACGACAAGATCATCTACGGCGAAGTTAGCGGCACCACAGACGATCCCGCGGGACCCGCTGGGATCGTTGTGCGCGGGTCCGACGTCCACCTGGCACCAACGGATCGTCTTGCCGTTCTTCTGCGGCTCTTCGGTGAACTCCAGCACCCGGCCAACGACCAGCGGCCCGGATACGTCGGCGCCCGCGGTCTCCACGGTCTCCACCTCAAGACCGGCGCTGATCAACGCCGCCGCCAGCTCCGGGCCGGTCAGCTGCTTGGGCAGCCGGGCGTAGTCGCGCAGCCAGCTGAGCGGGGCCCTCATCGTGCGGTCCCGACCAGGGAGCGGCTGAAGCGGACGTCGCCTTCGACGGTGTCGCGCAGGTCAGCGTTGTTGTTGCGGGACATCAAGGTGCGGTCAACTCCCATTCCGAAGGCAAAGCCGGAGTAGACGTCCGGGTCGACGCCGCAGGCTTGCAGCACGCGCGGGTTCACGATGCCACAACCGCCCCACTCGATCCATCCCTCGCTGCTGCAGGTGCGGCACGGGTTGGATGGGTTCCCGACCGAGGCGCCGTGGCAGACGAAGCACTCCAGATCCACCTCGGCGGACGGCTCGGTGAACGGGAAGAAGTTCGGGCGCATCCGGGTTCGGACATCGCCGAACATGGCTCGGGCGAACGCGTCCAAGGTGCCACGCAGGTGCCCCAGATGGATGCCCTTGTCCACGCACAGTCCCTCGATTTGGTGGAACACCGGCAGGTGGGTCGCATCGAACTCGTCGGCGCGGTACACCTTGCCGGGGCAGACGACGTAGACCGGCAGGTCGCGCTCCAGCAGCGTCCGCACCTGCACCGGCGAGGTGTGGGTCCGCAACACGATGCCTGAGTCCGCCGGGTCGGCGAACAGCGTGTCCTGCATGGTGCGCGCCGGGTGGTCGGGGATGAAGTTCAAGGCGTCGAAGTTGAGCCACTCGGCCTCGAGCTCAGGTCCCTCAGCCACCTCCCAACCCATGCCGACGAAGACATCGCACATCCTGTCCATCAGCGCGGTGACCGGGTGGACGGCGCCGACAGGCGTCAGCTGCACCGGGATGGTGACGTCGACCCGCTCCTCGACCAGCGTCCGGGCGAGCTCGTCGGCCGAGATCGCGGCTTCGCGCTCCTTGAGGGCCTGGTTGATCCGGCTTCGCGCCTGACCGACCCGGGCGCCGGCGTCCTTTCGGGCCTGCGGCGGGAGCGCTCCGATCTCGCGGTTGGCGAGCGCAATCGGGGAACGCTCGGCGGCGTGAGCCGCCCGAGCCTGCTTGAGCTCGGCCACCGAGGTCGCCGCCGCAAAGGCCTGGAGCGCTTCGGCGACCATCGCCTCGACGTTCTCGGCGTTCAGCGGCGCGACCTGTACGGGGTCGTAGCTCTTGTTCGGCCCGGACATGGGCTCCCCTCGGATCAAGGTTGAGGTGGGTAATGGCCTCAACAGTCTAGGAACGCAGCAGTTCTGAGCGCCAACGGGTTTGAGGTGTGGACCGCGCGCTGGCAGGTCTGGTGCGCAGCAGTCGCCCCGTCGTGACCGGGTTACTGAGCTGGCCGAGCGTTGCGTTGCGCTGAAGCACTCGCCCACAGGCAGACGGCGGCCGCGGTGCTCAGATTCAGGCTTTCCGCCCGGCCGTAGAGCGGCACCCGGACCACCCGGTCGGCAAGGGCGGCATGGTCGGCCGTCAGCCCCCAAGCCTCGTTGCCCATCAGCCAGACGGTCGGTCCGACGAGTTGTCCGGAGCCGGCAAGCTCGTCGAGGTCACTGTCGCCGGCTCCGTCGGCGGCCAGCACCTGCATGCCCCGCTGTCGGAAGGCGGCGACAGCATCGGCCACCTCGACACCGGAAACCACCGGCAGATGAAACAGGCTGCCGGCGCTGGCGCGTACAGTCTTGGAGTTGTACGGATCCACCGACCCGACGCTGAGCACCACAGCCCCGGCTCCGAATGCGTCCGCGCAGCGGATGACGGTGCCGGCGTTGCCGGGATCGCGCACCTGGGCGCAGCAGACCACCAGACCGGGCCCCGCGGAAAGCGCCTGATCCAGCGGTACATCCACGGCCGAGCAGACGGCGACCAGGCCTTGCGGAGTGACCGTGTCGGAGAGTTCGGCGTGCTCGCGGTCCGGTGCCAGCACGACTTCCACACCCTGGTCGAGGGTGGCTGTGATCAGATCGCGATGCCGCTGCGCGCCAGCGGCCGAGACGAAGAGTCGGCTGACCACACCTGGCTGGCCGAGTGCCTCGCGGACAGCCTGCGGACCTTCGGCGAGGAACTTGCCGGCCGCCATGCGCTCACTGCGGCGCAGCAGCCGACGAGCCGACCTGATCTGGTTCTGCGAGGCAGCGACCAGTCGGATCGGCTCGTACGGTGCGGTCTGGTTCACCTGGTGCCGCTCAGGCGGCAGAGGAGTCAGCAGGCTGGTTGTTCTTGGCGATCTCCACCAGGGAGTTGAAGGCTGCCTGGTCGGTGACAGCCAGGTCGGCGAGAATCTTGCGGTCAACCTCGACACCGGCGGCCTTGAGACCCGAGATGAACCGGTTGTAGGTCATGCCCTCGGCGCGGGCCGCGGCGTTGATCCGCTGGATCCACAGCTTCCGGAAATCACCCTTGCGGGCGCGGCGGTCGCGGTAGGCGTAGACCAACGAGTGGGTGACCTGCTCCTTCGCCTTGCGGTACAGGCGAGAGCGCTGACCGCGGTAGCCAGATGCCTGCTCGAGAACTTCGCGGCGCTTCTTCTGTGCGTTCACAGAACGCTTCACGCGTGCCATGGGGATACTCCTTGCTGGTTAAGACTGATGGGTGGCGGCAGCCGACGGGGTGCGGGTGACGTGGCTACTTGCCGTACTTGCCGAGCATCTTCTTGGCCTTGGCTGCGTCGCCCTTGGCCAGGACCACGTCGCCATCGAGGCGGCGGGTGCGCGTGCTCGGCTTGTGCTCGTTCAGGTGCATCTTGCCAGCCTGTCGGTGCATCACCTTGCCGGAGCCCGTGAGCCTGAACCGCTTCTTGGCACCGGAGTGCGTCTTCATTTTCGGCATGGGTGTTGCCGCTCCATTCCATCTCTTCGGACCCGATCGCAGAACGTGGACCGGGGTACTTTCGGTGGTCTAGGTCAGGTCAATATCAGCATCGAGGTTGTCGGCCGGGCCGCGCTTCCGCTTGGTCGGGGTGACCTGCTCGGCGTGCTGCAGCCGACGGTCGGCCTGTTCCGTCCGCTCCACCTCCGCATCAGCCTGACGCTCCGCTGCCCTGCGATCGCGCTCAGCGCGCACCTCCGCACGAGCCTCGGTCTTCTTCTTGTGCGGACCGAGAACCATCAGCATGTTGCGGCCGTCCTGCTTGGGAGACGACTCGATGAAGCCGAACTCGTCCACGTCCTGCGCCAGCTTCTTCAGCAGGTTGTATCCAAGCTCGGGACGCGACTGCTCCCGGCCACGGAACATGATCGTGATCTTGACCTTGTCCCCGGCCTTGAGGAAGCGCACGACGTGACCCTTCTTGGTCTCGTAGTCGTGGCTGTCGATCTTGGGTCGCAGCTTCATCTCTTTGATCACGGTGTTCGTCTGGTTACGACGACTCTCCCTGGCCTTCTGGGCGTTCTCGTACTTGAACTTGCCGTAGTCCATGAGCTTGGCCACCGGCGGACGCGCCATCGGCGCGACCTCCACCAGATCGAGCTCCGCTTCGCGCGCCAGGCGCAGCGCGTCCTCGATGCGTACGATCCCGACCTGCTCTCCGGCTGGGCCGACGAGTCGGACCTCGGAGACGCGAATGCGATCGTTGATTCGCGGTTCGGTGCTGATATGTCCTCCAAATGTGTTGTGGAATGATCGGTTCAGAAGCGCAGAAAAGGGCCTCCGCGGTACGCGAAGACCCTGAAACCACGAGGCGCGGCGCATCGCACCGGCTCGTAGACCGACCCGGCGACTGTTCTGCTCGTCGTACGGGTGGGAGATCAGGTCTCCGCTTGCGGACCCAGTGCTGCCACTGAATCGGTCGGGGAAGAGATTACCACCGATTCGCGATCCGGGCGCACCAATCCTCGACGCTCTGCGCAACCACGGCCTGGCCGTGGCTATTCCGCTCCGGTCGCCGCTATTTTTTCCTGACCACGTGGGGGACCACCCAGCCGAACTGGTTCCCGGGCAGTTCGGTGAGCCGGTGACCGGCTGCCAGCTCTGCCAGGATATCGCCCTCAATGGCCAGCGGAGACGGTCCGGCGACGTCGATGAGCAGCGCCGCCGCGCCGTCGTTTTGCGCCGACTGGGCCGCGAGGTCAAGGGTCACGGGGACGGGCCGGGCGGTCGCGTCCCACATCTGTAGAGCGTCCAGACCGGTGAAGGCGAGCATCGCCCGCCGGCCGTCGCGGGCCTGCAGGAGCACGACTGACATCTCTGCTTCCTTGTCCGACACCAGACCGCCGACCGGCTCGCCGAGCCGGGTTGCGGTGGCGACGACGGGGACCAGAACCCGGTCCGCGCAGAGCGCAGCGACGGCGCGCAGGTAGTCGCCCGGGTCGGTGCTGCCGGTGGCCGCGGCCAGGGCGGACCGGGTGTTCGGCGTCGCGTCGCCGGCGTCGTCGGGGAATGCGGTGTCGGCCAGGCTGCGTTCATGCTGCACGCCTTCACGGTACCGATCCGCGTCTCGGGCACCTGGCGAGCTGTCGAGAGATCGAACTGGATCCGCACCGTTTGGCAGTACTCGGGGCAGTACCCGGGTGGGCTGCGGGCGGTCCCCCATCCGGGTCCGACGTTTCCGTGGCAGTGTTGATGACATGCCTGCCGCAGATACCTGGTTGTTGCCCGTGTGCGTCGTCTTGGCCCTGATGGGCCTGCTGTTCACTGGAGTCGCCTGGCGCCGCGGTCGTCCAGGCCGGGTGGTGCAGGGCATCGGGCTGATGCTGGCACCCATCGGCCTCTACCTGAGCGGGCTGCTAAGGCTGGCTTGGGACGGGGTCGGAGCCGTGCTGACCTGGATCGCCACCACCGCCTTCTCGACGGTGATCTGGTTCGGCCTGGGTCTACTGGGGCTATGCGCTGTGCTGTGGATGGTCGGTGCCGTGGTCACCCGGAGATCGCCGCGTCGGCCCAAGTCGTTGCCGGAGTCGAAGAAGTCTGCCAACAAAGGCCAGTCAGCTGTGACTGGGCGACCGGCGGCGGCAAAGTCGGCAGCGACCTCAGCAACCAGGACCACGGCGCGGCAGCCCGAGGTCGATGACGACATGGCGGAGATCGAGGCGCTGCTGAAGGCTCGCGGTATCGAGTGACGGCTGGCGACCTGAGCGGTCACCGACCTTGAGCCACCCGCTGCCGACGCTGAAGCTCTTCGACCGCACCCCGGGCGAAGGCGCCGTCGCTGCCTTGGATGCCCATCAGCTGTAGCTTCTCAGCGTCCAGGTCGGCCTCGAACGGGGACCCGTCGACCGGCCGGAGCAGCACGAACGCCCACGGGTCGCCCGGTCGCAGCAAGAACTTGTGGACCTGCTTCCACTCCACCTGATGCGTCCGAAGACCGTTGCGCAGCCGTACCCCGTGATCGTCGGCGCGCACAAAGCTGCCGGCCATCGCGAGCAGGACGAGCACGATCACGCCGAGGCAGCCGAGCAGGGTCAACCGCTGCGACCAGGTGAACAGTGCCCGGACGTCGGCCGGTAGCGCAAGCCACCCGAAGGCGCAGACCAGACACATTCCGACCGTGAAGGCGATCCCGACGACCCTGAGCTTGCGCGGCCGGAAGACCACGACACCGCTGGAGTCGGTGGCGTTGACCATCAGAGCCGGCAGGCGGCGATGTCGGTGACCAGGATCGCTCGCGCGCCCAGGTCCCACAGGTCGTCCATGATCTGCTGCGCTTCCCTGCGCGGCACCATCGCCCGAACGGCGTGCCAGCCCTGCCGTGCCAGCGGCGACACCGTCGGCGACTCCAGGCCGGGGGTGATCGCGCAGGCCTTGTCTACGGCGTCGTCGGAGACGTCGTAGTCCATCATCACGTAGTTGCGGGCGACCAGAACGCCGTTCAGCCGACGCTCCAACAGGTCCAGACCGATCGGGGCATCCACCCCGGCGCGTCTGATCAGGATCGCCTCGGACTCCAGGATCGGGTCGCCGAACAGCTCCAGTCCAGCCTGTCGCAGGGTCGTCCCGGTCTCGACCACGTCGGCGATGACGTCGGCCACGCCGAGCCGGATGGCGGTCTCCACGGCACCATCTAGTCGAATGAGCCGGCTGTCGATGCCGCGGTCGGCGAGATAGCCCTCGACCAGACCCGGGTACGAGGTGGCCAGCCGCAGGCCCTGGAGGCGGTCAACGGTCATCTGCCCGCCGACCGGCGCGGCGAAGCGGAACCGGCTACGGCCGAAGCCGAGCGGGATCACCTCGGTCGCCGGCGCACGGGAGTCCAGCAGCATGTCGCGTCCGGTGACACCGATGTCGAGGGTGCCCTCGCCCACGTACACGGCGATGTCTCGCGGTCGCAGGTAGAAGAACTCCACCCCGTTCGCCTCGTCCAGCAGGACAAGCTCCTTGGGATCGGTGCGTTGGGCGTAGCCGGCCTCGCGGAGCATCTGGGATGCGGCTTCCGACAACGACCCCTTGTTGGGGACAGCCACCTTGAGCAGGGGGCGAGACGAGTTCACGGCGGACATCCTAGGGGCGCCGATCAGAGGTGGGCGTAGACGTCTTCGAGGTCAAGATCGAGCGCGAGCATCATCACCTGAAGGTGGTACAGCAGCTGGCTGATCTCCTCCGCCGCCTCGGTCTTGCTCTGGTACTCGGCAGCCATCCACACCTCGGCCGCCTCCTCGACGACCTTCTTGCCGATGTCGTGCACGCCGGCGTCGATCCGGGCCACCGTCGATGACCCGGGCTCGCGACGTTCCACCTTCTCCCGCAGCTCGGCGAACAAGGTGTCGAAGGATTTACTCACGGTGGCACCCTAGCCGTTCAGGCGGCAACTGCTGGGTCTCGCCGTGCTCGCCCGACGCTCGCCCACCCTTGCCAGCCGACTAGCCGAGTGGCTTGACCAACACCTCGTCGTCGGCCGCCAGCGCCGGCACGGTGCTGCGCTCACGCCGTTCGATCCGCCACCAGGAGAGGAATCCCACCACGCAGAAAGCGCCGTAGACCAGGTACATGATCGCCGACGGATAGAAGCCAGCCTTGAGCAGCAGCGGCACGCCTACCATGTCGACCGCGATCCAGATCAGCCAGAACTCGACCCAGCCACGGGCCATTCCGTAGGTCGCGAGAATGGAGCCTGTCAGGATCCAGGCATCGGCCGGCGGCCCCCACGACCCGAGCGCCTTCAAGACGAAGTACGAAGCGGTCCACAGCACAACAGCGCCCACGGCCAGTTGCGCGAGACCGGACTTGCCCGCCCACCGGGGCTTGACGCCGACGCCTTCGGTGCCCCCTGCCTTCCGGAACGTGTACCAGCGGTACCAGCCGTAGACACTTACCAGCAGGAAGAAGATCTGGCGTCCGGCCTGTCCCCATAGGTCAAGGTCCTGCGGGGTGTGGAACACGCCGCCGAGGAAGACCGTGAACAGCAAGACGTTGCCGATGATGCCGATGGGCCACGCCGCGACCCGTCGGCGCATGCCGAGCAGGGCGCTCGCGAGTCCGAAGCCGTTGCCGATGATCTCCCGCCACAAGATGCCGGGCCCGATATCAAGCCGTGCGTCCAGCAGCCTCAGCAGCAGGTCTGAAAAGTTCATGGGGTCCTCCACATCGTCCGGCTCGCAACGAATGCCGGGGTGAGGAGAGAGGCAGCGCACGAACCACCGGCTTTGCCGACGGTCGCGACGTTGCACTCGCGTGAACCTCCCATCCGGACTTTGACCGTCGGTCGTGGAGTTTCACCACATCAACCGGCCACAGTCTGCCGCGAGGGCTGGACGTCGCAGTTGCACCGACGTCCACTGTGATCGGGTCGCGGACTATCACCGCCGGCTCGGAATTGCACCGACCCCGGAACACGCGCGAGCAGTTAGCTCGTCAGGCATATTCTGGCACGGCTGATGACTGCTGAGAACGACGCGAGCTCCTGCCGAGACGTCAGTTGGGCAACGACGGCCCGCTAGCATGGCTGTGGGGTTAGAGCCGAACACCCAGGAGGGCGTCGCAGGCCTCGGCGATCCGGCGTGGTGCGTCCGCGTCGTCGGAGTCGACGGCCATCGACGCGCCTGCCCAGCCGTCGATCGCCGCCAGAGCGGTAGGCGCGTCGAGATCGTCTCGCAATGCGGCTCGAACCTGTTCAACCACCATGTCGGCGTTCAGACCGGCCGCCAGCCGAACCCCCTGCCGCCAACGGTGCAGGCGCTGGACGGCGGCCTCGAGGACATCCTCGGTCCACGACCAGTCGGCCCGGTAGTGGTTCGCCAGCAGCGCCAGCCGAATGGCCATCGGGTCGACATCGAGTGCGCGCAGCGCTGAGACCAGCACCAGGTTGCCCTTCGACTTCGACATCTTCTCCCCGTCGAGACCGACCATCCCGCTGTGCACGTAGAGCTGTGCAAACGGCTGGTCGGTGGCCACCCGGGCCTCGCTGGCGCACATCTCGTGGTGGGGGAAGATCAGGTCGCTGCCGCCGGCCTGTACGTCGAAGGCGGTGCCGAGCAGATCGATGGCGATCGCCGTACATTCGATGTGCCATCCCGGGCGCCCGGTACCCAGTGGTGACTCCCAGCCCGGCTCGCCCTCGCGTTGCTGGCGCCACACAAGGCAGTCCAGCGGCCCTTTCTTGCCGGAACGTTCCGGATCACCGCCGCGCTCGGCGAATGTTCGGATCGCCTCGTCATCACCGAGACGGGACAGGGATCCGAACTCCTGGTCGCTGTCCTGAGCGAAGTACAGGTCGCCGAACTCGGCATCCTCGACGGTGTAGACCGCGCCGCGCTGCTGCAGCTCGGCGATCATGTCCACCACCAGCGGGATGGACTCCACAGCGCCGATGTAGTGGGTCGGTGGAAGCACGTTGAGCGCCTCCATGTCCTGGCGAAAGAGCTGGGTCTGCTGCTCCGCCAGCTTCTGCCAGTCCACCCCGGTTGCTGCGGCGCGCTCGAGCAGCGGGTCATCGATGTCGGTGACGTTCTGTACGTAGCTGACCTCGAGGCCGCTGTCACGCCAGATCCGGTTCAGCAGGTCGAAAGCGACGTAGGTGTTGGCGTGGCCCATGTGGGTGGCGTCGTAGGGGGTGATCCCGCAGACGTACATCCGGGCGGTGCCGGTGACCGGTCCGGCGGGTAGCAGCGCGCGCTGCGCTGAGTCGAACAGCTGAACGCGGGAGGCGATCGGAGAGGGCTGCAGCTGCGGCACCGGGACACTGTTCCAAGCCTGCATGGGCCAACCCTATCCGGCGGCCCGTCAAGACCCGGCCGTGCTCAAAACGGCGGCCACGGGATGGTTCGACCGCCCCTCGGGGTCGGCAGCTTCCGACGCCGCAGCAGCAGGTCGGCGCGACGGTCGAATGCCTCGATCTCCTCCTCAGCCAGCAGCTCGGCCAGCTGCGCGGGAGCCTCCCGGCGCGCAGTGGCGACGGCGGTCAGCTCGCGCTCCGTCAGCTCTTGGCCGGCCCATCCCCACAGCAGCGTCCGGAGTTTGGGTTCGGCATGAAAGCTGATCCCGTGGTCGACGCCGAAGACCCGGCCGGCGCTGCCCAGGATGTGCCCGCCCTTGCGGTCGGCGTTGTTGATCAGGACGTCGAAGACGGCCAGCAGGCGCAGCTCCGGGTTGTCGGCGTGGATGACGCAGACTTCGTGGTCGTAGGCGTCCAGGCCCTCGGCGCAGACAAACCAGCCCTTCTCCGGCACCTGGTCGTACGGGACCAGGTCGACCAGCAGCTCGTTCTCCTCCGGCTCGGTGTCGACCCAGACCTGCAACGAGCCCGGCCCGATGGGACCCTCCACCAGCACGGTGACCGGCACGACGTCGAAGCCGCCGATCCGAGACACCTCGTAGGCCGCCACCTCGCGAAGGGCCAGCGTCGAGGTCGGGAAGTCCCACAGCGGTCGCTCCCCGCGGATGGGCTTGTAGACGCAGTCCACCACCGTGCCGGTCCCCTTCCAGCTGGCCAGGAAGGTGGCGTTGGACGCCTGCATCAGTCGACCGGTGAGCTCCAGCTCACCGTTCCCCAGCCGGGTGGTCAGCGCCGGATGGGCGTCGGCCGAGAAGGATGCGCTCAAAAGAGCGGACGCCGATACCCGTTGGCGCGGGGGCAGATGTGTCCGGACGCATCCATCGGCTGGAGGCAGAAGGGGCAGGCTGGTCGTCCAGCGGACAGCAGCGCCGTGGCGCGGGCAACGAAGTTGCGAGCGTAGGCGGCGGTGATCTTGACCACGAAGACCTCCTCGGCTTCGACCTCCTCCAAGGACTCGGCGCCCGACTCCGGTTCGGCGGCGTCGTCGCCGTCGACGTTGGAGAACAGCTCGATGACGATCCGATCGTCCTCCGGATCCCACGCGATCGTCATGGTCCCGACCCGGAACTCCTCGGTGATCGGCGCGTCCAGCGGCTCGGTGTCGACGTTCGCCGTCGAGGCCGGTGGCACCGCCGCAGTACCGCTGCTGCGTCTCAGTACCTCGTCCAGCACGTGCTCCAGGTGCTCGGCGAGCACCGAGACCTGCTGCTTCTCGACGACGACGCTGGTGATCCGGTTGCCCTGGCGAGCCTGCAGGAAGAACGTCCGCTCACCCGGCTGGCCGACGGTTCCGGCGACGAACCGGTCGGGGGAGTCGTAGCGGTGCACAAGAATCGCCATGGCGCCAAGCCTATGCCGTGTCCTCAGTCCAACGCGTCCGCAGCACCCAGCCCCCCGCCGACGGGGGCGTCGTCGGGGTTCTTCGGGCGGCGGGCGCGTCGGGGCTTCGCAGCGGGCGGCGGGAACAGGCTGGACAGTTCGGCGGTGGTTGAGTTCATCATCACCACATACGGCCGGGCGGAGGTGTAGCGGACCACCGAGATGGAGGCAGGATCCACCAGGATCCGTTGGAACCCGTCCAGATGCAGGCCAAGGGCGTCCGCCAGAACCGCTTTGATCACGTCACCGTGCGACACCGCCACCCAGATGGCGTCGTGGTCGAACTGCTCGGTCAGCTTGGCGTCCCAGCTGCGTACGGCGCCGACAGCCCTCGACGCCATCTCCACCATGGACTCCCCACCCGGGAACCGCACCGCTGACGGCTGCTGCTGCACCGTCTGCCACAGCTTCTCTTTGCTGAGGTCCTTCAGCGACCGGCCGGTCCACTCCCCGTACCCGCATTCGGTCAAGCCCTGGTCGATGGTGGTGGCAAGACCGTCGTCTCGACCGGCCTGCAGTGCCTGGGCGGTCTGGCGACAGCGGCGTAGGGGCGAGCTGACCAGGGCGCGCAGCGGGATCGGCCCGAGCCGCTGCCCGGCCGCGGCCGCCTGCCGCCGGCCGGTGTCGTCCAGTTCCACGCCCGAGGACCGCCCGGCGAGGATGCCGGACGTGTTCGCAGTGGTCCTTCCGTGGCGGACCAGCAGCACCGTTGTCACGATCGGGTCGGCTTGCTGCGGTGACGGCTGGCGCTCATGCCTGAAAGCCTAGGCGACGGCGTCGCCGCCACTCGCGGATCGAGGTCATCCGGCCTCGACCCGCCGATACCGGCCGCGAAGGTGTGCCATCGGCTGCTGGTCGACCTCTGGTGCGACCTCCACCTGCTCGATGATGGCCCGGATCAGCAGGCTCCAGCCGGCGTGGTCCGGATCCCCGGGCGACAGTCGGGCTCCTAGCCAACCGGGGCCGTCGGTGAGTACCGGTCCCCAAGGCGTGGTGGTCCAGGCTCCCAGCCGGAAGGGCCCGCCGGGAGCGGGCGCCGTACCGGCGAAGGCGTCGCCCAGCCCACGGTGCTGCCATCCCAACAGACTCACCGCCACGGTCCGGGTCCGTTGCACCATGCCCGCCAGGTCGGAGTCCTCGTCGATCAGCCCGAGCAGTTGCGCCGGCTCCCCATCCGCCACGATGAGCGAGGACACGGTCCAGCCCGCACGCCGGGAGCCGTCCTGCGTGGTCCACACCGTGACGGGCGCGGGCAGTCGACCGCGAAGTCGCCGCAGCGCGCTGCGCTCGTTCTCCGGGGGCAGGAACGGATGCTCGGAGTGGATCGTCACGACACCTATCTAACTGGTCTACGGTGGTCCGGGCGCCCGGACCACGGGTGGGGACGATGCCGAGGAGTCGCGATCGTGGGTTGGTTCGAAGCGCTGGTGCTCGGCGTGGTTCAGGGCCTGACGGAGTTTCTGCCGATCTCGTCCAGCGCCCACATCTCCATCATCGGGCAGTTCTTCGGTGGCAACGATCCCGGCGCAGCGTTCACGGCCATCACCCAGCTCGGCACCGAAGCAGCGGTGATCATCTATTTCCGCAAGGACATCGCGCGAATCATCCAGCGCTGGGCGCTCTCGCTGCGAAAGCGCGTGCCCCGAGATGACCCCGATGCCCGGATGGGCTGGCTCGTCATCATCGGCTCGGTCCCGATCGTCGTACTGGGCTTGCTGTTCCAAGACGCCATTGACTCCGCGCTGCGGAACTTGTGGATCACTGTCGCGATGCTGGCTGGTTTCGGCTTGATCATCGGCATCGTCGACCAGCTGGCCCGCAACGTTCGGCCGCTGGAGCAGCTCACCTGGGGCCATGGCGTCCTGCTCGGTCTGGCTCAGTCGCTGGCCCTGATTCCTGGGGTGTCCCGATCTGGCGCGACCATCATCGGTGGACTGGCGCTCGGCTACAGGCGGGAGGCGGCCGCCCGGTACTCCTTCCTGCTGGCCATTCCCGCGGTGGTGGGATCGGGGTTCTTCAAGCTCTTCGACATCTCAAGCGACCCGGTGGAGCCGGCATGGGGTCCGATCGCGTTGGCCACTTCGATCGCGTTCGCCATCGGCTTCGGAGTCATCCACTGGTTGCTGCGCTACATCAGCACGCACAACTTCAGACCCTTCGTGATCTACCGGCTGGTCCTGGCGTCGGTGGTGGCGGTTCTGCTGGTGACCCAGGTGCTGCAGGCTGCGCCCCCCGCCTGAGCGGGCGGCAGGCGTTTCGCTCAACCGACGCCGGACCGCTCCAGAGCCTCAGCGGCCACGGTGAGCGCGGCCAGCCGTTGCTCGATGCGGTGCCCGTACGGCGCCAGCACGCAGGTGGTGACGCCGGAGGCGGCCAACGCCTGGAAACGGTCGGCGATCCGGTCTGCGGTGCCGAGCAACGAGGTGGCATCGAGGAACGTGTACGGCACCGCCGCCATGGCCTCGCGGTGCATCCGGTTCAGGAACAGTTCCTGGATCTTCGCCGCCGCGGCGGCGTATCCCATCCGCACCGCCAGTGCGTTGTAGAAGTTCTGCTCTCGGCTGCCCATGCCACCCAGATACAGCGCTGCGTACCCGCGAACCTGGTCGGCGCATCCACCCAGGTCGTCGCCGACCACCAGCGGCAGGGTCGGGACCACGTCGAACCCGCTCAAGGTCTTCCCCGCCACTTTGCGTCCCGTCTCGATCCGAGCGAGCTGTTCGGCGGCGAACTCGGCGGAGTAGAACACCGCCAGCCAGCCGTCGGTCAGCTCTCCGGCCAGCTCCAGGTTCTTCGGACCCACCGCCGCGAGATAGAGCGGGATCGGTCGCTGGGGGGCCAGCGTGAGCTTCAGCGGCTTGCCCGGCCCGTCCGGCAGCGGCAATGGATAGTGCGGGCCCTCCGCGACCACCGTGCGACGCGACAGCGCGAGAGTGATCACCGAGAGATACTCGCGGGTCCGAGCCAGCGGGCGGTCGAACCGAACGCCGTGCCAGCCCTCTGACACCTGCGGACCCGAGACACCGAGACCGAGCCGAAAGCGTCCGCCACTCAGCAGGTCGAGACTAGCCGCGGTCATCGCCGTCATTGCGGGGGTACGCGCCGGGATCTGCATCACCCCGGTGCCAAGACAGATCCGGCTGGTCTGGCCCGCCAGCCAGGCCAGCACCGTGGGACTGTCAGATCCGTACGCCTCGGCCGCCCAGACAACGTCGAAGTCGAGTGCCTCTGCGTGCCGGGTGAGCCGCAGCAGGTCCGCCGGATCGTCGGAGCCGACCAGATGTCCGACGTTCAGACCGAGGCGCATGCGCTCACCCTATGTCGATCCGTTTCCCGAGGTCTCCGCTGTATTCCATCCAGTGCTGGCAGTCATGGGCCAGTGCTGGTAGTCATGGGCTCCTTGTGCGGGCGACTGCAACCCGCGGACCGTTAGGGTCGTCTGCATGGAGACACGGCTGGTCGGAGCCAGCGGCCTGCGGGTATCCCGGCTGGGCCTGGGAACCATGACGTGGGGCCGAGACACCGCGGCGGACAGTGCCAGCGCCATCCTCGAGATTTTCTGCCGGGCCGGCGGCACCTTGATCGACACTGCCGCGGCGTACGGTGCCGGGGACGCCGAGCGGCTGGTCGGGCAGCTGGTTGAGAAGGTCTCGGCCCGCGACGAGATGGTGATCGCCACCAAGGCGGGCTTCGTGATCCGCGACGGCGAGCGAATCGTGGACACCTCGCGGCGGGCGTTGCTGCGGGATCTCGAGGGGTCGCTGCGTCGACTCCGTACCGATTACGTCGACATCTGGCAGATCCACGCGTGGGGCACTGCCCCGCTGGAGGAGTCGCTCAGCGCGATGGACTACGCCGTCTCCGCGGGCATGGTGCGCTATGTCGGCGTCTCGAACTTCGTGGGGTGGCAGACGGCCCAGGCAGCGACCTGGCAGAAGGCCTTCCCCGGCAGGAACCCGATCACGAGTGCGCAGGTGGAGTACTCACTGCTGGCGCGTCGCGCCGAGGTAGAGGTGCTGCCGGCAGTCCGTGCCTTCGGGATGGGCATGTTTCCGTGGTCACCGCTGGGCCGCGGCGCGCTGACCGGGCAGTATCGGCAGCGCACGCCCCGAGGGTCCCGGGCGGCGAGCGATCACTTCGCGTGGTTCGTCGAGCCGTACTTGGAGCCTCGCTCACGAGCCGTGGTGGAGGCGGTGGCTCGCGCTGCCGAAGGGCTGGACCTGTCGCCGCTGCAGGTGGCGCTGCTGTGGGTACGCGACGCGCCCGGGGTCACCGCGCCGCTGCTCGGGGCCCGCACCGCCGGCCAGTTGGCACCGGCGCTGGCAGTCGAGAGCCAGCGCCTGCCGGATGAGATCGTGTCGGCCCTGGACGACGTCTCCGGCGGACCCAACACCCTCCGCACCTGACGCCAGACGAATCCGCGGGTCGCGGCCTCAGAGGCTCGCCGGGACTCGGATGATCTTCCGACGGATCCAGACGTCCCGGGTGCCGTCGCGGTACCGACGAAGCCGGGTCAGCTCCCAGCCGCCATATTCGGCGTGGTCGGTGAGGATCTTCCGTACGGCGCCACGGGGAAGGTGTCGGCCAAGCCGCACCCGTTCCACCTGGTACTCCACGACTCTCGCGCTCATCGGGAGCAAGCGTAGTCGCCGGTCAGGCCACATCCAGGAACCGGTCCACGACACGAGCGCCGAACTCCAGCGAGTCCGTCGGCACCCGTTCGTCGACGCCGTGGAACATGCCGACGAAGTCCAGCTCCGGCGGCAGCCGAAGCGGGGCGAACCCGAAGCACCGGATGCCCAGCCGGTCCCACGCCTTGGCGTCCGTCCCGCCGCTCATCAGAAACGGCACCGTCTTCGCGCCCGGGTCCTCAGCCACCAGACAGCACTGCATCGCCTCCACCAGGGCGCCGGCGAACTCCGTCTCCACCGACGGCTGCCGCGCCACAAGCTCGTAACGGACCCGGTCGCCGATCAGGTGCGCGATGGTTGCCAGCAGCTCCTCCTCGCCTCCGGGGACGAATCGGGCGTCGATGCCGGCCGTCGCGCGGCCCGGGATGACGTTGTGCTTGTACCCGGACGCCAGCATGGTCGGGTTCGCGGTGTTCGACATCGTCGCCCCGACCATCCGGGCGATGCTTCCCAGCCGGGCCAAGGTCTCCTCAGCAGAGCTGGGATCAAGATCAATCTCGAACGCCTCGGACACCGCCGCGAGGAAGGCACGCTGAGCGGTGGTGATCTTGGTCGGCCAGCTGTAGCTGCCGATCCGCGCAACGGCGGCGGAAAGCTCGGTGACCGCGTTGTCGTCGTTGCGGAACGACCCGTGTCCGGCCCTACCGTCGGCAATGAGATTCAACCAGGCAAGGCCTTTCTCAGCCGTCTGGATAAGGTAGAGACGAAGATCATCTTTGATCGTCAGGGAGAAGCCGCCGACCTCGCCAATCGCCTCCGTACAGCCCTCCGCTGCCTCCGGATGGGCATCGACCAGCCACTGCGCACCAAGCCCGCTGCCCGCCTCCTCGTCAGCAGTGAAGATCAACCGGATCGGCCGCCGAGGCGCCGCGCCGGCTCGGGCACGAGCCCGTACCACGCTCAGCACCATCGCATTGAAGTCCTTCATGTCCACCGCACCACGCCCCCAGACGCACCCATCGCGGACCTCACCAGAGAACGGCGGCACCGACCAGTCGGACGCATTGGCCGGCACCACGTCAAGGTGGCCGTGGACCAGCAGCGGGGGGATTGCGGGGTCGACTCCCTCCGGTTCCCATCGCGCCACCAGCGATGTCCGACCCGGCTCCGACTCCAACAGTTCGCTGGCGATGCCGACCTCGTCCAGCAGCCCGGCGACGTGCTCAGCCGCAACCCGCTCGCCGGGGCCTGGTTCGCTGCCGTAGTTCGAGGTGTCGATCCGGATCAGGTCCTGGCAGATCTGGACAACTTCAGCATCCGCGCGGTACGGCTGGGTCATGCGCTCATCCTGCCATTCGTCGCGGGCGGACCTGATGAGTCGGACACCGGAGCAATCCTTGCTATAGTTCATGCGCTGCACGACCAGACCGTGCAGCGGAGTCCGGGTGGCGGAATAGGTAGACGCGCTAGCTTGAGGTGCTAGTGCCCGTATTAGGGCATAGGGGTTCAAGTCCCCTCTCGGACACAGAAAGCGTACGTGTCACAGCCGCGTCGGCGGACTATGCCGTGCCGTGATGGCTGGGAAGCCAGACCCGCAGCACCGTCTCACCCGGCCGCACGTCGATACTGATCTCACCGCCGTGCCGGCCAGTGATGATGCGGCGGGAGATGTCGAGGCCGAGTCCGGTCCCCTCCCCCACGCCCTTGGTGGTGAAGAACGGCTCGAACGCACGGTCCTTTGCCCCGGGAGTCGACCATGTTCCGGTATCACCAACCTCCACCATCACTCCGCCCCGATCCGCCGACGTGGCCAGCCGAAGCGTGCCCGTCTCCCCCATGGCGTCGAGGGCGTTGGTGATGAGGTTCGTCCACACCTGGTTGAGCTCGCCAGTGATCGCCTCGATCGGGGGCGTGTCGGGGTCGTACTCGCGCTGCACCGCCACGCCGGGCGGGATGCGATGTCCCAGCATCACCAACGTGCTCTCGAGCCCCTCGGTGACCAGCGTCTGCTGAAGGGACGCGCGGTCGAGCTGGGAGTAGGACTTCACTGCGCCAACCAGGTTGGAGATGCGGCGGGTGGATTCCTTGACCTCAGCTATCAAGGTGGCGACGGTCAGCGTGCTCGCCACCCACCACAGTCCGGGCTCCAGGGCGCCATCGAGGACGCCTTCTGCCCGCTCGCACCAGTCGATATCGACGCCGGCGCCGGCCAGCGGTGGAGCGATCATCCACTCGTGGTCGACGTCGTGGCCGGCTAGCCAGTCCGACAAGGTGTCCTCACGGTCTGCCAGGACCATGGGGTCCACCACCCCCGCCCCAGAGCCCGCGGCGACCTCCCGGCGCAGGGCGTCAAGCTGGAGGTACTGCTCCGCCGAGATTGACTCCGACGCCAGCCGGCCCAGGCTGGACAGCAGCCGCTCACAGGCTTCCCCGAGTGCGTCGACCGACCGGGTAGCCGCTGCGGCCGGGTTGTTGAGCTCATGCGCCAGCCCCGCCGCCAGTGTACCCAGAGCAACGAGAGCGTCCTTCTGGCGAGCCATCGACTCGACAGTGCGGGCAGTGCGGAACACACCCTCGATGAGGTGCGCACCGAATGGATTCCACGCGCTGGTCCACTCTTTCAAGGCATCCGCTGGGACCCGAAGCGCACGCCCGGCCGCGGTTGCGCGACCCGTCGCGAGGTAGACGCCGTGCTCGTCCCAGGCGCGGAAACCTCCGGCCCATTGACCTGGCCGCTCCATCGTCCCGAGCCGCGTCTCCTCATGACCGATGACCATCACCAAGTCGATGCGTCCATCCAGCAGGACCCACCAGTAGTCAGCCGGCTTATTGTGCGTCCACAGTTGGTCCCCCGAGGCAAACGCCACCTCGCAGCCCAGCGCGATGAGCTCGCGCAGATCGTCGTCGTCCACCTTCTCGAACATCGCGAGCTCGCGGAGCTCAGCCGTCGTGATCATGTGGTTGCCAGGTATTTGTGCACGAGGTAGACAGCCATCGCGCCCTCACCTACTGCCGACGCCACTCGCTTCATCGAGTCCAGCCGTACGTCCCCTGCTGCGAAGACCCCCGGAACACTGGTCTCAAGTGCGTACGGAGTGCGAGCCAGCGGCCACGACGTCGTTGCCGAGGATGACAGCAGGTCCTGCCCGGTGAGAATGAAGCCCCTCGGATCGCGGGCGACACTGGAACCCAGCCAGTCGGTCCTCGGTGAGGCGCCAATGTAGACGAACAGCCAGCTCGTCGGCACCTCCTGCGGCTCAGAGCCCTCCTGGCAGAGCGTGACCGCGGCCAGGTGACCGTCACCATGGGCAGCCACGACCGAGCTGCGGAGCCGCACTTCGATATTGTCCTTGGTCCGGATCTGCGCAACGAGGTAGAGCGACATCGTGTCCTCCAGCTGCTTACCGCGGACGACCATCACGACCCGCTTCGCGTAGCGCGCGAAGTTGAGAGCGGCCTGACCGGCGGAGTTTGCGCCGCCGACCACGTACACATCGTCGCCTGCGCATTGGCTTGCCTCGCTCGCCGAGGAGCCGTAGTAGACGCCGCGGCCAGTGAGGCGCGCCAGACCCGGCCCTTCGATACGCCGATAGGACACACCACTGGCCACCAGCACCGCCCGTGCCTCCAGGTCTCCAGAGTCACCGAACCGCACCGCCCGCACCGGACCCCGCGTCTCGAGTGCAACGACATCTCGAGCCAGCAGCATCTCGGCGCCGAAGCGGGTAGCCTGGGCGACGGCACGGTGCGCCAGATCGGCACCGGACAGGCCTTTCGGGAAGCCAAGATAGTTCTCGATCGACGCGCTCTGTCCGGCCTGGCCGCCCGGCGCCTCCCTCTCCACCACCACGGTGCGCAGCCCTTCGGAGGCGGCGTAGACGGCGGCGGCGAGTCCGGCCGGACCACCACCAACGATGCACAAGTCGTAGAGCGGCTGCTCCGCCCTGGTGCGCAGGCCAAGGGCCGCTGCGAGGTCGAGGTTCGACGGCGCCCGAAGAGGTTCACCGCCGGGCACCAGCACGAGCGGGAGATCATCGAGGCCAGCGCGCGCCAGATCCGCAAGCCTGCGGGCCTCGTCGTCCCGGTCGATCTCAAGCCACTGATACGGAACGTGGTTGCGCGTGAGGAAAGTCTTGACCTCATGGCTGCGCTCCGACCATCGGTGCCCAACCACCCGCAGCTCGCCGGCATCCGGCGGGTGCGCCTGGCGCCAGTCGCCCAGGAGGTCGTCAACCACCGGGTAGAGGCGGTCGGCCGGCGGGTCCCAGGGCTTCAGCAGGTAGTAGTCCAGGCCAACGTCGTTGATCGCCTGGATGGCGGCATCCGTGTCGGCGTACGCCGTGATCAGCAGGAGCTTGGCATCCGGGGCGTGCTGCCTGCCCTGGGTCAGCATCTGGATGCCGGTCATCTCCGGCATCCGCTGGTCGGTCGCGACGAGCGCGACCGGTGTCGCCCTCAACGCGAGCTCAGCGAGGACGTCGAGAGCCTGGGCACCCGATGTCGCCCGCACGATCCGATAGTCGTGCCCGTAACGCGACCTGAGGTCGCGCGAGATCGAGGCCAGCACTGCGGGATCGTCATCGACGGTCAGGATCGTCGGCTTCGTCATCACACCCGTCCCCCCGGCGACCACCAGCCGAGCGCATGAACCGGTGGGCAAGCTGTCGCGATCGATGTAGTGCGCAGTAACGCTCAGTTTGACCGCAGCCGCGCAGGCTGGTCAAGCCCTGAGCAGTGGGCCAGCGGTTCGAGGAGGCTCTCGACCTTGGCGGCCGTGCGGCGCGCCGTCCAGGGTTCGGATGGGTCAGCCGATGCCTGCACTCAACTCGCGGCCGGCGCCGCCGCTGTCTTGATCATCTTGCACAGCGCCGGCCTTCGATCGGTCAGAACCGCGCGGTCGGCAGGGACCGGTCCGGCTCAGCGGCAGGACTGCTTGTCCTGGAGGCGGACCGGTCAAGCCCGGCCGATGGAAGCGGGAAGTCAGCGGACGCCGAGGAGGTGCTCGATGGCGTACCGCTGGATGCGGGCGAAGCCGTAGCCTCGGGTACGGGCCGCCTCGAGGTCATACTCTTCGAAGGCGGCTCGGTCGTCCAGAAGCTTGGCGTAGTCCTCCCCCGGCTCCAGAGTCGGCTGGCTCAGGTCGGCCACCCCAGCGTCGGCCAATGCGTCCTGCACGCGCGGATCGGCCCGGAACTCCTTGGATCGTTCACGCAGGGTGATGTAGAGCTCCATGTTGGCCAGGGCCGACTCCCAAACCCCGTCCATGCTTTCGGTCCTCAGCGGCTTGTAGTCGAAGTGCCGGTCCCCGTCATAGGTCGGTCCCCCGCCGGGCGCCCCGTTCTCCAGCAGGTCGACGGTGGAGAACGCCTGCAGCAGGTCCCCGTACCCGAAGACCAGGTCCTGGTCGTAGCGCGGGCCCTTCTGGCCATTGAGGTCGATGTGGAACAGCTTCCCCTGCCACAGCGCCTGCGCAACGCCGTGGGTGTAGTTGAGGCTGGCCATCTGCTCGTGCCCAGTCTCGGGATTGATGCCCACCATCTCGTGATGCTCCAGCTGGGAGATGAAGGCGAGCGCATGCCCGATAGTCGGCAGCAGGATGTCGCCCCGGGGCTCGTTCGGCTTCGGCTCGATCGCGAACCGCATGCCGTAGCCCTTGTCGATCGAGTACTGGGCGAGCAGGTCGATGCCTTCACGGTATCGGTCCAGCGCGGCCCGGACGTCCTTGGCGAAGTCGACCTCCGACCCTTCCCGGCCACCCCAGAACACGTAGATCTGCGCGCCGAGCTCGGCGGCCAGGTCCATGTTGGCCATCACCTTGCGCAACGCGTAGCGGCGGACCGAACGGTCGTTGCTGGTGAAGCCGCCGTCTTTGAACACCGGGTCCCCGAACAAGTTGGTGGTGACCATCGGGACAGCCAGGCCGGTCTCGGTCAGCGCCGCCTTGAACTCCTCGATGATCTTCGACCGCTGGCTGCTGCTTGAGCCCGGGGGCACCAGATCGTCGTCGTGGAAGGTGATTCCGTACGCGCCAAGCTCGGCGAGCTTGTGCACCGCCTCCACACCCGCCAGCACCGGGCGGGTCGCCTCACCGAACAGGTCACGGGCCTGCCAGCCGACCGTCCACAGACCAAAGCTGAACTTGTCCTCGGGTTTGGGCGTCGGGGTCATGCTTCCTCCAAAGGTTTAGGGGTCTGCTCGGTCTCGAGCAGCAGGAACGAACGAAAGCCTAGATCCGCCGCGGCACGCCCCTGGAGCGTGCCGGCGCCTACTTGCTGAAGCCGGCGGTGAGCCCGCTCATGAGCTGGCGTCGGCCGACCACGTAGAGGACCAGGATGGGCAGCGTGGTGAGGACGACCGAGGCCAAGATGGCCGGCACGTTGACGCTGTACTGGCCCTGGAAGGTCCACAGCCCCAGCGGTAGCAGCCGCTTCTCCGGACTCTGGGTGAGGATCAGCGGCAGCAGGAACCCGTTCCAGATCCCCAGCCCGTTGTAGATGGTCACGGTGACCAACGCCGGGCGGGTCAACGGGAACGCCAGGTGCCACAATGTCTGCCAGTCGCTCGCGCCGTCAGTGCGCATCGACTCGAAGAGCTCCTTGGGCACGTCGCGGATGAAGTTCGACAGCACGAGCACGGAGAGCGGGATGGCGAATGCGATCGACGGCAAGATGATCGCCCCCAGACGGTCGTACAGACCGAGCTTGATGATGATCAGGTAGACGGGGATGATCGTCGCCTGCAGCGGGATGGCCAGGCCCATCAGCAGCAGGGAGTTGATCCCCTTCAGTACCCATCCCGTGCCACGCACGATTGCGAACGCGGCCAGGAACGAGATCAGCACGGCCGGCACGATGGCGCCCACTGTGACGATCACGCTGTTCAGGAAGTAGCGCGGGAAGTCCGACTCGACCACCAGCAGGTAGTTCGCCATGGTGGGCGCCGTGGGTGGCGCCAACGGGTTGGTGGCGAAGTAGACGCTCTGGGCCTTGAAGCTGGTGATGACGATCCAGTAGATGGGCACCAAGACGATCGCCAGCCACACGAAGGCGAGCACGGCACCCAGCCAATTGGGCCGGGTGCTGCCTCGCAGCCCGGACTGCCGGTCACTTCCTCGGGCGTTCCGCTTGGCTGCGGTCGCGGTCAGCGTGGCCATGTCAGGCCCCTTCCAGCTGGCTGGCGGTCGAGCTGCCGCCCAGGCGGCGCAGCAGCAGGGCGAGGCCGAGGCCGACAAGCACGAGGATGCAGGCGATCGCGCTGGCCGGGCCCATCAGGTTCGCCTGGAACCCTCGGATGTACATGTCCAGGGCGAGCACGCGCGTCGCGTCGCCCGGGCCACCGGCCGTGAGCACGAAGATCAGGTCGAAGAATGTCAGCGACCCGACGATCATCAAGGTGGAGGACGTGATGATGGTGTATTTCAGTTGCGGCAGCGTGATGCTGAAGAACTGCCGGATGCGGCCGGCGCCGTCGATCAGCGCCGCCTCATACATCGTTGTCGGGATCTGCCGCACGCCAC
Source organism: Propionibacteriaceae bacterium (assembly GCA_035717205.1). Lineage (GTDB taxonomy): Bacteria > Actinomycetota > Actinomycetes > Propionibacteriales > Propionibacteriaceae > Microlunatus. The sequence goes on along the minus strand of DASTIW010000036.1, from coordinate 88,100 downwards.
CCTGGTAGATCAGGGAGTGGAACGGGATGAACTGCCAAGAGACCACGAAGATGACGACGCCCATCGCGAGGTTCGGGCGGCCCAGCCAGTCCTGGGCGAGGATCGGCAGCTTCAGCCCGGCCCCGAGGCCGAAGTTCGGGTCCAGCAGTGCCTTGAAGGTGATCGCGAGGGCGGCCGAGCTGAGCAGCAGCGGGATGAAGTAGAGCACCGCGAGTACCTCGCGGTAGCGCTGGTGGCCGGCCAGGAAGGTCCCCAGCAGGATGCTCATCGGAGTCTGGGCGATCCAGCTCAGCGCCATCACCAAGAAGGTCACCCACAGCGCGTGTGGCAGCCCGGGGTCGGTGAGCACTGCCCGCCAGCTGTCGAAGCCAGCCGGGCGGATCTGCCCGATCCCGTCCCATTCGGTGAAGGACAGCGCAAGCACGCCGAGCAGCGGTACGACGCCGAACGCGACGAACAACGCCAGGGCGGGCAGCGCCATCCAGGTCAATGATCGTGACCGGATGCCGCCGCCGCCCGGCGAACTGGTGGCCGGCGCCGACTGCAGGGCCGCCGGAGCCAGCGCGGTCATTTTCCGATGACCTGGTTCATGCTGTCGACCCACTGCTGCGGCGTGATCGAGAGCTGGAACAGCTTGGCAATGTTGTTCAGTAGCGTCTCCGCAGCCGTCGGGGACAGCGCCTGGTCCCAGGACTGGGCGAAGGTCTTTGCATTGCTTGACGTGTCGTAGATGAAGGTGAGGAAGTCCTTTTCCGGACCCGTGAACTGGGCGTTGGCGCCCTTGACCACCGGCACGTTGCCGGACTCGGCCCAGGCCTTGACCTCGGTATCGTCGAGCACTGCGGTGGAGAAGAACTTCTTGGCCGTCTCCTTCTCCGCGTCACTGGCCTTCGAGGAGATCGAGTAGTACTGGCCGGGGTTGCCGACGGTGTTGCTCGGGTCGCCCTTACCGCCGTCGACGGGTGGGAAGTTCATCCAGCCGAGGTTCCCGCCGGTGACGAAGTCGCCGCCTTCGCTCTTCATGCTGCCGTAGGTCCACGCGCCATGGAGCATCATCGCCGCCTTGCCCGTGTAGAGCAGCGCCTGGTCGGCTGAAGAGTCAGCGGTGATGGAGGAGAACCCCTTGATGAAGCCGTTCGCCTTCACCAGGTCCTGCACTTTGGTCAACATGTCGAGTACCGCAGGGTCGGACCAGGCGTTCTTCTCGCCAGCGAAGACGCTCTGGAACACGTCCGAGCCGGCGGTTCGGTCCAGCAGGAACTCCAGCCACATCATGTTCGTCCAGCGCGACTGACCACCGAGGGAGAACGGCGCGACGCCGGCTTCGTTGAACTTCGGCACCAGGTCCATGATGTCGCCCCAGGTCTGCGGGGGCTGAGCACCGACCTTGTCGAAGACCTTCTTGTTCCAGTACAGCACGATCGGCGCCACGGTCTCGGCCGGCATCGCGTAGATTTTTCCGTCCACTGTCGCCGCCTCGAAGGACGCGGGGAAGATCTTGGCCTTGAGTTCGGCATTCTCGGAGAAGAAGGACGTCAGGTCTTCCACCTGGTCGTTCTTCACGTACTCCTTGAGACCACCGCCGCCCCAGCCCCAGATGATCGTCGGACCCTGCCCGGCGCCGATCGCTGTCTTGATCTTGGTCTTGTACGCGTCGTTCTGGAACTTGGTGCCCTTGATCTGGGTATCGGGATTGGCGTCGTTGAAGCGTTTGACGGTGTCGTCACGAATGCCCTCCTGAGGCTGGCCCGTGAGGTACCAGTAGGTGGCTCCGCTGCCGGCAGCGCCGCCACCACCACCGCTGGCGCCACCGGCGCCGGTCTGGGTCGGGGCGTTGCCCCCGCAGGCTGCAAGGGCGGCGGCGGCCGCGGCACCGCCGGCGAGGCCGAGAAAGCCCCGACGAGTTGTCAGGTTCAGGTCCACAGTGAGCTCCGTTATCGAAGGGCGGGCGCGATGCCCGCAGTCTGGTGTGTGACGCGGCCGACCGGCACCAACATTCGGGCGCATTTCTCGGCGATCCCCGCCGAAAGTCAACGTAAGTTTTCGCAAGGCCGGTGTCAAGCAACTGCGCACCGATTCAGATGACGATTCAGACGCGAAACGCTAAGGTCAGGCGCATCATGGAATGCACCGAAACTTTCGCATTCCGGCTCACCATGGACTCAAAGGAGAGGCTAGTGATGACATCTTCGAGCGCGACCCCGGCGGCAGAGCAGACCGGCTCGCCGTGGCGCGACCCTGCCCGCCCCCTCCAGGAGCGCGTCGATCTGCTGCTGTCGGCGATGACGCTCGACGAGAAGGTTGCCCAGCTCGGAAGCCGCTGGGTCGGAAACGACATGCCGGTGACCGATCCCACGGCGAGCTCGTCTGCAGGTGCCGAGAGGGACAACCACGAGACCTTCAACGTCGCACCGATGCAGGATGTCTTCGCAGCCGCGGGTTCACCACCGTTGGAGGAAGCAAGCCGGCACGGCCTGGGCCACCTGACGCGGGTCTACGGCAGTCTCCCGGTCTCCGTTTCCGAGGGCGCGGCCGAGGTCGTGCGACAGCAGCGCATCGTGATGGAGTCCGCACGCCTGGGAGTTCCTGCCCTGGTGCACGAGGAGTGTCTCACCGGGTTCACGACGTACGGCGCCACCGTCTACCCAGCCGCCATCGCCTGGGGTGCGACGTTCGATCCAGATCTCGTCGAACGAATGGCAGCGTCCATCGGCCGTGACATGTCCTCGCTCGGCGTCCACCAAGGCCTGTCCCCCGTTCTCGACGTCGTGCGGGACTACCGCTGGGGACGCGTCGAGGAGACTCTCGGCGAAGACCCGTACCTGGTCTCCATGCTGGGCGCGGCTTACGTCCGCGGACTGGAGGGTGCCGGGGTCATTGCCACGCTGAAACACTTCGCTGGGTACTCCGCCTCCCGTGGTGCCCGGAACCACGGACCGGTCCCAATGGGCCGGCGCGAGCTGCTGGACGTGATCCTGCCGCCTTTCGAGATGGCGATCGCGCTGGGGGGAGCCCGTTCTGTGATGAATGCCTACTCCGACGTGGACAACGTCCCTGCCGGGGCGGACAGCTGGCTGCTCACCGAGCTACTCCGCGAGGAGTGGGGATTCACCGGCACCGTCGTCTCGGACTACTGGGCGGTTCCGTTCCTTGCGAGCATGCATCACGTCGCGAGCGACTTCTCCGAGGCCGGGGCGGTGGCGCTGGGCGCCGGACTGGACGTCGAGCTACCTGACACCATCGGCTTCGGTGGATCGATGGCCGAAAGGGTTCGGAGGGGGGAGCTCGACGAGGCCCTCGTGGACCGGGCGGCCCGTCGGCTGCTCACCCAGAAGGTCGCCTTGGGGCTGCTCGACCCGGGATGGACCCCCGAAGGCTCCGTGGCGGCAGCTGCGGCGACCGAGCTGGACTCGAGCTCCAACCGAGCGCTGGCCCGCGAGATGGCGGAACGGTCCATCGTGCTGCTGGACCCAGGTACGGCACTCCCGCTCCTCGGCGAGGGCCGACCGAATCCGCGTCGGGTGGCCGTGGTCGGGCCCTGCGCCGGCGACCCGAGGACATTCATGGGCTGCTATTCCTTCCCGAACCACGTTCTTCCGCGCCATCCCGATCTTGGCCTGGGGATCGAGGTCCCGAGCGCCCTTGATGCGCTTCGAGCCGAGCTTCCCGACATCGACTTAGCCCATGAGCCCGGATGTGAGATCCAAGGTGACAACCGCTCCGGGTTCGCTGCCGCGGTTGCCGCTGCCAGCGAGGCCGACCTCTGCCTGGCGTTCGTCGGCGACCTCGCAGGGCTCTTCGGCCACGGCACCTCGGGCGAGGGGTGCGACGCCGAAGATCTGCAGCTGCCCGGCGTGCAGGCCGAGCTCCTCCAGGAAGTGCTCGGGACCGGCACCCCGGTGGTCATCGTGGTCGTGTCGGGCCGGCCGTACGCTCTGGGCGACGTGCACGACAAGGCCGCCGCTCTCGTGCAGGCATTCATGCCCGGCGAAGAAGGGGCCAGCGCGATCGCTGGGGTGCTGTCGGGACGGGTGGAACCGGGGGGTCGGCTGCCGGTGCAGATACCCCGCCTGCCAGGGGGCCAGCCCGGAACCTACCTTCAGCCACCGCTGGGTGCGGAGAACTGCGGAACGACCAACCTCGACCCCACCCCCCTCTTTCCGTTCGGGCATGGCCGCTCCTACACCACCTTCGAACTCGACCAGTTCCAGATCAGCAGCACGGACGTGCCGACCGACGGTGAGTTCACCGTCTCCGTGCGGGTCCGCAACGTGGGGCCGCGGGTCGGCGCGGAGGTCGTCCAGCTCTACCTCCACGACGTCGTAGCCAGCGTTGTCCGGCCGGTCAAGCAGCTTGCCGGCTTTCTCCGCGTTCGGCTTGAACCCGGCAAAGCAGCGGAGGTGTCCTTTCGGGTGCACGCCGACCGGACCGCGTTCGCCGGCCGGGATCTCCAGCGCATCGTCGAGCCCGGGGACCTTGACGTCCTCATCGGAACCTCAGCCACCGAGCTCCCGCTGCGCGGACGCGTCCGGCTGACGGGTGACCAGCGCGTGGTGGGCCATGATCGCCAGCTTGTCACGCCGGCCGAGCTTCGTCCGGTGGAGGGCGACCAAGACGTGTAGGAGCTCGTCATGTCAGTGCCGAATGGACGGGCACCCACCCTGGCCAGTGTCGCGGCGTCGGCCGGCGTATCCGTCGCCACCGTTTCCAAGGTCTTGAATGGACGCGACGACGTGGGCGCGGAGACGCGGGCACGGGTGCAGGCCCTGCTTGAGCAGCACCACTATGTCGGCCGTGGCTCGGGAGCTGCCGGGCTCGCGCCTGACGGTCGGCCCACGGTTGAGCTCGTAGTGCACGGGGAGCTCTCCGGTTACTTCCTGAACGTTCTGGAGGGGGTGCTGGACGCCGGGGCTGACGCCGGTGTGACAGTCGCGGTGAGCGTGCGCGCCCGACCGAAACCGGGAGCCGGCGGAAAGCGATCCTCCGCGTGGGTTCGCAACCTTGCCAAGCTTGGCCGGATCGCGGTGATCGACGTGGTTGATGATCTTCGCCACGGTGACCTGTCGGCACTAATCCGTGGTCCGCTGCCACTCGTCGTCATCGACCCGCTCAACCTTCCCCGGCGGGAGGTGAACAGTGTTGGCACAACCAACTTCGCCGGCGGGCTCGTTGCGACCGGGCACCTGTTGTCGCTGGGTCATTCCCGCATCGCCTACGTTGGCGCTGAGGCCGCCCCCGCCGCTGCCTACAACCAGGCGCGCATGCACGGATACCGAGCGGCGCTGGCAACTGCAGGTATCGCGGAGACGGAAGCGTACGTGCGTCGGGGCCGCTCGCAGTACGAAGATGGCATCGTTGAAGGAGGTATCTTGCTGGACTTGGCCCAACCGCCGACAGCTGTCTTCGCCGCAACCGACGAGACCGCAGCCGGTGTCATCGAGGCTGCCCGGCTCCGGAAGCTACGCGTACCCGAGGATGTCAGCGTCGTAGGATTCGATGACACACCGATTGCACGCCTGCTGTCACCGCCCCTGACCACGGTTCGGCAACCGCTTCGTGAGATGGGTCGCGTAGCCCTTCTGACGGCTCTCCGAGTTGCCGCCGGAGAGGATCCGGCGTCGTACCACGTGGAACTGGCCACCGAGCTCGTGGTCCGAGGGTCGACAGCTCCACCGACGCGTTAGTGGAGACCCGGAGGTGTCCGGCGTGCGAGTGGCTACCTCTGCCCCCCGCCGCCTTGGAGCGTGGACTGCGCGGCTGGACGGGCGGACTCTGAGACCGCGTAGTGCCACGCTGACCACCGCGGCCCGCTGCTTTGGATGGGCGGGGGCGAATTGGCAGCTCGTCAACGGAAGTCCCGAGACCGGTGCCCGCCGGGCAGCAGCCGTCGCGCTTCGGGGAACACCTCGGCCAACGGGTCCAGCCGGTCGGCGACCAGGTTGGTCACCCCGTCGAAGTGCTCGACCATGCCACGGATGAGCAACCCGTTGGCTCGTCGGGCCACCCGCCGGTAGCGGGCCCACAAGGCCTGGGAGCAGACCACGTTCAGCATGCCGGTCTCGTCCTCCAGGTTGAGGAAGGTCACCCCACCGGCGGTGCCCGGCCGCTGCCGATGGGTCACCAGCCCGGCCACCCGAAGCCGGCTGCCGTTGTGGGGGGAACCCAGGCTTCGGACCGGAATCACCCCATGCTGGTCCAAGACGCTGCGCAGGTGTCCGATGGGGTGATCCTCAGGTGAGATCCTGGTTGCCCAGAGGTCTGCCAAGGTGAGCTCGACCGGGCTCATCCCCGGCAGGGTGGGCGGGGCTGCATCGATGGCGGTGCCTGGCAGCTGGTCGGCCCGGTCGGGATATCCGGCGTTCCACAAAGCCTGCCGGCGCGACAGTCCGAATCCGTCGAACGCACCCGCGGTTGCCAGCGCCTCAGCCTGCTTGGCAGTCAGCTCGGCGCGGCGGATGACGTCGTTCATGTCGGTGAACGGCATCAGCTGTCGCTTCGTCACGATCCGTTTTGCCGTGTCCAAGCCCAGTCCCTGGACCTCAGCGAGGCCGAGCCGAACTGCGTACCGTCCGTCCCGGCGATGCTGCTCAGTCCGATCGGGAGCCGTACGGTCGAAAGGCCCGACCGGAGGCTGGTCAGCCAGCAAGCAGGTCGCCAACCCGGTCGATCCTGGTGCGCAGCCGTCGGCGAGCTCCAGATCAGCATCGGTCCCCGACAGCGCGATGTCTGGTCGGAGCACGCTGACGCCGTGCCGTCGGGCGTCCGCCACCAGCGATTGCGGCGAGTAGAACCCCATCGGCTGCGCTCGAAGCAGCCCGGCCAGAAATGCTGCCGGATAGTGCAGCTTCAACCACGCCGTGGCATAGACCAGCAACGCGAAGCTGATCGCGTGGCTCTCGGCGAACCCGAAGCTGGCGAAGGCCTCGATCTTGGCGTAGATCTCGTCCGCCAGGTCACCCTCGATGCCGTGCTCCGCCATCCCGTCGTAGAGCTTCTGCCGGAGCCGCTCGATCTTCTCCACACCTCGCTTGGAGCCCATCGCCCTGCGCAGCAGGTCGGCATCGTCCCCGCTGCAGCTACCCACGGTGACCGCAATCTGCATCAGCTGCTCCTGGAACAGCGGCACCCCCTTGGTGCGTTCCAGCACCGGGATCAGCGCCTCATGCATGTAGGTCACCTCCTCCTTGCCGGTTGCCCGGCGGATGTACGGGTGCACCGCACCGCCTTGGATCGGACCAGGCCGAATCAGGGCCACCTCGACGACAAGGTCATAGAACCGCCGTGGCTGCAGCCGTGGCAGCGTGCCGATCTGCGCTCGGCTCTCCACCTGGAAGACACCGATCGAGTCGGCGCGGCACAGCATGTCGAAGACGCCCTGCTCCTCCTTGGGGATAGTCGTCAGCGTCCAGCGGTCCCCCACGGTCTCGGCCACCAGGTCGAAGGTGTGCCGGATCGCGCTCATGATCCCCAGTCCGAGGAAGTCGAACTTGACCAGTCCCATCCAGGCGCAGCTGTCCTTGTCCCACTGCAGCACCGTCCGGTTGTCCATCCGGCCTCGCTCGATCGGGCACACCTCCCCCACCGGCCGCTCGGTGAGCACCATCCCGCCGGAGTGGATGCCCAGGTGTCGCGGTGCTTTCAGCAGCTGGTCGGCGAGGTCGACCACCGGGTCGGGGACGTCATGATCATCGCGATTCGGGATTGACCCCCAGGTGTCGATCTGCTTCGACCAGGCGTCCTGCTGCCCGGTCGAGTATCCCAGCGCCTTGGCCATGTCCCGGACCGCCGACTTGGGCCGATAGCTGATCACGTTGGCGACCTGGGCGGCGTTGCGTCGGCCGTACCGACGGTAGACCTCCTGGATCACCTCCTCGCGCCGGTCGGAGTCGAAGTCGACGTCGATGTCGGGTTCCTCGTCGCGGGTGGTCGAGAGGAACCGCTCGAACGGCAGCTGGTACTTGATCGGGTCCACAGCGGTGATCCCCAGCACGAAGCAGACCACTGAGTTTGCCGCCGATCCCCTGCCCTGGCAGATGATTCCTTTGCCCTTGGCGAACTCGACCATGTCGTACACGATCAGGAAGTAGCCGGGAAAGTCCTTCTGCTCGATCACCGCGAGCTCACGCTGCAGCCGCTCGTCCGCCTCGGCGCGGTTGGTGATGTAGCGCTCATCGGCTCCACGACGGGCCAGCTCGCGCAGCCAACTGATCGGGGTGTGACCTGGGGGTACCCGTTGCTTGGGAAGCTTGGGACTGGCCGCCTTGAGATCGAACGCGAGCTCGTCGGCGAGCTCGACCGTACGAGCTACCGCGCCGGGAAACCGTCGGAACCGTGTGGCCATCTCCGCCCCGGTACGCAGATGCGCACCCGGTGCCGGTAGCCACCCGTCCATCTCGGCCAAGCTCCGACGACCGCGGACCGCGACCATTGCCGCGCCGAGTCGAGACTCCTCAGGGGTGGCGTAGTGCACGTTATTGCTAGCCAGCAACGGAAGTCCATGATCATTCGCCAGCACCGCCAACTGGTCGTTGATGGCGGAGTCGGTCGGCAGACCATGATCGATCAGCTCGATCATGACATGATCATGACCGAACAGCGCTGTCAGCCGGTCCAGCTCGAGCGCCGCAGCCTCCCTACCCCCGGCACGTAAGGCATTTCGAACCAGGCCCTTGCGGCATCCGGTCATGATCACCCACTCACCGCCTGACTGGGTCCCCAGCTCCTCCAAGTCGTACACCGGTCGCCCCTTCTCGTCTCCGCGCAGCTGCGCCTCGGTGATCGCCGCCGCCAACCGGTGATAGCCCTGCACGCCCCGCGCCAGCACCAGCAGATGCTGACCTTCCGGATCCGGGACGCCGTTCTGCGGCGTGCTGAGCCCCAACGACAGCTCGGCCCCATAGACCGTCTTCAGGTCATACTCCAGCGCCGCCTCAGCGAACCGGGCAGCCGCGTAGAACCCGTCATGGTCGGTGATCGCCAACGCGTTCAGCCCCAGCCGCACCGCCTCCTCGATCAGGTCCTCAGGGTCAGAGGCCCCATCAAGAAAGCTGAAGTTGCTGTGACAGTGCAGTTCCGCGTACGGCACCACCGGCCCCGCTGGACGTTGCGCCAGCGGGCTCGGCTGGTACGCCGGCCGCTTGTTCGAGCCGGGACCACCGTCGTCGCGAGCCTCCGCCGGCTTCACCGGCCGTCCGGACAGCTTTCCCTCCAGCTCTGCCCATGACATCCGCGGGTTGTTCCAGCCCATTAGCCACCCGCTGCCGTGAGACCGACGACGAAGTGGTCTGTGGGGAGAGGTTTGCGGGCTACGTCAGGGCGTGGCCGGGCGTTCCGAGTGGAGCGGAGCTTGCGGAGCGGAGGGAGGAGGGCTCGACGTTGCCCCCAAATCCCTGCCCACAGACCGTCACCTGAGATCTCATGCATACTGCGCCTCGGTCCACCAGTGACTGTCCTCGACCACTAGGAGCCAGGCGCTGCCGTCCACGCCGACTAGCTGGAAGCGGGCGACCTGACGCGCATGGGAGGGGTCCCACCAGAGCTCGTCGATGGGCCAGGGGCCAGCCCAGGCCTCGATGCGCATCAGATCGGCGTTCTGGTCGGCCTGGAAGATCATCGGCTCGGTGGTGACCATGCCGCGGGAGGTGACACCGACCGGCTGATGGTCGGCTCCCAGCACGGTGGCCGGTCGAGGCTCGGCGAAGACCCGACTGGGCGCGGGCGGGGGAATGCTACCCGGCCAGGGCAGGCCGCGTCGCCGTAACCCGTCAGTCCGCTCGCCCCAGGGAGTGGCGACCTGTCGGCCTCGAGGGTCCCGGCCTCCCTGCAGCGAGGGGCTGAGGACGGCCTCGTGGCCGAGCATGCTCTGCAGTCGGGCGACGCCGCGGTTGATCCGCTCGTCGGGGGCACTGCCCCACAGACCTTCGCCTTGGTCGGCCATGGACTCGACCGCCTCGGGTACCAGCCGTACACCGGTGACTGGCTCCGGCGGCGGATCGGCTTGAAGCTGCCAGTGCACCCGGTCGACCAGGTCGGCGGCACCGAACCAGCGCGGATGCGCCCAGCGGCGGGAGCCGTTCCAGCTGCCGTCGCCGACGATCTCGATCCGCGCCGTCGTGCAGACCAGCCCGTGCCGGTACAGCTCGGCGACAAACCGTTCAGCGGTCTGCCGCACGCTGAATACGATGGGCTCCATCACCTCCAGCGGTGGGGAGAAGTCGACGTAGGCGTCCAGCTCTGGAGGGGGCGTCCGACCCGCGGCTGAACGGGTGTCCAGACCACGAGCCAGCCGGTGGTGCCAGGCGCCGTCACGCCCGAATCGGGTCAGCACGTCACGTGGGGAGAGGCCAGCGAAGTCACCGAGGCTGCGCAGACCGAGTCGTCTCAGCAGGCTCACCATCTCGGCGTCCTCGAGCACCCCGATCGGCAGCTCGGACAGGAACGCCGCGGACCCGCCTGACGCGATGATGCAGCTGTCCTGCGGCGCCGACCGGCGTGCCGCCTGCTCAGCGGCGAAGATCCCGTCGGCGATACCGATCCGACAGTCCCACACACCCGCGGTGACGAGTCGCTCAGCGAGCACAGCGGCCGCCTGCGGCTCGCCGCCGTAGTAGCGGCTCGGGACTCCCAGGGCGCACAAGCCCGGACGGATGGGTGCCACTCCAGGGCTGACCTCCTCCACCACGGCCAGGATGTCTTCAAAAGCACGCAGGTCCCGGTCCGGGTTGTGGTCGACCAGCACCAGGTCAGGACATGTTGCGGACGCATCGCGGCGACGCATCCCCCGCCGGACACCCTCGAACCGGGCTTGCTGGGAGCAGGCATAGACCTGGTTGTGCCAGATGACGGCAATCGGCAGCTGGGCGGGAAGCTCCTCCTCCACCATGGCGGCGATCACCGGCCAGTCGGGGCACCAGATCACCATCACCCGGGAGGTCGAGGGCGACTGCGTTGGGCTGATCAACAGGTCGGTCATCAGCTCACCCGTACTGCGTGCAGTGGAATCGGCGGGCAGTCCACCAGCGTGATCTGCTGGTCGGCATCTGGCAGCCACATCACCGCCTCCCGCGGCGGGGCGGTACCTCGGCGCACCACCACGGTCGCCTGACGGCCGATCAGGTGTCCGTAACCACGCCCGAGCCCCTGCCAGCTGGACTCGCGTACCGTCAGCCTGGCCTCACTCCGCGGCCAGTCACCCCAGGCGATCAGTACGGCATCGCGCTGGCGTAGGCGGGAGGTGATCCGAGCCGCCTGGTGCTCGGTGACCCGCGCCGGTGGCCTGACCACCACCACAGTGGCGACATCGATCAGCCCGGCCATCACGCTGAGCCACTGTTCACCGGGATCGGGCACCAAGATGGTTCGATCGAGGTCGACTCCGAGCTCGGCGGCGGCCTCCAGCCCGAAGTCAGCAGCCCCGACAACAGCCGACCATGCGCCGGCATGGGAAGGACCGGTCATCAACGCCATCGCCAGACTGAGACTGTCCACACCGTAGGCGGCGCCTGTCCTCAGCTGGAGCAACCCGTGGAAGGCAGGCACCATCTCCAGCGGGCGGGAGATGGCAGTGCCCTGCATCCGGTGCACCCGGTCCTGCAGTTCCCGGATGCCCAGGGCGGGCGTCGGAGGTGCGGAAGAGACAGTCACCTCTTTATAATCGAACAAACGTTCGATCTCGTCAACCCAGCAAATGCCTTATGGGACCGACTGGACCATCACCAGACCGGCCGCGCCGTCGACCGTCACCGTGTTCCCCGACTCGATCTTCGACGTGGCCTCAGGCACTCCGACGACAGCGGGGATACCGTACTCCCGGGCCACTACCGCGCCGTGCGAGTTGGATCCGCCCATCTCCATCACCAGACCGCCGGCGGTCAGGAACAACGGTGTCCAGCCCGGGTCGGTTGACGGCGCTACCAGGATCTCTCCAGGCTCCAGGTGAGCACCGACCGGATCGAGCACCACTCTCGCGCTCGCGGTCACCGTGCCCGCAGAGGCCGGGCTACCCACCAGTGCCCCGTCCGGACGTTCGGCGCCGATGCTGACCGCCTCCGGCTCAGTGCCGTCAGAGAGCAGCAGCCGGGGGATGTGCCGGCGGCGCATCTCGAGCTCGTACGCTGCTCGTCGATCCCGCACCAGCGGCCGCAGATCCTCACCTTCCAGCCCACGGCGCGCATCAGCCAGATCCACGAAGAAGACGTCATCGGCTTCGGCGATTCTTCCTGCCGCCGTTAGCGCCTCCCCGACCAGCCGGATCTGCTCACGGATCGCGGCCAGCGCGAGCACCAGCAAGAACTTGGGCGTCTCCCGCAGACCGGCCAGCTGACGCGCCCGGCGAAGCCCGAAGCCCACCATCCGCGCACGAACTCGACTGCGCTGCGCCATCCGCCGCACCAGCTCCGTTCTCATCGCCTCCGCCTTGGCGCTGCCGTCAGCGAACTGCCGCGACGGCGCCAGTGCCTCGTCGTTGAGCCGCAGATAGTTCTTGATCGCTCCGAGCAGATGGGAGGGATCCTCCGACCACCGCGGGATCCCGACATCGATCTCCGCCACGGCGCGATGCCCGTACGCCCGCAGGAACGTCGAAAGCCCCGTCTGCGCTGCCGAGGGCAGCGAGCCTCCGCGGAACCGTGCGACCAACTCGGCGACAGGCTCCTCAGTCAGCAACCCGGCCGCCTCCTGGTCGGCGCGGATCTGCTCGGTGAGCTGCCACAAGGCCAGATCCATCTCGGTGGTGACATTCTTCGGCAGGCCACGGAGGATCGTCTGCAGATCACCCGGGCCGGCCAGATCACCAAGCAGCTTCTGCGACAGCCCCAGCAGAAGGAACCCCGCCGCCGGATACGACACCACCATCGGCATCAGCATGAACACCTGACTGGACAGCAGCCGCTGGACGTGGTCGAGCCTCGCTTGCGGCGTTGCCCCTTCCGGCATCGACAGCTCCCGCCGAATGCTCGCCTCGGCATCGTCGATGGCGCGGTACGCCCGAGGCGGGCTGACCGCCGCCACCAGGACCCGTCGGGGGATCCCAACAGTGCGGACCACTCGGAAAACTTGGCGAAGTGAGCGCAGCGGGGAGGACTCCACCACGGAGAACCGCGGGTCGTCGGTCAATCCGGTGATCACCGCGGCCGCCCGAGCTTCCATCACCGAGAAGATGCTCGTGACCACCCGCCGGCCGATCCGGTTGCGTACAACCCCGGTGCAGTCAACGAACGCCCGCTGGCCCGCCACCCGAAAGCCGTCAGGTCCTCGCAGCGGGTCGGCGACGGGAAGCCCGATCATGGTGGCGACCGACGTCGCGATCAGCCGAAAGCTGGCCAGGCCCATCGGCGTGATCGGCCGGGTCAGGCCTTGGGCCAACGTCACGCAGAGGTACGACCGCGTTCCGGGGCGACCGGCCTTGTCGGGCACTGGATACAAGGTGGTGATCGGGCGCGCCTGGGTCAGCCACAGCTGACCGGACTCGTCGATGGCCCACTCGATGTCCTGCGGGGACTGGAAATGATCTTGGACTCGGCGTCCGAGAGCGACCAGCGCGCGGAGCTGGTCCTCTCCCAGCGACGGCTCGTGCTTGCCCGCTCCGAGGTCGACCCGCTCGACCCCGCCGTCCGCTCGTGCGCGGATCAGCATCCGCTTGTCACCGATCCGCCGCTGCAGGATGTCACCGGTGGTGGAGTCGACAACGAACCGGTCAGGGTTAACGGCCCCTGACACGACTGCCTCGCCAAGACCGGGGCTTGCGTCGATGACCGTGTGGTTCCTGGTGCCCGTCACGGGATCGGCGGTGAAGAGGACCCCGGCGGTGGCCGCCGACACCATTTCCTGGACCACCACGGCGAGCCGGACCGATCCCTGGTCGATCCCGTTCCGTGCCCGGTAGTCGACCGCTCGGTCTGTCCACAGCGACGCCCAGCAGCGGCGGACGGCGTCCAGCAGGGCGTCCCGACCGACGATGTTGAGGTAGGTGTCCTGCTGCCCAGCGAAGCTGGCGAAAGGCAGATCCTCCGCGGTGGCGGAGGATCGCACCGCCACCGGGATATCGACGCCTAGCCGACCGTAGCTCTGCAGCACCGCGTCAGCTACCTCATCAGGCATCGGCAGGTCGAGGACGACCTGTCGGATTCGCCCGGCGACCGGCTGCAGGTCGTCTGCAGCCGCCAGCTCGCTGAGCAGCGGGTCGATCCGGTCCTCCACCGCGAGCCCGTACGCCAAGGTGGTGATGCAGAAGCCGCCGGGGACGGGGAATCCGGCGGCCAGCAGGGCGCCGAGGTTGACCGCCTTGCCGCCCAACTCGGCCAGCGATCCGGCGTCGAGGTCGTCGAGCGACTCGATCAGGTCCATATCTGCACCTTAGGCGGATGGACTGACAGCCGCTGCCAGCACGCCAAGCTCGATGAACCGCAGTCGGGATGCCGACCTATCTCACTATTTGTCGGTGATCTGGGCAACGGGAGCGATAATCTCCAGTGACAGCACAGCAATCTTCGTGCACCCTGTGTGAGGCTCCGCTGGACCAAGGGCTGCCGAGCAAGCCAGGGGGTGGCCCATGACTGGAGTGATCGTCCTCAACACCGACAACACCGCGCTGCACACTGTGTCGATCAAGCACGCCATCAAGATGCTGGTGCGGGAGGTGGCGATAGTGGAGGAGGCTCGGGCCGACCACCGGATTGGCCCCTATCCGTGGCCGCTGGTGCTGAGGCTGATCCGGTACGTGAAGACGACCTTCCTCTACGCTCGGACGCCACCGTGGTCCAAGCGCGGCGTCCTACGCCGCGATAAGCACACCTGCGCCTTCTGCGGCGGCTCGGCCGAGACTGTGGATCACCTGCTGCCACAGTCTCGAGGCGGTCGAAACACTTGGCTCAACACCGTCGCCGCCTGCCGGCGATGCAACAACGCCAAGGCGAACCGGACACCGGCCGAGGCCGGCATGCGGCTCATCTGGCAGCCGTGCGTGCCGAGGGCCTAGGGCCGGGATGACCGTCGACTGTTCCTGAGCCGACTTCCTGCCGCGCAACTGCTCTTGACCGCGACGGGCCTGACTCGGCAAGGGTCACGCTCGCGGCGAGTCGCTGACCACCGGCAGATCGGCGGCATGGTCTAGATGCCGCCGCCATACGGCCGGAAGCGCCACCAGGAAGAAGATGGCTGAGGCGCAGCCCGAACAGCTCAGCGCTACCACCCCCAGCGGTATTGCCGTGTCCTCCCCGGCGATGCCCACCAGCGGGGCCACCGCCGCGCCAGCGACATACTGACCGAGCCCGAGCAGCGATGAGGCCGTGCCGGCCTGATGCGGATAGTCGGCCAACGCCAAGGCGGTGGAGGTCGGGAACACCATGCCGATGCCGCTCACCATGACGAACAACGAACCGATGAGGAACGGCAGCCAGGCCGCGGCCAGCACCGAGGTCGCCAGCGCGGCCGCACCTGTCAGGTTGATGAGCAGTCCGATGCCGAGAACCCGGCTCGGAGACCAGCGGTGAGCCAGCTGTCCACCGATCTGACCCATCGCCATGATGCCCAGCGAGTTGGCTCCGAAGACAAATGAGAAGCCCTGCGGCGACATGCCGTAGACGCGCTGCAGCACGAATGTCGCCCCGGCGATGTAGGCGAACATCGAAGCGCCCGCCAGACCGGAGGCTGCGACGACGGCGACGAAGAGCCGGTCCCGGAGCAGACTGCGAAATCCGCGAAGGGTCGCCGGCACTCCACCGGAGACCCGTCGGTCCTGAGGCAAGGTCTCGCCCAGCCCGAACAGCCCGGCGGCGAGCAGCACCACCCCGAACGCCGCCAGCACCACAAAGATGCCGCGCCAGCTCATCACCCGGCTCAGCTGGCCACCGAGGACCGGCGCCACGACCGGAGCCAGGCCCGACACGAGCATCAGACGGGAGAACACGATCACCAGCCGGCGGCCGGAGTAGAGATCCCGGGCGATGGCCCGGGAGACGACCAGGCCGGCCGCGCCAGCCAGACCCTGCAGAAGTCGGAGAAGGAGCAGCACCGCGATCGACGGGGCGAAGGCGCACGCTGCCGAGGTCAGCAGATAGAGCGCCAGCCCGATGACCAGCGGCCGTCGGCGGCCGTACCGGTCCGACAACGGACCGGCGACCAGCTGCCCGACGGCAAGGCCCAGCAGGCAGGCCGTGATGGTGAGCTGGGCGCTTGACGGAGTGGCCTCCAGGTCGCGAGCAAGTTCAGGCAGAGCTGGCAGGTACAGGTCGAGGGAGATCGGACCGAAGGTCGACAGCAGCCCGAGAACCAAGATGGTGCGCAGGTGGGGTGGCCGCTGGCCCGGGGTGGTCACGCCTCAGGGTAGAAGACCTGGCTACACCCGCTTACGCCGCCCGCTGTGCCGGCTCTGCACCGCGGCGTACGTGCTCTCCAGCGCGTCGATCGCATGGTGGTAGGAGTGCTGCGCCACGGCCGCGAACAGGCAGTCCACCAGTGCCAACTGCGCGATCCGGCTGGACATCGCACCGGATCGGAAGGTGGTCTCCCTGCTCGCGGTCAGCAGCACGTGGTCTGCCTCGTCGGTGACCGGTGATCCGTCGAAGTTGGTGATCGCGATGGTCGTGGCTCCCCGGCTTCGCGCGGTGCCGAGGGCATCGATGGTGTCGTTGGTGGTGCCGGTGTGCGAGATGCCGATCGCCACATCGCCGGGGTTCAGCACCGCGGCGGAGGTCAGCGACAGGTGCGGGTCAGACCAGACGAAGGAGATCATCCCGATGCGGTGCAGCTTCTGATGCAGGTCGTGACCGATCAGGGCACTCTGACCGGAACCGTAGATGTCCACCCGAGCCGCCTTCACCATGGCGTCCACAGTGGACTGGAGCTCATCGAGGTTCAAGGCGGCGGCGGTGTCCTCGATAGCGCGGGCGTCGGCGTGAGTGGTCTTGGCGACGACCTCCCGGAGGGTGTCGGTCGCGTCGATCCGTCCATTGGGCGGCGCACCGCTGCTCTGGTCGGTCTCCTCCCACTGTGCGGCGCGGGCCAGGGCGATCCGCAGCTCCGGATAGCCCGCCAGCCCGATGGCACGACAGAACCGGAGCACAGTGGTCTCCGACGTCTGGCAGTGCCGAGCAACCGCAGTGATCGAGCTCTCCGACACTGTGGCCGGGTCTGCCAGCACAACTTCGGCGACTCGTTGCTCAGCCGGCCTCAGGTTGGGCAGCGCACCCCGGACTTTGATCAGTATCGACAGTGCCGGTTTGTGGGACTCCACCTCCTGCGCACGCTCCCCCTCGAACACGGCGCATCATCACCTTTCCGTTTCGTTAGTCGAGACCATACCGGGCGAATACGACAGGACCCGCCCCATTCTTCGAGAATGGCGGGAGCGCTCTCCGATACGTCACCGCGCCAGAATTCTATCGATAGATCTGATAATGGTGGCTGTCTGCAACTAGCCTTTCTCAACGGGAGCACGATGGCTCAGTGGGACCCCGCCCGGTACCTCCAGTTCGCGGACGAGAGATCTCGGCCGTTCTTCGACCTGACGGCGCGGATTGGCGCGGCCAACCCCCGATCGGTGGTCGATCTCGGCTGCGGCCCAGGCAACCTGACCGCCGCGCTGGCGCAGCGGTGGCCGGGTGCGACCGTGGACGGGATCGACTCCTCAGTGGAGATGATTGGCAGCGCTGCGCGGCATGCGTCCGACCGGCTGCGATTTCGGGTGGTGGATCTGCGTGAATGGCGGCCAGCGGCCCCGGTGGACGTTCTGGTCAGCAACGCGACCCTGCAATGGCTGCCGCAGCATCGCGAGCTGCTTCCCCGGTTGGTGTCCGCCGTTTCGGCTGGCGGCTGGTTCGGCTTCCAGGTGCCGGCCAACTTCGCCGAACCCAGCCATCGGCTGCTCGAGGAGATTGCGACCAGCGACCGGTTCGCTGCGTACACGTCCGGGGTGGAGCTCCCGGCCGCGCACGACGCGGCCACCTATCTGAGTGATCTCGCACCGCTGAGCTGCAGAGTCGACGCCTGGGAGACCACTTATCTTCACGTGCTGTCAGGTCCGGACCCGGTCTTCCGCTGGATCTCCGGTACCGGCGCCCGTCCTGTCCTCCAGGCGCTGCCCGTGCAGCTGCGCAGCCAGTTCGAAGCTGAGTACAAGGCGGCGCTGGCTCGGGCGTACCCGACGCGGCCGTACGGGACGGTGCTGCCGTTTCGCAGGGTCTTCGTGGTGGCACAGCGCAACTGAAGGAGGGAACGAGTCGGGACTACGCTGTGCCCGGGCATAAAGGCAACTCTGAGGGGCGGACCACGTGGCGCTCGATCACCACACAGACGGCGGCTCGCTGCCGTTGGAGATCACGTTCGACGAAGCCGGCTGGCGCTACGAGGGCCGGCTGGATGGCAAGCTCGTCGCCGAGATCGACGTCTCCATCCGGGACGACGTCATGATCATCGCCCACACCGGTACGAAACCCGCGTGGCGCGGACGTGGCATTGCGGCTCAGCTGACCGCCTTCGCGCTGTCCGACATTCGCGATCGGGGGTTCCGGGTGAGGCCCGACTGTCCCTACACCGCCGACTACCTCGACCGCCATCCCGAGTACGACGACATGGTGCTCTGACTTCTCCCGTCACCCTGCTGTGGTCAGCAGAACCGGCGTAGATGATGAGCGAGTTGACGTTGCCACCATTCCCAGTCATGGCTGACGTCGAAACCCCACAGATCGAGCTCGCAGCGGATGCCCTTCTCCTGCAGCAGCCGGGCGAGCTTCACCGTCGACGGCAACGCCTCAGTGGGATGGGACTCCCGGTCGCCCTGGCCGGCGACAACAACAATCGACAGCCGCTGCCGCAGCCAGTCCAAATGCTCGCCGTGAAGGTTCGGTACGTAGTCGTTCGGGTTGGCGAAGTACGTGGCGTCGCCGCGTTCGCCCCACGAACCCCAGCTGGTGACGTCGTAGTTGCCGGACAGGCCGATGGCCAGCGGGGCCAGATCTGCGCGCTGCATGGCGAAGTGGACCGCGTGGTAGGCGCCCAGGCTGCAACCCACGCTGATCAGCTCCGCACCCTGGCTGGTGTCGGAGTGGATGTAGGGCACGAGCGTGTGGGTCAGCCACCGGGTGTAGACCTCATGGCGGAGGGCACGCTCCTCGATCGGCAGCGCCTGGTCCGACCAGGTGTCCGCGTCGAGTGAGTCGACGCAGTAGAGCTTGACCCGCCCGTCGTGCACCAGATCGGCGATCCCGTCCAGCATGCCGTGGCGTTCGAAGTCCCAGGCGCGACCGCCCTCGCTCGGGAAGGCCAGCACCGGCCGGCCGTAGTAGCCGTACTGGACAACGCTCAGGCAGCGGTCCACGCCGCTTCCGAGCGGTAGCTCGAGCTGGCGGCGGTTCACGACCTCATCTTTTGCCAGCCGTCGGCTGCGCGCAACCCCTGGCGGGCATCGCCGGCGCTCGCCAGACCAGCAGGCAGTCGCAGGCCACTGCGACGGAGCTCGATCTCGGCCAGCCGGTGGATGACCGCACGGTCGCCGGAACGCCACGCCGTCACGGGGTCGTCGCTGATCCTGGCCAGGACGTGCATCGGCTGGGTGACCATTGCCCGGAGCGCAAACAGGTCAAGATCGGCTCCCGAGTCGATCAGCCGCTGCGCGGCCCGGGCCCGAAGCAGGAATTGAATCCGCCGCGGCAGCCAGAACGCCACCACGACGCTCACCGGTATCAGGAACGCCAACCACTGACCCACGGTTGCGAGGTGCTGGATCGTGGCGACCTGCTGCTCGGCAGACTCCCGGAGCGCTGACATCGACTCGGCGGCCGAGGTGAACGGTCCACTGAGTTCATCTCCAATTCCCGGCAGCCGAGAAACCTGGCTGCCGGCATCGCGGAACTCCTCGGCAATCCGGTCACTCCCGCTGGCTGCCTTCCGGGCTGGACCCGCCAGTCCGAGGATGCTGGCGTGCACGAACGACCCGACCAGCCACCACGCGACAGCCCACACCACGACGAAGACATCAGCGGTGACTTGTCGGAGCAAACCCCAAGGCTGTCGCGCGTAGATCCCCATGGATGGACCCTACGGCGGATGGCAAGATGGCACAGGTGCGTCAACTCCCCTGCTCCACGACGATCGGACCGACAGCGAACGCCCCGTTGACCCGGCCGCTGACTCGGGCCGCGGGCAGCCGGCTCGCGGCCTTGTTCTTGGGGATCGCGGTCACGGTCAGCGGCTGCACCGCCGACGGTGGCCCTCCGCGGCCCACGGACGACGCCGACTCCGCGGAGCGGGTGGCCGCCGAGCTGGCCACCGGGCTGGCGAAGAAGAACGTGTCGACCCTCGAGTTCGCCGGGTCCAGCGGAACCGACGTCAACCGGCAGCTGACCGCGTTGGTGCGCGGGATGGGTCCGCTCGCCCCCGCTGTCACCGTCCGGGACGTGGACGGCGACTCCGAGGCCGCGACTGCCACACTGGGCTACAGCTGGACGTTCCCCGGAGTTCCGCAGAAATGGACCTACGACGCGAGCGCCCAGCTCGTCAACGATTCGGGACGCTGGAAGACCCGCTGGCAGCCGACCGTGCTGGAGCCGAGCCTGGATGAGACCACCCGGCTGACCCAGCGCCGGGTTGCTGCCGAGCGTGGCGAAATTCTGGGCGACGACGGCGAGGCCCTGGTGCAGGCCCGCCCCGTGGTTCGGTATGGCATCGACAAGGCCAACGTCACCGCCGAACGTCAGCCAACTTCGGCGCGACGCCTCGCCACCCTGCTCAGGATCGACCCCGCTCGTTACGCCGCCAAGGTGAAGACGGCCGGCGCGGAGGCCTTCGTGGAGGCGGTCACGCTCCGTGCGACTGACCCGATCCGGCCGCCCAACAAGACCGTGTTCGCAATCCCCGGCGCACTGCCGATTCAGGATGAACAGATGCTGGCGCCGACTCGCGACTTCGCCCGGCCGATCCTCGGCATCGTTGGGGAGGCGTCGAAGGAGATCGTGGACGCGTCCGGCGGTGCAGTCGTCGGCGGCGACCAGGTCGGCCTTTCGGGTCTGCAGAAGCGGTACGACGACCCACTCCGCGGCACTCCCGGGGTCCAGGTCCAGGTGGTCGCCAAGCCGCCCTCGGCCACGCCATCGCCCAGCGCATCGGGTTCGGCCAGTCCCTCGGGGTCGCGTTCGCCGAGCCCGTCGCCGACGCCCGCCCGTACCGTGTTCGAGGCCAAGCCGACGGCCGGACGCGATCTCGCCCTGACTCTGAACCTCCGGATCCAGCAGCTGGCCGAGAAGATCCTGGCCGACACCAAACCGGCTAGCGCCCTGGTCGCGATCCGGCCCTCGACGGGTGAGGTGGTGGCCGCCGCCAACGGACAGGGCACCAACGGCCTGTCAGCGGCCACCGTCGGTCAGTACCCACCGGGATCGACGTTCAAGGTCGCCACCTCGCTTGCCCTGATTCGGGCCGGACTGACACCGGACTCGCGGGTCACCTGCCCGACCACCGTGACTGTCGACGGCCGCAAGTTCGAGAACTACAGCGACTACCCCGCCGATGCCCGGGGAACGATCACTCTGCGGACAGCGGTCGCGCAGTCGTGCAACACCGCTTTCATCGGCCAACGCGGCCGGCTGAAGGGTGACGCGCTGGCTCAGGCGGCCGCGTCGCTCGGCGTCGGTACGGACTACGACGTCGGCTTCTCCTCCTTCTTCGGCTCGGTACCGGCCGACAAGTCAGCGACTGGGCAAGCGGCCGCCATGATCGGCCAGGGCAAGGTGCAGGCATCGCCGATGGCGATGGCGTCGGTAATCGCGTCGGTGGCGGCTGGACGGACCGTCATCCCCCATCTGGTGGCCGACACCAAAGCCACCTCCAAGGCGAAGCCGCTCACCAGCGAGGAGGCCGACCAGCTTCGTGAGCTGCTCGGTGCGGTGGTCAGCGAGGGCAGCGGGCGCATTCTGGAGCCGCTCGAGCCGCCGAAGGTGCTGGCGAAGACCGGAACCGCGGAGTACGGCACCGCGAACCCGCCGAAGACGCATGCCTGGATGATGGGCGCGCAGGGTGACTTGGCGGTGGCGGTGTTCGTGGGCGACGGCGAATCCGGCTCGAAGACAGCTGGCCCGCTGCTGCGGGAGTTCCTGAAGGCGGTGGGCTGACCGTGTCAGCCTCCAACACCGACGCGCCCGACACACGGCCCTTCGACGTGGTGACCTTCGGGGAGGTGATGACGCTGCTGCTGGCAGGCAGCGACCTGCCCTTGAGCGTCGCCGACAACCTGGAGGTCGGCATGGCTGGCGCCGAAAGCAACCTGGCCATTGGGTTGGCGCGGCTCGGCCACTCGGTGGCGTTCTTCGGCCGGGTCGGCGGGGACGTCCTGGGTGACCGGATCCGTCGCGGGCTGCGGTCCGAGGGCATCGACACTCGCTGGCTGGTGACCGACGCCGGACATCCGACCGGCCTGCTGATCAGGGACTCACCCAACGGCCGACCCGTGACTGTGCTCTATCGCCGCAGCGGAAGCGCGGCGAGCCACCTGTCGGCTGCCGATGTGCCGACGGAGCTGATCGGGCGAGCCCGGGTGCTGCACGCGACCGGCATCACCGCCGCGCTGTCGGCGGACGCGTACAAGGCCACCCTTCAGGCGATGACTGTCGCCCGGGCGGCCGGCGTCACCGTCACGTTCGATCCGAACGTACGCCTGCGGCTGGCCGATGCCGCCCGCTGGCGCGAGATCGTCGACGTCCTCGCCCGGCACGCCGACATCGTGTTCACCGGCGCCGACGAGGCTGATCTGATCTCGCCGGACCTTCCGCCGGCGCAGTGGTACACCGAACGCGGTGCGTCCGTGGTGGTGGTCAAGGACGGGATCCGCGGAGCCACGGAGTTCGACCATGACGGAGCGCTCCACCAGCCTGCGTGGAACGTGACCGCCGTCGACCCGGTCGGGGCCGGTGACGCGTTCAACACCGGCTGGCTGTCAGCGTGGCTACGTGGACTCGGACCGGCTGAGCGGATGCGGGAAGCCTCGGTCGTAGCGGCCCTGGTGGTTGCGACCCGCGGTGACTGCACCGGGCTGCCGGACACCAGGACGCGCGACGCCGTGCTTGCCGACGGCCAAGACATCGACAGATAGGAAAGGTGATGACTGAGCGACGCACGCCGCACGACACCAAGACGGCCATTCTCCGCACCGGGGTGATCGGCATCGTCCGGACCGACAGCGCCGACCGGGCCGTCGAGCTGACTCGATGCCTATGGGATGCGGGCATCGACGTGGTGGAGGTCGCGCTGACGACACCACAGGGTCTGCAGGCGATCGAAAGGCTCGCTGCCGACGCAACGGGCAGCCGCATTCTCGGCGCGGGCACCGTGCTGGACGCGGCCACGGCCCGGGTGGCCGTCCTGTCCGGCGCGGAGCTGCTGGTGACTCCGACGCTCGTGCCGGGGGTGATCGAGGTCGGCCAGCGCTACGGCGCCCTGACGATCATCGGCTGCTCGACGCCAACCGAGATGCTGCACGCCACCACCTTGGGGGCCGATCTGGTCAAGGTATTCCCGGCGAGCCTATGGAGTCCCAAAGCCCTCCGTGACGTGCTGGCGGCGCTGCCTCAGCTGCAGTGCGTGCCGACCGGCGGCATCACGGTGAACTCGGCTGCGTCCTGGATCGATGCCGGGTCTCGGGCCGTCGGTATCGGCTCCGCACTTACGCAAGGCGAGGATCCGGCGAAGACGGTGCGCTCGCTCCTAGACGCGATCCGCGCTGTCCGGCCGTGACCGGATCCCGGCCGAGTTCACGAACACGTCGATTTCAATGCCTGCGCGCTATGCTGCCTCGGTCAGCGAGAGGAGTCACATGACAAGCGAAGACGCGGAGATTCTGGACGTCTCGGAGTCCTTGCTGCATAGGTTGACGCCCGGGGATCTGGACGCCACGCTGCACAGCATCACCCACGCAGCCGTAGCCGTCCTGCCGGACGTCCACTACTCCAGCATCACCATGCGCCACACCGACGGCACCCTGGACTCCTACGCGGTCACCGACAAGATCCTGGTCGAGCTCGACGAGCACCAGTTCGCGCTGAAGGAGGGTCCGTGCTACGACGGCGCCACGAACGATCCGTTCGCCGTCTCCGCCGATCTGCAGTCGGACAAGCGCTACCCGAGGTACGGTCCGATCGCAGCCGAAGCGGGCATCCACTCCCAGGCCGGGATCCGGCTGTTCGAGAACAACAAGACCGTCGGGGCCCTCAACATCTTCAGTCGAGACGTGGGGGCGTTTGAGAATGTCAGTGCCGTGGCCCGGCTTTTTTCCCACCAGGCCGCGATCGCGCTGGCGTACAGCATCCAGATCCAAGGTCTGAACGACGCGCTCCGGACGCGAACTCGCATCGGGCAAGCCGTCGGCATTGTGATGGAGCGCTACAAGATTCCCGAACAGCAGGCCTTCGCGTTCCTCACCCGGCTCTCGCAGCACCGCAACGTCAAGCTGCGCCTGATTGCCGACGAGCTGATCGCGGCGGTCGCACGGTCCTGAACCGGGGAGGGCGACGGTGTCCAAGCCGGGATTTATACGGCCTGACGACAGTTCGCGGCAGCTCAGCGCGTCACCAACACCTGTAGCTCACCGACGGGAATCTCAGTCGATGCTGTCAGGGGCATGGAAATCACGCCGGTGCTTCCGTTGATGCTCCACCCCACATCCCAATACGTCGTTGACGTGACCGTGTAGTTGCCCTTCGGCAGCGATGGCTCCGTGTACGTGTAGCCGCAGTCCGGTGACTTCCTGCCCGCCGGAACGGACTTTGTCCACTTGGTGCCTGGCCCGTTGCATGTCACGGAATTACCGTCGCCCATTCGGTAGACGACCTTGCTGACCTTCGCATCCAGCGACACACTGAGGTTGGCTACCGCCTGGGAAACCGGCCCGATACGAGCCGGTCCATCGACCCACAGCCACAGCGGATAACCAACCACCGCCATATTCCACTCATTGAGATCAGGCGAGGGGCCAACTTCTGGGGCCAGCGTCGGAAGTTGCAACTGAGCCACGGCCATATACGCAGCCTGTTCCGGAGTGATGACGGGAACGGCCGGCGCGTTTGCGGGCATATCGTCCACCGGATTTGCGGTGTCTGAAGTGGCAAGTTGAGCCGCATCCCCGAAATCCGGCTTAGTTGGCGCCGGGCAGAAACTGGAGGCGTCTCCAGCCTGCGTCAACGGTAAGTTGACCCCCAGACACACCCGCTGTTGGGCTAAGGCCGTCTCATAGCGACTAACAGCTGCTGCTATCTTCGTCTGAACCATTGTTGCCACTCTTGCTCCAGATCGGCTCCCCCCATCCCTCGTAATAGATTGATCGTTCGGGTATCCAGTCGTCTCTGTCCGACCGGCACTCTTTGTATTTTGGAAAGGCTGGATAGCACCATTTGTCCGGGCTGATCCAATAGGCTCACTTTCAGTAAGCAATTCGCATCGTCCGTATCGGTCACAAATCTTTCCCGCCTCAGCACTTGCAGTAGAGGCGCTGGCAGTCATGATGGTGGTTGAAATGATGAGCACCATAGCCCAGGCTTGGATACTAGTCATTGCCCACAGTCCCTATTCTGGAAATCTGGCACTACTTGAGTAGTCGCCGTCGCAACCTTCCACGACTTGTCTACCCTCTTGATAGTAAGATTTTGAATATATCGACGCGAGGATTTGGGTGTGACATCTCTGTTATAACGATTGAGTACGCGGATCTTCGAGTTATCCTCGCAAGACGACAACGAAATACTAGTTGAGCTCCAGCCGCGCCGCGCGATTCCGACTATGTTCGTCGGTCCGGTAGTGCGCCAGCCCTTCTTCTTTGCTATCCGAAGACTCTCCATCTGAAACTCAAGGTAGGCCCCCGTAGCGGTCGCTCGCATCAATGCAGTTGGTTCGCTCGCTCCGCCTGCAGCGGCCAAGCGATCCACCTCTCCTGTGATCGAGCGATATGCCCTTTCGGCGCTCTCGTAGTCCTGACGCTCGCGCTTCTCCCGCACTGACTCGCCGTCGCGGGTGATGGTCGAGGACGGGCTCGCCGTGGCGTTCGGCGGGTCAGACTCGGACGCACAACTCGGTAACGAGATGGAGATCGCCGTTATAAAGGCAACCATGACAGCGGCAACGGACGTACGTGACGCCAACGCTCCCACCTCCTCACAACGGCATGATCGTCAGATGGACAACTCGGCCCCAACCCATGCTGGCTGACACGCGCGGGAGCGTGATGAGCCTGCAGTCCGCACAGGGCCCACGTCAAGCCGCTTACACCCATCTGTGGACAGCTCCCCGCGTTACGGATCCCTGTTCGTCGGATCTACGAGGCCGGGATGCGAGTCGCCAGCCGGAGGCGTCACCAGCGATCATGCCCGACTCCTCAAGCGCGGACAGCTCACGCAGGCACGCGGGGAGGGCCACCCCGGCCAGCAGCGCGATGTCACCGGCGGACGCTGGCCGACGGGCGGGTACGGCCTCGAACACGGCCAGTCGAGTGGGATCGAAGTAGTCCGTCGTGCGCTGCTCGCCGTGTGGATAGGACACCATGTTCTCGCCGATCGACGAGGTCACCTCCAAGATGTCCGCGGCGCTGGTCACCAAGCTGGCCTGTCCCTCCCTGATCATCAGATGGGGCGCGGCCGACATCGTCGAGTGCACCGGTCCAGGCACGGCCATCAAGGTTCGGCCACATCCAAGTGCCCAACTGGCCGTGTTCCTCGCCCCTGACCGCAGCGCCGCCTCCACGATGACCGTTCCCTGGGAAAGAGCCGCAATCATCCGGTTCCTGGCCAGGAACCGTACCCGGGACGGGTTTGTGCCGGGCGGCAGTTCCGAGACCAGGAGATGGTCCTTGGCGATCCACTCGAACAGCTTGCTGTTCCCCCGCGGATACGAGACGTCGACCCCGTTTGCCAATACGGCGACTGTTGGCCCTCCTGCGGCTAAGGCGCCTCGGTGGGCTGCTGCGTCGATGCCGAACGCTCCGCCGGAGACGATGGTCACTCCTCCGTCCGCCAGATCGGCGGCGAGGTCCGTCGCCATCCCGTTGCCATAGCTCGTCGCGGCCCTCGACCCCACGATGGCCACCGACCGCTCCACCATGGTGGCGAGATGGCCCGGGCCGCGCAGCCACAAGCCGATCGGGACACCGCCACGCCGCTGCACTGCGGCACAGCGTCCCAGATCATTCAGTCCGGACGGCCATTCATCGTCGTCGGGAATGACGAACCGCCCGCCGACGCCACTGGCCGCACGCTCCACCGCAGCTAGCTCAAGCCGAGCGGCGCGCTCTGCAACCGGCTGACCCAGCGCTCCGACCTTCACCGCCTCCCAAGCCCCGCCGGGACCCGCACGGGACACCAGTTCGATCGCAGCCGGGTCTCCCCCGTCAACCACGCAGCTCAGAGCCATCCGCAATGCGCGGTCGTCATGCAACGGGGTCACGAGACACTCCGAGCGGCCATGTCGGCTGGTTCACCGCGTCGCATCGCCAGCGCAATTCCAATCTCCTCACGACCGGGCCGGTCGCGCGCCGCTAGGTCGGCAAGGGTCCAGGCGACCCGAAGTACCTTGTCGACCCCGCGCGGGCTCAGCCGTCCTCGGCTGACCGCGTCCTCGACGATGTGCAAGCCCTCGGGCAGCGGCAGATGGGTTCGAAGATACGGTCCAGATACCTCCCCGTTGGTTCGCCAGTCACTGCCGGCCAGCCGGTACGCCTGCCGTGCCCGCGCCTCCACGACCCGAGCTGCGACCACCGCTGTCGACTCGGCCGGCAGACTGGCAGCGACTCGCAGGAAGGCCTTCTTCATTGGCACGAATGTCTGCTGGATGTCGATCCGATCGCGAATGGGGCCAGAGATCTTGTCCGCGTACCTGCGGACGGCCATGGGTGGACAGTGGCAGTTGCCGCCGGGCGTAGCCGCCTGCCCGCACGGACATGGATTGGCCGCCAGGACGAGTTGGAAATGCGCGGGATATCTGGCCTGCACCTCGCTCCGCCCGAGCGTGATCACGCCGGACTCCAACGGCGTCCGCAGAGCATCCAGGACCCTCGTGCTGAACTCCGGAGCCTCATCGAGAAAGAGCACTCCCCGATGAGCGCAGGAGATCGCACCGGGCTTGGCCATTCGGGCGCCGCCACCAACGATGCTCGCCATTGAGGCTGAGTGGTGAGGGTCGGCATACGGTGGCCGGATGAGCAGGCCGTCGGAGAGGTCAAAGCCGGCGAGGGAGTGCACCGCGGACACCTCCAGCGCCTCCTGCACCTCCAGATCGGGAAGCAGGCCCGGCAACCGCTCAGCCAGCATCGTCTTCCCCACCCCCGGCGGGCCGTGCAGGAAGAGATGATGACGGCCGGCCGCGGCGACCTCCAGCGCCCACTTTGCATCCAGTTGCCCCACCACGTCTGCGAGGTCCTTCTCGACGAGAGTCTTCACCGTGGGTTCACCCGTGAGCTCAACCGGATCAACCAGGGGCAGGGGCTTGTTGTTCAGCAACGCAACCAACTGATCCAGGGACGCCACGCCGAGCACCTCGATACCCTCCACGAGCTGGGCCTCGCCGGCTTGACGTAATGGCACGATGGCTCGCTGAAACCCAGCCTGGGCGGCGGCCAGCGTCGCGGGAAGGATGCCGCGAACCGGACGCACACGTCCGTCCAGGCCAAGCTCTCCCAGCAGCACGGTGTTGGCCAACCGCCGTCGCGGGAACACGTCGTTTGCGCCGAGGACAGCGGCGACGATTGCCAGGTCGTAGTGACTGCCGGCCTTGGGGAGGGTGGCGGGGCTCAGGTTGATAGTGAGCAGTGCCTGCGGCCACTCCTGCCCGGAGTTGCTGGTGGCGGCCTTGCAGCGGTCGCGTGCCTCGTACAGCGACGTGTCGGGAAGTCCGACGAGCACCGTCCGAGGCAGACCGCTACCGATATCTGCCTCAACCTCGACCATCCTGCCGTCTAATCCGACCAGCGCCACCGACCACGCGCATGCCAACCCCATCAGCCGATCCCTCGAACGTGGGTGAGTCGCGGCGGCTCGTCTCGCAGCATGACCACGCCCACGGCGTCGATCCGAATGGCGTCCGCGTGTGTGCCCTCGGTGACGAGCCATTGCGCCGCCAGGTACCGGAGCCGGCGTAGCTTCGCTGTGGTGATGGACTCCAGCGGGCTGCCGAAGCCGAGTCCGGTCCGGGTCTTGACCTCGCAGAAGACGAGGGTCCGGCGGCCTCCGACATCCTCGACCGCGACCACATCGAGCTCGCCGATCGGACACCGCCAGTTCCGGGCGAGAACCTCAAGTCCCTGGCGCTTCAGCTCGGCCACGGCCAAGTCCTCGCCTAACGCGCCCACCTGCTGCGGACTGTTCTGAATCCGAACGGCATCGTCCATCTCGCACCTCCGGGCAAAGGATGCGATCGTCAGCCGGTTGGCGTTCGAGGCGCCGGACCTCCTGTGGACAGTGGGATCTCGCCACTGTGGAGCCGGCCGCCGTCAGCTGTCGGTGACGCCCTTGGGAACCTCGAGGTCGCTGTGCGCGATCTCCTCGATGGACACGTCCCGAAACGTCAGGACCTTCGCGCTCTTCACGAACCGGGCCGGGCGGTACATGTCCCACACCCAGGCGTCGCCCATGGAAACCTCGTAGTAAACGTCGCCACCCTCGGTTCGCACCTTCAGGTCGACGGCGTTGCAGAGATAGAACCGCCGCTCCGTCTCCACCGCGTAGGTGAAGATCCCCACCACGTCCTTGTACTCGCGGTACAACTGGAGCTCGAGCTCGCTTTCGTACTGCTCAAGGTCTTCGGCGCTCATGACGACAAGACTCTAGCCGTTCGCACGACGTTCTCGTAACGCATCCGGTGCGTGGCCGACGGCCCGTAGGTGTCCAGCCGCTCCTGGTGCAGCGGGGTGCAATAGCCCTTGTGGACGTCGAAGGCGTACTCCGGATAGACCTCGTGCAGCCCGCACATGATCCGGTCCCGGGTGACCTTGGCGATGATCGATGCGGCCGCAACGCAGGCGGCCACCCGGTCGCCCTTCCACACCGCCAGCCCCGGCACCCCCAGGCCGTCCACGCTGAAGCCGTCGGTGAGCACGTACGTCGGCGCGACGTCCAGCCGCAGCAGCGCCCGGCGGAGGGCGGAGATGTTGGCCACGTGCATGCCGAGCCTGTCGCACTCTCCCGGCTCAACGCTCACGACGGCCCACGAGATTGCCTTCTCCACGATCTCGGCGTAGCAGCGTTCGCGTTGGGCGGCGCTGAGCAGCTTGGAGTCGTTCAGCCCCGGGATCTGCCGGGACTTGGCGTCGGAGAGGATCACCGCGCCGGCGACCAGCGGCCCGGCACACGCCCCACGGCCGGCCTCGTCGGCGCCTGCCACCGGGTCCAGTCCGGCGCGCTTCAGCGCCCGCTCGTACCCGTAGAGGCCGCTGTCACGACGCACCCGGATGGCGAGGCCCTCGGCCAGGATGTCGGCTGTCATCTAACAGCTAACCCCCTCCGGTTTGATCACGGCTTCCTCGGGGGCCGGTGCGGCCGGAGCCGGGACCGCGTCGAAGGTCGCCGGGGTGTGCAGCGTCTGGGCGCGCGCAAACGGCGCCGCGACCGCGAAGGCGGGACCGACGACGACCGAGATCGGAACGAACGCGACCTGACCCTCCCGCTGTGTGGTGGACAGGTCGGAGAGATGGCAGCGCGAATCGGCGCTGGAGTCGCGGTGATCGCCCATCACGAACACCCGGTCCCGCGGCACGACGACCTCGAACTCGATGTCGGACGGGCGCACCTTGGTGCCGTCCTGGTCGGTGTAGAGATAGCTCGACTCGTCCAGGGCGCGGCCGTTGACGGTGAGCCGGCCACTGGTGTCACAGCAGATCACCCGGTCGCCGGGCATCCCGATGACGCGCTTGATCAGATGCTCGGTGCTGGTGTCGGGCAGAACCCCGATGAACTCGAGTGCCCGCCCGATGGTGCCGCGCTCCTCGATCGTCTCGCCGCTGAGCCAGCCGCCTGGATCGGCGAACACGATGACGTCACCGCGTTCGAAGTCGGTGATCTTCTGCACCACGACACGGTCGCCGACCAGCAGAGTGTTCTCCATCGAGCCTGAGGGGATGATGAACATCTGTCCGACGTAGGCGCGCAGCAGCGACGACACGATCACCGCCCCGATGATGACCAGCACCATCTCGCGAAGAAAGGCGCCGAACTGTCGCCTCCCGCTTCGTCGGGTATGGCTGCGCTCACCGCTCAACAACTCGCCTCCGGTCCTGCGTCAACCACCGGCTTGGCCGGCGGGTCGGGCTTCCCCGGTGGTACGGACTCGAACGTGGCGGGTGTTTCCAGCCACTGTGCGTCAGCAAACGGCCACACCACGGCAAAGGCCCGGCCGACCACGAGTTCTTCTGCCACGAACGCATTCTCGCCCTTAACCGCGCCCGGTTGGAGGTCATTGAGGTGACACCGTGAGTCGCGGCTGTTGTCTCGGTGGTCGCCCATCACGAAGATACGCCCCTGCGGAACCAGCACGGTGAACTTCAGATCCGACGGCGCGGTCCGAGTGCCGTCGGGTGCGGCGTAGAGGTAGCCGGCCTCATCCAAGGGCTGGTCGTTCACCGTGACCCGGCCCTGAGCGTCGCAGCACACCACCTCATCGCCGGGCAGCCCGACGACCCGCTTGATCAGATGGTTGGTGCCGGTGTCGGGCAGCACCCCGATGAACTCGCCGAACCTGCCCAGCGGCCCCCGCTCAACGGCAGCGCTGGAGTCAAGCCAGCCGCCGGGGTCTGCGAACACGACCGTCTGACCGCGCTTGACCGAGCTCAGCTTCTCGACAGCCACCCGGTCGCCGATCTGCAGCGTGTTCTCCATCGACGAGGACGGGATGATGAACATCTGACCAACGAAGCCGCGGAGCAGGGACGCGACGACCAGCGCGCCGAGCACCACCACCGACAGCTCCTTGAGGAACGCCACGGCATGCTGACGAAGCGTCAGTTTGTTGGGCGGAGCGGCTTCCGCATGCACCTGCGGGTCGGGAACGTCGTCGGGCTGAGAGTGTCTCGACACGCTCAGCGGATGTCGCGCTTCTCCTTGATCTTGGCTGCCTTGCCGCGCAGACCGCGGAGGTAGTACAGCTTGGCCCGCCGGACGTCGCCGTGACGGTCAACCTCGATCTTGTCGATGATCGGGCTGTGCACCGGGAAGGTCCGCTCGACGCCAACGCCGAAGCTCACCTTGCGGACGGTGAATGCCTCTCGCAGGCCGTCACCGGCCCGCGAGATCACCACGCCGGCGAAAACCTGGATACGGGAGCGGTTGCCCTCGACGACCTTCACGTGCACCTTGACGGAATCGCCCGGGCGGAAGGTAGGGATGTCGGTACGCAGCGAAGCGCTGTCCAGCTCATTGATGAGCTTGCTCATGATCTAATCCTCGCTCGTGCCACAGGTCACCACGGTGGTTACCAACAACGATTCCTCGGGCTGCGATCGATCCCCCTGTGGCAGGTGTCGCGAACGCGAGGACAACAGCGCACCAGTCTGCCATAGGACCGCAGCGAGGCAGTAATCCAACTCAGCTCGTCCGGTCGGCGCGACCATCGCCACCAAGGTCGATGCGGTAGTCCAATCCCAGCTCGTCCAGGAAAGCCTCGTCGTGGCTGGCGACCAGCAGAGCCCCACGGTACTGCGCCAGTGCTTCGGTCAGTCGCCGGACGCTGTCGAGATCCAGGTTGTTGGTGGGCTCGTCGAGGATCAGCAGCTGGGGCGGCGGCTCGCTCAGCAGCAGTGCCGCTAGGGTCGCCCGGAACCGCTCACCGCCGGACAGGGTACCAACCGGTCGGGCCACCGTGTCGGCGTCCAGCAGAAACCGCGCCAGCTCGGCGCGAAGCCGATTGTTGTCCGCTGTCGGCGCCAGCCGGCCGACCGCAGTGAGCACAGCGTCGGAATCCTCAAGCAGCTGCAGGCGCTGCGGCAGCAGCCGGTACGGCACCCGCAACGACACCGTGCCTGCGGCAGGCGGCAGGGCCCCACGGATGGTGTCGATCAGCGTGGTCTTGCCGCATCCGTTCGGTCCGACCAGGCCGACCCGCTCCGGACCGCGCAGGTGCACCGTGACCGCTAGCCCGTTGCGCAGCAGCAGTCCGGCGGAGACGACCACGTCGCGGCCCGGCGGCACAGTGGTCTGGCTCAGGTCGACATCGATGACCTCATCGTCGCGGACCCGCTCCTCCGCGGCCTTCAGCCGCCGTTTCGCCTCCGCCACGTCTGCTTCATGGCCACCGCGAAGCTTGCCGGCCGACACCTCCGCCGCCCGTTTCTTCATCCCGGCCACGATCTTGGGTACGTTCTCTGCCTGGCTGCGCGCGAACCGCTGCCGTCGATCCAGCTTGATGCGAGCCTCGAGGAGTTCTCGCTGTTGACGCCGAAGGTCGAACTCGGCGGCACGCACGCCCCGGGCCGCGGCCTCCTGCTCCATCGCCAGGGTCTGGGTGTACGCGGTGAAGTTGCCACCGAAGAACCGGATGGCGCCTGCCCGCATCTCTCCGATGTGCTCCACCAGGTCGAGCAGCGAACGGTCGTGGCTGACCACGATCAGCTGCCGTCGCCACGAGCGAAGTGCCGCGTACAGCCGGGCTCGGGCGTGGGCGTCCAGGTTGTTGGTCGGCTCGTCCAGCAGCAGCACCTCGGGCTCGGCCAGGAACTGCGCGGTCAGTGCCAACAGGATCAGCTCGCCACCAGACAGCGTGCCGATCGGGCGCTGCAGGTCCAGGTCGGCGAACCCGAACCGGGCCAGCATCGCGCTGGAGCGCTGGGGGAGGTCCCACTGGTCGCCGACGACATCGAAGTCGTCGAGGCTGCCTCTGCCGGCGTCGATCCGAGCAAGCGCTGTCAGTGCGGGCTCGATGCCGAGCAGACCGGCGACGCTGCGACTGCCGTCGAGCACCAGGTTCTGCGGGAGGTAGCCGATCCGGTCGGGAGTGGAGACAGTTCCGCGAGTCGGGGCCAGCTCACCGGCAAGGATGCGCAGCAGGGTGGACTTGCCGACTCCGTTGCGGCCCACCAGGCCTGTGGTACCGGCAGGAAACGCGCAGTCCAGACCGGCTATGGCGACTTCTCCGGACGGCCAGGTGAAGGTGAGGTCGGAACAGACGACTGATCGAGGCATGGATGCTCCTGGAGACATCGAGGACGGCGCGGGTCGCGGCTGCGGCTGCGCGGCGGAGGTCGATATCAGAGCGACACGTGGCCATCCTCGGATCGGGAGCAGGACCAGATCAGGTTAGAAGCGCTGCACCCACTCGGCAAGATGTTTGCCGAGTGGGTGCACGTCAGACATGGTCGCGCCAGCTGAACTGTGGGTTGTAGCCCAACAGGTCTCGTGCCTTGTCGATGGCGAGCAGGGTCTCGTGATCGGCGACCGGCCTCTTCAGTTCGAGGTCGGGGAACTGGTCGGCCAGTAACTCTGCGTTGGTCGCGCTCATCAGCGTGTCCGCGGCGGCGATCACGAAGCTGTGCGCTCCTGGGAGCTCCGTGGTCACCGACAGCCGGCAGGCTTGAGCGACGTCCCGGGCGTCAACGTAGCCCCACAGGTTCCAGCGCCGCAGTGAGAAGTCCTCCTGATAGTTCAGGACGCGGGGGTACTCCGACTCCAGGTGCACGTTCGACAGCCGCAGCGCGATGAAGCTGCCACCGGTCCACTCGGCGAAGTGCACGGCCATCGTCTCGCCGACGACCTTCGACAGCGCGTAGGTGCTGGTCGGCAGCGGGTAGTGCTCCTCGTCGATCGGCGCGTAGCGCGGCGGGATGTCAAACGGCAGCCCGAACGTCGTCTCGCTCGACGCCCAGACCACCTTGCTGATCCGGTGTAGCTGAGCGGCGGAGAACACGTTGAAGTTCATCGCCGTGTTGTCCAGGAAGGTGGTGCTGGGCGGATAGAGGCCCGGCGCCGGAATGGCCGCCAGATGCACGATGGCGTCGGCGCCCTGCAGGATGTCGACGGTCTGGCCGAAGTCGGTCAGGTCTGCTCGAACCAGCCCGACGCCGACATCGTGAGCGAACTCGCCGTCGCCGCCGGCCCGTCCTGTCGAGTCGATGGGGACGACCGTGTAGCCGTGCTCCAGAAAGTCACGGACAACAACCCGACCGGTCTTGCCAGCGGCTCCGGTGATTGCGACGGTGACCATGGAGGTCAGCGTCCGCCTTCGATCTTGCGGCTCCGCTGAGCCTGACCCGGCTCGCCGTACGGGTAGTCCTCCCGGACCGGCTCGCTGGCAGCAGACAGCAGGTCGAGCTCATCGTCGCTGAGGTGGACCCCGGCAGCATCAAGGTTCTGCTGCAGCTGCTCGTTCGTCCGGGCACCGAGGATCACCGAGGTGACGGCCGGCTGGTCGACCAGCCACGCGAGCGCCACCTGGGCCATCGAGATCCCGCGCTGCTCGGCCACCTTCTGGACGGCGTCGATGACGTCCCAGGTCCGTTCCATCGCGTTGCGCTTGTCGTAGGCCTCCATCCCGCGCGCGGGGTCCTCGCCCAGCCGCGTGGCGCCGCTCGGCGGGGTGTCCCGCTTGTACTTGCCGGTCAGCCAGCCGCCACCCAGCGGTGACCAGGGCAGCAGGCCGAGGCCGTACTCGTCGCACGACGGGATGATCTCCAACTCGATGCCGCGCACCAGCAGGTTGTACTGGGGCTGCAGCGTGACCGGTGCGGTCAGCCCGGCGGCTCGGGCACGCTCAGCGGTCTGCGCGATCTGCCAACTGGTGAAGTTGGACAGTCCGAAGTAGTGGATCTTCCCGGCACGAACTGCGTCGTCGATGAACCGCAGCGTCTCCTCGATCGGTGTGTACGGGTCCCAGGCGTGCATCTGGTAAAGGTCGATGGTGTCGACCTGAAGCCGCTTCAGCGAAGCATCGAGCGCATCGCGCAGGTGCCGCCTTGACAGGCCGACCCCGGTCGGGAAGCCGTTCATCGGAAAGCGACCCTTGGTGGCGATCACCACCTGTTCGCGCCGCGCGGGATTTGCGGCCAGCCAGCGGCCGATGATGGCCTCGCTCTCTCCGGTCGAGTACACGTCGGCGGTGTCGATCAGCGTGCCGCCGGCCTCGCAGAAGAGATCCAGCTGAGCGTGCGACTGCTCCTCGGGAGTCTCGTCGCCGAAGGTCATCGTGCCCAGTGTCAGCTTCGAGACCGCGGTACCGCTGCTGCCTAATAGCCCGTACTCCATGCGTTGTGCTCCTTCAGGTTCGGTAGTGACGTCAGATCTTCGCGACCACTCAGCGTAACCAGCGGGGCTGACCGTTCTCACGCACCCCTTCAACGTTGATGCAACCGCTGGAAGACCTGCTGCGTAGTCCAGTCATGAAGTACCTCCGGACCGGTCGCGCCAAACGGCTGGGTCTTGTTCTCGCTACGGCAGCGGGCAGCAGATGAGCGCCACTACGATGCAGGCGACACTGAACACCGGTTTCGCGCACGCGGGCGCGGAACGGACCACAGGGGTGGGAATGGACGAGGCGGCCTTCGACGCCTTCTACGCCGACTCGTTTCGCCGGCTCGTCGGCCAGATCTACGCCATGTGCGGCAACCTGGCAGAGGCGCAGGACTGTGTGCAGGAAGCGTTCGTCCGCGCCTGGGACAAGCGCAGGACCCTCGACGTCGAGCAGTCACCGGAGGCGTGGGTCCGTACGGTCGCCTACCGGCTGGCCGTGAGCCGGTGGCGGAAGGCCCGAAAGGCGCTGCTGCCCACCGACCGCTCCCATCCGCCGGCGACACCGATCGAACCGGATGTCACTCGGGTGGCGCTGGCTCGGGCGCTGCAGGCGCTGCCCGCCGACCAGCGCCGGGCTATTGTGCTGCATCACCTCGCAGACCTCAGCGTTGCCGACGTCGCCGCCGAGGTCGGGGCACCCGTCGGCACGGTGAAGGCGCGCCTGTCCCGCGGTCGCGCCGCGCTTGCCGTCCTGCTCGCCGACGACACATCCCAGGAGTCATCCCATGGCTGAGCGCGATCCGTTACGCGAGCTGTCCGAGCTCGCGCAGATCGGCGAGCAGTACGCCGATCCGCTGCCGCCCGGAGTGGTCCGGGCCAAAGGCACCCAACGGCGCCGCCGCCGGCACGCTTTGGCCACTGCGGCGGTCGCTACCGTCGTCGCCGTGATGGGTGGAGCGGTGCTGTCTCAGACCGGCTTGACCCCCGACAACCGGCCCAACCCGGCCGCAACTCCCGCCGTCACCGCGGTTCCGGCGACGCCGACGCCGACGCCGGCCCGCCGACTGACCGCCGACGACCTGCTGACCACCGCTGAGGTACCTCTGGTCCCGGGCGCCGGCCGGGTCGTAGTCACCGATCCCAGCGTGGGTCGCCAACCCGATCAACTGTCGGCCTGCCAAGCCGGGTCAGCCGAGGATCTGGGCGCGGTCCAGAAGTTGGCGCGCAACTTCCACCAGGAAAGTGCCGACAGACCGCCGGTCACCTCGCCGGACATCTACACGCTGACGCTCCAGTTCGAAAGTGTGAGCGACGCAGCGGCCGCGCTCGCGACGTACACCGAATGGCTCCGGACCTGCCCGTCACGCCTAGCCCAGGCCGGATACGAGGTGTCCCGCACGCCCGACTATCGGACGCCGATCCCGATCCCAGCCGGTACGACCAAGGGCAGCGCGTTTGCCTTCAGCTACCTGGAGCCCGGGGCCAGTGAGGTGGACGGGACGTTCGAGAACGTCGGGCTGCTACCGGTGGAGGATCGGCTGCTGATCCTCGTCCGGACGGTGCAAGGGCAAGACGACAACCTCTACTACCTCGGCGACCCGGTGGAGGGCATGACCAAGCATCCTTTCTACGCGATGATGGCCACCGCCGCGAAGAAGCTGGCCTAGGTCTGGCGACGTTAGCCGTTGCCCTTGGTGAGCGAGCCGAGCAGGTCGCGGTTGAGCCGCGAGATGGTCTCGAACGGGATGCCCTTCGGGCAGACTGCCGTGCACTCACCGATGTTGGTGCAGCCGCCGAAGCCTTCGGCGTCGTGCTGCGCGACCATGCCCGCCACCCGGCTGTAGCGCTCAGGCTGCCCCTGCGGCAACAGGCCCAGGTGGGTCACCTTGGCGGCGGTGAACAGCATGGCGGACCCGTTGGGACAGGCCGCCACACAGGCTCCGCAGCTGATGCAGGTGGCGGCGTCGAACGCGTCGTCGGCGTCAGCCTTGGCGACCGGGGTTGCGTGGGCGTCCGGCGCGGA
This sequence comes from Propionibacteriaceae bacterium, assembly GCA_035717205.1. GTDB lineage: Bacteria > Actinomycetota > Actinomycetes > Propionibacteriales > Propionibacteriaceae > Microlunatus. Next base: position 49,907 of record DASTIW010000036.1, on the reverse strand, counting down.
ACCGGTCGGCACGCTGATGAAGCCGCCGGCCTGGATGATCCGGTCGAAGGCGCCGCGGTTGACCACCAGGTCCTTGATCACTGGGAACGGCTCGGCGCGCCAGGGCTCCACGTCGATCACCGCCCCGTCAGCGAAGGACCGCATGTGCAGCTGGCAGGTGGTGGTCTGCTGGGGGCCATGGGCGGTCCCGTTGATCACCACACCGCACTGACCGCAGATGCCCTCGCGGCAGTCGTGGTCGAACGCGATCGGGTCCTCCCCCTGCAGCGTCAGCCGCTCGTTGAGCACGTCAAGCATCTCCAGGAACGACATGTCCTTGGAGACGTCCTCGACACGGTAGGTCACCATCCGACCTTGGGCGTTCGCGTTGGGCTGGCGCCAGACCCGCAACGTGATGTTCACCTGTGCATCCTCACTTGTAGCTGCGCTGCTTCATCTCGACGTATTCATACTCCAGCGGTTCCTTGTGCAGGATCGGCTTGTCGTTGTCGCCGCCGAACTCCCAGGCGGAGACGTAGGCGAACTGGTCGTCGTGACGGAGCGCCTCGCCATCCTCGGTCTGGCTTTCCGCGCGGAAATGTCCACCGCAGGACTCGCGGCGTACCAGGGCATCGATGCACATCAGCTCACCGAGCTCGAAGAAGTCGGCCACCCGTCCGGCCCGCTCCAGGGTCTGGTTGAGCTCCTCATTGGTGCCGAGCACCTTGACGTCGGACCAGAACTCCTGCTTCAGCTCGCGGATCCGGCTGATGGCCTTCCGCAGCCCCTCCTCGGTCCGCTCCATGCCGCAGTAGTCCCACATCAGGGTGCCGAGCTCCTTGTGGAAGGAGTCGACAGTGCGGGTGCCGTTGATCGTCAGGAACGTCTGAATCCGGCTCTGAACGCTCTCCACCGCCTCCACTGCGGCCGGGTGCGAGGCGTCGATCTTGTCGAACGGTGCCGCCGCCAGGTAGTCGTTGATGGTGTTCGGCAGCACGAAGTAGCCGTCGGCGAGGCCCTGCATCAACGCGCTCGCGCCGAGCCGGTTCGCCCCGTGGTCGGAGAAGTTGGCCTCACCGGTGACGAACAGTCCGGGAATGTTGGACTGCAGGTCGTAGTCGACCCAGAGGCCCCCCATCGTGTAGTGAACCGCCGGGTAGATCCGCATCGGGGTCTCGTACGGGTTCTCGCCGGTGATCTGGGCGTACATGTCGAAAAGGTTGCCGTACTTGGCCTCGACGGTGCGCTGGCCGAGCCGCTGGATGGCATCGGCGAAGTCGAGGTACACCCCGAGTCCGCCGGGTCCGACGCCGCGGCCCTCATCGCAGACGTTCTTGGCGGCGCGGGAGGCGATGTCGCGGGGAACCAGGTTCCCGAACGAGGGGTAGATCCGCTCCAGGTAGTAGTCCCGCTCCGACTCCGGGATCTCTCGCGGGTCGCGTTTGTCCTCGCCGCTCCTGGGCACCCAGATTCGGCCGTCGTTGCGCAGTGACTCGCTCATCAGCGTCAGCTTGGACTGATAGTCGCCGCTGACCGGGATGCAGGTCGGGTGGATCTGCGTGTAGCAGGGGTTCGCGAAGTACGCTCCCTTGCGGTGCGCCCGCCAGGTGGCGGTGACGTTGCAGCCCATCGCGTTGGTGGAGAGGAAGAAGACGTTGCTGTAGCCACCACTGGCCAGCACCACGGCGTCGGCGAAGTGAGTCTCGATCTCGCCGGTCACCATGTCCCGCACGACGACGCCGCGGGCACGGCCGTCCACGACGATCAGCTCCAGCATCTCGTGACGGGTGTTCATCTCCACCGTCTTGGCGGCGATCTGCCGCTCCAGCGCCTGGTACGCGCCGATCAGCAGCTGCTGTCCAGTCTGCCCGCGGGCGTAGAAGGTCCGCGAGACCTGGACGCCGCCGAACGACCGGTTGTCCAGCAGGCCACCGTACTCACGGGCGAACGGCACACCCTGGGCGACGCACTGGTCGATGATCTCGACGCTGACCTGGGCCAGCCGATAGACGTTGGACTCCCGGGCCCGGAAGTCACCGCCCTTGACGGTGTCGTAGAACAGCCGGTAGATCGAGTCGCCGTCGTTGCGGTAGTTCTTCGCCGCATTGATACCGCCCTGGGCGGCGATCGAGTGCGCCCTCCGGGGGCTGTCTTGGTAACAGAAGCTCTTGACCTGATAGCCGGCCTCGCCCAGCGTTGCGGCGGCCGAGGCGCCGGCGAGGCCGGTACCGATGATGATCACCGACAGTTTGCGCCGGTTGGCCGGGTTCACCAGCTTGGCGTTGAAGCGACGCTTGTCCCAGCGTTCCTCGATCGGACCGGGGGGCGCCTTGGTGTCGGCGATGGGAGCGCCCTCGGCGTACACCGCGTCCGCGTCGAGCGAATGCCAACCCAACCTGTGTTTCCTCATCACTTCACCAGTCCCAACAGAATCGCAAACGGGGGCAGCAGGAAGCCGATCGTGACCACGCCGGCCACCAGGTAGGCCAAGCCATTGAGCCGGCGGCGCGCGGCCGCACTGGTGTTGGCGCCCAACGTCGTAAGGGCGCTCCAGGTGCCGTGCCGCAGGTGCAGCCCGACGGCGATCATGGCAATGGTGTACGCAAGCACCACCCACCAGATCTGGAAGCCGTTGATGACCCGCTCGTACGGACTGCCGGACTGCCCACCCGGCGCGATGACGTTGGCGGTCAGGTGGAGCAGGTGGTAGATCACGAACAGCAAGATCACCAGGCCGCCCCAGCGGAGGGTGAACGAGGAGTAGCTGCGCTGCACCCCGCGGCGTGCCTTGGAGCTGTGATAGCGCTTCGCGCCACCCCGGGCGGCGTTCGCCCGCCGCCATAACGTGGCCGCGGCATAGGCGTGCGCGATCACGCTGGCCAGCAGCACCACGCGGATGATCCACAGCAGCCCGGCGTGCGGTAGCACCGGCTCACCGATCTCACGCAGATGATGGGCGTACCCGTCGAACGCCGCCTGACCCGAGAAGAGCTTCAAGTTGCCGTACATGTGCGCCAGCAGGTACCCGATCATGATCAGGCCGCTGACAGCCATCAGCGCTTTGAGCGCGACAGTCGACCTCGCTGCTTTCTGCGCGGGGGTCAAGGAAGCGATTACCACGGGACCCACACTAGAACCCTGCGGATCGATTCGCTAAGTAAGGCTGCGCTGCGTGATCCGTGTCTCTTTCGGCTCCTCAGATCTCGAACCGCCTAAGGGACAGAGGGATCAAAGGTCAGGTCCGGCGCAGGCGCTGCTTGGTCATGCGGACGACCGCGACCCCTGACGGGTCGACTTCCTGAGCTGACTCGACGTATCCGCGGTGGCGGTAGAAGGCGATCGCGCCTTCGCTTCGCGCACCGGCGATCAGACAGTACTGCTCGACGGTCGCCGGGGCGAGGGCTTCGATCTCCTCCATCAGTCGCCGAGCGATGCCCTGGCCGATTAGGTCCGGAGCCACCATCAGCCGGCTGATCCACCAGCAGCCGTCGTCGTGCAGCCTGGCCCGCACCGATCCTGTCAAGCGGTCAGCGAGACGGGCGGTGAGCACGACGTTGTCGTCCAGTGACGCCGCGAGCTCGTTGAGAGACTCGGTGAGCGGCGCGATGTCCCACGAACTGTTCAGCCGGCCCTCCGAGACGAAGGCGGCCCGTTGCAGGGTGAGCAACTGACCAGCGTCGACAATTTCTGCGCGGTCGACAACCAGTTGCGCTGTCTGCGCGGAAGCTGGGCGCGGCAGGAGGTCGGGCCGGCGTTCCTGGGTCGTGGCCAGCGCCTGCTCACGCCGCCAGGCGGCGATCCGACCGTGGTGGCCGCTGAACAGCACCTCGGGCACGTCCAAACCGCGCCAGGTCGGCGGCTTGGTGTAGACCGGGTACTCCAGCAGTCCGCCGTGGCCGGCGGAGTGGGACTCCTCCGCCAGCGAGGCTGGGTTGCCGATGACGCCCGGAATCAGCCGGACGACAGCCTCGATGATGACCAGGGCTGCGGCCTCGCCACCGTTCAGCACGTAGTCCCCGATGCTGATCTCGTCCACCCGCATCCGACTTGCGGCGTGCTCGGCGACTCGGGCGTCGATCCCCTCGTACCGGCCGCAGGCAAGCACCAGATGCTGCTCTGTGGCGAGCTCGTCGGCAACCGCCTGGGTGAACTGTCGACCCGACGGTGTGAGCATGATCAGCCGGGTGCCGAGGCGCGCAGCCTCGCCCGATGCCGGAGGCACCAGCGCGTCCAGCGCCGCACCCCACGGGTCTGGTTTCATCACCATGCCGGGCCCGCCGCCGTAAGGAGTGTCGTCAACCGTGCGGTGACGGTCTCGTGCCCACTGCCGGAGGTCGTGGACGGCGACCTCGACGAGGCCCTTCTCGATCGCCTTGCCCACCAGAGACAGCCGCGCCGGCGCCAAGTACTCGGGAAAGATCGAGACGACGTCCAGCCGCATCAGCTCATGTCCTCCTCGTCGAGCAGACCCGGGACATCGGCCAGCCGAAGGCAACCTGAGGCGAGGTCGACCTCCGGCACCAGTGCCTCGACGAAAGGGATCAGTCTCGTCCCGCTCGCGGTGTCCAGCTCCAGCAGGTCCTGTCCAGGAAGGTGCACGACCGCCGTGACGGCGCCGACCTCTGCTCCGGACGAGTCCAGGGCGCGAAGCCCGACCAGCTGACGGTCGTAGTACTCCCCGTCCTCCTCCGGCGTCTCGTCGGCCGGTACGTCGACGACGAGCCGGGCTCCCCGAGCCTGCTCGGCGGCCGTTCGGTCAGTCAGCTCGGCGAACGTCACCAGGAACCGGCCGCTGTGGTCGCGGACGCCGGTGATGGTGAAGGTGCGACTGTCGTCCTCGGCCCGCAGCACAGCCCCCAGCGCGAACCGCAGCTGTGGTTCGTCGGTACGCAGGGCCACCGCCACCTCACCGCGGATGCCGTGGGGCCGGCCGATCACCCCGACGACGACCTCGACCGTGTCAGCCATCCGTGCCCTCCTGTGCTGCGGTGTGCCTGTTGAAGTTGACAGCGAAGCGCCCCGATTCTCCGTCAGCGGAGATCCGGGGCGCTGCGTTCACTGTCAGCGTCGAGTGCGACCGCCGCCACCGGCGCCACCGCGGGTGGGCCGCCGGTCAACGTCGATGAAGTCGACGCGAATCTGCTCGCGACCGGCCAGCGCCGCCATCACGGTGCGGAGCGCGGTTGCGGTTCTACCGGAGCGGCCGATCACCTTGCCGATGTCGTCCGGATTGACCCGGACCTCGAGCATTCGGCCTCGTCGCAGCCCCTTGTCCTGTACGTGGACATCGTCAGGGTTGGCGACGATGCCTCGGACCAGGTGCTCGAGCGCCTCGGCCAGCATGGTCAGGCCTCTTCGGTCGACTCGACTGGAGCCGTCGTCTCCGCGGCGTCGGAGGTGGCGTCAGCCTTTGGCTTATCCGCCCGTCGAGAGATGGCGGCGGTTTGTGGCTCGCTGCCCGCCTCAGACAGGGCAGCGTTGAAGAGGTCCAGCTTGTTCCTCTTCTCCTTCTGCGGCTCGATGCCCGAGGGGGAGGTGTCACCGGTGAACTGCTGCCAGTCGCCGCTGCGCTTCAGCAGGGCGACGACGGCCTCGGTCGGCTGGGCGCCCACAGACAGCCAGTACTGAGCGCGTTCTGAGTTCACCTCGATGAACGACGGGTCGCTCTTGGGGTGGTACTTGCCGATCTCCTCGATCGCCCGCCCGTCACGCTTGGTGCGGGCGTCGGCGACGACGATGCGGTAGTGCGGCGACCGGATCTTGCCCAGCCGCTTCAGTCGAATCTTGACAGCCACGTGTGTGGTAACTCCTGTATGGGATATGCCTGGGAGCGCCCCCCAGTCATGTAACGGGTGACGTCACTGCACCGGGGTGGGGAACACCGCAGTCGATGACGTCGAATGGATCCACGCCGCGCAGCGTTGAGAGGGCACCGCACGGGACAGACGCGCACGCCATTCTGCCAGAGGTACCGGATTCGAGCGAACTGAGCGGCGGTCGCAGGTCGGTCGTGGACGGTCGCCACTACTGTGACGCTCATGGAGACTGTCACCACGAGTCGGGTGATCTCGGATGTGCCAGGTGGCAGCGCCACCCTGCCGGTAACCGTGCTTCGGCCCAAGGAGGCCGGTTCCTGGCCTGGAGTGGTGATGGTGCACGAGGCCTGGGGCATCGACGACGTGCTGCTGCGCCAGGCCGAGCGCCTCGCTTCTGGAGGATATCTGGTGGTGGCCCCGGATCTGTTCAGCGACGGGCCGCGGGTCCGTTGCATGGTGACCACCTTTCGGGCGTTCCGGGCGGGGGTTGGCAAGCCGTTCGCCGACCTGCAGGCCTGCCAGGACCTGCTGCACGCCGACATCGACTGCACCGGGGGGCTGGGTGTCATCGGTTTCTGTATGGGCGGCGGGTTCGCGCTGCTGATGGCGAACCGGGGCTTCGATGTCAGCGCGGTGAACTATGGGATGCTTCCCGACGACCTGGACGAGGCGTTGGACGGCGCCTGTCCGATCGTGGCCAGCTACGGCGGCCGGGACAAGACTCTGGTGGGCGCCGCTGACCGGTTGCGGGACGCTCTGGCCCGGGCCGGCGTGCCGGGTGATGTGAAGGAGTACCCGACCGCCGGGCACGCATTCCTCAACGACGAGCAGAACGGTCCGCGACTGCTGCGACCGCTGTTGAAGATCAACGGCGCCGGCCCCGACCCGGAGGCTGCCGCGGATGCCTGGCAGCGGATCGAAACCTTCTTCGCCGAGCACCTGGCCGCCGGTCAGCACCGGTCGACGACCTAGGTTTCGTCGACCGGCGTGCCCGACCAGTCGTCAGTGGCGGGGCTAGCTGGTGATGAGGGTCGCCCCGTACGCCGACAGCGCCTCACCGACGGGCTGGTAGAAACTCACGTTCTGTTGCCCGACCTTCTGCCCGCAGACCAGACGACCCGTTGAGCCCGTGTAGAGGGCGCCGCCGCTGGTGAGGCCCTGCGCCAGCGTGCTGCTGATGTTGGAGCCACCGGAGTCGCCCTGTTCCACGCAGGCGCTGTGTCGGACAAGGCCACTGACGATGTCACCGTTTCCGTAGTTGACGGTCTGGTTGTTCGCCTGGATGACGCCGCAGGTCCACCCGGTCGTCCGACCGCTCTTGCAGACCGAGGAACCGACCGGGGCTCGGCTGAAGCCGCTGACCCGGCGGAATGTTCCGTTGTACATGTCGACGGCCCCCTGTTGGGTCCAGGCTGTGGAGACGTTGACGGCGGCGTAGTCGTTACCGGGGAAGCTGAAGGCGCGGGTGGTGCCGATGATGACGCCGTTGCGGGAGAAGGTCGGCCGGCTCTCGGCGCAGTGGCCTGCGGTCAGCAGAATCCTCGCGCCGGCGCTGGTCCGGGCGTTGAAGCCGGCCGAGCAGACGAAACCGTCGGACATGTTGACCTGCTGGCCGCCGTAGAGTGACGCGGCCAGGGTCGCCTTCGCCGCAGTGCTGCGGATGACCACCTTGTCGCCGTGGCGGCGGACCTGGGACAGGAACTGCTCGGTCTGGGTGTCGGATGCATCGGCGACGGTGTCCACGATCACCGCGTTGGCGGCCACATCCACGTACCAGGACTGCACTTTCCCGGCGCCATGGCCGCGGGCTTGGGTGTCCAGATCGGCTCCGACCTGGTTCAGCTCTTGAGCGGAGAACCGCACGAGTCGAGGAGTGGCGCCGGACCCGATGACCGATGCCGACGCGGCCGAGTCGGTGACGGTGACCACGAGCTTGCCGCTGGCACCCTGCAGGTAGGCGCCGCCGCTTCGAGCGGTTCCGAGCTCGCGGTTCAGCCGGTCGGCGGCCCGGCCGGCGGCCTTCTCGGCAGCGATCCGTGCGCGCGCCTGCTTGATGGTGAGCCCGAAGGTACGGGCGAGCGCCCCCTCCTCGGTGTCTGACTGGATCTGGGGCGGAGGCGCGACGGTGGGTTCCGCGGTGGAGGGACTTGCGATGCCGACGGCCAACGCGAAGGAGGCAGCGGCGACGCCGATCGCGCGCCAGGTGCGGCTGGACATACCACGCATGAGTGGCTCCTCTCGGTAGAACGGCACGGCGGGGCGGACCGTGCCCAGGTTCCCCGAGACGCTGGACCCCCGCGGGTGGGAAGCACGTCGTGCCACCGCTCCAGCGAGTTATCGAGGGTCATCCAACCACAGGTAGACCCAAATCACCGAATTCCGGGGCTCAGCGTCCCAGATTCGGCTCAACTGGTGATGTCCTTGCGCAGGAAATGCCAGACCGCGAGCCCGATCAGGACCACGGAGTACCCCACCGACCACAGCGCCCCGTTGACCATGTCGGAGTAGTCCACGGTCGGCGACAGCGTCTCCATCCACGCGTGCGAGTAGTGCCCGGGGAGCCCGTCGCGGATGTCGCCCAAAGCGGGAATCGAGTCCAAGATGGCCGACAAGATCATCAGCAGCACCGCTCCGCCGACGGCAGCCAGTGGCGCATCGGTCCAGACGCCCAGGGCGAACGCGAACGATGCCACCACCATCAGGCTCAGCAGCAGGTACACCACCATCAGCACCAGCCGCCAGCCGAACAGCGGCCAGCCGACCTGGTCCCCGGTCGGGCCGACGTAGGGTCCCCAGCCGTAGGCGAGTCCGCCAACCAGCAGCGACCAGGCCGGCAGCGCGGACAGCGCAACGATCGAGAACAAGCCGGCCACCGCAAGCTTCTGCCGCAGCAGCCGCTCCCGCCGTACCGGTGCAGCGAGCAGGTACCGCAGGCTGGACCAGCTGGCCTCCGACGGCACGGTGTCACCGGCGAAGAGCGCCACCACGACGACCAGCAGGAAGCTGGTTGAGGCGAACAGGACGAAGACGACCAGGTTCGCGCCGCTCTCCTGTGCGAGGTCGACGAAGGTTCGAGCACCCGGACCGTCGTCGTCGCTGCCGAGCGCGAACGCCGCGATCAGGATCAAGGGCAGCAGTGCAATCACCAAGAAGACTGCCAACGTCCGACGCCGTCGAAGCTGGCGCCGGATCTCCGCTCGTAGCGGCAGTGCTGGCGGGTTGGTTGTCAGCACCGGACTCCGCTCAGGCACCGAAGGCTCCTCGTCCGGCATCCTTCAAGGTGTCAGCCTCCCGGTCAGGGCTGCCGACCAGGCTGAGGAAGACCTCCTCGAGCTGCCGGCGACCGTCGACCGACTCGACGGGCTGGCCAGCCTCGACCAGCCGGGCCACCAGCCGCGCCCGGGGCACGTCTCCGGACACGCGGATGACGTCGCGCTCCAACGCGGTGGCGACGCCCTCAGAACGAAGGACTCGCTGAGACGTCGTCAGATCTCCGCCGGGTCCGATCCCGATCAGCGTCACGTCGTCGCTGGCGGTCAGGTCAGCCATCGCCCCGGTGAGGATCACCCGACCTCGGTGCATCACCACGACGTGAGTGCAGGTCTGCTCGACCTCGGCCAGCAGGTGGCTGGAGACCACGACCGTGCGACCGCTCGCCGCGTAGTCGGCGAGCACCGAGCGCATCGCCTTGATCTGCGGCGGGTCGAGACCATTCGTCGGCTCGTCCAGCAGCAGCAGCGATGGCAGCCCGAGCATCGCCTGGGCGATTCCCAGCCGCTGCCGCATGCCCTGGCTGTAGCCACGGACCTTGCGGTGGATCGCGGAGCCCAGTCCGGCGATCCGCAGGGCCTCCTCCAGATGTGCCTCCTCGGCCGGTCTGCCGGTCGCCTGCCAGTACGCCTGAAGGTTGTCCCAACCGCTGAGGTGGGGCAGGAAACCTGGACCCTCGATGAATGCCCCGACCGATCCGAGCACGTCCGCGCCGGCATGCACGGCATGCCCGCGTACGTACACGCTGCCGGCGTCAGGTCTGATGAGACCGACCAGCATCCGCAAGACGGTGGTCTTGCCGGCACCGTTGGGGCCCAGCAGACCGACGACCTGGCCAGCCTCGGCGGTGAACGAGACGCCGTCGACGGCCCGGAAGCCGTCGCCGTAGGTCTTGGCGAGGTCCTGCACCACCAGCGGCCGGTCGAGCAGATCCTCGCGGGGGTGGCTGCTGCGGCGACGCAACCAGATCAGCAGCATCCCTGCCAGGCCGGCGACGAGCAGGCCCACCACCACGATCACCAGCGGCAGCGGGACATCGAGATCGGTGGCGTCCACGGCCGTAGCCTCCACCCGGGGCAGCACCAGCGCCCGGGCGCCGCCAAGGTCGATCCGGTAGCTGCCGGCGGCTGCCGGTCCCGCGTAGGCCTGGTCGGTGCTGGACACCACCAGCTGGAGCCGATGCCCGATCTGAACCCGGTTGGCCACCGGGGGCAGGGCGACCCGAACCGTCCGCTCGACGCCCGGCTCCAGCCCGTCGAGGCGCACCGGCGCCACGGCCAAGCCGGGAAGCACGGCGGACTGCGGCACAGCGGGCTCGCCCGGGCTTGCTGTGGTGTCCTGACCGAGGTCCCACACCGACACGAAGAGCGTCGCCTGGCTGGTGGACGATGTCACCGACAGATCGACCGATCCGCTGCCGAGCAGAGTCATCGGCTCAGTCATCGGCTCGGTCGTGAACGTCGCTGACTGGCCGGGCAGCACGCCGAGGGCGTAGCCGCCGACGCCAGCCACGTCCGCCAGCGCTCCCCCGGTGCCCGGCAGGTTGGTCAGCGCCGCAGGGGCCCCACCCGGCGGGGTCACGATGCGCTGGGCGGTACCGCGCAGCGGCTGGCTCTGCGTCTGGAGGTCGGTGTCTCGACCCGGGTAGCCGGTGGCGGTGAGGATGTCTGGCCGCCGGTTTCGGTTTTCACCGATCAGGTACGTCCTCGGTACGGCCAGCGTGAAGGTGCTGTCGGGCGCCGATCCGTCCTTCTTCAGGTAGCGACCGAACCAGGCTTCGAGGTCGGGCAGCGACCTGTCGATGTCGATAGCGGTGTCGTGGCCGTCTCTGGCCCAGATCATCTTGGCAGGAGTGCCGGCCGGGAGCCCACGGAGGTTGGCGTCCGCGTGGTCCAGTGGAAACAAGGTGTCTCGCTCGCCCTGGATCAGCAGCGTTGGCGCGGTGATGCGGGGCAGCAGCTTCTCGGGCCCGGGCCGATCCAGCAGCGCAAGCAGATCCGCGCTGGGCCGACCGGTCTGGGCGGTCTTGAGGTAGCCGCGGCAGAGATTGGCGGCGAACCTGCCGCACAGCGGATCGCCGCTATCGCCGGTTCCGTCCCGCTCGCCCCTTTCGGCACCGTGGTTAGGGTCGCCACCGCCGTTCGCTGATCGGCTCCCGTCGCCGCTGCCGTCCGGGGAGCGTGTACCGCCGTTGCCGGAGGATCCGTCCCGGCCGCTGCCCGCGCCGTCGGGCTCCTGGCCGCTGCCCCCGAGGAAGAACAGGGAGGCCCACCGCTGTTTGAAGACCCCGGCGGCCTCGATCGAGTCGACGTCGGCCAGTGAGGACGGCTGCTCACGGACGGCGTACTGCGGGAAGAGTGCGGTAGTCAGGCTGTGCCAGGTGTACGCCGCCACTATCGCGTCCACCCGCCGGTCGAGTGCGGCGACCAGCAGTGACAGCGCCCCGCCGTACGAGACGCCCGCAAAGCCGATCACCGGGTCCTGGCCGACCTTCACGACCTCCGGCCGGCTGGCTGCCAGGTCGATCACCCGTCGGGCGTCGGCGCCTTCGAAGTCGGGGGCATTGAGGTGAATGCGGCCGCCGGAGCCGGCGAACCCGCGAGCGGTGTAGGTGATCACCGTGTATCCAGCACGCGCCAGCGCCTGACCGGTGACCAATGAGTCGGCCTTGGTGCCGCCGAAGCCGTGAGCCAGCACGATCGCCGGCTTCGGGGTTCCAGCGTCGGTGGTGAGTACGGAGACGTCCAGCCGGACGCGCCCGGGGTCCGGCTCGGGCGTGCCGTCGATCCTCAGCGCGGTCTCGGTGACCGGGATGTCGGCCGCGGCGGCCGGCGCATACCCGAGCCCGAACGGAGCCGCCAGGCAGCCGAGGAGGAGGGCGCCGATCAACCGGCGACGGCTAGCCAACGCGCACTCCCCGAAGGATGACCGCGGCAGGGGCGCGCAGCACACCGAGGTCGATCCGGGGGTCGCTGTCGAACACCACCAGGTCCGCCGGTGCACCGTCGGAGACGGTGTCGGGGCGGCCGAGCCAGCGACGCGCCCGCCAGGAACCGGCGCCGAGGGCGTACTCGTTGCTGCAGAACTGGGTCAGCGCCGCCATCTCCGCACCGATCAGACCGTGGGGGAGGAAGCCGCCGGCGTCTGTGCCGGCGTAGATCGGTACGCCGGCGTCGACTGCATCCCCGAAGACCTCGAGCCGGCGGGCATAGAGGGCCCGCATGTGCTTGGCGTAGAGCGGGAACCTGGCCTCGCCGGCGGCGGCGAACGACTCGAAGTTCTCCAGCTGCACCAGCGTCGGCACCAAGGCGACCTGTCTCTTCGCCATCGAAGCAATGCTTGCGGCCGAGAGCCCCGTGCCGTGCTCGATGCCGTCGATGCCAGCCGCCACCAGCTCCTCGGCGGCCTGCTCGCCGAAGACGTGCGCGGTGACGCGGGCACCGAGCTCGTGCGCGCGGTCGATGGCGGCCGTCGCGACATCCTGCGGCCACAGTGGCGCGAGGTCTCCGACCTCGCGATCGATCCAGTCTCCGACCAGCTTGACCCAGCCATCACCGACCGCCACTTGGCGTTCGACAGCCGAAACCAGCTGCTCGGGTTCCACCTCTTCACCGTAGTTGCGCAAGTAGCGTTTCGGCCGGGCAAGATGACGTCCGGCACGGATGATGCGCGGCAGGTCGGGGCGGTCGTCGATCCACCGGGTGTCGGCCGGCGACCCGGCGTCTCGAAGCAGCAGCGCTCCGGCGTCCCGGTCGGTCACGGCCTGAGCGAGCGAGGTCTCGTCCGGCACCGCGCCATTGGCATCCAGACCGACGTGGCAGTGGGCGTCCACCAGCCCGGGCAGGATGAAGCCGGTCCGGGTGATCGTCTCGGCGTTCGCGACCGGCCCGACGCGGACGACGCCGTCGACGACCCAGAGGTCGCGCGGCTCGCCGTCGGGAAGCACCGTCCCACGCAGATGCAGCCGGGGTAGCTGCGGTCGGGACACGCGCGGCGGCACGGAACGCGAGCTCTACTTGCCCTGGTTGCCTAGCATCTTGCGCAGCTCGGGCGGCAGCTCGAAGTCTCCCATCGCCTCTTGGAGCTGACGTGGGTCCAACTGCGGCTCGCCGAAGGCCGCCGCGGGATCGACCGTCTGGGCGGCCCGGGCGGGCGCGTTGCGCTTCGCCGGGTTTCCGGAGACCTTGCGCCCGGTCTTCTTCTTCGGCTGCTGCCGGGCCTGCCGCGCCCTGCCGCCGCCCGTGCCGGGAAGTCCCGGCATCCCGGGCATCCGGCCTGAGGCCATCGACATCATCATCTTGCGGGCCTCGAAGAAGCGGTTGACCAGACTGTTGACCTCCGACACCTCCACGCCAGAGCCCTTGGCGATCCGCGCCCTCCGTGAGCCGTCGATGATCTTGGGGTTGTCCCGCTCCGCCGGCGTCATCGAGTGGATGATCGCCTCGATCCGGTCGACATCGCGTTCGTCGATGTTGTTGATCTGCTCCTTCATCTCCCCCATGCCGGGCAGCATGCCGAAGATCTTCGAGAGCGGGCCCATCTTGCGGACCATCTGCATCTGGGAGAGGAAGTCGGCCAGGCCGAACTCGCCACCCTCGCCGCTCAGCTTGGCGGCCGCCTTCGCCGACTCCTCGGCGTCGAAGGTCTTCTCCGCCTGCTCGATCAGGGTGAGCATGTCACCCATGCCGAGGATCCGGCTGGCCATCCGGTCGGGGTGGAAGACGTCGAATTCCTTGATCTTCTCGCCGTTGGAGGCGAACATGATCGGCCGTCCGGTAATCCGGGCCACCGACAGCGCGGCGCCACCGCGGGCGTCACCGTCGAGCTTGGTCAGCACCACGCCGTCGAAGCCGACACCGTCCGCGAACGCCTGCGCGGTGTTCACCGCGTCCTGGCCGATCATCGCGTCGACGACGAACAGCACCTCGTCGGGGTTGACCGCGTCCCGGATGTCGGCCGCCTGCTGCATCAGGTCGGCGTCGATGCCCAGCCGGCCTGCGGTGTCGACGATGACGACGTCGTACAGCTTGCGTTCGGCTTCGGCGACCGAGCTGCGGGCTACCGCGATGGGGTCACCGACTCCGTTGCCGGGCTCCGGTGCGTACACATGCACCCCGGCTCGCTGGCCGACGATCTGAAGCTGGTTGACGGCGTTCGGCCGCTGCAGGTCTGCGGCGACCAACAGCGGGGAGTGCCCCTGACCCTTCAGCCAGAACGCCAGCTTGCCCGCCAGCGTGGTCTTGCCGGAGCCTTGCAGACCGGCCAGCATGATGATCGTCGGTGGACGCTTGGCGAAGCGCAGCAGCCTGGTCTCGCCACCGAGGATATCGACCAGCTCGTCGTTGACGATCTTGACAATCTGTTGCGTCGGATTGAGCGCGCCGGAGATGTCTGCCGCGCGGGCCTTCTCTTTGACCGAGGCGACGAACTCCTTGACGACGGCCAGGGCGACGTCAGCTTCCAGCAGCGCGATCCGAATCTCGCGACAGGTCGCATCGATGTCGGCGTCAGAAAGCCGTCCCTTGCCGCGCAAGCCTTTGAACGTGGCTGCGAGCCGGTCCTGCAGGGTGTCAAACACGAGCGAGTCCTTCGGTGTTCATGGGTTGCTCAGCGGGCCGCTGAGGCGAGGTCGAACAGCAGTCGATACGCCGTCAGCCTAATCGACGTCCGGTCGAATCAGGCCGCAGTGGCAGTGGTCCCACTGTCCAGCAGGGCGTCGACGAAGATCTCGGCGTCGAACGGGGCCAGGTCGTCGACGCCTTCGCCGAGCCCGACGAGTTTGACCGGTACGCCGAGCTCACGTTGTACCTGAACCACGATCCCGCCCTTGGCGGAGCCGTCCAGCTTGGTCAGCACGATGCCGGAAACCTGCACGACCTCGGAGAAGATCCGGGCCTGGGTGAGCCCGTTCTGGCCGGTGGTCGCGTCCAGCACGAGCAGCACCTCGCTGACCGGGGCCTGCCGCTCGATCACCCGCTTGACCTTCCCGAGCTCGTCCATCAGGCCGGTCTTGGTGTGCAGTCGGCCGGCGGTGTCGATCAGGACGACGTCGACCTCGCCCTCGATCCCGGCCCTGACCGCCTCGAAGGCGACGCTGGCCGGGTCAGCGCCTTCGGCACCGCGTACCGTCGGTACGCCGACGCGGCCGCCCCAGGTCTCCAGCTGGTCGGCGGCGGCAGCCCGGAAGGTGTCGGCAGCACCGAGCAGGACGTCCTTGTCCTCAGCCACGAGAACCCGGGCCAGCTTGCCGACGGTGGTGGTCTTGCCGGTGCCGTTGACCCCGACGACCAGAACGACGGCCGGAGTGTCGGTTCGTCGGGTGTTGAGCGTCCGATCCAGGGTCGGGTCGACCAGCCCGACCAGCTCCTCGCGGAGCACGGTGCGGGCGGCCACCGGGTTGGCGATGCCCTCGACTCGCATCCGTGAGCGCAGCGCCGCGACCAGCTGGGTGGTCGGCCCCACCCCGAGGTCGGAGGTGAGCAGGATGTCTTCGAAGTCCTCCCAGGTGTCCTCGTCGATCCGGTCGCGGGAGATCAGGGCGAGCAGCCCCCGGCTCAGGGGTGTGTTGGAGCCGGCGAGTCGGCGACGCAGTCGCGCCAGCCGGGTCTGGATGGTGTCCGGGTGGTCCAGTTGCGGCTCGGGTGGGGCCTCGACCTCCGGCTGCGCCGGGAGCGTCCGGTCCAGCTGGGGGGTCGGACGCTCCAGCAGGTCGACGTCGCCGTCACCATCACGCTCCGCAGCCGATCCGGCCGAGCGGCCGGGAAGCTGAGGGGCCCGCTCCCCTCGCCGCAGCGCCGACCCCTGGTTGCCGGCGACCAGGCCGACGACCACCAGGGCTGCCAGCATGACTGCGCCGACGAGAATCCACAGGGTTGTCACATCCACCGGGTCATCCTAGTGGCGCGCGGCCGGGACCGAGGCAAGTCGATCACCGGCCGGGGAGTGGTAAGAAGGGCGCCTCAGCGGGCGTGTTGCCGCTGGTTGAGCACCCGAGCGGCGGACCGGTTCACAACTTCGGTGAAGCGGGCCGGCGGCTCGGCCTCACCGTTCAGGTGCTGGGCGGCGGTAGCGAACCGATCCGCCAGCTGGGGAGCCCGGGACTTGCCACGGCCTTCCATGCCGAGGAGCACGACTCCCGCAGTACCTCCGGCGACAGTCAGGATCACGATCATGGCGATGACGATTGCCGTCACGGCAGGGCCCTTTCAGAATTCCAAACACAACACGTACCGGCTGTCATTGTCGCAGCGGAACCGGCGAGGAAGCGTACGGACTCACGCCGACGCGGTGATGTGTTGGTCACAGTTGCGTCGCTCAGCCGCGGTCAGGCGACGAACTCCGCCGTTGTCTCGCGCAGCCGCTGGCTGATTACCGCAGACACCCCGTCGCCGCGCATGGTGACTCCGTACAGCGCGTCGGCGACCTCCATGGTGCGTTTCTGATGGGTGATCACCAGCAGCTGGCTGCTGGCCCGGAGCTCCTCATAGATCTCCAGCAGACGGCCCAGGTTGGTGTCGTCCAGGGCCGCCTCCACCTCGTCCAGGATGTAGAACGGGCTCGGCCGGGCAATGAACAATGACACCAAGAACGCGACAGCCACCAGAGACCGCTCACCACCGGACAGCAGCGACAGCCGCTTGACCTTTTTGCCCGGCGGCCGCGCCTCGACGTCCACGCCGGTGGTGAGCCAGTTCCCCGGCTCGGTGAGGATGAGCCGGCCCTCGCCGCCGGGGAACAGCCGGGCGAAGACGCGAACGAATGCCTTCTCTACGTCGGCGTACGCCTCGGCGAACACCTGCTCGACCCGGTTGTCGACCTCGTCGATGATCTCCATCAGGTCCTTGCGGGTCTTCTTCAGGTCGTCGAACTGCTCGGAGAGGAATCGGTGCCGTTCCTCCATCGCGTCGAACTCCTCCAGTGCCAGCGGGTTCACCCGGCCCAACACGCCCAGTGCACGTTCGGCGGCTCGGAGCCGCTTCTGCTGCTGTTCACGAACGTAGGGGATGGGCTCGGGCTGAGGGTCGTCGGCGCTGAGCGCTGACCCGTCCTCGCCGACGAGCACCGGCACCAGCGTGTCCGGACCGTACTCGGCGACCAAGGTGACGGGGTCGAGGCCAAGGTCGGCCATCGCCTTCTCCTCGAGGGCCTCGACGCGCATCCGCCGCTCGGCTCGCGCCATCTCGTCGCGATGGACGGAGTCAACCAGCAGCTCGAAGTCGGCGCCAAGCGCCCGGACGCGCCGCCGCGCTTGGGCGAGTGCTGCGTCGGCGTCGGCCCGGGCAGCCTCGGCAGCCGACCGTAGCCGCGCGGCATGCGCCAAGGACGTTTCCACCCGAGCCGCCAGGTACCGGGCGGCGGTGTGGACAGCGGCAGCGGTACGAGCCTCGCGGATCATCCGATCCCGGCGCTCCTGTGCTCGGGCACGAGCGGCGCGTTCGTTCTCGGCCGCACGGCGCAGCGACTCAACGCGGCCGGCGACGGCTCGGACGCGTTCCTCCATCGTCCGCAGCGCCAGCCGGGCGTCCATCTCGGCCGCCCGGCCCAGTCGGGCCGCCTCCCCGAGCTGGTCGCGGGTCGCAGGGTCGGGATCGGCGTCGTCGTCGGGCGTGGCTGCGGCCGCCAGCCGCTTTTCTAGGCCGGCCAGGCCTTCGAGGTCGGCATCTCGCGCCTGCTCTGCCTGCACGATGGCCTCGGCAAGCCGGTCAGCCTCTGCACGGGCAGCCTTCGCCGTCGAGCTGAGCTGGCCAAGCTCCTCGGCCAGTGCCGCCATCGCGGCGTCGGATTCGTGCAGCCGGGCCAGCGCGACGTCGGTCCGCTGCGCCGCCTGCTGGTGCTCGCCCTCCAGCTGGGTTTGGGCGAAGCGGAGCCGTTCACACGTGTGACTAGCAGCGGTCAGGCGCTCCTCGGCGTCGTCGATGGCCGCCTGCACCTCGATCAGGCTGGGCTGAGCCGACGAGCCGCCGGCGGCGAAGTAGCCGCCCAGCACATCGCCGTCGAAGGTGACCGCAACGATGTCCGGGATGGAGCCGACCAACGCCCGGGCTGCTGCCAGATCGGCCACCACCGCCACCTTCCGCAGCACGCGGCGGACCGCGGGGCGGAGCTCGAGCCGGCAGTCCACCACCTCGACGGCGTAGCGCGCGTCCTGGGGAAGGGCCGGCCAGTCCACCGTCGAGTCGGTGTCGGATGCGTCCCCGATCAGCAGCCCTGCCCGGCCGAGATCGGCCGACTTCAGATGGTCGAACGCCTGAACTGCCGCTTCCAAGCTGGTCACGGCGACCGCGTCAGCGGCGGCGCCGAACGCTGCGGCGATCGCGGTCTCGTAGGAGGCCTCGACGCTCACCAGCGCCGCAACCGATCCCAGCAGCCCATCCAGCTCCTGAGTTGCGGCCAGCAGCGCGGTGGCGGCGTCCTTACGGTTGAGGCCGACGTGCAGCGCCTCGACGCGGGCAGCCAGGGCCGCCCGCTCCTGGGCGGCCGCGAGCTCCTGCCGGCGCAGCTCCGCCAACCGAGTGCCCAGCGAGTCCAGCTCCTGCTGCGCTGCCTCGTGTTCTGCATCGAGGCCGAGTTCGCCGTCGTCGAGGCCGGCCACCGTTGTCTCCAGTGAGGTGAAGGCCCGAGACGCCGCCTCAGCTCGCTCCTCGGCCTCCCGGTGGGCCGCCGTCAGCCGACCGATCTCCGACTCGGCCGCGTCGGCGCGGCTCCGCAGGGCGTTGACCTGCCCGGTCAGCCGCGCCAGGCCTTCACGTCGGTCAGCCGCAGCGCGCAGCAGTGCGGTCAGTCGGGCATCCTCCGCCCGGTGCGCCTCCTCGCTCTCCACGCGACGGGCGGTTGCCTCGGCGAGCCGCTGGGAGCGTACCTCGACCTCGCGGGCGAGCTCTTGCTCCTGTGCCCGTACCGCCGCGGCTTCCGCGCCGAGCTGCTCGGGATCGCGGCCGAACCGGATGTCGCCGGTGTCCTCGTCGGCGTTGCGCATCCGCTCCTGGGCAATGGACACCGTGCTGGTCACCCGCTCACGCAGCGCGGCCAGCGCGTACCAGGTCTCCTGAGTGCTGTTCAGCCGCGGCACGCCCTCCCGGACGGCCTCCTCGGCGGCGATCTCGGCGGCACGGGCCCCCTCGAGGTCGTGTTCCAGCTCGGCGCGGCGCTGCTTGAGCGCCCGCTCGTCGGCCAGCTCGGTCTCCAGCGCGAGCGTCGCCTGGACCAGGTCGTCAGCGACCAGCCGGGACCGGGAGTCGCGGACCTCGGCCTGGATCACCGCGGCCTTGCGAGCCACCTCGGCCTGTCGGCCCAGCGGTTTGAGCTGGCGGCGGATCTCGGTGATCAGGTCGGACAGCCGGTTGAGGTTGACCTCGCAGGCCTCGAGCTTGCGGAGCGCCTTCTCCTTGCGCTTGCGGTGCTTCAGGACTCCGGCCGCCTCCTCGATGAACCCGCGTCGCCCCTCGGGGGTGGCCTGCAGGATGCTGTCCAGCTGACCCTGACCGACGATGACGTGCATCTCGCGGCCGATCCCTGAGTCGCTGAGCAGGTCTTGGACATCCAGCAGCCGGGCCGCGCTGCCGTTGATGGCGTACTCGGAGCCACCGTTGCGAAACATGGTTCTGGAGATGGTGACCTCGGCGTACTCGATCGGCAGGGCGCCGTCGGAGTTGTCGATGGTCAAGACGACCTCCGCCCGACCCAGTGGTGCACGACCGGAGGTGCCGGCGAAGATGACGTCCTCCATCTTCCCGCCGCGCAGCGACTTGACGCCCTGCTCTCCCATCACCCAGCTGAGCGCGTCGACGACGTTGGACTTCCCGGAGCCGTTCGGCCCGACCACGCAGGTGATTCCTGGCTCGAAGCGCAGCGTGGTCGCGGAAGCAAAGGACTTGAACCCGCGCAGCGTCAGACTCTTGAGGTACAACGAAGGCCTTTCATCGGCGGGAAGGCGTACGTCACTGTAACCGACCGGTCAGGCGATTCCGGCGACCTCAGCGGGTGTCGGCAGGCGTGTCCCGTGTCGGTCCGGGCGAGGGGGGCTCATCGGAACGCGGCTGCTGCCCCGCCCGGTGTTCGGCGACGTGGATCGCCTTCATCCGGGTCATGCCGCGTACCGAGGAGAACGTCCAGATCTTGTTCAGCACGAATGAGATCGGCGTTACCAGCGTGACGGTGATCAGCTGTGCCCAGTAGAGACGGGTCCGCAGTCCGGTGGAGTTGTCGAAGACGGTCGGTGACAGCGAGATGACTGAGCCGGGGTGCATCAGTGCGGTGAGAATCCCCAGCCCGATGATCTGCCCCAACATGCCGACTGCCAGGAACGGGAAGTACTCCCGGAACCAGCCGGAGTGGGCCGCGCTCTTGAAGGTCCAGAAGCGGTTGAGCTGGAAGTTCCACAGGTTGGCAACGAAGAAGGCGACGGTGGAGAAGACGTGGTACCAGCGGACGTTGAAGTCGGTCAGCGGCAGGCCCAGGAAGACTCCCTGCTCGTCGGGCCCCAGCTTGGTGGCGATGACCACCGCAACAAGGTTGACCAGTATGCCGGAGCCGCCCACGAGGCCGAACCGGAACAGCAGGATCCAGTTCTGACCATGGCGCACGAAGATGTAGTGTCGAAGGCGGTTCACGATTCTGGCAGCGTACCGGCTGAATGTGGCGGACTAGAGCAGGACTAGAGCCGCGCGTGCCGGGGTGTCCGTTGGCACTTGGGGCACCGGTAGGAGGAGCGGTTCATGAACGGCTCGCGCCGGATCGGCGTACCGCAGCGCGGGCACGGCAGTCCCTCCCGCCCGTAGACGCCCAGAGAGCGGGCGAAGTAGCCGCTGGAGCCGTTGACGTTGACATAGAGGGAGTCGAACGAGGTGCCGCCCTCGGCCAGCGCCTCCCGCATCACGGTTGCGGCTGAGGTCAGCAGCTCAAGCGCCGCCGCTCGGGGCAACGTGTCGGTGCCGCGTGCGAAGTGCAGCCGTGACCGCCAGAGCGCCTCATCTGCGTAGATGTTCCCGATACCAGATACCAGCCGTTGGTCCAGGAGGGCCCGCTTCAGGCCTGTTCGGCGAGCCCGCAGCCTACGGGCGGCGGTGGTGAGGTCGAACTCCGGGTCGAACGGATCCCGGCCGATATGCGCGATCTCCGCGGGCAGCTCGGCGCCGCCCGGGGACATCGACAGCCCACCGAACATCCGCTGGTCGACAAACCGCAGCTGTGGTCCGTCGTCGGTGAAGGTGAACCGCACCCGGGTGTTCGCGGTGTCCGGAGCGTTCGGGGCGTCGAACCGGAACTGTCCGCTCATGCCCAGATGGGCCAGCAAGGCGTCGCCGTCGTCGAGTGGTAGCCACAGGTACTTGCCGCGTCGGCGGGGTTCGGTGAGGGTGCGCCCGACCAGCCCGCGGGCGAAGTCTTCCGGCCCGGGCAGATGGCGTCGGACCGGTCGAGGGTGCAAGACGTCCACCCGTGCTATCCGTCGGCCGGTGATTCCTCGGGCCAGCCCGCGCCGAACCACCTCAACCTCCGGTAGCTCAGGCATGGCGCGTCAACCCACTGGGTAGGTGTCGGGTCGGGGCGTGCTCAGGCCGAGGACTCGACGTCCGGCTGGTCGATCCCGGTGCGGAGCGCGGCGAAGGCGTGAGCGGCAGCGTTCTGCTCAGCCTCCTTCTTGTTCCGACCTGAGCCCGGCCCATAGCTGTGATGGGCGACCCTCACCATGGCTTCGAACGTCTTGGCGTGATCCGGCCCGGACTCCACGACGGCATACACCGGCACGCCGAGACCCGACAGCGAGGCGATCTCCTGCAGGCTGGTCTTCCAGTCCAGGCCGGCGCCGCGGGTGGCAACCTCGGCCATCAGCGGATCGAACAGGTGATGCACGAAAACCCGGGCGGAGTCGATGCCGTGCTCAAGGAAGACGGCACCGATCAGCGCCTCCATGGTGTCGGCAAGGATGGAGGACTTGTCCCGTCCCCCGGTCGCCTCCTCGCCACGTCCAAGCCGGACGTCGGCGCCCAGATTCAAGCTCCGGGCAACTTCGGCCAGTGCACGCGAGTTGACGACTGCGGCTCGAAGCTTGGCCAGCTGTCCCTCGGAAAGGTCCGGGAACGACAAGAACAGGTGCTCGGTCACGACCACGCCGAGGACGGAGTCACCGAGGAATTCCAGCCGCTCGTTGGTGGGTAGCCCGCCCTGCTCGTACGCAAACGAGCGGTGCGTCAGGGCGTGCTCCATCAGCCCGGGGTCAATGACGAGCCCCAACTCGATCAGCAGGTCCCCCGCAGTAAGCCGGGTGGGAATAGGATCGCCTCAGATCAGGAAGCAAGGACCTGACGGCGAGCCGCACGCGGTCCGTACTGACCGCAGGACGGGCATGCGGTGTGCGGCAGGTGCTTCTCGCGGCAGGCCGGGTTGGCGCAGGTCACCAGGGCTGGCGCGGTGGCCTTCCACTGGGCACGACGGTGCCGCGTGTTGCTGCGTGACATTCGCCTCTTGGGAACGGCCACGATTCACTCCTTGCTGCTCCAGCGTTGCTGGAGGCGCTTCATCTATCCTCGGGTGGTTTCTGCATTCTCTGGCCGGTCGTTACCCAGCGCAGCTAACTTCTCCCACCGGGGATCCATCGGCTGCTCGTGCGTGTGGTCGGGAGCGTCGTTGAGGCTGGCACCACAGGTGATGCACAGCCCTTGACAGTCGTCTCGGCACAGCGGTTGGAACGGCAGGTCGAGCACCACACCGTCGCGGAGCAGGGGCTCGAGGTCGATCAGATCGCCCTCCAGCCTGCTGGCCTCGTCCTCGGTCGCCTCGCTGCCGGGATAGACGAACAGCTCCTGAATATCAATCTCCATCTCGTCGGAGATCGCAGTCAGGCACCGTACGCACTCGCCCGCCACCGTAACGCTGGCGACACCGGTGACCAACACTCCCTCGACCACCGACTCGAGCCGAAGATCCAGCTCGATCGGGGATCCGGGTGGTACCCCGATCACGGCAATACCGAGGTCCGCCGGAGCATCGACGGACGTGGACAGCTCCTTCATAGCGCCCGGTCGACGACCCAGTTCGTGGGTGTCGAGGACCAGACCTGAACGGCGGTCCAACGGGCGATGCGGCGAGCTCATCGCAATCCCTCCATGCCAAGCGGTCCGATACTGCTGTGACCGACGAGTCACTTTACCGGTGTGGCGAGGGAACGCCAAACCGCCTCGACGGGCGCGATCAGGCGGGCGCTGGCGTACCGGCGTGGCTTGAGCCGGCCTGATGCGAACCGCCCTGATTCGGTTTTGCCCCACTCGATCCGGCCTGCCTCGATCCCGACTGGCTGGAGGCTGACGGGCTGGAGGTCGAGGCGGCCGAGCCGGCCCATTCCAGCCCGCTGCGTTCGGCCAGCCGGCTGCGGGCGACCTTCACCTGGCTCGCGGTCTTGTGCAGCACCGACTCGAAGCTTGCCATCCGGGAGTCGATGAACGCGTCGGTCTCCCGGCGGAGCTCGGCAGCCTCGGTCTCGGCCTCGGCGGTGATCTGCGCTGCGCGCTCTTGGGCCACTCGGACGATCTCGCTCTCCTGGGCCAGTTCCTTGGCGTGGGTACGGGCCTCGCGCACGATCCGCGCCGCCTGAGATTCACCCTCCTTCACCTTGATATGGCTACGGTCGATCACTGCCTGGGCGTCGGCGATCTCGTCGGGCAGCCCTGCTATTGCGTCATCGATCGCCGCCAGCACCTCGCTGCGGTTGATCACGCACGAGGCGGACATCGGCATCGCACGCGCGTTCACGATCAATGCCCGCAGCTCGGCCAGCTTCTGTTCTGCCGTTTCCCGGTCGGCCATGGTCGTCGTTGTTCCTCACTCGTTGCTTCGGTGGTCGGGGTGCGGTCAGCGCCGCTGGAGCGCCCCGACGCCTCCTGCAATCTAACGCCTTACCGGCAGGACTCAAATGTCAGCAGGCCTGATCGCGACGCGCTGCCCGCTGCCTGACCCGCTCGGTGGTTCGGGCGGCGATCACGCCGGGCAGAAACTGGCTCACGTCGCCGCCCAACGTAGCCACCTCCCGCACCAGGCTGGAGGATACGTACGACCACTGCGCTGCGGTGGGCATGAAAACGGTGTCCACGCCGGTGAGCTGCTTGTTCATCTGCGCCATCTGCAGCTCGTAGTCGAAGTCGGAGACGAACCGCAGCCCTTTGACGATGGCCTGGATGTGATGGGCCGCGCAGAAGTCCACCAGCAGGCCGCTGAACAGGGTGACCGTGACGCCGGTCCAGCCCCGGCAGGCATCGACCATCATCTCCACCCGCTCCTCGGGGCTGAAGAGCGCGTTCTTGCTCATATTCGAGCCGACCGCGACCACGACCTCGTCGAAGAGGGACGCTGTCCGCTGGATGATGTCAAGGTGCCCGTGGGTTACCGGGTCGAACGACCCGGGGCAGACGGCGCGGCGGACTCGGTCCAGCGTCTCGGCATCGGCTCCTGGCGTCGGTTCGTCGGCTGGCATGCGGCGACGCTATCAGCGGCCGCAGAACACCAGCTGCGTCTCGCCATACGTCCGGGTCCAGACGTCGGTGTAGCCGAGTGGCGGGGCAAGTGCCGCGGACCGCTTGGATCGCTCGACCACCACCAGTCCGTCGTCTGCCACCCAGCCGTTCTGGGGCAAGCAGGCGAGAATCGCCTCCACCCGCCCGGACTCCAGCTCGTACGGGGGATCGGCGTAGACGATGTCGAAGGGGGCCACGGCTGGCTGCGAGGTGAGCTGCTCCACCCGACCCGTCCGGATCTGGGCGCGCAGGCCGACCACACGGAGGTTGTCGGCCGCCACCTGGGCGGTGCGGGCGTCCACCTCCACCAGCAGCACCGGGTCGGCGCCCCGGCTGGCCGCCTCCAGACCGACGGCACCGGAACCAGCGAACAGGTCGCAGAACGCCAGTCCCTGCAGCGCCTCCGCCGGCGGGCGGTCGGAGGTACCGGCCCATGCGGTGAGCGCGGAGAACAGGGCCTCACGTACGCGGTCGGTCGTCGGGCGGGTGCGGCCCCCGGGCGGCATCCGAATCCGTCTGCCGCCGGACGAGCCGGCGATGATCCGGCTCACGTCCGCTCCAGCCACTCTCCGGCCGCCTGCAGCTCGGTTCGAGCCACGATGTCGGCGAACCCGGGCGTGGTCAGCTGGGGGTCCGATGCGACACACGTGTCGGCGATCGCCCGTACGTCCCGGATCAGGTCGGCGTCGGTCAGCACCCGTAGCAGCCGCAGGCCGGACCGGCTGCCCGACTGGCTGGCGCCGAGCACGTCGCCCTCCCGGCGCTGCTCCAGGTCGACGTCGGCGAGGGCGAACCCGTCCCGGGTTGCGGCGACCGCGTTCAGCCGCGAGCGGGCCGGGCTGTCGTCTGCGGTGCCGGTCAGCAGCAGACAGACACCGGGATGACTGCCTCGCCCGATCCGCCCGCGCAGCTGGTGGAGCTGGGAGATCCCGAACCGGTCGGCGTCGTAGATGACCATCACCGAGGCGTTCGGCACGTCCACGCCAACCTCAACGACGGTAGTGGCGACCAGGACGTCGGTGGCGCCGGACGCGAACCGCGCCATCACCGCCTCCTTCTGGTCGGCCGCCAGCTGGCCGTGCAGCAGCTCCACCCGGAGATCGCGGAGCTCGCCGGCGGAGAGGTCTGCGAAGACGTCTTCCGCCGCTGCTGCGGGCGCGGCCGGTCCATCGTGACCAGCCGGCTCGGCGTTTCCGATCTCCTCCTCCGTGCGCGACGCGCCTGGGCTGTCGGCACTGGAGATGCGGGCGCAGACGACGTACGCCTGGCGTCCGGCCGCGACCTCCTCCCGGATCCGCTGCCAGGCCCGATCGACCCAGCCCGGGTTACGTCGTGCGTCTACGACCACGGTGTGCACGTCGGACCGTCCGCCGGGGATCTCGCGGAGGGTGGACACCTCCAGATCGCCGAACACGGTCATCGCGACCGACCGCGGGATAGGCGTCGCTGTCATCACCAGGACGTGCGGCCGGCTGGTGGCCTTCGCGCTCAGCGACGACCGCTGCTCGACGCCGAAGCGGTGCTGCTCGTCCACGACGACCAGGCCGAGCTCGGCGAACTGCACATCCGCCGACAGCAGGGCGTGGGTGCCGATGACGATGCCGGCCTGCCCCGATGCGGCCGCCAGCAGTGCCTGCCGCTTCTGCGCCGCGGTCAGCGAACCGGTCAGCAGCACCACTCGGGTGGCATTCTCGGGAGCACCGAGCATGCCTGCCTCGGCAAGGTCGCCCAGCAGCCGGGTCAGGGTGGAGAAGTGCTGACCGGCCAGTACCTCCGTTGGGGCCAGCAGGGCCGCCTGACCGCCGGCGTCGACGACCGCCAGCATGGCGCGCAGCGCAACCAGCGTCTTGCCGGAGCCGACCTCACCTTGCAGCAGGCGCTGCATCGGATGCGGCCGGGCCAGCTCGGCCATGATTTCCTCGCTGACGCCGACCTGGCCTGCAGTCAGGGTGAACGGCAGGCGCTGGTCGAAGGCGTCCAGCAGCCCGCCCGCCCGGCGAGGTCGGGGTACGGCGCCGTGGGTGGCGGCATCGGCACGCCGATGGGCCATGGTGAGCTGCATGGCGAAGGCCTCGTCGAACCGCAGCCGGGCGAGACCCGACTCGACCTCGGACCGGCTCTGCGGCGCGTGCACATTCCGAAACGCCGTTTCCAGGTCAACCAGGCCGGCAGCGGACCGGACTGCCTCCGGCAGCGGGTCGGGCATGCCGCGGAGAAACTCCAGCGCCAAGCTGGCGCTCTGGGCTATCACCCAGGTGCGCAGCGAGGCGGACGACGGGTACAGGCCGACGAGCGTCTGCTGGCTCACCTGCGCCAGTTCCTCGTTGCGCTTCGCCCCGCCGACCATCGTCTCGTCGGGGCCGATCAGAACGAAATCCGGGTGCGCCAGCTGCGGCTGGCGGTTGAACTCCTTGACCTTGCCCGCGAAGATGCCGCGTGCGCCCTTTGACAGCTGGCTCTGCCAGTACGAGATCATGTGCGGCTGGCCGAAGAATGCCAGCGACAGGTCACCCTTGTGGTCGGTGACCCGCACCTCGAGCCGGGGTCGGCGCTTGCCGCCGGCGGGTGGGTCGCCCGGCATGTGGAACGAGCGGCAGGAGACCACCTCGGCCATCACCGCCACCTCCTCTCCCGGCTGCAGCGTCGACAGGTCGCTCAGCTCGGTGCCGGCGAAGTAGCGGCGTGGGAGGTGGTGCAGGAGATCGCCGACGGTGAAGATCTTGAGGGCGCCGAACAGCTTGGCGGTCTTGGCTCCGACCACCGTGTCGAGTCGGGTGCCGAGCCTGCGATACGCCTCGGTCTGCCAGCCCCCGGAAGGCGCGCTCACTCCAGCCCCATCAGCAAGACGTAGCGCTGCTGTCCGCCGCTGATCCGCTCGACCTCCATCGCAGCGTTCACCGAACGCGTTCGGCGCTCGAGCTCGTCGACGACTGCTTCCTCGCAGCCGGCGCCGGCGACCACGGTGAGCAGCTCACCGCCGAAGCCGAGCAGCCGCTGGACAACGCGCCATGCGACCTCCGGCACGGAGTCGCCGATCTCGACGAAGTCACCGTCGACCACCCCGAGGACGTCCCCGACCTCGCAGCGTCCGGCCATGGTCATGGCGGGACGCTCGGCGATCGTGATAGCTCCGTGGCGAGCGTGGCCGGCGGCGGTGCTCATCGCCACCACGGCAGCATCGAACTCCGTCGTTGGCTCGTGCACGGCGATGGCCGCCAAACCCTGCATCTGAACCACGGTCGGGATCACGGCTACCCTGCGCTGCGCCGTCCTGGCTGCCGCGGCGACCTGGCGCGCGAGCTCGAGGTTCTCCAGGTCGTTGGGTAGGACGATCAGGTCACCACAGCTCTGCTCGACAACCCCCTCGAGCTGCTGCAGGACCTCGGTCGGCGTACCGGCCGTCAGCGGGACGCCGCCCAGCTGCCTGACGGCGTCGGCGATCCCCGGCCCCGCGACCACCGACACCACCGAGCGAGCTGCGGACCGCGTCTGCCCAAGGTCGTCCAGCGCAGTGATCCGGATCTGGCTGAGCCGACCGCGATCCAGGGCCGCCTCGATGGCACGCCCGGGCTCCACCAGGTGCACGTGCACCTGCGCCACCGCCTTGTCACCCACGATGACCACGCTATTGCCGAGCTCTGACAAATCGGCTCGAAGACGATCCAGGGACTCCCGCGATGCACCGCGGAGCGCGTACATCACCTCATACTCCGCACGCCTTACAGGCGGAGTGGAGCCGCTCGGCACCGTGGACGGGACAGCCGGCTCAAGGGGTTGCGCGGGGGGCCCGCCGAGGACTTCCACCAGGCAGTCGACCAGCAGGACGAAGGCTTGGCCGCCAGCATCCACCACGCCGGCACGGCCCAGCACCTCCAGTTGCTCCTTGGTCCTGGCGAGCGCCTCAATCGACTCGGCCTGCGCCGCCAGCGCAACGGCCAGCGGGCCATCCGGGGACGTGCCCGCGGCGGCCTGCGCGGCCCGAGCCGCAGCCTCGGCCACCGTCAGGATCGTTCCGGCGACCGGCCGGGCCACAGCCTGGGTGGCGGCGTCGGCAACGGTCCGAAACAGCAGCGCAACCACCGATCCGGTGGAGGCCCTTCGTACGCCGGCCCCGTGCTGTTGGAGTGCCCGGCAGACACTGGTGAACATCTCGGCGACGATGGCACCGGAGTTGCCGTGCGCGGAGAGAATGGCGGCCTGGACCAAGGCATCGACGGTGTTCGGGCCGAACTCGGGAACCGCCCGCGTCATGCCGCGCATCGTCAGCTTGAGGTTCGATCCGGTATCGGAGTCGGGCACCGGGAAGACGTTCATCACGTTCAGCGCGTCAGCCGATGCTGCGATGATCTCCTCGGCTCGCCGTAGCCACGCATCGCCGACGGCCCAGACGTCGATGAGGGGCGGCTTTGGGCTCGCCGCCGGTTCCAGTGCCACCTCCGCACCCTATCCACCCTGCCCATCTGATCCACTGCCAGCGAGGATTGGCCATCGCCTCCGTTGTTCGGGTACGCTCGTCCGGTTGCCCAATCGGGCCGACAAGACCTTTCGCCTGAGAAGTATGGGGAGTGAGCTCCAGTGGCTGCCGTATGTGATATTTGCGCCAAGGGACCCGGCTTCGGCCACAACGTCCCGTGGTCGAAGAAGAAGACCAACCGCCGCTGGAACCCGAACATCCAGCGTGTCCGTGCCACCATCGCCGGTACCCCGAAGCGGGTCAACGTCTGCACCTCGTGCCTGAAAGCAGGAAAAGTCTCCCGCTGACGTCGACGCTCTCCCAGAAAGGACCTGCTCTCGGGCAGGTCCTTTTCTGTTTGTCAGCCCACTGTCTCTCAGGCCTGTTGGTGTCCGGCCTGTCGGTGGTGTCAGGCCTCCACGACGACGGGAACGATCATCGGCCGACGCCGGTAGGTGTCGTTGACCCACCTGCCGAGCTTGCGGCGGATCAGCTGCTGCAGCCGGTGGGAGTCATCCACCCCGTCCATCAGCGCCGCCTGCAGCGCCGAGGTGAGCTGCGGCCGGATGCCGTTGAAGGCTGAGTCGTCCTCCACGAATCCCCGGGCGTGCACGTCGGGTCCGCTGATGATGCGCTGGGCGCGGATGTCGACCACCGCGATGACGGAGATGAAGCCCTCCTCGCCGAGGATCCGGCGGTCGGTCAGGGATGCCTCGGAGATGTCGCCGACAGTCGTACCGTCGACGAAGATGTAACCGGCG
The DNA here is from genome assembly GCA_035717205.1 of Propionibacteriaceae bacterium. Lineage (GTDB taxonomy): Bacteria > Actinomycetota > Actinomycetes > Propionibacteriales > Propionibacteriaceae > Microlunatus. The sequence continues at coordinate 20,125 of DASTIW010000036.1, read as the reverse complement.
TCGACCTTCCCGACGACCTTGACCCGGCCCCGGTGCAGGTCGACGACGGCACCGTCTTCGCCGATGATGATCTTGTCCGCTGGAACGCCGGTCGACTGTGCCAGGTCCCCGTTCGCGATCAGATGCCGAATCTCGCCGTGCACCGGCATCACGTGCCGCGGCCGAATGAGGTTGTAGCAGTAGAGCAGTTCCCCGGCGCTGGCGTGCCCGGAGACGTGCACCATCGCGTTCCCCTTGTGCACGATGTGGGCGCCCAGCCGGGCCAGACCGTTGATCACGCGGTAGACGGCATTCTCGTTTCCAGGGATCAGCGAGCTGGCCAGCACCACTGTGTCGCCGGACTCCAGTTGAATGACCGGATGCTCGCGGTTCGCGATCCGAGACAGCGCGGACAGTGGCTCGCCCTGGGACCCGGTGGAGATGATCACCACCTCCTCCGGCTTGTAGTTGTCGATGTCGCGAAGCTCGATCAGTGTGTCGGCCGGAACATGCAAGTAGCCCAGGTCGCGCGCCACTCCCATGTTGCGCAGCATGGAACGGCCGACGTAGACCACCTTGCGCCGGTCGGCGACGGCCGCGTCGAGGATCTGCTGGACGCGGTGCACGTGGGAGGCGAAGCAGGCCACGATCACCCGCTGGCTGCTCCGGGCGAACACCCGCTCCAGAGCGGGCGCGATGTCCTTCTCCGGCGTCGTGAACCCGGGCACCTCCGCGTTGGTGGAGTCCACCAGGAACAGGTCGACGCCCTCCTCGCCCAGCCGCGCGAACGCACGCAGGTCGGTGATCCGGCCATCGAGCGGCAGCTGGTCCATCTTGAAGTCGCCCGTGTGCAGCACCAGTCCGGCGGAGGTGCGGACCGCCACCGCGAGGGCGTCGGGAATCGAGTGGTTGACCGCGATGAACTCCAGGTCGAACGGTCCCACGGCGATCCGGTCACCGTCGGTGACCTGGCGCCGGACCGCGTTCTTGATCCGATGCTCGCGGACCTTCTCGTTCAGCAGGGCGAGGGTGAGCTTGGACCCGATCAGGGGGATGTCGGGCCGCTGCCGGAGCAGGTACGGCACGGCACCGATGTGATCCTCGTGGCCGTGGGTCAGCACCAGCCCGACCACGTCCTCGAGGCGGTCCGCAATCGCCTCGAAGCCGGGCAGGATCAGGTCCACGCCGGGGTGGTCGTCCTCGGGGAACAACACGCCACAGTCGATCAGCAGCAGCTTGGAGTCGATCTCGAGCACCGCCATGTTGCGGCCGATGTCACCGAGGCCCCCGAGCGGGATGATGCGAAGCGCACCGCTGGGTAGGGCGGGGGGCGTCTGGAGACTGCTGGCTGCCATCCGAGCAGGCTACAAGACTCGGGCTGCCGTGCCACCAAGGTTCAGTTCGACGTCAGCATCAAAGCGCGGTGCGCTGGCGATCAGCCAAGATTCTGGTAAACATGACGAAGTCCGTGGTTGCCTGCTCGGGGGTTCAGGTAACCACGGACTTCATCTACCCAATCGCTCGCCGACCTCGAAACGTTACGGGCCTGCTGGTGTGATCTGCGACACATCGCGTCTCAGGGCTCCCGACGCCCGACGGGTAGGATCCCCGGCGTGACCACGAGCCCGGACTCCCCCACCGCCGACTCGGTACGGCTGGCGCTGCCGGGAGAAGCCGAGGCCATCGCGCACCTGCAGCGCCGAGCCTGGATGGAGTCGCTACCAGCAGTTGCCGCCGCCGAGCTGGCGGCGCTGCCGATCGATCAGGTGGTCGACGCCTGGACACAGGCCATCACCCGGCCGCCCCGCGCCTCGTACCGGGTGCTGGTCGCGGTGGAGCAGCGACGGGTGGTCGGTTTGGCCACCACGGTCCCCAGTGACGACCCGGACGCCGATGTGGACGGCGACGGCAGGATCGACGAGTTCGCGATCGACCCGGCGGCCCGCCGACGCGGGCACGGCTCTCGGCTGCTGCACGCCTGCGTGGACACGCTGCGGGCCGACGGCTTCCGCCGTGCCACCTGGTGGGTGGCGTCCACCGACGACGTGCTGCGCGGGTTCCTGCTGGATGCCGGTTGGGCCGCGGACGGTGCTCGTCGGGAGATCGGCACCGAGGACGACTCGCTGCGGATGAAGCAGATCCGGCTGCATACCGACATCACGTCGGGCTGACCTGCTCAGCCGTTGATCACGACGTCCTGACCGGCGAGCGCGACGTCTAGGTACCTCTCCCCCGGAACAAGATCCGTCACCATCAAGCCGAGCGGGATACCGGTGAGCGGTACGGGAGTGAGCTGGTCACCGAGCAGCGCCTCCGCAGTGCGCGTGGGGATGTCCACGCCGCGGACGTTTATCCTCGGCTGACCCAGCGTCACGGTCTGCCGATCGACGTCCACTTCGGGCACTCCCCTGACCTTCGCGGCCACCGGCACGGAGAACAGCTGGGTCTGGATGGCGAGCCCGACCCGGCCGTCGCCGGCGTAGGCCACCGGCACACCGGCCAGCGGGTCCAGCGCCGCGTACTCCAATTGAGCGCTACCAACGACGCAGTCGGCCGTGACCCGCGCGTAGGAACTGCTGGTCCGGACCTGCTGCAGCCGCAGGTCAACGTGGGCGACCGGGGTGGGCGAGTCGACGGTGCCGCCAAGCTCGTACCCGACGACCCGGACTGAAGAGAATGAACGGGACGCCAGCTGGGTCAGGAAGGGGAACCCGTCGATCTCGACCGACGGACGCTGCGCCGTACCGAGTGCCGCCTGAAGTCGGCGAGCGGTCTCGCGCTCGGCGACGCCTCCGGCAAGCCGGTCGGCCGCGAGCAGCAGGACACCCACGACCAGCGCGACGAGCAGAACCCTCAGCAGACCGCGTACGGGCCGGCGCCTGCCCTGTCGACCTGGTCTCCGGCTCATCTCAGCCGATGCCGAGAACCGACTCGATGCCGACCGTCAGGCCCGCGCGCGTCTGCACCGCCCGCACGCCGGCGACCACGCCGGGCATGAAGGAGGCACGGTCCAGCGAGTCATGCCGGATCGTCAGGGTCTCGCCCTCGGCGCCGAACAGCACCTCCTGGTGAGCGATCAGCCCGCGGAGCCGGACGCCGTGCACCCGGATGCCGTCGATCTCGGCACCGCGCGCACCAGGCACCTCCTGCGTGGTGGCATCAGGTGGTGCCGGCAGCTTTGCCGCCGTCCGGGCAGCCGCAATCTTGACGGCGGTGGTGGCCGCGGTACCCGACGGCGCGTCGACCTTGTTGGGATGGTGCAGTTCGATGATCTCGACGCTCTCGTAGAACGCCGCCGCCTGAGCCGCAAAATGCATCATCAGCACGGCGCCGATGGAGAAGTTGGCGGCCACCAGCACGCCGACCTGCGGGTGCCTGGCGAGCAGGGCGCGGACCTCTTCCAGCCGCTGTTCGGTGAACCCGGTGGTGCCGACGACCACTGAGATGCCGCGCTGCACGCACCAGCCCAGGTTGTCCATCACCGCGTCGGGAGAGGTGAAGTCGACCACGACCTCAGCCGCCTCGGCCGGCGTCCGGTCATCTCCGGCGTCGATGCCCGCGACCAGGTCCAAGCCTTCGGCGGCTTCGACGGCCCGGCAGACCTCGGCGCCCATCCGTCCGCGGGACCCGAACACAGCTACTCGCGTCATTGTGCACCTCTCATCTCGGACTGACCTGACGTCCGGGCCAGTCTTCCAGGATCGTCGACAAGGACTTGCGGGCGACCCGCGGACCGACCACCGCCAGCACCGGCGGTCCGGCGAACAGGGTTGCCGCTTCGCGCCGGATCTCGTCGGCGGTGACAGCGTCATAGTGCCGGAGCAACTCGTCCACGGTACGGCTGTCACCGAGCAGCTCGTTGACGCCGAGCCGGAACATCCGGGCTGACGGCCCCTCCAGTGACAGCACGGTCTGGCCGCGCACCTGCCCCTTCGCACGCGCAAGCTCGTCCTCGGTGACCCCGTCGCGGGCCACCTCAGCCAGACCGGCGCTGACCAGCGACAGTATCTGCGGCAGCTTGTCCGGGCTGCACTGCCAGTCCACGCTCCACACGCCGGCATCGGAGTACGCGGTCTCGCCCGCGTCGATGCCGTAGGTGAGCCCGCGGCGTTCCCGTACCTCGACGAACAGCCGCGACGCCATCCCGCCGCCGACGATGATCGACAGCAGCGCCAGCGGGTACCTTCGCGGGTCGAACAGGCCGGGGCTGACGAACGTCAGGGTCGCGGTGCACTGCTCAAGCCGACGGGTGGCGGCAAGCACTGCCGGTTCCGACGCAGCAGCGGGCTGGGACCGGCGGCGGGGCGGATGAGCCGAAACGCGGTGGCCGTCCAGCGCCGCCAGCTGGAGCAGCAGCTCGTCGTGGTCCACCTGGCCGGTCGCCACCACCACCAGGTTCGCCGGGGTGTAGTGGCGTCGCCAGTAGCTGAGGATCTGCGCGCGGCTGAGCGCGCGAATCGACTGCTCCGATCCGATCACCGGCACGCCCAGCCCGGTCGCGCCGAACAACTGGCCGCAGGCCAGCTCCTGCACCACCTCGCCGGGGTCGTCGGCGTGCATCGCGATCTCCTCCAAGATCACCGCCCGCTCCGCCTCCACCTCATGCGCGGCAACCACGGACTCGGTGACCATGTCGGACAGCACGTCGACGGCCAGGGCGGCGTCCTCGGCCAGTACCCGGGCATAGAAGCAGGTGTGCTCCTTGGCCGTGTACGCGTTGATGTCGCCCCCCACCGACTCGATCGCCTGGGCGATCTCCTCCGGGCTGCGCCGCCGAGTGCCCTTGAACAGCACGTGTTCGAGGAAATGGGCGGCGCCGTGCAGGGCTGGTGACTCGTGCCGGGACCCGACGCCGGCGAAGATGCCCACATTGAAGGTCTGGCTGTGCGGCAGGTTCTCGGTGGTGACGCGCAAATCGCCCGGGAGCACGCTGCGACGGATATCTCCCCGCAGGCGCGCCCGAGCGGCTGCACGTGATGCGCTAGCCATCTACAGGCCGGACCGACCGACTAGACAGTCGCTTCCACCTCGACCACCGGCACCAGGGACAGCTTGCCGCGGTCGTCGATCTCGCTGATCTCCACCTGGATCTTCTGGCCGACGCTGACCACGTCCTCGACACTTTCCACCCGGCTGCCGCCGGCCAGCGGCCGCAGCTTGGAGATGTGCAGCAGACCATCCTTGCCGGGCAGCAACGACACGAACGCGCCAAAGGCGGTGATCTTGACGACGGTACCGAGGTAGCGCTCGCCCTTCTCCGGCATCGTCGGATTGGCGATGGCGTTGATCAGCGCCCGAGCCGCTTCCGCGGCCTCGCCGTTGTCGGCGCCAACGTAGATGGTGCCGTCGTCCTCGATCGAGATCTCGGCGCCGGTGTCATCTTGGATCTGGTTGATGACCTTGCCCTTGGGCCCGATCACCTCGCCGATCTTGTCGACCGGGATCTTGATGGTGATGATCCGCGGTGCGTACAGGCTCATCTCGTCCGGTACGTCGATGGCTTCGTTCATCACGTCCAGCAGCGTGTTGCGGGCGTCCTTGGCCTGGGTCAGCGCAGCGGCCAGCACCGAGGCGGGAATCCCGTCCAGCTTGGTGTCCAGCTGCAGGGCGGTGATGAAGTCCCGGGTGCCGGCGACCTTGAAGTCCATGTCGCCGAAAGCGTCTTCGGCGCCGAGAATGTCGGTCAGCGCGACGTACTGGGTCTGTCCGTCGACGGTGTCGGAGATCAGGCCCATCGCGATGCCCGCGACCGGCGCCCGCAGCGGCACGCCGGCGTTCAGCAGCGAGAGCGTTGAGGCACAGACCGAGCCCATCGACGTGGAGCCGTTGGAGCCCAGCGCCTCCGACACCTGGCGGATGGCGTACGGGAACTCCTCCCGGCTCGGCAGCACCGGCACCAGGGCACGCTCGGCCAGCGCACCGTGGCCGATCTCGCGGCGTTTCGGAGAGCCGACGCGGCCGGTCTCACCGGTGGAGTACGGCGGGAAGTTGTAGTTGTGCATGTACCGCTTGGCCTTCTCCGGCGCCAGCGTGTCCAGCTTCTGCTCCATGCCGAGCATGTTGAGCGTAGACACGCCGAGAATCTGGGTCTCGCCGCGCTGGAACAGCGCCGAACCATGGACGCGGGGCAGTACGCCGACCTCGGCCGACAGCGTCCGGATGTCGGCCAGGCCACGGCCGTCGATCCGTACCTTGTCCTTGAGCACCCGCTGACGGACCAGCTTCTTGGTGAGCGAGCGGAACGCACCCTTGATTTCGCCCTCACGGCCCTCGAACTGGCCGGATAGCTGCGCCACCAGCCTCTCCTTGAGAGTGTCAATGGACTCCTCGCGCTCGACCTTGCCCGCAATGGACATGATCTGGGCCAGCTCTGAGGCACCGGCCTGTTCGACCGCCGCGTACACGTCGTCGGCATAGTCGAGGAAGATCGGGAACTCCGCTGTCGGCTTGGGGAAGCGGCTGGCAAGCTCGGCCTGGGCGTCGCATAGGGCCTTGATGAACGGCTTGGCCGCTTCCAGGCCGGCAGCGACGACGTCCTCGGTGGGGGCGGTCTTGCCATCGGCAACAAGCTGCCAGGTCTGCTCGGTCGACTCGGCCTCGACCATCATGATGGCGACGTCGCCATCAGCGAGCACCCGGCCGGCGACGACCATGTCGAAGACAGCGTTCTCCAACTGGTCCACGTCGGGGAAGCCGACCCACTGGCCGTCGATCAGCGCGACCCGCACGCCGCCGATGGGACCGGTGAAGGGGAGCCCGGCGAGCTGGGTCGACATCGAGGCGGCGTTGATGGCCACCACGTCGTAGATCTTGTTGGGATTCAAGGCCATCACCGTGACGACGACCTGGACCTCGTTGCGCAGGCCCTTGACGAAGCAGGGGCGCAGCGGCCGGTCAATCAGCCGGCAGGTCAAGATGGCGCCTTCGGACGGACGACCCTCACGCCGGAAGAACGAGCCGGGGATCCGACCGACGGCGTACATCCGCTCCTCGACGTCCACCGTGAGCGGGAAGAAGTCGATTGCGTCCCGCGGCTTGCTCTGCGCGGTGGTGGCGGACAACAACATGGTGTCGTCGTCCAGGTAGACGGCCGCCGACCCGGCGGCCTGCCGGGCCAGCAGGCCCGACTCGAAGCGGACGACATGCTTGCCGAGCAGGCCGTTGTCGATGACTGCTTCAGTGACCTGAAGTTCGGGTCCCTCCATGGGGATCTCCTTTTCTTGGCGCTCGAGCTCTCCGCTCCAGGCACCGGTACGGACTGCATCCGCACACCCAAGGCGCTTGACCGTGTGGGTCGCGACCGGCCGGGAGGGTCGGGCGGCGCAAGGGCTGCGCACGCCTGGATCCCTGGCTCTTCGAGGCCGGTCTTCGATCGAGGTCCGCGGGGCGGCCGACTGGCGCGTCGACGTCCCGAAGACCACTACCGAGGACCGAGGCACTCTGAGGTGAGCATGTGTGGGATGCAATCGAGGAATGATGTGACTGCTGGGTGCTGCTGTTCAGTTGTGGATTAAGTTGTAGCCGATGGCGGTGCGCGGAGCGGTACGGCTCAGGTGAGCGGGGTGCATCGCTCCGCGCCCAGGTTCAGCGGCGGAGGCCGAGGCGCTCGATCAGCGAGCGGTAACGCTCGATGTCGGTCTTGGACACGTAGTTGAGCAGCCTGCGACGCTGACCGACCAGGAGCATCAGGCCCCGGCGGCTGTGGTGGTCGTGCTTGTGCGCCTTCAGGTGCTCGGTGAGGTGGGCGATACGGCGGGTGAGGACCGCGATCTGGACCTCAGGAGAGCCGGTGTCGCCCTCGGACGTCGCGAACTCTTCGATGGTCTTCTTCTTGGCTGCAGCGTCGAAAGACACGTGCTCTCCTCTCGGTTTCCCGTTGCGCGGCGCCCCCAAGTTTGGCCCCTCGGGCCGTACACACGGTGTGAGTGGGAGCTCTTCGGAATCCGCGGCCGATCAAACGGCAGTGGTCAGGCTACCAGCGCCTGACCCCGTGGACGAATCGCCAGCTACCGGCTAGATGTGCGCGACCAGGTGGCGCGCCTGCTCGACGTCCCTCCGCATCTGGGCAACGAGCGCGGGCATCCCGTCGTACTTGACCTGGCCGCGGAGCCGGGCGTAGAAGTCCACCGCGATCTCGACACCGTAGAGCTCCAGGTCGGTACGATCCAGCACGTAGGCCTCGACGCGGCGTTCGACGCCGTCAAAAGTCGGGTTGGTGCCGACCGAGATCGCGGCCGGCCAGCGGGGTGCCGGGATGTCCAACCGGGTGACCCAGCCGGCGTAGACGCCGTCGGCGGGCACCGCGTACCCGGGTTCGACCGCAACGTTGGCGGTCGGGAACCCCATCTGGCGACCACGCTGCTCGCCGCGTACGACGACGCCTTGGAACCGGAAGACCTGGTCGCTCAACTCGCGCACCCGGCCGAAGTCACCGTCGGCGACGGCGTGCCGGATCAGCGTGGACGAGCTCGGCTGGATGCCGTCGGTGACCAGGGGTACGGCCTGGACCTTGAAGTCGCCGTCGGCGAGGTCGGTCAGGGTACGGACGTCGCCGGCAGCCCGGAAGCCGAAGCGGAAGTTCTCCCCCACTACCACCCGGCAGGGGTGCAGCGGCCGAAGCACGGTGTCGATGAACTGCCCGGGGCTCCAGCCGGCCATCTCGGAGGTGAAGTTCAGCACCACCACCTCGTCGACGCCGGCTTCGCGGAGCAGTTCGATCCGTCGTTCGATGGTGGTCAGCAGTGGCGGCGCCTGGTCTGGGCGGATCACGCTCATGGGGTGTGGCCAGAAGGTGACCGCGACCAGCGGCGCACCCGGCTCGGAGGCCCGCGCGGTCCGCAGCAGGTGCACGTGGCCGCGGTGCACACCGTCGAAGTTGCCGATGACGACGACCGGCTGCTGGCTCATGACACTCCTCAGGTGCTGGCGTGCGACCAGTAAACCAGAACTGCTGGCAGCGGAGCCCTGGCTCGGCTCAGACGAAAACCGCCTCGGCGACCGCGTCCGGGCCGTTCCGGGTGTAGAGCGCCAAGAACCTGCCCGTGCCGTCGAACACCGCTGTCGGTTCTTCCGGCAGCCGAAGCTGGGCGAGCCTGCGGCCGTTCCGGACCCACGCCGCCTGCTCGGCGTCGACCTGCACGGTGGCGAAGCATCGCCCGGCCACGGCGTCCAATCCGATGAGGTTCAAGGACTCTCCCGCCTGCTCCAGGGTCTGGGCCTGCTCGGTCGAGAATGGACCCACCCGAGTTCGACGAAGTGCGGTCAGATGGCCTCCGGTGCTGAGATGGGCGCCGAGATCGCGAGCCAGCGCTCGGACGTACGTGCCCGAGGAGCAGTGGACCTCGACGTCAAGGTCCAAAACCGGCAGCCCGGAGGCGGTCTGCCGCGGGCTGACCCGGAGGCACTCGAACCGCTCGATGTGCACCGGACGGCCAGCGAGCTCCGGCTGCTTGCCGGCGCGCACGGCAGCGTACGAACGGACGCCGTCGATCTTGATCGCCGAGACCGAGGACGGGACCTGGATGATGTCGCCACGCAACGTCGCCAGCGCCGCCTCGATGGCAGCCTGGTCACGGCATTCGGCCCCCGGCTCGGAGACGACCTCGCCCTCGGCATCATCGGTGAGGGTGCGCTGCCCGAGCCGGATCGTGGCGGTGTACTCCTTGCTGGTGCCGCTGAGGTAACCCAGCAGCCGGGTGGCCCGGTTGATCCCGACCACCAGCACGCCGGTCGCCATTGGGTCGAGGGTTCCGGCGTGCCCCACCTTTCGGGTGCCGGCCAGCCGTCGCACCCGGCCGACGACCTGGTGCGACGTCCATCCCGCAGGCTTGTCCAGGACAGCGATCCCGGAGGCTGTGGAACCGACCTGATCAGTCCTCGGCGTCGGTGTCGTCATGCGGTCGCTTGTACGGGTCGGGCTCGCCCGCGTACTCGGCGGCGGCTGCCTGCTCAGCCACCTTGGCGTCCTCGACCCGCGCCTGCGCGAGCAGGTCATCGAGCTGTCGGGCCGTCTCCGGTACGACGTCGGGGACGAAGGCGACCGTAGGCGTGAACTTCATCCCCAGCTGCTTGCCGATGGTTGAGCGGATCAGTCCGGTCGCCGAGGTGAGGGCCGCCGCCGTGGCGACCTGCTCCTCCTCGCTGCCATAGACGGTGTAGAAGACGGTGGCCTCGCGGCTGTCGCCGGTCAGCGACACATCGGTGACGGTGATGAACCCGAGCCGCGGATCCTTGATCCGGCGCTCGAGCATCTCGGCGACGATGACCTTGATCTGGTCGGCGAGCTTGAGAACGCGTGGCGACGCCATCGTGGTTCCTCTCCTGGTACGGACGGGCCAAAGGCTGCCCGCCGACTGGTCACCGCCGCCCCAGAAGCTGCGGGGAAGGTGACCAGTCGGCGGGTCGGGGACTCAGCTGCGTGGCTTCTCGCGCATCTCGAACGTCTCGATGAGGTCGCCGATCCGGATGTCGGAGTAGTTCGCCAACGTCAGACCACACTCGAAGCCCTCACGTACCTCGGTCGCGTCGTCCTTCTCCCGCCGCAACGACGCGATGGTGGTCTCGTTGACCACGACGCCGTCACGCAGCAGACGCGCCTTCGCGTTGCGACGCATCAGGCCCTTGGTCACCATGCAGCCGGCGATGGTCCCTGCCTTCGAGGAGCGGAACACCTCCCGGATCTCCGCGGTGCCCAGCTGGGCCTCCTCGAAGATCGGCTTGAGCATGCCCTTGAGCGCGGCCTCGATCTCGTCGATGGCGGAGTAGATCACCGAGTAGTACCGGATGTCCACACCCTCCCGGTCCGCCAGCTCCGTCGCCTTGCCTTGCGGCCGGACGTTGAAGCCGATGATGACGGCCTTGGATGCCGCCGCCAGCGAGACGTTGGTCTCGGTGATGGCACCCACACCACGGTCGATGACGCGCAGCGAGACCTCGTCGCCGACGTCGATCTTGGCGAGCGCGTCCTCCAGCGCCTCCACGGAGCCGGAGCCGTCACCCTTGAGGATGAGCAGCAGCTCCTGCGTCTCGCCCTTCTCGAGCTGGTCGAACAGCTGGTCCAGTGTCCGACGACGGGTACCGGCAGCCTGAGCGGCCATCCGCAGCCGGGACGCCCGACGTTCGGCGATCTGCCGAGCCATCCGGTCGTCCTCGACCACCAAGAAGCTGTCGCCGGCACCCGGCACCGCGGTCAGGCCGAGCACCTGGACCGGCATCGACGGCGGTGCTTCGTGTACCGGGTTGCCGAGGTCGTTGAGCAGCGCCCGGACACGTCCGTACGCCGGACCGGCGACGATCGAGTCGCCGACGTGCAGCGTCCCGCGCTGAACCAGAACCGTCGCCACCGGGCCGCGGCCCTTGTCCAGGTGCGCCTCGATGGCGACACCCTGGCCCGGCATGTCGGGGTTGGCACGCAGGTCGAGGGCAGCGTCGGCTGTCAGCACGATGGCTTCCAGCAGCTCATCCAGCCCCTGGCCGGTGGTCGCCGACACGTCGACGAACATGGTGTCGCCGCCGTACTCCTCCGGGACCAGGCCGTACTCGGTGAGCTGGCCACGAACCTTGGTGGGGTCGGCGTCCGGCTTGTCCACCTTGTTGACCGCGACCACCACCGGCACGTTGGCCGCGATGGCATGGTTGAGTGCCTCGATGGTCTGCGGCATCACGCCGTCATCGGCAGCCACCACCAGGACGGCGATGTCGGTCGACTTGGCGCCCCGAGCACGCATGGCGGTGAAGGCCTCGTGACCCGGGGTGTCGATGAAGGTGATCTTGCGGTCCTCACCGTCGACCTCGGTGGCCACCTGGTAGGCACCGATGTGCTGGGTGATGCCGCCGGCCTCGCGGGCGACCACATTGGTGTTTCGGATGGCGTCCAGCAGCTTCGTCTTGCCGTGGTCGACGTGGCCCATCACGGTCACCGCCGGCGGCCGTGGAGCGAGCTCGGCCTCACCGCCCTCGTCCTCGCCGAACTCGATGTCGAAGCTCTCCAGCAGCTCGCGATCCTCGTCCTCGGGCGAGACCACCTCGATGTGGTAGTTCAGCTCGTCGCCGATCACCTTGAGGGTGTCGTCGCTCACGGTCTGGGTGGCGGTCACCATCTCACCGAGATGGAACAGCACCTGGACCAGGGACGCCGGCTCGACGCCGATCTTCTCCGCCAGGTCAGTCAGCGAGGCTCCGCGCGCAAGGCGGATGGTGGAGCCGTCGCCCTGCTTCAGGCGGACGCCGCCGATGGACGGTGCCTCCATCTGGTCGAACTCCTGGCGACGCAGCCTCTTGGACTTGCGGCCACGCCGCTGCGGACCACCGGGACGGCCGAACGCTCCCTGCGTCCCGCCACGACCGCCGCGACCGCCGCGACCGCTCGGAGGCGGACCGCCGGGACCGCCACCTGGGGCACCTCCGGGGCCGCCGCGACCAGGAGGGCCACCGCCCCCGGGACGACCGCGGCCGCCGGCAGGAGCACCTCGCCCGCGGGCACCGGCACCTGTCGAGGGGCCGAGCTGACCAGAGCTCTGCTTGGGCATCATCGCCGGGTTGGGCCGCGGCATGCCCGGTACGCCACCCTGTCGGGGAGCCGGGCTGCCTGGGGTGCGACCGACCGGAGGTCGGGGGCCGCCGGGGCGAACATCCTGACCGGGCCGCGGTGTGCGCGCCTGACCCATCCCCTGGGACGGGGCGAACGGGTTGTTGCCTGGGCGCGAAGCGCCGCTGCCGCGACGCGGTCCCGGGGTGGCGCCCGGGAGGCCGCCGGTGGATCCGGGACGGGGCCGCGGCGCCGGGGCTTGACCCGGAGCCGCCGGTGCGTGACCCGGTCCGGTGTCCCGCGGAGCAGACTCGCGCGGACCGCCGGGGCGGGGCGCGCTCGGACGCTGAGCGTCTGGGCGACGGCTCTCTGAACGGGGCACGTCGGACCGCGAGACGTCAGGTCGGGGCATGTCCGATCGGGGCAGGTCGGGCCGCGGACCGCGGGGGGCTTCCTGGCCTGGCTGCGGACGGCCGCCGTCGGGACGCGAAACAGCAGGTCGTGCACTGTCGTGACGCGGGGCCACCGAGGGCGCTTCCTCAGGTCGAGAGAACTCGGTGCGACGTGCGTCACCGGACCTGGCGTCGACACGCGGAGACTCCGCGGCAGGCTCGGTGCGGGCCGGGACGGCTTGACCGGGCATCCGCGGGACGCCTGGACGTGGGGCCGGGGACGGACGGGGACCAGTCTGGGTCTCCCTCGCCGCTGGGGCGAGGGTGGACGGGGCCGGCTCAGTGGTCGGCGCGGAAGGGGCGCTGACCGTCGGGGCCGGTGTGGCTGGCTTCACGGGACCGGGAACGGCCGCCGGCGGTGTGGGTCTTGGAGCCTTCCGGCCGGTGGGGGCTGCGCTTGCCAGCTTCTCCTGCAGGCGTCGTACCACGGGTGCTTCTACGGTTGAGGAAGCCGATCGGACGAACTCCCCCATGTCCTTCAGCGTGCTGAGGACTGTCTTGCTTTCGACTCCGAGCTCTTTTGCCAGCTCGTAGACACGGACCTTTGCCACTGCTCTCCTTGTGAGGTCCGGATCGTCGAGTCACCGGACCAGCTAGTTTTCCTGCATGCTCATTGAGGTGTTCTCATCGAGTGGTCATGAGCGCATAGCCCACTTTCTGGTTCGGCGCCCGGTCAATGAACGGACACTTGCAGAACGCAACGCCCGGTCGGGTCGATGCAAGGTACAACTGTATGCCTTGGCGGCGAATTTCGCCTAAGCGGCGCCGTCATTTTTCTACGCATCGTGAGGATCTGACCCGGCGACCCCCTCCACGACGTAGGGAGCCAGGGTCGCAACGAGTCCGGACTGATTCCCCGCATCACGCCGGAGGGCACGTCCGACGGATCGGCGGCGAACCGCCAGTTCTACGCATCCTGACCTTCGGTGCAGGTACGCGCCACGCCCGGGTGCGATCTGCCCTGGATCGGCCAGCACGGCTCCGGACGTCCACACCAGCCGGAGCAACTCAGACTTCGAATCCCGCTTCCGACACCCGATGCAGGTGCGCTCCGGGCGGCTCACCCAGCCAGCCTAGTGTCTTGTCGGGGGTGAGCTCGTGCATGCTCCGAGCTTCAGCCGGGCTGCTCGGTGTCGGAGCGGATGTCGATCCGCCACCCGGTGAGCCGTGCGGCCAGCCGGGCGTTCTGGCCCTCCCGGCCGATCGCCAGGGATAACTGGTAGTCGGGGACGACCACGCGGGCGGCCCGCAGGTTCGCATCGACCACCGTCACCGAGTTGACCTTCGCCGGTGACAGCGCCTGGCCGACGAAGCGGGCCGGATCGGGAGACCAGTCGATGATGTCGATCTTCTCCTCATTCAGCTCGTGCATCACCGCGCGGACGCGCTGACCCATCGGACCGATGCATGCGCCTTTGGCGCTGACGTCGTGGTTGTGACTGATGACGGCGATCTTGCTGCGATGACCGGCCTCGCGCGCCACCGCCTTGATCTCCACCGTGCCGTCGGCGATCTCAGGCACCTCGAGCCGGAACAGCTTCTCCACCAGTCCGGGGTGGGTCCGCGAGACGACCACCTGCGGCCCACGAAGCTCCTTGCGCACCGATACGACATAGACGCGGATCCGGGTGCCGTGGCTGTACCGCTCGCCGGGAACCTGCTCGCTCACCGGCATGATCGCCTCGATCTTGCCGAGGTCGACAAGGACGGTGCGCGAGTCGCTGCCCTGCTGCACGACTCCGGAGACGATGTCGCCCTCAACTCCGGAGAAGTGGCCGAACTTCACCTCGTCCTCGGCGTCACGCAGTCGCTGCATGATCACCTGGCGGGCCGTGGAGGCGGCGACGCGCCCGAAGCCAGCAGGCGTGTTGTCGTACTCACCGATCCGGTTGCCGGCATCGTCGAGTTCGGGTACGACCACCTGGACGTGCCCGGACCGCCGATCCAGGTCGACCCGAGCTCCATGCACGGCGCCCTCGGTCTTCTCATACGCCATCAGCAGCGCCTCCTCGATGGCCCGGACCAGCACATCGAAGGGCAGATCCTTCTCCCGCTCCAACATCCTCAGCACGGAGATGTCGATGTCCATCTCAGTCCTCCTCCTCCGGCTCGGTGACCGAGCGGTTCATCTCGATCTGGATCAGAGCCTTGGCCACGTCGGCGAACCGAATCCGCCGCTCCAGGCCATTGACGTCCAGCGCGGCATCGTCCTCGGTGCTGGTACCGATCCGGCCGGCGACCTTCGTCCCGTCGAGCGTGGTGACCTGAACCAGCCGGCCGGTATTGCGGCGCCAGTGGCGTGGCAAGGTGAGCGGTCGGCTCACGCCACGGGACGTGACCTCGAGTGTGTACGGGCTCGCGCCGGGAATGTCGGACTCATCCAGCGCGGCCGAGATGGCCTTGGTTGCCGCGGCGATGTCGTCCAGCAACGGCCCGTCGCCCTTGGGTCCGTCCCCGTCGACGACGATGCGCACCAAGCGACGCTTGCCCGCAGGAACGACGTCGACGGTCTCGAGCTCAAGCGCGAACTGGGCCAGGATGGGGGTGAGCAGCGGTGTCAGACTGCTTTCCTTCATGGTGCCTTCCTGATCCGGTTGTGACCTGCAGTTGTGTTCCAGCTCGGCCGTACCGGGCTGCCTGTGGCACCTAGTCTTCCACGATCGGAGTAGCCTCACCGGCGTGCCCCAGCAAGGACCGCCGGACAGCGGCCTCTCCCGCCGCCGGGTGCTCACAGCCGGGGCTACCCTCGGCGCACTCACACTACTGCCAGCCGCCTGCTCCCGGACCCGATCGCCGAGCGGCATCTCTGCGCCAACCGCGGCCACCAGTCCAACGCCGTCCCGCGGGACCATGCCGACCGGCCAGGAGCCGTCTGGGCCGCAGACCCCGTCCGCTGTGCCCGACGCGGCACGTCGGGAGCTGCGGCTGCTCAACGCCACCGAAGCGATCCTGGCGGCGAATGACCCAGGCCGCGCAAGGTCGGTCCGCTCCAGGATCCTGACCCAGATCCGTCGAGGGCACGTGGACCATCGAACGGCACTGACCGCTACTGCGCCCACAACTCGACCGACCGGCGCAACTCCACCGATCGGCGGCGAGTCGGCCACCGCACCGACCCCGTCGGCATCCGCGCCTGCGCGCCGGATGGAGATCTCCAAGGCGGTCAGCGGATTGAGATCGGCGGAGGAGGCAGCGAGCGCCGACTATCTCGAGGCGGCGGACGCCAGCGATGGCGTCCTGTGCCTCTTCTGGTCCTCGTTGGCGGCCGCCTCAGCGGCGTACGCGGTGGCGCTGCAGACGAATGTCCTACCCGCGCCGGAGCAGCGTCCGCGGCAGCGCATGCAACTGGTGCCGCCGCCGGAGGTCGAGGCGATGCAGTCGATGGTGGCTCAGCTGCACGCGGTGAACTATGGCTACCAACTGGCCATCGGCCGGTTGAACCAGGCGGCACGCCGCCAGGCGATCGAAGTCCTGCAGCGCCGGCGGGGCCTGCGCAACCGGCTGACCGAGACTCTGGTGGACCAGCAGCAGAGTGTGCCAGCGGCCGCACCG
Source organism: Propionibacteriaceae bacterium (assembly GCA_035717205.1). Lineage (GTDB taxonomy): Bacteria > Actinomycetota > Actinomycetes > Propionibacteriales > Propionibacteriaceae > Microlunatus. The sequence continues at coordinate 3,616 of DASTIW010000036.1, read as the reverse complement.
GCGTACGTGCCGCCGGTGCGACCCACGAATGCAGCCACGGCGACCGAGCTGATCCGCCGCATCGAGGTCGCCCTCCAGCCGTGGACAGGTCGGTGGGTAGCGGCTGCGACTCGGCCCGAGGTGCGTCGTCTTGCTGTTCGAACTCTGCTCGACGGCAGCCGAACCTCGGTGCGCTGGGGCGCTGCCCTGCCGACCTGGCCCGGCTGGCAGGAATAGCTGGCGCATCGGGATCCCTTCGCCCAACGCCAGCCAAGACCTCAGCCCTTGAAGGCGTCCTTGATCTTCTCGCCGGCCTGCTTCAGGTTGCCCTTGGTCTCTTGGGCCTCGCCCTCGGCCCGAAGATCCTCGTTGTCAGTGGCGTCCCCGACAGCCGCCTTTGCCTTGCCCGCCAGCTCGTCGCTCTTGTTCTCGAACTTGTCGTCGGTACCCACAGCTCTCGTCCTTTCACGAACACCGCCCGGACCATCCGACGCGGGTCATTTCGGTTCCTCAAGCGCCGCCAAGTCTATGCCGGCCCCTTCTGGCTGAGTTGCGGCCCTGGGCGGTGGCGCGTCCAGCCTCGCCTGGTGTGGGATCATCTAGGCCGCGTAACCAGGTCGCGTGACACACTGCTTTGGAGGGAACCATGGATCTCGAGCCGCCGGCACCAAGCCGCCGACGCGTCTGGCTCCGGACGCTTCGGAGGCGGAGCACGGATCACCCGTGGGCCGGTTCGAGTGGAACCCCGGGTCGGACCACTGGTGGTGGTCCGACGGCCTGTACCGGCTGTACGGCTACGAGCCGCGGTCGGTCGAGCCAACCATGGAACGGTTCTTGCAGCACAAGGATCCCCAGGATCGGGCGCGGATCGACGCAGTCTTCGCGCGAGCGCTGTCGCAGGGCGGCCCGTTCAGCTGCTACCACCGCATTTTCGACGTTCGCGGCAGGCGGCGAACGGTGGTGGTGGTGGGCTATGGCGATCGCAACCTCGAGGACACCCACACCGTGTGCATGCACGGCTTCATGGTGGACGTCACCGCTGCCGGACGCGAGGAGACAAACGCGGCGCTCGAGGCGACGCTGCAGACGCGGGCCGGCATCGAGCAGGTGAAGGGAGCCCTGATGGTGGTGCATCGTCTCAGCGCCGACGCCGCGTTCGAGGTGCTCCGTGGACACTCGCAGGTGTACAACAAGAAGCTGTCGAGCATTGTCGCCGAGGTGCTGGCTGCCATCGGCCGGCGTGACGGCTCGGAGGAGATCAGCCGCGCCGGGCTGGACCGGCTGCTCTGGGACGCCTCTCACTAAGACCCCGCTCACGAAGCGGAGCGGTGAAACGTCCAGATTGAGGCCACTGACCCTCCCAGGACGACTCGCGGTGTCCAGCGGGGCAAGCGGCGGGGAGCCTCATCTTGCCGCTGACGGGCATATCCACGCCTGCTACCCGTCCTGCTTTCTGACAGCGGACTCATAGTGTGCTCACTGCCCTGCCTCAGTGCGACGGATGACCATGAAGCCATCCGAGCAAAAGGAGAAGGCGTGAGCGCCGCAGGAAACCTCAGTGGCTCCCGGTGGGAGCCGGTCGTCAGCCCAGGCAATCGCCCGTCAGGACCGGCCCGAACGGGCGGCCCCAGCCCGACCGGCGACTCCGCGCCCGGGGTGACGTCTGGCGACGGCTTTGCAGACGGCGCCCGAAACCCCGGCGGGCACGCCGACCAGAGCAGCAGTTCGATATGACGACGACCGCGATCCCACCTCAACTGCCCATCCCGGCGGCTGGGGTCGGACACCCCCGATCTTCCGTCGCCAGGTTCGACTCGGCCGTCCGGCTAGTTGCCATGGCCGGGCTCTGGCTGAGCGTCGTCTGGGTGTCCTACCTGTGGGCAACCCGCGGCGGCATCCAGGACCTGAGGCCTGGGAGAGCGGGCTCACTTCGTTGGGGCGCCTCACCGGAGGCTTGCCTCAGACCTGCTGCTCATCCAGGTGCTGATGATGTCGCGGCCGCCGATCCTGGAGCGTGCGTTCGGCCAGGATGACCTGGCGCGCCGCCACCGGCTGGTGGTGTTCAGCTCGTTCACCTTGATGATGGCGCACATCGTCTTGATTACCTGGGGCTCCGCGGCCGGCAAGTTGACGCGGATCCCGGCCACCTTCTGGAACCTCGGCACCGACTATCCCGGCATGCTGCTGGCAGTCGCCGGCACCGGCTGCCTCGTCATGGTGGTCGCCACCAGCGTGAAGGCGGCCCGAGCGAAGGTCCGCTACGAGTCCTGGCACCTGATCCACCTCTACGCCTACCTCGGCGTCGGGCTGGCCCTGCCCCACCAGGGAGACCTGGCCGAGCAGCGGTCCGCGGGGACCTTTGCGGGCCGCGACCGCGCTGGCCGGGCTCGAGTCGACAGACTTCTGCCTGGCAGCCGGCGGTGACCTGGTCTGCCGGACCACTGACCCCGAGGCTTCGCCGTGGCGGATTGGGGTCGAGCATCCGCAGGACCCGCAGCGGCTGATCGCCGTCATCCCGATCCGTACGGGAGCGGTCGCGACTTCGGGCGCGGCGCATCGAGGCAACCACATTCTCGACGCCCGCACCGGCCGACCCCCCGCAGGCGTCGCCTCGGTGACGGTTGTCGGCAACTCGCTCACCTGGGTCGACATAGACGCCACCGCCGCCTACGCACACGGGGAGGACGCGGCCCGATGGCTCGCGGCCCACACGCGGCACAACGGCCTGGTCGTCTGGGCCGACGCCTCGACGACGACCGTCGGCCCCCGCCGTCCGCCCAGCCTCAGGCCCCGTTGCCGGTTCCGGAAGGCTCCGTTTCGAACCGGTAGCCAAGGCCACTGGCGGTCAGGATGTACCGCGGGCGGGCGGGGTCGGGCTCCAGCTTGCGCCGCAGCGCCGCGATGTAGACCCGCAGGTAGTTGGTCTGCTGGAGATAGCTGCTGCCCCACACCTCCTCCAGCAGCTGGCGATGCTGGACCGTGCGACCGTGGTGGCGGACGAGCACCTCCAGCAGGTGCCACTCGGTGGCGGTCAGCTTGACCTCGCCAGTGGCCGACGTGACCCGCTTCGCGGCCAGGTCCACGGTGAAATGCTCGGTGACCACCGCCGGCTGGGTCCGGTCCGGAGTCGCCCGCCGAACGGCGGCCCGCAGCCGGGCCATCAGCTCGTCCATGCCGAACGGCTTGACGACGTAGTCGTCCGCGCCCGCGTCGAGCGCGTCGACCTTGTCGATGCTGTCGCTGCGACCCGAGAGGACCAGGATCGGCACGCTGGTCCATCCACGGAGCCCGGCGATGACGTCGACACCGTCGAGGTCGGGGAGGCCGAGGTCGAGGATGACGACATCCGGCGGATGCGCGGCCGCGAGGTGGAGCGCCTCGGTGCCGTCGCCGGCGGTGCACACGTCGTACCCGCGTGCGCGCAGGTTGATGGCGAGGGCTCGCACGATCTGGGGCTCGTCGTCGACGACCAGGATCCGGCTCATGACGTGACCTCGGCCCGCGGCGCCGCCGACGGCACGGCCGGCAGGGAGACGACGAGGGTGAGTCCGCCGCCGGGTGTGTCCTCCAGCACCAGCGTCCCGGCCATGGCCTCCACCAGGCCACGGGAGAGCGCCAGGCCCAGGCCGAGCCCGGT
>DASTIW010000035.1:0-76021 GCA_035717205.1 Propionibacteriaceae bacterium | reverse complement strand
CAATAACGCTCATCAGGGGAAGTGCCTGCCACAGCCCGTTCACCACCTCGGCGGCAAGGCCCAACTGGCGCAGTTCCTCGAGCCGTTTCCTGGTCAGCTCCTCGTCTTTAGAGGTGAGCTCAGCAAGCTCCGCTGGAGTCGCTGACTCCAAGGGCGCGAGGACCACATAAACCGATTCGGCTTCCGCGCTGATTCCCAGTGGCTGAAGCATGCATCCTTCCCGCAACCAGGTGCTGAGATAGCGACAGTATCGACCTCCGCCAACGTCCGCGGAACCGGATACGCTGACCGTGGCCGCAGAGTGAGGCTTGCGCCAGCCGCCAACCCATATTCAGGACCAACTGTAAGGAGCGCGACCATGGCAGAACTCGCTGAGATCGGGGTCACCGGGCTTGCGGTCATGGGTCGCAATCTCGCCCGAAACTTCGCCCGTCACGGGTACCGCGTCGCCGTGCACAACCGCAGCAACGCCAAGACGCAGTCACTGATCGCCGACCACGGTTCGGATGGGACCTTCGTGCCGTCGGAGACGATGGCTGACTTCGTCGCCTCGCTGGAACGTCCGCGGCGAGTGGTCATCATGGTCAAGGCCGGAGGCCCGACTGACGCGGTGATCGAGGAGCTGATCCCGTTGCTGGAGGAAGGCGACATCGTCATCGACGCCGGCAACGCCCACTTTCCTGACACGATCAGGCGGGAGGCGCACCTGAAGGCCCTGGGACTGCACTTCGTCGGATCCGGCGTCTCCGGCGGTGAGGAAGGGGCCTTGAACGGTCCGTCCATCATGCCGGGCGGATCACGTGAGTCGTATAAGACCCTGGGTCCGATGCTGGAGGACATCGCGGCCAAGGTGGACGGTGAGCCATGCTGCGCGTACGTCGGGCCTGACGGCGCCGGACACTTCGTCAAAATGGTGCACAACGGCATCGAGTACGCCGACATGCAGCTCATTGCGGAGGCGTACGACCTGATCCGTCAGGGGACCGCAGCCAGCGCTGCCGAGATCGCCGAGATCTTCCGCACCTGGAACGAGGGCGACCTCGAGTCGTTCCTGATCGAAATCACCGCCGAGGTGCTGGCGCATGTGGATGCGGGCACTGGGCAAGCCTTCGTGGACATCGTCGAGGATCAGGCGGAGCAGAAGGGAACCGGCCGCTGGACCGTGCAGAACGCATTGGACCTCGGCGTGCCCATCACCGGCATCGCCGAGGCCACCTTCGCCCGCGCACTCTCCGGCTCGGCGCCGCAACGCGCAGCCGCCAAGGACAAGCTTGCCGCTCACGTCAGCGACTGGTCGATCGAAGACCCGAAGCTATTCGTAGAAGACGTGCGGCAGGCGCTCTACGCGAGCAAGGTTGTCGCCTACTCCCAAGGCTTTGACCAGATCGCGGCCGCCAGCGCGGAGTACGGCTGGGACATCGATCGCGGAGCCATGGCACGGATCTGGCGGGGTGGCTGCATCATTCGGGCTCGTTTTCTGAACCGGATCACGGAGGCGTACGAGCGTGCCGCCGAGCTCCCCTTGCTGCTCGCTGACGACTACTTCGCCGATGCCGTCGGCAACAGCCTGGCGGCCTGGCGCCGCGTGGTCTCCGCTGCGGCGCAGAACGGGATCCCCACGCCAGCCTTCTCCTCCTCGCTTGCCTACTACGACGGGATCCGGGCCGAGCGCCTCCCAGCCGCCCTGATCCAGGGGCAGCGAGACTTCTTCGGTGCGCACACCTACCGGCGCGTCGATCAGCCCGGTTCCTTCCATACCGAGTGGAGTCTCGACCGGAGCGAGCAGCCGGTGTGACCGGGGTTGACGCCAACCGCCAGGTCGCAATGTCTGCGTTATGGACTTCCGATCGTTTCAGGCACACACTGAAGTGGAAGCGGGCCTGCGTACGCGACGAGGCTGACCACGCCGACGGAGACGGCGCTTCCGCCACCACGGCGGCTGGTTCCCTTCGATGGAGCAGGATGCGGTGGGTTATCCCCCCTCCAGCTCGCCGCATCCCCGGTAGGTGGCGTAATCCCGCAACCCAGCTGAGCTGCTCAGTCTGCGATTCCGGTTGTTAGCGCTGCCTTCCCTCGGTACCCACACGTGTGGGGTACCGTCGACCGTGTCAAGTGAGGAAGTCGGATGAGTCGGGTTTCGGCGGAACACCTCGCCGCCGCCATTGCGGAGGTCGCGGATACGCTCGTCGACGACTTCGATGTGATCGACTTTCTCCATCTTGTCGCCGCACGTGCCGCGGAGCTGGTCGATGCGGCCGCTGTGGGACTGCTCCTGAGAGACGAAGAGAGGAATCTGCAGTTCGTGGCCGGATCCCAGCAGGTCGCCGAGATGCTCGAGCAACTGCAGGTCCACAACGACGAAGGGCCATGCGTGGAGGCCTTCCGGAATGGTGCACCAGTGACCAACACGGATCTGGGTTCCGCGGCGGATCAGTGGCCGCACTTCGCGCCGGCCGCGGCAGCCGCCGGATTCACCGGCGTCCACGCCATGCCGATGACATTGCGCGATCAGGTGATCGGTGGGGTCAACCTCTTCACCTCCGACGGACGCACCCTGGATCCCGCAGACCTGAGGATTGTCCGGGCCTTCGCCCACGTCGCCACCGTTGGCCTGCTTCAAGAGCGGGCGATTCAGCAGGCCTCGCTGCTGACGAGCCAGTTGGAGAGGGCGCTCAGCAGCCGGCTGGTGATCGAGCAGGCGAAGGGCGCTATCGCGCAGCGACATGGCGTCACGGTCGACGAGGCGTTCACCGCCCTGCGCGGTTACGCCCGGCGAAATCATCACAAGCTCACCGACCTTGCGGCGGCCTATGTTCAACACCCCAGCCGTTTCCCGCCCTGGTGACCGCCGCCGACAATCCGGCGCGCTAAGCGGGCAGGGTCACTCGATCAGGACGAGGCGCTGGGTGAGGCGAGCGCACCTGGATCGTGAACAGCAGGTCTTCATCCTGATCTCGCCGCACCTGGGCCATCAATTGCTCTACGGCATGGCAGACGGCGACAACGTCTCCGGCTGCGGTGACGTTGAGCTGGATACACGCCACCTTGTGGTCGTCGACGATTTCCAGACTGTGCTGGATTGCCTCCACGCCGGGAAGTCGGCGCAGCAATTCTGCACCGGCGGACCAGGCGGGCGTCACCATGAGCGGGTCAGGTGAGGTCTGACGGCGGCGGATGAGGTTGATGACGCGGGAAGGTAGCCAACTATGGCGTTGGCCCGGGCCTCCACCCCCCAGGGAGGCCCGAGCCAACTCGGATGGTCACTTCTGCCCCCCGCAGCCGAAGGGACCAACCGACCGGAGCAGCCAAGGTACCGATTCAGCCGAGGCAGAGCGCCCAAGCATCTGGACATCAAAAAACCCCCGAGGTCTGAATCGAGATTCAGCCGCCGGGGTCTTGGGCGTCAGACGAAAATACCGAGAATCAATTCTTCGACACCTGATATTACGCCAGGGTTTTTGGGGCGCATAGGGTGGGCTCTTGAGCCAGGAAAGAGGTTACCCGGTCGGCGCTCCCACGTCAACGGGGCAAAGAGCGTCGACGGGAATGGGACGTGACTACCTCAGTTGGGACGAGGAGCGACGTCTGCCTCGCCGGCCTCAAGTCCGTCCCCGGTGCCCGGTGCGTCAACGTCGCTTCCTGGGATGTAGCCGTCTCCCAGCGCCTCCCGAGCGGCGTCCCGGCCCTCCTCGATAGCCTCGGCTGATCGATCGAGGGCTTCGGAACCCGCTGTGTCGCCGCTATTGGACTCGGTTGTCATGACAGCCTCCTGCTCGACGTGACCTGGTTCGGCCACTCTCTCACGGACCGGGCGGCCGATGGGCGGTGGGCTAACAGGTGACGGCGGCGCCCGGCCAGCAAGGTCAGCGTCGCAGCTCAATGGGAAGCGGGCAGGCCGGATGGAGGCTGATCGCCGCCTGCAGCGGGATGGACTGCAGCGTGGTGGTCACGTGGACGGCCTGCAGAATCGCTGCGAGTACGACCGGCACCTCCATCAGCGCAAGTTGCATCCCGTGTGCAGGAGGACACGGCTCGCAAACCCCCGATTCAGCGTGGCACGGCCGGCGAAGGCCATCAACGGATTTGCTGCAATGGCCCCCCACGGGCCAACGGTGCCGACCACCGCTCTTGGGCTGCGCTGGGACCAGCGGTTAGGGTGTGGCGCATGTCCCTCCCCGACCTGACCGGGCGGCGCGTCGTGATCACTGGCGGCAACGCCGGGCTCGGATTCGTCTCGGCTCGCACTCTTGCATCGGCCGGCGCTCACGTCCTACTCGCTGTCCGGGACCTGAAGAAAGGCGAGGCTGCTGCCGCCCAGATCCGCGCCGCAGCCGACGGCGCGTCGGTGAACGTTGCCGCACTCGATCTCGCCGATCTCGCTTCGGTGCGGGCCTTCGCCGACGCCCAGCTGGAGTCAGGCCCACTCGACATCCTGATCAACAACGCGGGGCTGATGCTGGTACCGACCCGTCAGCTGACTGCCGACGGCCACGAGATGCACATGGGCGTCAACCACCTCGGTCATTTCGCTCTGACATTGCGTCTGATGCCGGTACTGTCCGAGTCGCCCGCGGCCCGGGTGGTGTCGGTGTCCAGCGTCGCACACCGGTTGACCGGCTCACTTGACCGCCGGCTCGGCTTGGAGGGCCGGTACACCAGCATGACGGCCTACTCGCAGTCCAAGCTGGCGTGTGCCTTGTTCGGCTTCGAGCTGCACCGCAGACTTCGGCAGGCCCACGTCCCGATCACCTCCGTGGTGGCGCATCCGGGGGTAGTCGCCACCGAGCTGTTCACCCGCCAGCTGCGTCCGGGGATCTTCCACCGCGTGACCGGTGCCCTCACCCCGCTGCTCGGGTCAGCGCCGGAACACGGAGCGCAACCGCAGATCCGTGCCGCGGCCGACCCGTCGCTGGTGGGGGGTGAGCTGATTGGGCCCCGGTTCCTCCTGCGCGGTGAGCCGGTGTTGGAGGTACCGGCTCGCAACGCCCGGGACTTCGCCAGCGCGGCCTGGCTGTGGGAGCGGTCGGAGCAGTTCACCGGCCTCTCACTCAAGGTCCTGACCGGCTAGAACCGCTCGATGTCCTCACCGGCCCGACAGTCCGGTGCACTAGTTGGGCAGCCGCTGCAGCCAGTGCTGCGCGTCGGCGACGGTGTCGATGTCGGCCGTCAGTTGACGCGGCAGGACTGTCTGCCGCGGGCAAAGCTGGGCGACGAGCTTGCGTGCGCTGATGCCTGCGACCGCTGACGGCGAGTGCGACGCCAGGGCGGTCAGACCGGTCCCGGCCACCGCAACCTGCAGCGGTTGGACCTGACCCGATTCGTCGACGGCCACAACCGCCGTACCGGCTCCGGTCAGCGAGGCCGCCAGCGCAACCGCGGCCCGACCACCGGCGGGAGCATCGCCCGGGAGCGCCACCATGCGCTGGCCGCCCCGGGCCGCCACCTCTCGCGCGCCCGCAACGAGAGCGGCTCCGGGACCCGCGCCGACGGGCTCCTCGCGTACGAAGGTGACGGGGCGGCCGACCTTCCTGACAGGCCCGACGACCACCACCTCCCAGTCGGCTGGCAGGGCGCTCAGCGCGTGGTCGAGAACCGTCTCCGACCCGAGCATCGCCTCGAGCTTGTCACTGCCGAACCGCCGAGAGGACCCGCCGGCGATCACGACGGCATACCAACCAGCACCGGTCACCACGAGGGTGGCCGAAGCTCAGAGACCGCGAAGGAAGTCAACGTCGTCGTCGGGGGCCTTGGGTCTGCCGGTGCGCTTCCGGGTACCGAGAGAGTCCGCGTTGGGCCGACCCAGGAACAGCCACAGCACCGCCCCGACCAGGGGCACGCAGATGATCGCAGTGGCCCACAGCCATCGGGGCATCCGACGGACGGCGTAGGGCTGCGCTTGGGCTACTTCCACCACACAGTAGATGGTGAGCAGCGCCACGATGATGAACGGCAAGTACCTGCCCATGGCTTAAGAGTATGCGTATCCCCGCGGCTGGCAAGGCCGGTTGACCGATCGCCGCCCTATGCTGTCCACCATGCGCTTGCAGGACGACCAGACTGACCGCCCGCGCACCAACAGACCCACGATGGCCGAGCTGCGGTCCGTCGCCCAGCCGGTTGCCGTGGTCGGTCGCCGGAACTCCGAGCACTGGGCCGGAGTGTATCTGCGCAAGGGATCCATCTACCTGACCCGCGCCCTGCTGCCGACCGGAGTGAGCGCCAACGGGGTCACCTGGCTGATGATCCTCATCGGGCTCGCGGCGCCGCTCGTGCTGGTGATCCCCGGGTGGTGGCCGGTGGTCACCGCAGCAGTACTGATCCAGCTCCACATCCTGGTGGACTGCTCCGACGGCGAGATCGCCCGGTGGCGCAATCAGGCGTCGACGTCCGGGGTGTATATCGACAGGGTCGGTCACTACCTGGTCGAGTCGATGCTGCCCGTTGCCCTCGGCATCCACGTGGACGGTGGCCCCACCTCGATCGGTGGGTGGACCACCGTGGGCGCGCTGGTCGCTGTGTTGGTGCTGCTGAAGAAGTCGTTCGGCGACCTGGTCCACGTCGCCCGCACGTACTCAGGTTGGCCCAAGATGGCAGAGGATGCAGAGCTGGCGGCACCGCGGTCCGGCGGCCTGCGCTCGGTGCGTGGTCTGTTGCGGTTCTTCCCGTTCTTCCGTGCCTTCGGGGCAATCGAGTTCACCTTGATCCTGGCCGTGCTCGCCACCGTGGACGCCGTGCTGCGGCTGGCAGATATCCAGGTGCACGCGCCGGGTGGCGGCTGGTGGGCGACCGGCGACCGAATGGCGTACGAGGCCGTGCTCCGCGGCTGGCTGCTGGCCGCCGTGCCGCTGGCGCTGGCGACGGCTGGCGGCTACCTGCTGTCCATCCTGTCCTCCAGCCGACTTCGGCAGCCCTGATCTGGTGTTCGACGTCCAGCTCGCCGGCGCTCAGATGATCGGCGGCTGTCCCAGCCGGGCGAGTCGCAGGATGGTCTTCCAGTGCATCGGCCGGCGCTCCCCCGGCGATGTCGTCCAGCCCTCCCGCCAGCCGGAGACCCAGCTCTTGGTCGACTCCCAGTCGGTGCCGTTTCGGGCGAGGGAGATGGCTGTCCAGATGCCGACATAGACGGGGATCAGCGGTGCCGGCAGGTTGCGGCGCGCCACCCAAACCCGGTTGCGGGCGTTCAGCCGCTGGTAGTAGCTGTGCCGACCGGCGGGCAGTGCCGGATGGTGCACGATCAGGTCAGCCTGGTACCAGGTGTCCCAGCCGCGGTCGCGTAGGCGCCAGCAGAGCTCGATCCCCTCGTGGCCGTGCTGGAATCTGCCGGGGAACCCGCCGACCTCGTCCCACGCGGCCCGTCGGAACACTGTCACGCCCTCGGGACAGGTGAACGCGGGCCCGGACACGGCCGGGTCGCCGACGCGGGCGCGAGGAACCCAGCGGCGTAGGGTTCTGCCGTCGGCGTCGGTGATCCTCGGCGTCAGCAACGCCAGCCGGGGGGAGCCCTCCAAGATCGCCACGGACTGCTGGACAAAGCCCGGGTCGGGAATCCAGGCGTCGTCGTCGAGGAACATGAAGTAGTCGTTGCACGTCTGGGTGACGGCGAAGTTGCGTCCCGCCGGGCTGCCCAGGTTCTCCTCCAGCCCGAGGCTGCGGACGCCGTCGGGCAACCCGTCGGGCTGCCATGCCTGACCCAGCACGAAGACCTCGAACGAGCTGTAGTCCTGAGCCAGCGCACTCCGCAGGCTGCGGTCCAGCTCGTCCGGACGGTTGCCCATCGTCAAGAGGATGATGCTGACCTTCGGCTTTCGCTTGAGGTCGTGCGTGGGCTCCGGGTCCATGCGTCCACCCTAATGTCCATCTGCCATTCACCAACGATTCACGTCGGCCCGGATCTCGGCCTGGCTCGTCGGCGCTGCATGCGCCGCGGGAAAAGCGGTTTCCCGATCCGCCGGGGCAAGCGCGGTCAGGCCGGTCAGTGAAGCGCGGCCAGCGCGAACCCGGCGCTGAGGGCTACCGCCACCGCGAGCTCGGCGGTGCCGGTCAGTTTGAGGACACCGATCAACCGGAATCCGGCTGCGCCCGACAGCACGGTTCGGACCGCCGGGATGGCCAAGACCAGACCGACCAGGCCAAGCAGGGCCCATCCCGTGCTGAGCAGGCCGATCGCCAGCGTGCCGACACCGGCCACGCAGACCAGGCCCACGTACACGGCACGGGTGGCGGGCGCCCCGATCCTGGTGGCGAGCGTATGCTTTCCCGACTCGCTGTCACCCCGGATGTCTCTCAGGTTGTTGACCACCAAGATCGCGCAGGCAAGGGCGCCGACCACGACGCCGCCCAGCACCGCTGGCGCCGTGACCCGGCCCAGCTGGACGTACGTTGTCCCGCAGACGGCCACCAGGCCGAAGAAGACGAACACGAACAGCTCACCCAGGCCCAGATAGCCGTACGGCCGGCGGCCGCCGGTGTAGTACCAGGCCGCGAGGATCGAGGCGGCTCCGACCAGCAGCAGCCACCACTGCTGCGAGAGGACCACCAGCACCAGACCCGCAACCGCGGCAACCGCGAAGCTGCCGAAGGCGGCCGCCTTGACGGCCGCGGGCTCGGCTAACCCCGATCCCACCAGCCGGAGCGGCCCGACGCGGTCGGCATCGGTGCCCCGGATGCCATCGGAGTAGTCGTTGGCGTAGTTCACGCCCACCTGGAGCGCGAGGCTGACGAGCAGCGCGAGGAGCGCGCGGCTCCAGGAGAACCCGCCCGCCAGCACTGCCACGCCTGAGCCGACGAGAACGGGCGCCACCGCCGCAGGCAGGGTTCGCGGGCGTGCTCCCGCAACCCACTGCGCCGGGGTCGGCCCGGTGGCAAGATCAGCTGTCACGCCGGTTCTCCTTGGTCGAACGGAACCGCGGCCACAGCCACGTCCGCGATTGCGCCGACAAGGCGCTGGCGGTCGATCTTGCCACTCGAAGTCCGCGGCAGCACGTCGAGCCGAACCAGGAGGCGGGGCAGCGCGTAGCCCGGTAGCGACCGCAGCAGCGCCGAGCGCAGTCCCACGACGCTGCCCGAGACGTCGGTGACGGCGACGATGCGGGTACCCCACTCGGGGTCGGGTACGCCGACGACAGCGACCTCGCCCCGTCTGCCAGTTGTCTCCAGCCACCTGCGACAGGCGCGCTCGACGGCTGCCAAATCCACGTTCATCCCGCCGGAGATCACCACATCGTCGACCCGTCCCAGCACAGCCAGCCGACCCGCGACCAGCTGACCCCGGTCCTGGGTCCGCAGTGTTGGACGAGACAGCCCGGCACTACTTCGCCCGGGGCCGGTCGGCCGCGCACCGGTCAGGGCTGCTGCCGTCAGGTCGGGCCGCAGGCGGTATCCGGAGAACAGCATTGCGCCACGCATCAGCACCCGCTGCGTCGCCGGTTCCAGCGACACCTCGGCGCAGTCCAGCGGCACCCCGTCGTACACGCAGCCACCACAGGTCTCGCTCATGCCGTAGGTCGTGACGACCGCGACGCCGGCGGTCCGCGCACGGTCCAGCACGAGCGGGTCGACGGCAGCCCCACCCACCAGTACCGCGTCGAACGACGCCAGAGCCCGAGCACGCTCCGGGTACTGCAGGGCCCGCACCAGCTGGGTGGGCACCACGGAGATGTAACGTCGGCCAGGCAGGCTGCCGACCACCTCGGGTAGGTCGGACAGGTCGGGGGCCGTCGGGTACGCGGAAGTGCCGCCCACCAGGCACCGCGCCAGCACCATCAGCCCGGCCACGTAGTGAGCCGGTAGCGCCAGCACCCAGTGGCCCGGCCCGCCCAGCCGCCGGGAGGTGGCTTCGGCCGAGGCCTGGATCGCAGAGCGGGACAACAGCACGCCCTTCGCCTTGCCGGTCGACCCGGAGGTCGCCACGATCGCGGCGATGTCGGGTTCTGGCACCGGCTGTCTGGGCTGCAGCATCTCCAACACCTGGCGGCGCTCGTTCGGTTCGGTCGGCAACGGCGCAACCGGGAGACCCCCCGCCATCGCCGCTTTGAGTGCTGCCGCGATCTCACTGCCGTCGGCGAGCCCCACGGCTGCGAAGGACGATGCAGTCACCGTCGTAGTGTCCCGCGCGACGGGCCCTTGGCGGCGCCGAGCCCGGACTCCGATCGGCAGAACCGGAACCATAGGCCAAACTAAGCCGGTGACCGAGCCGCTGCACACCTTCGCCATCGGCATGCGCGTTCGGTTCCGCGGAATTGCCGTGAGGGAAGGGATGCTCTGGCGGGGATCAGCCGGCTGGGCTGAATGGAGCCCGTTCCTCGACTACTGCGGCCCTGAGCTGGTGCCGTGGTGGGACGCCACGCACGAAGCTGCCGAAGTCGGCTGGCCTGCGCCGATCCGGAGCAGCGTCCCGGTCAACTGCACCGTGCCCGCAGTGTCTCCAGAGCAGGCCCACACCATCGCCGCCACCTCCGGCTGCCGTACCGCGAAGGTGAAGGTCTGCGACCGCGGCCAGGCACTGGCCGATGATCTGGCCCGGGTGGAGGCGGTTCGCGACGCCCTCGGCCCGGACGGCGCAGTTCGGGTTGACGCCAACGGCGGCTGGGATGTCGACCAGGCCACGTCCGCGCTGAGGCAGCTGAGCCGCTTCACCCTCGAGTACGCCGAGCAGCCGTGTGGCTCGGTGGAGGAGTTGCGCGTTCTGCGTCAGCGCCTGGCTGGGCGTGGGATCGACGTGCCGATCGCCGCGGATGAGTCGATCCGGCGGGCGACGGACCCGTACCGGGTGGCGCGGCTGGAGGCCGCCGACATCGCCGTGCTCAAGGTCCAGCCGCTCGGTGGCGTACGCGCCTGCCTGAGGATTGCGGAGCAGATCGGTCTTCCCGTCGTGGTGTCGAGTGCGTTGGAGACGTCGGTCGGGATCCGCGCCGGCCTGGCCCTCGCGGCGGCACTGCCGGAGCTGCCGTACGCCTGCGGCTTGAACACCGTGCCGCTGCTGGGCGGGGACGTGGCCTGCCGGCCGCTGGCTGCCGTCGGCGGGGTGCTGCGGGTGTCGAACCTCGACGTCAGCCCGGAGGCGCTGCGGTGCTGGCAGGCGGACGACTCACGCTCGGCGTTCTGGCAGGCTCGCCTGCTCCGCACCCGCGAGCTGGCGGGGGACCGTCGTGGGTGAGGCCACCCGCTGCGCCCGGGTCATCGTCGAGGAGCTACTCGGCCGCGGCATCAACGATGTCGTGCTCTCGCCGGGGTCGCGGAGCAGCCCACTGGCCTACGAGCTGTTCGAGGCCGACCGGATCGGGCTGCTCCGGTTGCACGTTCGGATCGATGAGCGCAGCTCCGGCTTCTTGGCGTTGGGACTTGCCAAGGCCTCCGGTGCCCCAGTTGCAGTGCTGACCACCTCGGGTACCGCTGTGGCGAACCTTCATCCTGCGGTACTCGAGGCTGCGCACAGCAACCTGCCGCTGGTGCTGCTTACAGCTGACCGGCCGGGGTCGATGACCCACACCGGCGCAAACCAGACCACCGACCAGCGGACCCTGTTCGCCGCCCACGTCCGCGCCGCCGCCCACCTGGAGGACGCCGTCGGGACGGGAAAGAGCTGGCGTTTCCAGGTTGCCCGGCTGATGGTGGCGGCGATCGGCTCCCGCAGCGCCCAGCCCGGCCCCGTACACCTCAATGTCGGGTTCTCCGAGCCGCTCTCCCCACAACCGCTGGAACCGTCCTCGCCACCAGAGCTGGTCATCGAGCCGCTGCTCCTGTCGCCGGAGGTCACCAGACTCAGTCCCGGGCCGCAGACTGTGGTGCTCGCCGGAGATGGACCGCCCTCGACCGGTGCGGCGGCCCGAGAGCTCGCGGCATCAGCCGAGCTGCCGCTGTTGGCCGAGCCGTCCAGCAACGCCCGCGTGGGCGCCCAGGCCATCGGGACCTATCGGCTGCTGCTGCAGTCAGATTTGGCCGACGAGATCGAGCGGGTGGTGGTGTTCGGTCACCCGACCCTGTCCAGGCCGGTGACCAGGCTGCTGCAGCGTGACGACGTCGAGGTGATCATGGTCTGTCCGTACGCGAGCTGGGTCGACCCGGGTACGAACGCGACTCGCGTCACCGCCGCGATAAGCTTGGACCCCGGTGACGCCGGATGGCTGTCCCGCTGGCAGGACGCCGACCGCCGGCTGCGACTGGAGCTGGACCGGCTGCTTGCTGGGCAGAGACACTTCACCGGTCCAGCGCTGGCAGCCGCGCTGTGGGCGTCGCTGGGGGAGCGCGACACCCTCGTGGTCGGATCTTCCAACCCGATCCGAGACCTCGATCTGGCCGCTGTGGGCGGGGTTGCGCCGACCGTCTATGCCAACCGAGGGCTGGCCGGCATCGACGGCATGGTGTCGACGGCCGTCGGCGTTGCGCTCGCAGTGGAGCGTCCATGCCATGCCCTGATGGGCGACATCACGTTCGTGCATGACAGCAACGGGCTGGTGCTCGGTCCGCAAGAACCTCGTCCCAACCTGCGGATCGTGGTGGCCAACGATGACGGCGGCAGCATCTTCGCCACCCTTGAGCAGGGCACGCCAGCGCACAGCCCGGCATTCGAGCGGCTGTTCGGCACCGCCCACGGAACCCAAATCGCGGCCCTCGCCCAGGCACACTCTGCGGGCTATCGGGCCGCCACCTCGGCGGAGTCGCTGGCCGGGCTGCTGGAAGAACCGCCGATCGGCATCGAGGTAGTCGAGGCGGCGGTCGACCGGCAGCATCGACGGACCTTGCATTCCGCGATCACTGCGCTCGTAGCCAGTCTCTGAGCCGGGCGGTCGCGGTGACGTCGTCCTCGTTGTACTCAAGCACCCGCCGCCGCGCGAAGGAGCGGATCTCGCTGGTCTCACCGTGCACCGCCTCGGCGAACCACCGTTGTGAGTTCAGGCCACCGGGCTCGTCGTCTCGCCAGGAAAAGCCTGGCCCCTGCTGCGCGACGGCCTTGAGACCGAGCCCGCCGACTCCGAAGAAATTGCTTCGCATCACCTCCCAGAGGTCAACGAACTGGGTGGTGGCGTAGTCGGCCGCCCAGGCGAGCACCGGGGAGCTCGCGGCCTGCCCCGCCAGCCGGATGATGGTCGACACCTCGAATGCGCTGTAGTGGAACACGCGGACCGTACGAGGCCCGAGCGCCTGCTGCCGCAGCCATCCGAGCGCCTCGGCGGCCAAGTCCAACTCCGTGTCCCAGTCCAGGTCGCAGAACCGGCTGAACTGCAGGTACGTCGGGGTGCCGACGCCGGCATCTCGGATCAGGAAGCCCCACAGATAGACGCGACCGTCGGAGGACGTCTCGATGTCGAAGTCGATCTCGACGTCCGCGGATGGCACCTCGATCGGGCCGGTCGTCTCGCGGTCCAGTGAGCTGTCGTCCAGCAGCATCCGGGCCCGCCGAGCGGCGACCCGCAGCCTGCTTTCAGCACCGCTGCGATGACGGACCTCGGGGAGGTACCACCCCAGCAGCCCATTGAGGTCGGCGTTCGCCAGCTGGCTGATAGTGGCTATGCCGTGTCTGCGCAACGTGGCAATCTCGCGCACGTCCAGCGGGCTCTTGTCGATGCGCAGGCTCACATCGTCGGGATGTAGCTGCTGGCTGCAGTGCTCCCACCACTGGCAGCGGCGGCACTCGGAGGTGACGATCGGGCGTACCAACGGCTCGGGGTCAGCCGATGGGTCGCCGGTCATCCTCTCGGCATTCGAGGCAACCTCGAGCCGGAAGGTGTGCTCGTGGTCGTACCGCTCCATGATGCTGCGCAGCCGCCAGCCCTCTGGCTGCGTGCGAGAGAACGTCCGTACCAGCGGCTCAGCCAGATCAACCCAGGCCAGCACCGGCTCGTCCAGCAGGTCATCGGTTCCGATCACCGCCGCGAGTGCGGAGTCGGAGTCGGCAAAGCCGATGGACTCCAGCATGCGGTGGTAGTGCGCGAGCTGGATCAGGTCGGCCTCCCGGGTGCCAAGCCGAAGGCCGTGGCCAGCCAGCTCCTGAGCTCCGTCGGGCCCAGGCTGGCTCAGCCTGCTGACGCGAAGCGGCGACGCCGGCTGTGGGTTCCGTGTCGGCCCACGGCGCTCGATGATCTTGTGCCACTTCACCTCGACCGGGTGGTACCGCGATGTCCCATCGGACCTGTCGGCGCCACGTACCAGCAGGTCGGGACAGCCAACCCGATGGCCGGCGACGTCGATGGGGAGCCAACCAGCCACGATGACGTCGATGCCGTTCCGCATCGCTCGCAGGCAGGCGTCCGCGCGAGCCGCGCTGGGGGTGTCCCCCACGACCCGGAGATCGGTCACCGAGCCACCGAAGCTGGCGACCAAGCGGTCGAGGATCTCCTGCTCGAACCGTGCACCTCCTTCGAAAAGCTCGGCGAGCGACTCTTCCGGCTCCCACACGGGGTGCGGAATCGTCTGGTTGAAGGCGTTGTGCGTCTTCACCGGACAGCTCCGCGCCGCAGATGCGGGGAGCAGGATCGTCATGCCCGGGCCCGGTGCAAGGCGACGACGCCGCCGGAGAGGTTTCGCCATTCGACAGCACCCCAGCCAGCCTGCTCGATCAGGCCGGCCAGCCGAGCCTGGTCGGGCCATGCCCGGATCGACTCGGAAAGATACTCATAGGCCGCCGGGTTGGAGGAGACCACACGCGCGATCTTGGGGATGGCCGCCACCAGATAGTTGCCGTAGACGAGGCGAAACGGCGCCCACACCGGGGTCGAGAACTCGCAGACGACCAGCGTGCCGCCTGGCCTGGTCACCCGGCGCATCTCCACCAGCGCGGCCATGGTGTGTTCGACGTTACGCAGTCCGAAGGAGATGGTGACAGCGTCGAAGCAGCCGTCGACGTACGGGAGCTGCAAAGCGTCACCTGCAACGAAGCTCAGTGCAGGCTTGCGCTGCTTCCCGACTGCCAGCATCCCCAGGGACAGATCGGTTGGGTAGACCGCTGCGCCGGCGTCCGCGAATGGCTGGCTGGATGTGCCGGTGCCGGCGGCCAGGTCGAGGATCACCTGACCGGGCCGCGGATCAACCGCCTCCACCACCAGCTGCCGCCAGGCACGATCCGCACCAAGCGACAGCACGTCGTTGGCCAGGTCGTATCGCGCCGCCACGCCGTCGAACATCGCAGCCACGTCGCCGCGGCGCTTGGCGAGCGTCGCCCGGGTGTCAGAGGATCGGGAAGGCACGAGGCACAGCCTGCCACGAGGCGCCGACAGTTTGCTTCGTGCTCGCGCCCCGCCGAGCACAGCAACGGGTGGGCTGCATCGCAGTCCCACCCGTTGCGCTGGACGCGCCCCACCGGAGAGGTCCGATCGGAGCCCTAGACCTTGACCACCAGCACCGCGTCGGTCGTCGGTACCGGAGTCTCCGGGTTCTCCTCGACCGTGATGGCCAGGCTGCCGTCGGAGACGTTGCCCCGAACCCAGACCTTCCGGTCCCGGCCGCCCTCGAAGGCGCTGTCACCGACTGGCGTCGCGCCAGTGCCGGGTGGGATCGTCCACAGCTTGTACACCTTGTCATCGGCAAGATCCGGCACATCCGCGCCGACGAACATGGCCCTGCCCAGACTCTTGGACACCACGAACGACACCGGCGTACCACCAGCCATGGTGGCCGGATACACCTTTGCATCCGGCGCGCTCAGCAGCTGCGCCTCTAGCGCCGCGGTCGCTGTTTGGGCTTGCCGGTCCTGGACGAGGTTGACCACCCAGCCGCCCAGGGCCAGGGCAATCACCATCGCCGCAGCCACCGCCAGCGACAGCAGCCGGGTCGTTCTGCGCGCCCGGCGGGCCCGCAGCTCGTCGATCGGCGGCCTGCCAGCTCCGCTCGCCGCGGTCGCCGACGTGGTCCGCACAGCCTCCACCGGCTCTGCCCGCCGGGTGAGCGACGGCCGACCCTCCTCAAGCGACCTTCCCTCATCGGCCGGCGAGCCGCCAGGTCGGTGTTCTTCCGACCGCTGCCGATCGGGGGCCTGGGCGGGCAACGGGGGTTCGGGTCGAACCTGCTGGATCGCCGACAGCACAGCTGCCCTCAGGGCTGGTGGCGGCGGCACCTGCACCAGGCTGCTCAGCTCGGCGGCGGTCTCGCTGAACTCCTGCACCTCCTGGGCGCAGGTGGGGCAGACCGCGAGGTGCTGCTCGAAATCGCGCTGCTCGTCGGGATCGAGAGCGTGGGCGACATAGGAGCCGACAGCCCCGTGAATCTCGCTCATGCCTCCACCCCCAATGCGTCTCGTAGGCCAATGAGCCCATCTCGAATTCTTGTCTTCACTGTGCCCAGCGGCAACTTCAACAGCGTCGCCACCTGGCTCTGCGTGTAGCCCCCGAAGTAGGCCAGTGTCAGCGCCTCCCGCTGGATGGCGGTCAGCGATGACATCCCTTTGCGTACCCGCTCGACATCCAGCTTCTGCTCCACGCCGTCCCAAACGTGGTCGACCTCGCGGTCCACCGTGCGCACTGCGTACCGCTCATCGCGTGCGGTTTCACTGCTGACCGATCGCACCCGGTCGATCGCCCGGCGGTGCGCCATGGTGGTCATCCAGGCCAGCACACTGCCCTTGGCAGGGTCGTACCGGGCCGCCTGCCGCCAGATCTCCACGTACACCTCTTGGGTGACCTCCGCGGAATGGTCCGCCGATCGCAGCACCCGAAGGATCAAGCCGTAGATTCGCGCCGAGGTCAGGTCGTACAGCTCGGCGAACGCGTCCTCGTGACCTCGAGCCGACCGGGAGATCAGCTCCATGAGGTGGTCAGCCTCCTCGTCGCGACCCCGGGGCGGGGCGGCGCTGTTCAGCCCGGCGACCGTCTCGCCCGGGGGATGCCCGGTCCGGGGTGCGTTCCCCGAGCCGGGCCCAGATGGCATGTTCATAGTCACGAACACTCTCACGACCGGAGTGGTCAGGACTTCGGCAGCAGGACCTCGTCGATGATGTAGACGGTCGCGTTGGCAGTCTGCACGTTGCCGCAGAGGACGGTGGCGTTGCCGTTCACCTTGAAGCTCTCACCGGAGCCGGTGACTGTCACCATGGCGTCCTTGTTGAGCGTCTGGTGCTTCCCGGCGAGATCCTCCGGAGCCAGCCGGCCAGCCACCACGTGCCCGGTAAGGACGCTGGTGAGCAGGGCCTTGTCGCCGAGCGCCTTCTTCAAGGTCGCCTGGTCCATCCCCTTGAAGGCGTCGTTGGTGGGGGCGAAGACGGTGATGTCCTTGGCGTTGTTCAAGGTGTCGACCAGGCCCGCCTGCTTGACCGCGGTCACCAGCGTGCTGAGCAACGGATTGTTGCTGGCCGCGGTGGCGACCGGGTCCGATGACATGCCGTCGAACGAGCCCTTTCCGGTCTTCGGAACAGCGGAGCAGGCGGCGCCGAACGGGCCGGTCATGCTGGCCGAGGACTCGGTCATGCTGGGTGAGGACTCGGTCATGCTGGGCGACGACGCCGCCGATGATGGGGACGAGGATGCGGATGCCGAGCTCGACGTCTCGGCGGCCGGGCTGGCGGTCTCGGTGCCGCCACACGCCGCCAAGCTGAGCGGCAAGGCGACGGCGGCGGTGAGGGCGGCGATCTTGGCGAAGCGTGTGCTGGTGAACATCTCGGGGTCCTCCTACAGGATTCCTCAGGTCGTGACAGACGGTGCCTGTCTCTCACCCGAACTTCGGCGCTGGCGCCGGTACGGATTGGTGCCCTCGCTGCCCGCGTGGACGTCTGGGGCCGATGCCATCCGGTGGGGGAGAATCGTCGGTATGGCCAAACGCACCACCGTCCTCCGGGTCGCCAAGCTGAAGCGGGCCTTCGGGCCGCACACCATCTTCGACAACTTCAGCCTCGAGGTCAGGACGGGTGAGGCGATTGCCTTGACCGGTCGCAACGGGGCGGGCAAGTCGACCCTGCTGCGTTGCCTGATCGGGGCAGACCGCGCCGATGAGGGGACCGTGGAGGTGTGCGGCAACGCGATGGTGGAAACCTCGCCCCAGATTCGGCGGGACGTCGCGACGGTGATCGACGACCTCGACTTCTTCCCCGACCTCAGTGTCGTCGAGCACCTCGATCTGCTGGCCCGCGCCCATGGCATCGCCGACCCGGACGCCGTCGTCGACGACGTCTTGGAGGAGGTCCAGCTGGTGCCGCAGTCGGGACAGCTGCCCGGCACCCTCTCCTCGGGCCAGCGGCGTCGGCTGGCGCTCGCCACCGCCTTCGTCCGTCCACGAAGGCTGCTGGTGCTGGACGAGCCGGAGCAGCGGCTGGACACCGAGGGCCTGACCTGGCTCGCAGGCCGGCTGAAGACCGAACGTCAGCAGGGTCTGGCGATCGTCTTCGCCAGCCATGAGCCGAGCCTGGTGCGAGACGTCGCCACCCGGGTCGTCGAGCTGGGTGCCGCACGCGGATGAGCGCCGTCGACGACCGGGTGTCTGCGCACAACCCCGACCCCGAGGCCCTGGTTCCCGCCACGCCACGCGAGCTCAAGCGGCTGATCAAGGACTGGCGTGCCGGCCGAGCGACCAAGAACCTGACCGAGGCGTTCCACGACGCGTACGTGGTCCTGATCGGTGCGCTGATGATCGGCGCCATGGTCATCAACGTCATCCTGAACGCGCAGCGGGTGGTCTCCCAGTGCAACAGCGTCAGCTGTGTGTCGGCTCGCGCGGTGCTGCCGTGGGCCGCTTTCGCCGCCGCCGTGGCGGCGGCCCTGGCGATCAGCCGCCTTTTTGGACCGGTGCTGGCGTCGGCCGCCGAAGGGTTCTGGTTACTCGACGCGCCGATCAACCGGGCCCGCCTGCTTCGCTCCCGGCTGGTCGCGGCCGTGGTCACCGCGCTGATCGGCGGGGCTGCGGTCGGCGCCCTGGTCGCGGCCCTGACCGGGTCACGACTGCGCTCGACTCTCGTCTGGGCCGCCGCCAGCGGGCTGTCCGCCGCTGCCGCCGTCGCCTTCGCTGCGGCTCAACAAGGCGCCGAGCGCCATCGCCTGACCCGGGTAGCGAACTACCTGTTCACCTTGCTCGGCCTGGCCGCGCTGCTGCTGGTGATCGGCATCTCGGCCGGCTGGCTCGTGCTGGGTCTGTCCGACGAGCTTGGCGTCGAGCTTGGACTGGTGATCGTCGGGTTCGCGACCGCCGTACTGATACTCAGTGGGCTGCTTGCGGCCCGCCGGCTGAGCCGGATCCGGCGGGCCCGACTGCTCAGCGGAGGCGCACTGGTCAGTGGAATCTCCGGTGCCTTCTTCGCCCTCGACATCGGCCTGGCCCGCGACATCGTGGTTGCCCGGCGAGCCGTCGAGATCGGCCACGTCAAACCCAGACGAGGAAAGGGAGTTGGGCTGGAGGCAGTCATGTGGCGGGAGCTGCAGCGGCTGATGCGCTTCCCACAGCCCCTGCTGGTGGTGCTGGCCACGATTGTCGTCCCGTACGCGGCGGATGCCCTGGGCATGAGCAGCCTGACACCGGTCTTCGCCGGGCTGGCCTTGTTCGCGGCGCTGATTCCGACGCTCGGTGGCCTGCGCGTCCTTACCCGCACCGGAGGTCTGGCTCGCTGCCTGCCGTTCTCGCTGGCCTCCATCAAGCTGGCGTCGGTCGCCGTCCCGGGAGCCGTTGCCGCGATCTGGGCGGCCGCGACCTCCCCCGCGTACCTCGGGTTCGGCGACGGGGCGGTGCAGCGTCCGGCGCTGGAGGCCGGGACCATGGCGATCGCGACGGCGCTGGCCGGGCTGCTCGGTGCGATCCGCTGGACCCAGGCCAAGGGGGTCGACTTCGGCGCGCCCATGATCTCCACCCAGGCGGGCGCATTCCCGCCCGGTTTGATGACCAACCTATTCCGGGGATTCGACGTCTGCCTGCTGATTACGGCGCCGATGCTGCTCGGGCTGTCGCCGATCTGGTCCTTGGTGATCGCTGCCATCGCGGCCATGATCTTGCTGAACTCGATGGACGCCGAGTCCTTGCGGGCCAAACAAGCAGAGCAGAAGAAGGCTCTCGAGGCTCAACGCAAGCAGCGCGAGGCCGAGATCTCAGCGAACAAGCAGCGCAAGCGCTGACCCCACCGACCCGGCCCCGCTCCGCTACTCGGCGGTGAACTGAATCTCGTGCCAGCCGCGGGCGCCGGATGGGAACACTCGGGTTCGGGCCTCCGGCTGCGTGTCGCCGGTCAGGTCGGTGGCGCGTACCTGTGCCGAGTGCAGCCCGGCTGGACCGTCGTAGACGTAGCTCCACTGCCGCCACAGATCGACGCCGGCGTCCGCGGCGAGCCTGGTCTGCCGCCATGGCCCACCGTCGATCCGGATCTCGACCTTGGCGATGCCGCGGTGCTGGGCCCAGGCGACGCCCGCGATCACTGGCTTGTTCCGCGGCAGGGTGGCTAGCGATGCCGGCACGTCGATCCGGCTCTGGGTGAGGATCGGCGCGTCCTTCGCCCAGCCGCGGTCGGTCCAGTACGCGCTGCGACGGGCGTAGGTGGTGAATTCGATCCGCTCCAGCCACTTGGTGGCCGAGACGAAGCCGAACAGGCCCGGCACCAGCATCCGCGCCGGGAAGCCGTGCGCATCCGGGAGTACCTGGCCGTTCATCCCGACCACGATCATGGCGTCCCGGCCGTCACTGACCGCCTGGTACGGCGTGGAGCAGGTGTAGCCGCCGTCGGAGGAGTACGAGTACACCTGATCGACGCCGCTGCGGACCCCGACGCGCGAAATGATCTCCGAGAAGGGCACGCCCAACCAGGTCGCGTTGCCGACATAGGGGCCGCCGACCTCGTTGGACACGCAGGTCAAGGTGATGGTCCGCTCGATCAGCGGCAGCTTCAGCAGGTCGTCATAGCTCAACGTCAGCGGCCGGTCCACCATGCCGTCGATCCTCAGACTCCACCCGGTGGCGTCGATCCGTGGCGTCACCAGGCTGATGTCGACGCGGTAGAAGTCGTCGGCCGGGGTGACGAACGGCGTCATCGGCTCGATCTGCGCACCCGCTGGAATGGCTGCTGCCGGGGAAGACGGTGCAGGCAACCCGATGGCCCGGCGGGCAGCTCGCGCCATCCGTCGCGAGCGGTCCAGCAGCATGCCGCCGGCGCCCCCGGCGGTTGCCAGCGCAGCGGCCGCTCCGAGGCCGGCCAGGAACCGGCGACGATTCCCGCCGCGACCACTGTCGCCGCCCGCATCCTGCGCCGAGAGCGCGGTCAGTGCGTGCATCACCGCGATGCCCACCACGCCGGCTGCCAGCGACGGCAGGCCATCCCGGGCAGCGCCGCGGGCTACGGCAGCCGCCAATCCGGCGAATCCCAGCATCGAGATCCCGGCCAGCGCGATTCGGCGGTGCCCCCAGGCGATCAGCCCCAAGCCGGCGGCGAGGACGAGCAGCGCGACGCCGATCGACCCGATCAGGATCGGCTTGTCGTTGGTGCCGAAGGTCCGGACGGCGAACTCTTTCGCGGGCGTCGGCGCCGCGTCGATCAGGGCCGAACCGACCGCCAGCAGGGGCGAGGCCACCGGGTTCCACACCGCAGCCAGGCCGTGTCCGACGCCGACGGCAGCCAATGCGGCAAGCACGCCGGCCATCGCCCGCCAACCCGCCGCCGGCCAGGTCTCCGCCGTCTGGTCCGATGGAGTGCTCACGGCGAGAGTTCGGCGCCGCACGGGGCTTGGATTGGTGCCGTGCCGCTCCAGCGATTCGGTCCGATGATGGCCGCGGACTACCCTGACTCCGTGACCTGGTCCGATCTTCGACCGCCGCGGCTCTATGCCCGCACCGTCGAGATCGACGATCCAGGATCGCTGCTGGCACTTCTGCCCGCTGTGGACGGCTGCGCATGGATCCGGCAGTCCGAAGGCATGGTCGGCTGGGGGGAGGTCGTCCGTCACAAGGCGGCCACCGTGTCGGAGGCGCAGGAGTGGTGGTCCGATCTGGCCGCTGACGTGGTGATCGACTGCACCCTGGAGAGCCCGCCCGCGGGCTCCGGGCTGATCGCCTTCGGCAGCTTCGTCTTCGACCCCGCGAACTCAGCCGCGCAGTCGACCCTGATCGTGCCGTCGACAGTGGTCGGCCGACGCGCCGGCCGAACCTGGATGACCTCGATTGGTACCACCTGCGACTCCGATCGGTTGGCCGGGGCCGACGTCGAGAGCCGGCCGCTGCCGGTCCCGCCGGAGCCGCCGAGAAACGTCAGCTTCGCCGATGGTGGGCTGACCGGACCGGAATGGGAAGCCGCTGTCGCCGAGGCGGTCCGCAGGATCTCCGCCGGCCGGCTGGACAAGGTGGTACTTGCCCGGGACCTGCTGGCGTTCGCCGACAACGACATCGACCTGCGGTGGTTGGCGGTCCGGCTGGCCGAGCAGTACAGCCGTTGCTGGACCTTCCTGGTCGACGGGCTGGTGGGCGCCACGCCGGAGATGTTGGTGCGGCGTGAGGCCGGCCTGGCCACCTCACGAGTGCTGGCGGGCACCATTCGGCGGTCCGGAGACGACGACGCCGACCTTGCGCTGGCTGGTGCCCTGTCGCAGTCGAGCAAGGACCTGGAGGAGCACGAGTACGCCGTCCGCTCGGTCGCGCGGGCGCTGGCGCCGTACTGCTCGGGAATGAACGTGCCGGACTCGCCGTACGTTCTCGCGCTGCCGAACGTGCTCCATCTCGCCACCGACGTGACCGGCGTTGCGGACCCGGCGACCAGTTCGCTAGCCCTTGCGGCCGCTCTGCATCCGAGTGCCGCCGTCTGCGGTACGCCCACGGCGACAGCCCGCGCGACCATCGCCGAACTGGAGCACCTGGACCGGGAGCGGTACACCGGACCGGTGGGCTGGATCGACGCCACCGGCGACGGCGAGTGGGGAATCGCGCTGCGCTGCGGCCAGACCGACCCCGCCGAGCCACGCCAGATCCGGTTGTTCGCCGGCTGCGGGATCGTCGCGGGTTCGGATCCGGAAGCCGAGCTGGCCGAGTCCAACGCGAAACTGGTCCCGATGCGCGACGCGCTGGGCGACTGACGGCAGCGCTCACCGTAGCGGCCATTTACGCAACGTCCCAGGTGCGTAAATGCCCCCTGCTTTCCTGCCTGCACAGGGAAATCTGGTTCGGTAGTCGGCATCCGAACCCTGGTTTCGCAACCCCGGTAGGCGTCGTAGACTGCTGCTGCTGAGTTCGTGAACGAATTCACGAGCGCCGAGAGTCAGAGGGACCGCAGCAGATGTCAGACCGAGAACGGCAAGGAGCGGCAATGTCAGCCACCTACCCTGCCCGGAACGGGCGCCGTTTCTACCCTGCCCGGAACGGGCGCCGTACCGACCTCGCCCCGAGCCGGGATGCGCTGCACCTCCACGCCGAGATCAGCGGCGGAGCCAGCCGGTGAACCCGTACATCCCGATCGTGATCCTGCTCGGCATCGCGTCGGCCTTCGTCGCGTTGACGGTGATCACCAGCGTGCTGGTCGGGCCCGGGCGCTACAACCGGGCCAAGTACGACTCCTACGAGTGCGGCATCGAACCGACGCCGCAGCCGGTGGGCGGCGGTCGTTTCCCGGTGAAGTACTACATCACCGCCATGCTGTTCATCGTCTTCGACATCGAGATCGTCTTCTTGTATCCGTGGGCGGTCTCTTTCGACCAGATGGGAACCTTCGCCCTGGTCGAGATGGTTCTGTTCGTGGCCACGGTCTTCGTGGCCTACTTCTACGTGCTGCGCCGCGGGGGCCTGGAATGGGACTGACCCGCACCTTCACGACCGCGCCGCCCGCCGCGCCACGCCGCCTGACCGATCGAGGGACCAACTGACATGGGTGCAGAGGAAAAGCTGCCGACCGGAGTGCTCCTCACCACCGTGGAGAACCTGTTCGGCTACATGCGCAGTGCGTCGTTCTGGCCGGCAACGTTCGGGCTGGCCTGCTGCGCGATCGAGATGATGACCTACGGCGCGCCTCGGTACGACTCCGGCCGGTGGGGGCAGGAGGTCTTCCGCGCCTCACCTCGGCAGGCCGACCTGATGATCGTGGCCGGTCGCGTCAGCCAGAAGATGGCTCCGGTCCTGCGCCAGATCTACGACCAGATGCCCAACCCCAAGTGGGTATTGGCGATGGGCGTCTGTGCCAGCTCGGGCGGCATGTTCAACAACTACGCGATCGTCCAGGGCGTGGACCACGTCGTTCCGGTCGACATCTACCTCCCCGGCTGCCCGCCGCGCCCGGAGATGCTGATCGACGCGATGTTCAAGCTGCGGGACAAGGTCCGGCACACCCCGATCGGAACCAACGCCGCCGTCGCCGCGGAGCAGCATGAGCGGGCCCAGCTGGAGGCGCCCGCCACGATCGAGATGAAGGGACTGCTGCGGTGAGCGACGCTCGTGGCGACCGGGACAGCAGTGGCGCCCCGTTGAGTGATGAGTCCGACGCCAAGGCTCGGATCAAAGGCGCGACACCGGAGGGGGAGTCTGCGCCCGACGCCGACACCAAGCCCGAGTCTCTGGTTGGGCCGGCCCCAAGCGTCTCCAGTGAGGAAACCGACGCGCAGACCAGCGAGTCGGAGGTCGTCGGCACCCGTACAGGTGCCGCAGCCGAGGTGATCGAAGTCCGCAAGGGACTATTCGGCGTCTCCGGAACCGGTGACACCTCCGGCTACGGCGGCCTCAGTCGCACCATCCAGTTCCCCGCGCCGTCCGACCCGCCGTTCGGCGGCTGGTGGGACCAGGTCTACGGGCGAATCGGCGAGCTCGTGCCCAACTACGGCGAGGCGATCAGCAAGGTCGTCATCCACCGTGGCGAGATCACCTTCCACGTGGCCCGTGAGCACCTGTCGGCGCTGGTGTCACACCTTCGAGACGACGCCCACCTTCGGTTCGAGTTCTGCAGCAGCGTCTCGGGCGTGCACTACCCGGCCGACACGGGCCGCGAGCTGCACGCGGTGTACCACCTGCAGTCGATGACCCACAACCGGCGGATCCGGCTGGAGGTGTCCGCTCCGGACGCCGATCCGCACATCCCGTCGGTGGTGGCGACCTATCCGACCGCCGACTGGCACGAGCGGGAGACGTACGACATGTTCGGCATCGTCTTCGATGGTCACCCGGCCCTCACCCGCATCCTGATGCCGGACGACTGGCCGGGTCACCCGCAGCGCAAGGACTATCCGCTTGGCGGCATCCCGGTCGAGTACAAGGGCGCCACAGTTCCGCCACCGGATCAGCGGAGGAGCTACAACTGATGACCACCACACACGACAGCACCACCTCTGAGGGCGCCGGGCAGCACCGGGGCGTCGACGACGCGTACGGTGCTGGCGCGGGACCCGAGTCGGTGGCCGGCCACGTCTACACCGTCACCGGTCAGGACTGGGACTCCATCGTCGCGGAGCAGGCCGAGCGCGGCGACGAGCGGATCGTGGTCAACATGGGTCCGCAGCACCCCTCCACCCACGGCGTGCTCCGGCTGATCTTGGAGATGGAGGGCGAGTCGGTGCATGAGGCCCGCTGCGGCATCGGCTACCTGCACACCGGCATCGAGAAGAACATGGAGTACCGTTCCTGGACCCAGGGCGTCACCTTCTGCACGCGGATGGACTACCTGTCCCCGCTGTACAACGAGGCCACCTACTGCCTGGGCGTTGAGCGGCTGCTGGACATCGAGGACCGGATTCCCGAGAAGGCCAACGTCATCCGGGTGATGATGATGGAGCTCAACCGGATCTCCTCCCATCTGGTCTGCATCGCCACCGGCGGCATGGAGATCGGCGCGCTGACAGTGATGACCATCGGGTTCCGGGAGCGCGAGAAGGTGCTGGACGCGTTGGAGCTGATCACCGGGCTGCGGATGAACCATGCGTACATCCGGCCGGGCGGTGTATCCCAGGACCTGCCGGACAATGCGCTCGACCACGTCCGGGACCTGGTGGCGTGGATGCGCAAGCACCTGCCCGAGTATGCCGCGTTCTGCAACGAGAATCCGATCTTCAAGGGCCGCCTCCAAGACGTCGGTTACCTCGACCTGGCCGGTTGCATGGCGCTGGGAGTCACCGGGCCGCCGCTGCGGTCCACCGGGTACGACTGGGACCTGCGCAAGAAGCAGCCCTACTGCGGCTACGAGACCTACGACTTCGAGGTCCAGACGTGGGACAAGCCCGACGCCTACGGCCGGTTCCGGATCCGGCTGAACGAGATGGCTGAGAGCCTGAAGATCGTCGAGCAGTGCGTGGCGCGGCTGGAGAAGATGCGCGGCGACCGGGTGATGATCGACGACCCGAAGATCGCCTGGCCGGCGCAGCTGTCCATCGGATCCGACGGCATGGGCAACTCCAACGAGCACATCCGGCACATCATGGGCCAGTCGATGGAGGCGCTCATCCACCACTTCAAGCTGGTCACCGAGGGCTTCCGGGTGCCGCCAGGTCAGGCGTACGTCCCGGTGGAGAGCCCGCGGGGCGAGCTTGGCGCGCATGTCGTCTCCGATGGCGGCACCAAGCCGTTCCGGGCCCACTTCCGTGACCCGAGCTTCGTGAACCTGCAGGCGATGCCCGCCCTCTGCGAGGGCGCCATGGTGTCCGACGTCGTGGTCGCGGTAGCCAGCCTCGACCCGGTGATGGGCGGTGTGGACCGATGAGCATCGAGCCTCAGGGACCGGGGGCGCGACGTGGGCATCCGGCCGGCGACGTCGCCAGCGAGGAGCTCGTCGGCCACGGGCACTTTCAGACGCACTTCGACGAGCCGAGCATCGACTTCAGCCAGCGCACCACCCAGCTCACGGAGGCGACGCTGCAGGAGATGCGGTTGATCGCCGACCGCTACCCGCAGGCGCGGTCCGCGCTGCTGCCGATGCTGCACCTGGTGCAAAGTGTCGAAGGCCGGGTCACGCCCGCCGGAATCGAGGCCTGCGCCGAGATTCTCGGCATCTCCGCCGCGGACGTCAGCGGCGTCGCCACCTTCTACACGATGTACAAGCGACGGCCGGTCGGGGAGTACCACGTCGGGGTCTGCACCACGGCACTGTGCGCCATCATGGGCGGCGACGAGGTGTACTCCGCGTTGCAAGATCATCTCGGCATCGGCAACGACGAGACCACCGATGACGGCTTGATCACCTTGGAGCACCTGGAGTGCAACGCTGCCTGCGACTTCGCGCCGGTGATGATGGTGAACTGGGAGTTCTTCGACAACACCACACCTCAGGGTGCGCGGGACATCGTCGATGCGCTTCGCGCCGGCGAGGAGATCACCTCCACGCGCGGTGCCCGCGTCTGCACCTGGAGACAGGCGGAACGGGTGCTGGCGGGGTTCCCCGACGGCCGGGCCGACGAGGGACCGGCGGCCGGACCGGCGTCGCTGCTGGGTCTTAGGATCGCCCGGGCCAACGGGTGGTCCGCGCCGATGCCCGCAACTGAGGAGACTGAGGACACCGACGGTGAGGAGCACGCCGAATGACTGACCTGCTGACTCCCGTACTGACGGCCAACTGGGCCGACGAGCGGCCCTGGAGGATCGTCAACTACGAACGCATCGGCGGCTACGGCGCCCTGCGCAAGGCACTCCAGATGGAGCCGGCCGAGGTGGTGACCACGGTCAAGGACTCCGGGCTGCGCGGCCGCGGCGGCGCCGGCTTCCCCACCGGGATGAAGTGGAGCTTCATCCCGCAGGACAACCCGAAGCCGAAGTACCTGGTGGTGAACGCCGACGAGTCCGAGCCGGGCACCTGCAAGGACATGCCGCTGATGCTGGCCAGCCCGCACACGCTGGTGGAGGGCGTGATCATCTCCGCCTACGCGATCCGCGCCAACTACGCCTTCATCTACGTGCGTGGTGAGGTGCTGCACGTGGTCCGCCGGCTTCAGCAGGCTGTCCGGGAGGCGTACTCCGCCGGTTACGCGGGCCGCAACATCCTCGGCACCGGTTACGACCTCGAGATCGTCGTGCATGCCGGTGCCGGCGCCTACATCTGCGGCGAGGAAACCGCGTTGCTGGACTCACTGGAGGGTCGTCGAGGGCAGCCGCGGCTGCGCCCGCCGTTCCCCGCCGTCGCCGGCCTGTACGCCAGTCCCACCGTGATCAACAACGTCGAGTCGATCGCCTCGGTGCCGTGCATCCTCAACGGGGGTGCCGAGTGGTTCTCCTCCATGGGGACCGAGAAGTCCAAGGGCATGACGATCTACTCCCTGTCCGGCCACGTGAACAACCCCGGCCAGTTCGAGGCACCGCTCGGCATCACCTTGCGGCAGCTGCTGGATGTGGCTGGCGGTATCCGCACCGGGCACTGGCTGAAGTTCTGGACCCCGGGCGGCTCATCGACCCCGATGCTGACGGCCGAGCACCTGGACATCCCGCTGGACTACGAAGGTGTGGCCAGTGTGAAGTCGATGCTCGGCACCAAGGCGCTGCAGTGCTTCGACGAGACCACCTCGGTGGTCCGGACCGTGCTGCGGTGGACCGAGTTCTACAAGCACGAGTCCTGCGGCAAGTGCACCCCCTGCCGGGAAGGGACCTGGTGGCTGGTTCAGATCCTGAAGCGGATGGAGGCCGGCCAGGGCGAGGAGGGCGACATCGAGAAGCTGCTGGACCTGTGCGACAACATCCTCGGACGCTCCTTCTGCGCCCTGGGTGATGGCGCCACCTCACCGATCAGCTCAGCGATCAACTACTTCCGCGACGAGTTCGAGGCGGCCATGCACACCCCCTCCTGGGAGCTGTTCCCGTACGAGCGCAGCACCATCTTCGTCCGCGAGGGCGCCGCCGCCGCCCGAGCGGTCGTACAGGCAGGAGGAGCCCGATGACCGTCACGGCAGACGCCAGGACGGGTGCGCAGGTCGCCCGGCGCGAGGACCTGGTCACCCTCACCGTGGACGACGTCGAGGTCTCGGTGCCGAAGGGGACGCTGGCCATCCGGGCTGCGGAGCTGATCGGCATCGACATCCCGCGGTTCTGCGACCATCCGCTGCTGGATCCGGTCGGCGCCTGCCGGCAGTGCCTGGTGGAGGTGACCGACGCCGGCAACGGGCGTGGGATGCCCAAGCCGCAGGCCTCCTGCACGCTTGAGGTCGCGCCCGGCATGGTGATCAAGACGCAGCTGACGTCGGCGGCTGCGGACAAGGCGCAGCACGGGATGATCGAGTTCCTGCTGATCAACCATCCGCTGGACTGCCCGATCTGCGACAAGGGCGGCGAGTGCCCGCTGCAGAACCAGGCGATGTCGCATGGGCCGGGGGAGTCCCGGTTCACCGACGTCAAGCGCACCTATCCCAAGCCGGTGAACATCTCCGCACAGGTGCTGCTGGACCGTGAGCGCTGCGTCCTCTGTGCCCGCTGCACCCGCTTCTCTGAGCAGATTGCCGGTGACCCCTTCATCGCGTTGATCGAGCGCGGCGCCCTGCAGCAGGTCGGGATCTACGAGCGGGAGCCGTTCGAGAGCTACTTCTCCGGCAACACCATCCAGATCTGTCCGGTCGGTGCCCTCACCAGCGCGGAGTACCGGTTCCGCGCCCGCCCGTTCGACCTGGTGTCGACGCCGTCGGTGGCCGAGCACGACGCCTGCGGGTCGGCGATTCGCGTCGACCACCGTCGGGGTACGGTGATGCGCCGGCTGGCCGGTGACGACCCCGAGGTGAACGAGGAGTGGATCACCGACAAGGACCGGTTCGCCTTCCGGTACGGCCGTGGCGAGGACCGACTCACCCGGCCACTGGTGCGAGAGGACGGTGTCCTTCGACCCGCTTCCTGGCCCGAGGCGCTGGACGTCGCGGTCCGCGGGCTGCAGGCGGCCGGCACCTCTGCCGGTGTGCTGACCGGCGGCCGGCTCACCGTCGAGGATGCGTACGGCTATGCGAAGTTCGCCCGCCTCGTGCTGGACACCAACAACATCGACTTCCGTTCCCGGCCGCACTCGGCCGAGGAGGCGGAGTTCCTGGCGGCTGCGGTCGCCGGCACCGGGCTGTTGTGGGGGGAACGACACGTCACCTACGCCGAGCTGGAGCAGGCGTCGTCGGTGCTGATGGTCGCTTTCGAGCCGGAGGAGGACGCCGGCGCGATCTTCCTGCGACTGCGCAAGGCGCACCGCAAGTCCGCGCTGGCGTCCTGGACGCTCGCACCGTACCTGAGCAACGGTGCCCGCAAGATGGGCGCGACGCTGCTGCCGACCGTGCCCGGCGCCGAGGCGACCGTGCTGGATCGGCTGCCCGACGACGTGGTGCTGGATGACCGCTCGGTGATCCTGGTCGGTGAGCGGGCGGCCGGTTCCCCCGGAACGCTGTCCGCGGTGCTGGCGTTGCGCGACGCGACGGGTGCCCGACTCTGCTGGATCCCCCGACGCGCTGGCGATCGGGGAGCCGTCGAAGCTGGCTGCCTGCCGAATCTGCTGCCGGGGGGTCGTCCGGTGGCCGAGGTGGCGGCACGGATCGACACCGCGACGACCTGGGGTGTCGGCTACATGCCGTCGACCGAAGGCCAAGACGCCGACGCCATGCTGGCCTCAGCCGCGGGTGGGGAGCTGGCCGCGCTGCTCGTGGCCGGAGTGGATCCGAGCGACTTCGTCGATCCGGCGGCGGCGCTGGCCGGGTTGGAAGCAGCAGGTTTCGTGGTCAGCATCGAGACCCGGGCTTCGGCCGTGACCGAGCGCGCCGACGTCGTGCTGCCCGTGGCCCTGATCGAGGAACGGTCCGGCAGCTTCCTTACCTGGGAAGGTCGGCGCCGCCAGTTCGGTGTGGTGATCGAGAAGCACAACTCGATGACAGATCTCCGAGTGCTCTCAGCGCTCGCCGACGCCATGGGCTTCGACCTTGGCCTGCGTACCGGCGCCCAGGCCCGAGACGAGCTGCTTGAGCTCGGTCCCTGGATGGGGCAGCGAGCCGCCGCGCCCCGGGTTCCGGCGGCGCATGTGCGGCGGCCGGCCCACGGGACCGCCGTGCTGGCGACCTGGCGCCTGAGCATCGACGCGAGCCGCGCGGTCGACGGTGAGCGGCCGCTGCAGGCGACAGCCCGCAAGCCGGTGGCACGGATGACGCAGTGGACTGCCGCCGAGGCCGGTGTCGACACCGCCGCGACAGTCGGAAGTGCCGTGGTGGTCGCAACCGGGCGCGGCTCGATCCAACTCCCAGTCCAGATCGATCCGCAGATGCCGGATGGCGTGGTCTGGGTACCCAGCCGCGCCGATGGGCTTGCGGTTTCGGAGCACCTTGCAGCGAAGGCAGGCGACGTGGTCACGCTGCGGCCTGCCCCGAACGACGAAGTGTTCGGTTCGTCGCCCACCCCGAGCACCGGAGCCGTTTCATGAGGCTGCACGGACCCGCCCCGATGGACCTGACCATCTTTGGCGCGGCCCCTTGGTGGGTGGTGCTGATCAAGGCGGTGTTCGCGTTCGCCCTGCTGCTGGTGCTGACACTGTTCACCATCTGGTACGAGCGGCGCGTGGTCGCCATCATGCAGCACCGCAAGGGCCCCACCATGAACGGACCGTTCGGGCTGCTGCAATCTCTCGCCGACGGTATGAAGCTGATGTTCAAGGAGGACTTCACGCCGAAGGCCGCCGACAAGCTGGTCTTCATGCTGGCGCCGTTCGTGGCGGCCATCCCGGCCATCACCGCTTTCGCGGTGATCCCGATGGCGGGGATCGTTCGGGTGCCGTTCACCGAGATCCAGACACCGCTGCAGGTCACCGACCTGCCGGTCTCGGTGCTGTTCATCGTCGCCATCGCGTCGGTCGGGGTCTACGGGATCGTGCTGGCCGGCTGGTCGTCCGGCTCCACCTATGCGCTGCTCGGAGCGTTGCGCTCCAGCGCTCAGGTGATCAGCTACGAGGTGGCGATGGGTCTCGCCCTGGTTGCCGTGTTCCTGTACGCGGGGTCGATGTCCACCTCCGAGATCGTCGAGGCCCAAAGCCAGGTGCAGTATTCGACCATCTTCGGCGTCCAACTGCCGCTGCCGAGCTGGTACGCCGTGGTCCTCATCCCGTCATTCGTGATCTACCTGATCTCGATGGTGGGCGAGACCAACCGGGCGCCGTTCGATCTCCCGGAGGCCGAGGGTGAGCTCGTCGGCGGGTTCCACACCGAGTACTCCTCCATGCGGTTCGCGATGTTCTTCATGGCCGAGTACATCAACATGATCACTGTGTCGGCGCTGGCCACCACACTGTTCCTCGGCGGCTACCACGCTCCCCTGCCGTTCAACCTCATTCCTGGCGCAGACTCCGGCTACTGGGGTGTGCTGTGGTTCGTGCTGAAGGTGCTGCTGTTCCTCTTCGTCTTCGTCTGGCTCCGCGGGACCCTGCCGCGGCTGCGGTACGACCAGTTCATGCGGTTCGGCTGGCACTGGCTGATCCCGATCTCGCTGGTGTGGATCATCGCGGTGGCAACCTTCCGGGTCGGCAACGCCGAGGGCTGGTTCAGCAACCGGTCGTTCTGGTTGGTTGCCGGCGCGGTGTTCGTGGCGCTGCTCGTCGCTTCGTTCTTCGGCGGCAAGGAGAAGGAGGCTCCCGCGCGGCAGGAGAAGGAGTTCGACGCCTTCGCCGGCGGGTACCCTGTACCGCCGATGCCCGGACAGCAGCTGCCGGAGCTGGCCGGTGTGCTGACCGGAGTCGAAGACGACGAGCTGGGTCAGTCGGTGGAACGTGCAGAAGGGCCGGGTAGTGCAGGAGGAAGTCGTCGTGCATCGAGCAGGACCGAGAAGGATGGGACGAACACCTGATGGGTCTGCTTGATCCGATCGCCGGTTTCGGGGTCACCTTCAAGACCATGTTCCGCAAGACGTTCACCGAGGAGTACCCGCTCAAGCCGAAGGTCACCGCACCCCGGTTCCATGGGCGACACCAACTCAACCGCTGGCCCGACGGGCTGGAGAAGTGCGTCGGCTGCGAGCTCTGTGCGTGGGCCTGCCCGGCGGACGCAATCTATGTCGAAGGTGCCCAGAACACCGACGACAACCGGTACTCACCGGGGGAGCGGTACGGCCGCGTCTACCAGATCAACTATCTGCGCTGCATCCTGTGTGGGTTGTGCATCGAGGCGTGCCCGACCCGAGCCCTGACGATGACCAACGAGTTCGAACTGGCCGACGACACCCGCGCCAAGCTGATCTATGAGAAGTCCGACCTGCTCGCGCCGCTGCTGCCGGGGATGGAGCAGCCGCCGCACCCCAGACGCCTGGGCGATGACGAGCAGACGTACTTCCTCGGGCTGCCCGCCAGCGGCGAGCCCGACGATCGAGCCGGGGACATCAGTGGGGCCGAGCCCCGGCCGGTCAACCAGGGACTGAGGGGCAGACGATGATTGGCGTGGCTGAACCACTTCTGCTGGTGCCGATGCTCTCCGGCGCCGCGGTGGCCTTCTGGCTGCTGGCACCGGTGATGATCCTGGGTGCTCTCGGCATGGTGTTGTCGAAGAAGCCGGTGCACTCGGCTTTGTGCCTGGCGGCGGTGATGATCTCGCTCGCGGTGCAGTACGCCGCCCAAAGCGCCCCGTTCCTGTTCGCCGTGCAGATCATCGTCTACACCGGTGCGATCTTGATGCTGTTCCTGTTCGTGCTGATGCTGGTCGGGGTGGACTCCGCGGACTCGCTGGTGGAGACCATCAAGGGTCAACGTGCGCTCGCTGCGCTCGCCGGCATCGGCTTCGCCACGCTGCTGGTGGTTGCCGTCGGCAACGCGATCGTCGGGGACCCTGTCGGCCTGAGCGCCGCGAACAAAGAGAACGGTGGCAACGTCCAGGGCATCGCGGCGCTGCTGTTCAACCGGTACGTCTTCGCTTTCGAGGCAACCTCGGCCTTGTTGATCACCGCGGCCGTGGGCGCGATGGTGCTCGCCCACCGCGAGCGGCTGACCAAGCGCAAGAGCCAGAGCGACCTCGTGCTGGAGCGGATGCGGCGCTACGCCACCGCTGGGGAGCATCCCGGGCCGCTGCCTACCCCGGGGGTGTTCGCCCGGCACAATGCCGTCGACACTCCCGCGCTGCTGCCCGACGGGTCGATCGCGGAGCGGTCGGTGTCGGCCACGCTGCGGTCCCGCGGCACCGTGGCGAACAGCTCTGACCTGGTCCAGCCGATCGAGGAGACGGTCGCAGCCATCACACCCGAAGGCGAGGACCTCCCCGACACCGAACGTCCCCGACGGATCCCGCCGGGAAGGCAGAGCGAATGAGCCCGACGCACTACATCGTCTTGTCGGCGCTGCTGTTCGCCATCGGCACCATCGGCTTCCTGGTACGCCGCAATGCGATAGTCGCGTTCATGTGCGTCGAGCTGATGCTGAACGCCGCGAATCTTGCTTTGGTGACGTTCTCCCGGATGTACGGCCAGCTGGACGGGCAGATCGCCGCCTTCTTCGTCATGGTGGTGGCCGCCGCGGAGGTCGTGGTCGGCCTGGCCATCATCGTCACCATCTTCCGCACCAGACGCTCGGCCTCGGTCGACGACGCGAACCTGCTGAAGTTCTGAGAGGTTGACATGAGTCTGCTGGAAGTGGCCACCCCGGTGGCCGCGACGGGGGCGTTCACCTACGCCTGGCTGCTGATCGCCGTGCCTGCGCTGAGCGCTGCCTTCCTCCTGCTCAGCGGTAGGGTCGCCGACTCCTGGGGTCACCTGCTCGGCACCGTGGCGCCGATCGTGTCGTTCGTGCTCGGCGCGGTGCTGTTCGTCCAGCTGATCGGCAGGCCGGAGGAGCAGCGGTCGGTCGCCCTGCAGCTGTACGAGTGGATCCCCACCGGACGGTGGGACGTCGCCGTCGGGCTGCAGCTGGACCAGCTGTCGATCCTGTTCACGTTGTTGATCACCGGCGTCGGCAGCCTGATCCACGTGTACTCGATCGGCTACATGGCCCATGACGAGCGTCGTCGGCGGTTCTTCGCCTACCTCAACCTCTTCATCGCCGCCATGCTGCTGCTGGTGCTGGCGGACAACTATCTGGTGCTGTTCATCGGCTGGGAGGGCGTAGGCCTGGCGTCGTACCTGTTGATCGGGTTCTGGCAGCACAAACCGTCGGCAGCCACCGCGGCCAAGAAGGCGTTCGTGGTCAACAGGGTGGGTGACCTCGGCATGTCGATCGCCATCATGCTGATGCTGGCGACCTTCGGGTCGTCGGCCTTCACGGAGGTGAACGCCGGCGCCGCCTCGATGGGCGGCGGCACCGCCACCGTACTGGGGCTGCTGCTGCTGCTCGGCGCCTGCGGCAAGTCCGCGCAGGTACCGCTGCAGTCCTGGCTGCTGGACGCGATGGAGGGCCCGACTCCGGTGTCGGCGCTGATCCACGCGGCCACCATGGTCACCGCCGGGGTCTACCTGGTCACCCGGAGCCACGCCGTCTTCGCCGAGACGGAGACGGCGAGCACCGCCGTGGTGATCGTCGGAACCGTCACCCTGCTCGTCGGCGCCTGGATCGGCTGCGCCAAGGACGACATCAAGAAGGTGCTCGCCGGCTCCACCATGTCGCAGATCGGCTACATGATGCTGGCCGCCGGGATCGGTCCGGCGGGTTATGCGTTCGCCATCTTCCACCTGGTCACCCACGGCTTCTTCAAGGCCAACATGTTCCTTGGCGCCGGTTCGGTGATGCACGCGATGGACGACGACGTGAACATGCGGCACTACGGCGGCCTTGGGAAGTACCTGCCGGTCACCTTCGCCACCTTCGCCACCGGCTACCTGGCGATCATCGGCTTCCCGTTCTTCTCCGGCTACTACTCCAAGGACCACATCATCGAGGCGGCGTTCGAGGACAGCTTCACGATCGGCGCGCTGGCGCTGCTCGGTGCCGGCGTGACGGCGTTCTACATGACCCGGCTGATTCTGATGACGTTCGTCGGCGCGAAGCGGTGGGAGTCCGGCGTGCATCCGCACGAGTCCCCCCTGGTGATGACTGTGCCGCTGGTGGTGCTGGCGGTCGGCTCGGTGGCCGGCGGTCTGGTGTTGAACGGCTGGATCAAGCACTGGCTGGACCCAGCCACCGGCGGCGGCGCCGAGGCGGAGAGCCCCGGCCTGCTGCACTTCTCACTCGTCGGCGTGGTCACCTTGGTGGTCGTGGCGCTCGGCGTGGTTGTCGCGGTGATGGTCTTCGGTCCGCGCCGGGAGATTCCGGTGAGCACGCCGGCAACCCGGTCGCCGCTCGTACTGGCGGGACGCAACGACCTGTTCGGTGACGCGATCAACGAGACATTCCTGATGCGGCCCGGTCAGCAGCTCACCACCGGCCTGGTGCGGGTCGACAACTCCGGCATCGACGGCGCAGTCAACGGGACGACCGCCGTCATCGGCGGGATGTCTGATCGGCTCCGGCGGGCCCAGAACGGCTTCGTCCGCAGCTACGCCTTGACCATGGTGGCCGGCGCGGCGATCGTCGGTGCCATCCTCGTCCTCGGCCGGCTGGGCTGAGAGGAAAGACGACCCATGACTGTCCCCTGGCTGACCCTGCTTGCTGCCCTCCCGGCGGCGGGTGCTCTGGTCCTGATGTTCCTTCGCGGTACGGCCGCCAAGCAGGCCGCCTTCGTCACCTCGCTGGTCACCCTGGCGCTGGCGGTGGCGCTCGCTGTCCGGTTCCAACCAGGCGGCGGCATGCAGTTCGCCGAGCAGGTGAGCTGGATCTCCCCGCTGGGCGCCTATTACGCGCTCGGTCTGGACGGCATCGGCCTGACGCTGGTGCTGCTGGTCGCGGTGGTGACTCCGGTGGTCATCCTGGCGAGCTGGCACGACGCCGACGGCGGGTTGGTGGACGGCCCCGCGGCCGTCCCAGCCAAGTACGACTCCCGGCTCTTCTTCGCCCTGGTGCTTGCGGTGGAGAGCAGCGCGCTGTTCTTGTTCCTGGCCACGGACGTGTTCTTGTTCTACGTGTTCTTCGAGGTCATCTTGTTCCCGATGTACTTCCTGATCGGCGGGTTCGGCGGCGCCCGCCGGGCGTACGCGGCGAGCAAGTTCTTGATCTTCGGTCTGCTCGGTGGTTTCGTCATGCTGGCGTCGGTGATCGGCCTGTACGTGCTGTCCGCCCGTGCGGGCGCGCCGAGCTACCTGCTCGCCGACCTCAGCCGGCTGGATATCAGCACCGGTACCGGCCGCTGGCTCTTCGTCGGCTTCATGTTCGCCTTCGCCATCAAGGCCCCGCTGGTGCCGCTGCACAGCTGGCTCCCGGACGCCGCCGAGGAGGCCAGCCCGGGGGCCGCCACCATGATGGTCGGCGTGATGGACAAGATCGGCACCTTCGGGATGATCCGGTTCTGCCTGCAGCTGTTCCCCGAGGCGAGCCGGTGGGCGACCCCGGTAGTGATCACGCTGGCAGTGATCTCCATCCTGTACGGCGCGATCCTGGCCATCGGCACTCAGAACCTGATGCGGTTCATCGCCTTCACCTCGATCAGCCACTTCGGGTTCATCGTCTTGGGCATCTTTGCCTTCACGAGTCAGAGCCTCGCCGGATCGACGCTCTACATGCTGAACCACGGCCTGTCGACGGCGGGCCTGTTCCTGGCAGCCGGCTACCTGATTCGGCGACGCAGGTCCGCGAGGATCGACCACTTCGGCGGTGTTGCCCAGGTCGCTCCGGTGCTGGCCGGCTTGGTGCTGTTCGCCGGCCTGTCCACGCTGTCGCTGCCGGGGCTCTCCAGCTTCGTCTCCGAGTTCATGGTCCTTGCCGGCACCTTCGGCCGCCATCCCGCGGTCGCCTCGGTGGCGACGCTCGGCATCGTGCTGGCGGCGCTGTACATCCTGATCATGTACCAGCGCACCATGACCGGCCCGGTGACGCCGGCCGTGCAGCGCACGATGACTGAGGTCAACGGTCGCGAACGCTGGGCCTTCGCTCCTTTGGTGCTGCTGATCGTCGTGCTGGGGATCTTCCCCAAGCCGCTGTTGGACGTGATCGACCCGGCCGTGACTGCCACCATGCAGCGCGTCGGGGTGACCGACCCGGAACCGAAGGTGCTCGCGGAGGGCGGCCGATGATGACGATCCTGAACGCCCAAATGCAGCTGCGGACACCACAGGTGGTGATGGAGTTCGTCGCGCCGAACCTGGAGTACCGGCTGCTCGCCCCGCTGCTGATCGTGTTCGCCGGCGCCTGCCTCGGGGTCGGCGTGGAGGCAGTCTTGCCGCGCAGCGTCCGGCGGGCCGCCCAGCTGAGCGTCACCTTCGCCACAGTCGTCGCGGCCCTGGCCGTCACGCTGGCGAACTGGCTCGTCCGCGACGACGCCATCACCGCCGTCGGCTCGATCGCGATCGACGGCCCCACCTACTTCATGTGGGCCCTGCTGCTGGTCCTCGCGGCGATGTCCTTCGCCATCTTCGCCGAACGCAGGCTGGACGGTGCCAGCGTCTTCGCCGCCCAGGCTGCCGCGGTACCGGGCACCGAGGCCGAGCGGGAGGCGATCGAGTCCAGGGTCGAGCACACGGAGGTCTACCCGCTGGCGCTGTTCGCGCTGCTCGGCATGATGATGTTCCCCGCCTCCAACGACCTCATCGTCATGTTCGTCGCGTTGGAGATCTTGTCCCTGCCGCTGTACCTGCTGTGCGGTCTGGCAAGGCGCCGGCGGCTGCTCTCCCAGGAGGCGGCCCTGAAGTACTTCCTGCTCGGCGCCCTGTCGTCGGCGTTCTTCCTGTACGGCGCCGCCCTGCTGTACGGGTACTCCGGCTCCTTCGAACTGGCCGCGATCGACGCGTCGCTGCGGACCGGCGGCCAGGGTCCGGGTCTGCTGCTGGCCGGGATGGGGCTGCTCGGCATCGGTCTGCTGTTCAAGTTCAGCGCCGTCCCGTTCCACTCCTGGACGCCTGACGTGTACGTGGGTGCGCCGACCCCGGTCACCGGCTTCATGGCAGCCTGCACCAAGATCGCCGCGATCGGTGCGCTGATGCGGGTCTTCTATGTCGGCCTCGGCGCCGACCGGTGGGACTGGCAGCCGCTGATGACGATCATCGCGGTGGCCACCATGGGGGTCGGCTCGGTGTTGGCCATCACCCAGACCGATGTGAAGCGGATGCTGGCGTACTCCTCGATCGCCCACGCCGGCTTCATCCTGACGGCCATGGTGGGCGCTTCGCAGGCGGCCAGTGGCAGTCCGGCCGGGTCC
This sequence comes from Propionibacteriaceae bacterium, assembly GCA_035717205.1. Lineage (GTDB taxonomy): Bacteria > Actinomycetota > Actinomycetes > Propionibacteriales > Propionibacteriaceae > Microlunatus. Next base: position 37,055 of record DASTIW010000035.1, on the reverse strand, counting down.
CTCACGAGCGTGTCGTCGGTGCTTTTCTACCTGGTCGCGTACGGCGCGGCCACGGTCGGTGCCTTCGCCTTGATCACCATGGTCCGCGACGCCGGCGGGGAGGCCACGCTGCTGACCAGCTGGGTCGGGCTGGGCAAGGCGTCACCGCTGACCGGGGTCGTCTTCGCGATCTTCCTGCTGAGTTTCGCCGGCATCCCGCTGACCAGCGGCTTCATAGGCAAGTGGGCGGTCTTCGCCGCTGCCTGGACCGGCGGGGCGCATTGGCTGGTGGCGGTTGCGGTCGTCATCAGCGTGGTGGCCGCCTTCTTCTACATCCGGGTGATCGTGCTGATGTTCTTCTCCGAGGCGACTGCCCGCGGACCGTTGGTGGCGAGGGCCGGCTGGCCGACACTGACCGCCGTCGGAGTCGGCGTCGTGGCTACTGTGGCCCTAGGTGTTTTCCCGGGACCGCTGCTTGACCTCGCCCAGCACGCGGGCGAGTTCGTGCGCTGAACCGAAACCTGCCGGTCCCGCGGACTGGGCATGCCCAAGCCTGGGGGCTGACGCGCTGAGGAGAGAAGTGCTTGCGAATCGAACGCATGACGAAGTGTTTGCCGAGTCGGTCCGTGCTCAGCTGCAGGTGATCGAGGACGCGCTGCTCAAGGCCGCCGAGGCCAGCACGCCCTTGGTCACCGAAGCCGCGCAGCACATCATCGCCTCCGGCGGCAAACGCTTCCGACCCTCCCTGGTGGTGCTGGCATCCCATCTGGGGCCGAACGCGGTCCCCGCCGACGTGGTCAAGTCAGCCGTCGTGGTGGAGCTGACGCACGTCGCCAGCCTGTACCACGACGACGTGATGGATGATGCCCGACTGCGCCGCGGGGCCCCCAGCGCGAACGTCCGGTGGAGCAACTCGATCGCGATCCTCGTCGGCGACTTCCTCTTCGCCCGCGCCTCCGACATCGTCTCCGAGCTGGCCAACGAGTTCGTCCAGCTGCAGGCCCGTACCTTCGCCCGACTGGTGCAGGGTCAGATCGCCGAGACCGTTGGGCCGGCGACCGGGGAGGACCCGCTGGCGCACTACCTGAATGTGGTCGCGGACAAGACCGGATCGCTGATCGCGACCTCGGCGGTCTTCGGGGCGAAGGTGTCCGGCGCGGACCTCTCCATCCAGCAGGCGATGGCGGAGTTCGGTGAGGAGATTGGGATCATCTTCCAGCTCAGCGACGACATCATCGACATCACCAGCGACGTCACCGGGAAGACGCCGGGTACCGACCTTCGTGAGGGCGTGCCGACGCTGCCCACGTTGCTGGCTCGACGCTCCACCGAGCCTGCCGACGCCCGGCTGCTGGAGCTGCTCGACTCCGACCTCAGCGACGATGCCGCCCTCGCCGAGGTGCTCGAGCTGCTCCGAGCCCACCCTTGCATCGAGCAGGCCCGCGCCGAGGTGCTCCGCCGGGCCGACGTGGCCCGCTCCAAGCTCACCTCCCTCCCCGCCGGCCCCGCCCGATCAGCCCTGGAGGCCCTCTGCGACACCGTCGTCACCCGCAGCGCCTGACCTGCCCTCCCTGCCCCCGGGAGTGCCCGGCCGGACCTCTGTCGGTTTCCCACGTCAACGTGGGATGTTGTCACTCCCCGCGCGTTATAACGTGTGGGGAGTGACAACATCGTGGGTGAAGTGCCGCCCGTAGGGCCGCCCCCGGAAGGTACGCCGATGGCTCAGCCGGCGTAGAGACGCCGCGACTGCTGCAGATCCTGCCAGAGTTTCGCCATGGTCGACCGGGCATGGTCGGGCATCACATCTGCCCAGGTGAAGCGGGTCATCCCGCATCGGAGCGCCCGCATCGCGTCCTCGCGCCGCTTCTCTCGGAAGACGGCGTCGGCGGGGCTTTCTCCGGCCCGGAGATACTGCTGGTACTTCACCTTCCCGTCGAACTCGCCGAGGTGGCGATACTCCGGCCACCAGAAGTCGCTGACCCCGAGCAGCTTGCCGTTGGAGTCGCGTACCTCGTGCTGGAGGACCGGCCTCGGGATGCCGAACCGGTAGCACTGCACCCGCGTGATGGACTCACCCGGACTCTGCGAGCCGCCGTCGGCCATCCGCAACGCGATCCGCGCGGTACGGGACCCGGGGTGGTGCTCGAAGCGGCTGCCCATCCGAGCCAGCGTCTCCGCCAGCCGCGGGTCAGTCGCCAGCGCCGAGTCGGTGGTGCTGACAGCCGCTTCCAGGGTGGAGGTTCGTGCGACCTCCCAGACGGTACGGGCCAGGTTGGTCGTCAGCATGCCGTCTCGTACCTCAAGGTCGTCCTCGACCGCGGAGCCGACGACATGGTGTCGACAGGACGCCTGCAGCCGAGCCGTGCCAGCGTCGAGCCGCACGACGGAGACCGTGTCGAGGTCCTGCCCCCAGACCGCCAAACCATGGAGGGCGGCAGCCGACGCGCCTGTCAGGGCGACGCGTCCTCGCTGGGCGGCCACCACGGCCCGAGCCAGCAGCAGGTGACGCTCGGCGTCGGTGCACCGCTCGTACGTCTGGGTCGGGCAGTAGGCGCCGTGGCGAAGGCGGACGAACCGCCGCTGCCGGACGCCGATCGCAAGCTCCCGATCGGTCAGGTTGGCGGCGAGCGCATCGGCCCGGGAGAACCAGCCTTGCCGGGCGATGACAGCATCCGCCAGCAGATCCATGGCGTAACCATGACCTCAAGAACCAGGCCCTGCCCCGGTTGGCGCCCAAGTCTGTGGACAACGCTCCTGATCAGCCGCCCGACTGACCCGGCGACCTCCGGCCGTCGGCCACGACGACCTGCTTCGGTCCAGCCCCGAGCCGTCCGCTGCCAGACACCACGAACGATGCCCGGGTCCACGGCCGATCGGCCGCGAGGAAGGCGTTCTCCTCCCGCATCCAGCTGGCGTAGTCCTCCGGCGAGATCTCACCCGCCGCGACCCGAGCCGCGTCCCGCGATCTCCGCAACGCGGCGTCGGTCTCGATCCAGACCGTCACGTCCAGCCGGCCGGCCAGCGCGAGCCGGCTTGCGCCGACGCCCTCTACCACCAGCCAGTCGATTGCTCCGGGGACCTCCACCGCGCCCGTCCGCCCTCTCGCTGCCCAGCCCGGAGGCTGGTACGAGACGTCTTGGCCCGCGCGCAGCGGTGCCAGCACGCCGGTCACCAGCAGGTCCGCCCAGTCGAACGCCGAATGGTGCCACGCCAGGTCGTCGGTGTGCACCACGGCGGCAGCGCCGAGCACCGACACCAGCTGAGTCGACAGGGTGCTCTTTCCGCTGGAGGAGTGCCCGTCCACCGCGACGACTCGGGGCCCGGGACCGGATCCGGCTGCCGACCTCACCGCAGCGCCGAAGTCATCCAGCTCCATCAGCTTCCAGCCGGCGGTCACCAGATCTTGACCCGGAGGGTCTCCTCCATCCAGAGGGCGTCGGACTCGGTCACGTCAAAGGCCTCGTAGAACTCGGGCAGATTGCGGACGATCTGGTTGGTGCGGAACTCACTCGGTGCGTGCGGGTCGATGGCCAGCTGTTGGAGGACGAGCTCGGTTCGCGATTTCATCCGCCAGATCGCGGCCCAGGCGAGGAACAACCGCTGGTCGTCGGTGTAGCCGTCGATCGGCTCCGGACGCGCGTCCCCCTGCGCTATCCGATACGCCTTGCATGCGATCGACAGCCCGCCCAGGTCGCCGATGTTCTCACCGATGGTGAGTGCACCGTTGACCGTACGACCGGGCGCCTGCTCGAGCTCCAACGAGTTGTACTGACTGATCAGGGCCGCGGTGCGCTGCTCGAACGCCTCCCGGTCCTTGGCCGTCCACCAGTCGTGCAGCCGTCCGTCACCGTCGAAGGTCGACCCCTGGTCGTCGAACCCGTGGCCGATCTCGTGGCCGATGACGGCACCGATGGCGCCGTAGTTGACCGCGTCGTCGGCGGCCTGGTTGAAGAACGGCGGCTGCAGGATGGCGGCCGGGAAGACGATCTCGTTGCGCAGCGGGTGATAGTAGGCATTCACGGTCTGCGGGGTGAGAAACCACTCCTCGCGGTCTATCGGCTCGCCGATCTTGGCCAGCGCCCGGTTCAGCTCGAACGCCGATACCCGCATGACGTTGCCGATCAGGTCAGACCGGTCGATCTCCAGCGCCGAGTAGTCGCGCCACTTGCTCGGGTACCCGATGTGCGGCCGGAAATTGGCCAGCTTGTCCAGCGCCCGCTCCTTGGTCTCCTCCGTCATCCAGTCCAGCCCGATGATCGACTCCCGGTACGCGTCGATCAGGTTCGCCACCAACCTGTCCATCCGATCCTTCGCCACCGAGGAGAAGTGCCGCTGCACATAGATCTTGCCGACGGCCTCGCCCAGCGCCCCCTCCACCAGGTCCACGCCGCGCTTCCACCGCTCCTTCAGCACCGGGATGCCGGACAGCACGGTCCCGTAGAACCGGAACCGCTCGTCCACGAACGCGCTGGACAGGTACGGCGCCATGGAGGAGATCAGCCGCCATTTCGCCCACAGCCGCCAGTCGGGCAACCGGTCCCTCGTCAGCAGCCCGGCGACGTCCACGAAGAACGACGGCTGGTAGACGTTCAGCTCGGCCATCGCCGACTCGCCGACCTCCGCCCCGGCAAGGAACTGCCGCCAGTGCAGGCCCGGACTGGCCGACTCGAAGTCCTGCAGGGTCATCAGGTTGTACGTGGCCCGTCGGTCCCGACAGCGGACCTTGTCCCAGTGGGTGGCGGCGATCTCCGTCTCCAGATCGAGCACCCGCTGTGCCTCGCTGGCAGCATCATCGATGCCGACCAGCCCGAGCATGGTGCTGACATGCTCCACATAGGCGTCGCGGATCTCGGCGTAGCTGTCCAGCCGGTAGTACTCCTCGTCCGGCAGCCCGAGCCCGCTCTGGGCCACATGGATGACGTACCGGGTCGGATCGCCCGGATCGGACTCGGCGTCGAACGCCACCAGGCCCGCGACGCCTCGGCGGGCGAACCCGCCGAGCAGCCTCATCAGATCCTCCGGCGACCCGATCGTGTCGATCCGGCCCATCGGTCGGGTCAGCGGCTCCGCGCCGGCTCGTTCGATCGTGTCGGCGTCCATAAAGCTGGCATAGAGATCGGCGACCTTCGCCTCCTCGGCGTCCTGTCCGCTGTCCGCGCCGTCGTCGGTGCGCCGCCTCGGGTCGTCGAGCCCGGTGATGATGTCGCGCACCGCGATCTCGGCGGCGTCCCGAAGCTCCATGAAGGCGCCGGTGCGCGGCTTGTCCTCTGGGATCTCGACTTCGCGCAGCCACCTGCCGTTAACGTGCCGAAACAGGTCGTCCTGCGGTCGAACGTCGGGGTCGAAAGCAGAGAAGTCGATCGCCGGGGCTGTCGGGGTTTGGGTCACGGCATCGATGCTACCTACCGGTTGCCGGATGCACCGCTGACCTTGCGCAGCCTGTCTGAAGGGATCGGACGCTAGTCGCGCAGGGTGACCTTGAGCGGCTCCTCGGTCAGGTCGGCAGCCATCCGCACGTACCGGACGAGCTTGAGGGGTCCGTAGTCCTCCGCACTGTCGTCGGCCGCCTCGGCGGAGAACACGAAGGTCATCGGCGCGCCCGCCTCGGCGACCGCTGGGTCGCCGAAGTCCAGATCCACCTGGAGGTTGCCCCACGGGTTCTTCTCCAGCTCCCAGCTGATGGTCGACTTGTCGATCCACTTGGGATTCAGATCTGCGACCCCGAACGGGCAGTCGGCCGGCGCTGTCTTCTGCTGCTTCAGGCAGCTGTTCACGGCCGCCTTGGCGGCTGAGACAAAGGCGTCTCGACCGGCGTCGGTGAGCCTGGCTTGAATGCCATCCGGGCTCGGGTAGTCCGACGGACTCCGCAGCAGCAGCGTGTTGTCGGATCCGTAGTCGACATTCGGGCTGCCGGTGGTGAACTCGTACGAGCCAGGGAAGACTCGAATCACGTCCTTGCGAATTGCCGCGCCGTTGACCTTCATCGGCAGCGTCTTGTCGTGGGCGTGTGCCAGGTCCAGCTCGGCGAACGTCTTCGCCAGCTGCCAGCCGTCGCCTGCTCTGCTGATGGAGAAGCTCTCCGTCACCGGCACTCCGCCGATGTCATAGGTGGCGGGTACGGTGTCGGCGTTGGGGTCCTTGACCTCGGGTACGACGATGTGGGTGATCGGCGCCCGTGCCAGCGACTTCTGAAGGACGGCGTCGGTCAGCAGGGTGCGGTCCTCAGGCTGATCCTTGCCGAATTCCAGTGCTTCGTCGGCCTGACCAGCGGCGAGCGCCTCCAGGTAGCCTCGTACGACATCGGAGGGCTTCGCCGCTGGGGCGGCCACAAAGGTCGGTGCCGTACTCGGTATGGGTTGGCTCGGGTCCGTCGACCCGCTTGCCGTTCCGACGCTATTGAGCATCAGCACTCCGCCAATCACGGCGGCGACCAGCATGGTCAGTACGACGCCGGCGGCGACCAGCCGGAAGGTGTTGATCCTCGGTCGGGGCGGCGGAGGCCCCGGCTCAGCCGGTGGTAGCGGACGGGAGCCAAGGAGACCGGTCCGCCCGTCCGACGGGTTTCCGCTCATGGTGAAGCCTCCGAAGACAGACCGAGGTTGGGGTGGCGCTACTGCGTGCACACTTTACCGACGACAAGCCGCCGCACCCGGCATCAACGCGACGCTTCGCCAGAATGAGCCGAAACCCCCAGCCGGACCGATGGGAGGCGAGCATCCCAGCCAGCGACGTCGAGCTCAGATGGGCTCCGGTGCGGCCGGCTGCGGTTTCGGCCGGCGGGCCGCCTTCGCCCGCACCAGCCCGTAGCCGGTGAGGATCATCAGGGCCAGCCATACCAGGCTGAAGCCCACCCAGCGACCAACCGACATGGACTCATGGAAGTACAACACGCCGAGCAGGAACTGGAAGGTGGGCGCCAGGTACTGCAGCAGACCCAGTGTGCTCAGCGGCAGTCGGGTAGCGGATGCGGCAAAGAACAGCAGCGGGACGATGGTGACAACCCCGGTGGTCGTCAGCAGCAGCGAGTAGCCCCAGCCCAGGTGGCCAAAAGTCAGCGCGCCGGTGAACTGCAGGTACCCGAGGTACGCCAGCGCCGGCGGCGTCAGGATGGCCGACTCCACCGTCAGCGTCTCCACCGCGCCGGCGTTCAGCTGCTTCTTCATCACCCCGTAGGTCGCGAAGCTGGCGGCCAGCACGAGGGCGATCCACGGCAGCTGCCCGTAGTCGATGGTGAGCACGACGACGGCGGCCGCCGCCAACCCGACGCTGACCCACTGGACGGCCGCAAGCCGTTCCCGGAGCAGCAACACGCCGACCAGGATCGAGAAGATGGGGTTGATGTAGTAGCCGAGCGCCGTCTCCAGCACGTGGCCGGAATTCACCGACCAGATGTAGACGCCCCAGTTGACCGAGACGGTCGCCGCCGCCACCGTCAGCAGCGTCAGGCTCCGCCGCGTGCGGAGCCGACTCCACCAGCCCTTCGGCACGGTGATGATCAGCAGCACCACGGCCAGTACCAACGACCAGAGGACCCGGTGGGCGAGCAGTTCGACCGCTCCCGACCGGTTCACCAGCGGCCAGAAGAGCGGAACCAGCCCCCACAGCGAGTACGCCGCCAGCCCGTATCCGATGCCGTAACGGGAGCGCCCCTCGCCGCCGGTCGCGGTGGCCGACGGCGTTACCTCGGTGCCCCCGCCGACGTTGCGGTCATTGACCTCGGCGGTCACCGCCCGGAAGGACACGCAGCCAGTGGCCGGGCAGACCGGGACCGAAGGTCAGCGAACATTCCAGGTGTCGCTGCCAGCGATCAGGTCCTGCAGGGCATCGTCATCGCCGCCCTGGGTGGATGCCAGCGCGACCTGCTCACGACTCAGGTCGTCATAGGTCTCGGCGTCAACGTTGCGGAAGATCCCGATCGGGGACTGGTTCAGCACCCCGGAGGCGGTCAGCCGGGACAGGCCGAACGCGTACGTCGGGTCCGCCCGGTGCTCGTCGTGGACGACCACGGCGTCGAGACCCACGTCGGCCACCGCCGCGACCGCGAACTCACCGGAGGCGGGGTCACGGACCACGCCGAGCCGGCCGTTGACCCCGAACACGATCGGCTCACCATGCCGCAACGGGATGATCGCGTCGGCAGACGTCTCCGAGTTCTTGATGACGTCGAAGGCGCCGTCGTTGAAGATCGGGCAGTTCTGGTAGATCTCCACAAACGATGCGCCGCGGTGCGCGGCCGCCGCTCGCAGCACGCCGGTCAAGTGTTTGCGGTCGGAGTCGATGGTGCGCGCGACGAAGGTCGCCTCAGCACCCAGCGCCAGGGACACCGGGTTGAACGGGTTGTCCAGCGATCCCATCGGAGTCGACTTGGTCACCTTGCCGAGCTCCGACGTCGGCGAGTACTGGCCCTTGGTGAGCCCGTAGATCCGGTTGTTGAAGAGCAGGATGGTCAGGTTCACGTTGCGCCGAAGCGCGTGGATGAGGTGGTTCCCGCCAATCGACAGTGCGTCGCCGTCGCCGGTGATCACGAAGACAGCCACGTCATCCCGGGCGGTGGCCACCCCGGTGGCGATCGCGGTAGCGCGGCCGTGAATCGAGTGCATGCCGTAGGAGTCCACGTAGTACGGGAACCGCGACGAGCAGCCGATGCCGGACACGATCACCGTGTTCTCACGCTTGATGCCGAGCTCGGGCATAAAGCCCTGGAAGGCCGCCAGCACCGCGTAGTCGCCGCAGCCTGGGCACCAGCGCACCTCCTGGTCGCTGGTGAAGTCCTTCCGGGTCAGCGGTGTCAAAGCCAGCGGGACACCAGCCAGACCGTGCCGCGTCCTTGTGCCGGCGCCTGTGGCAGTGGCCTGTCCCTCGTCGACGGCGGTCACACCCTCACTCCTTCGAGTTGGTCGATCTCGAACTCGAGATCGAGTGCGAGTTCGCTGAGCGAGATGGGCAGCCCGCGAACTCTGGAATAGCTATGGATGTCGACCAGGTACTTGGCGCGCAACAGCATCGCCAACTGGCCGACGTTCATCTCCGGCACAATCACCCGGTCGTAGGACCGCAGGATCTCCCCCAGGTTCGCGGGGAACGGGTTCAGGTGCCGCAGGTGGGTCTGGGCAACCGAGCGTCCGGCCTTGCGCACCCGCCGCACCGCGGCAGTGATCGGACCGTAGGTGGAGCCCCATCCCAGCACGAGGACCCGGGCGTTATCGGGGTCGTCGACGGTCAGGTTCGGAATCTCGCGGACGATGCCGTCGATCTTGGCCTGCCGGGTCCGAACCATCTCGTCATGGTTGGCCGGGTCGTAGGACACGTTGCCGGTGTCCCGGGCCTTCTCGATGCCGCCGATCCGGTGCTCGAGCCCGGCCGTGCCGGGAATGGCCCACGGACGAGCCAGGGTCTCCGGATCGCGGCGGTAGGGCAGGAACACATCCTTGCCGGCTCTGTCGCTGCCGTTGGGCGCGGTCGCGAACTCGGGGTCGATCGGGGCGATCGCGGACAGATCAGGCACCTGCCACGGCTCGGCGCCGTTGGCGATGTAGCCGTCGGACAGCAAGATCACCGGCGTGCGGTACCGGATCGCGATCCTGGTCGCCTCGATGGCGGTGTCAAAGCAGTCGGCCGGTGACTGGGCAGCCAGCACAGGCACCGGGGACTCGCCGTTGCGTCCGAACATCACCTGCAGCAGGTCGGCCTGCTCAGTCTTGGTGGGCATGCCGGTGCTCGGACCCGCGCGCTGCACGTCGCAGATCACCAGCGGCAGCTCGGTCATCACAGCGAGGCCGATGGTCTCAGCCTTGAGTGCCACACCAGGGCCCGAGGTGGTCGTCACGCCCAGGTGGCCGGCGAAGCTGGCGCCCAGAGCGGCGCCCACCCCGGCGATCTCGTCCTCAGCCTGGAAGGTGATCACCCCGAAGCGCTTATGCTTGCTGAGCTCGTGCAGCACGTCGGACGCCGGGGTGATCGGGTACGACCCGAGGAAGAGCTGCAGCCCAGCCTTCTTCGCGCCGGTGATCAGCCCGTAGGCCAGCGCCAGGTTGCCGGAGATCTGCCGGTAGCGGCCTGCAGGCATCGGCGCCGGCGCAACCTCGTACCGCACGGCGAAGACCTCGGTGGTCTCGCCGAACGCGTAGCCGGTCTTGAAGGCGGTGATGTTGGCGTCGCGGATGTCGGGCTTGCTGGCGAACTTGGTGGAAAGGAAGCCGAGGGTGCCCTCGGTCGGGCGGTGGTACAGCCAGGCCAGCAATCCCAGGGCGAACATGTTCTTCGCCCGGGAGGAGTCCTTGCGGCTCAACCCGAACTGCTTGACCGCCTCGACTGTCATGCCGGTCAGATCCAGTGCGTGCAGCTGGTAGTCCGACAGCGAGTCGTCTTCCAGCGGGTTCGAGTCGTACCCGACCTTGGCAAGGTTCCGCTTCGAGAAGTCGGCCGTGTCGGCGATGATGACACCGCCGCGGGGCAGGTCCTCGATGTTGGCCTTGAGGGCGGCCGGGTTCATTGCCACCAGCACGTCCGGACGGTCGCCCGGCGTCATGATGTCGTAGTTCGCGAAGTGCAGCTGGAAGCTCGACACGCCCGGCAGCGTCCCGGCTGGAGCGCGAATCTCGGCCGGGAAGTTCGGCAGGGTGGAGATGTCGTTGCCGAAGACGGCGGAGTCGGCGGTGAACCGGTCCCCGGTCAGCTGCATCCCGTCGCCCGAGTCGCCGGCGAAGCGGATGACGACGCGATCAAGGATGTGAACCTGTTTCACCCGGAGTTGCCTTCTTCCTTGGCGTAGCTGTACCCCAGACATCGGCGCGTCTGAGGAGGTGGTGGCCCTGGCCGCGGTCAGCGACGCGTACGGGATCATCGGGCCCAACATCCATGATAAAGGCCCCCGGGCTGAACCTCCGCATCATCCATCGCCTGGGACCAGCTGGCCGCCGGGCGCCCGGGTTCATCGCAGGGCGGCACTAGCCTGAGATACGTGGCGGGGGTGAGGTGGCTCGACTGGTACGGCGACCAGTCGTTGGTGGTCGTCGACGTCGGGCTGGCGTGCTGTGCGCTGGAGTTCGAGGTCGCGGCCGCTGGGCTGAACCCGCCGACACGGGAATCGGCGACAGACGGGCAGGTAGTGGTGGTCGTGTCGGGCACTGTCACCGACCGGATCGCACCAAGCGTGGCGGCAGTGGTTGACGCCGCCCGGACATACGGCGGTCGGCGCCCGACCGTGGTGTCTTTCGGTGCCTGCGCCTCCTCCGGTGGGCCCTACTGGGACTCCTACGCGGTGACCAAGGGAATTGATCAGCTGGTCGAGGTCGACTTCTTCGTACCAGGCTGCCCACCGCCTCCGGACGCATTGACCGACGTGCTGAACCAGATCTCCGGTCGGTTACGGCGATGACGGGGACGCTCCTGACCTCCGCCGAGGTGGACCCTGCCGACTGGCTGACGACCCTCACCGAAGCTCGAGCCGACGGTTGTGACTATTTCGACTGGCTCGGCTGCAGCGACGACATCGGTCGGACCACCACCTTCCACGTCACGGTGCTGCTCCGAGACCTCTCCCACGGGAGGGCACTGATGCTGACCACCGCGGTGCCTCGGGATGAGCCGGTGCTGGACAGCATCCGCACTGTTTTCCCCGGTGCCGGTTGGCACGAGCGCGAGTCTGCCGAGTTGTTCGGGATCCGGTTCCGCGGTGGTGACAGCCGACGACTGCTGCTGAGCGCGACCTTCGAGGGCGTCCCGTTGCGCAAGGAGGAGGTGCTGGGCGCTCGGGCCGTCGTGGACTGGCCCGGCGCGAAGGAGCCCGGGGAGAGCGACGCTTCGCCGAGTCGGCGCCGGATGGCTCCGCCAGGCGTACCGGATCCCGAGCTCTGGGGCAATCGGGATCGGCGTCAACCGCCGGCTGAACCTGCCGACGTGGCTGCCGCGACCGCCGGCGGCCGAGTCCGCAGGAGGGGCCGATGAGCGGCCACGGCTCGATCGTCTTGATTGAGCCCAACTGCACGTCCTGCATGATCTGCGCCCGCGAGTGCCCCAGCTGGTGCATCACCATCGATTCCCATACCGAGCCCATTCCGGACCTTCCGCCGGGGGCTCGGACCCGCACCCGCAACGTGCTGGACCGGTTCGCCATCGACTGGTCGCTGTGCATGTTCTGCGGCATCTGCGTCGAGGAGTGCCCATTCGACGCGCTGGAATGGGCGACGCCGCAGGCTCTGCCCGGCCGAGACCTCGCCCGGCTGACCTCCGAGATCGCCGATCTGGCTGCCCCGCCCGCCGGCTAAGCTCTGGGGTCCGGCCAGTTGTTCGAGCCCGATCTGAGGCCCGGCGCGGCCCACGGTTAAGTTGGGGCATGCCCAACTCGCACTTCTCCGCTGATCTGGAGGACGTTATCCGTGGCCGGGTGGCCCGGGTGCTGCGCGGCCGGGACTGGCGTGAACGGCTGATCAGCTACATCGGCTACGGCAACGACCAGTTCGTTCGGGTGCTGGGACGCGTGGTCCTCACCCGTGGTCAGCTGCCCGACGACGAGGCTGACGAGTGGACCTCGGAGGAGCCCGACGAACCGGAGCGCCACCGCGGCTGGCGGGTGTTCTTCACCGCGCCCGCCGTCGGGGTCAGCGTCACCGTTGAGCTTCCTACCGGACCGAGGCAGGCCACCACGGACCGCGGTGGCTACCTTGACGCCCGGTTCGACCAGCACGGCCTGGAGCCGGGATGGCACGAGATCATGGTCAAGGTCGCGGACCAGGACCAGGTGGCCGCGCGGGTGCTGATCCTCGGCGCCGACATTCGCGAAGGTCTGGTCAGCGACATCGACGACACCATCATGGTCACGGCGCTGCCGCGCCCGCTGATCGCAGCCTGGAACACCTTCGTCAGGCACGAGAGTGCGCGCAAGGTGGTGCCCGGCATGCCGGAGTTCTACCGCCGGTTGCTCGAACAGCGGCCCGGCGCGCCGATCGTCTACCTGTCCACCGGCGCCTGGAACACTGCGCCGACCCTGATCCGCTTCATGCGCCGGCACGAGTATCCGACCGGCCCGATGCTGATGACTGACTGGGGCCCGACCAACACCGGATGGTTCCGCAGCGGCCAGGAGCACAAGCGAAACTCGCTGAAACAGCTCGCCGAGGACTTCCCGCAGATCCGTTGGACGCTGGTGGGTGACGACGGGCAACATGACCCCGATATCTACTCCGAGTTCGCGGCCACCCACCCCGAGCAGGTCAGCGCCATCGCGATCCGGCAGCTGACCCCGACCGAGCAGGTGCTGGCCCACGGGCTCCCGGTGCCGACCGAGGACCTCCCGACCCACGGTGACGGCGCGAAGGAGCAGAAGAAGGCGGCGGAGTACCGGGCCCCGGACGGGTTCGGCCTTGCTCAGGCCATGCTTCCCGTCGTGCCCAGCGACACCTCCGCCGCCGACTGATACGCCGACTAACCGGCCTCAGGCCTCCCGGGTCTTCGGGGAGCTGTCCTGGGTCCTCGCCGGGTCCCGCTCGACGACGTCGCCCAGCGCGTCATCGATCCGGCTGAGCGCCTCGGCCGGAATCGTCACGCCGGCCGCCTGGACGTTGTCATGCACCTGCTCCGGCCGGGACGCGCCGATGATGGCCGTTGCGACGTTCTCGTTCTGCAGCACCCAGGCCACCGCTAGCTGAGCCATGCTGAGCCCCAGCTCGTCGGCGATCGGGCTGAGCTTCTGGACCCGGGTCAGCACGTCGTCGTTCATGAATCGCTTGATCATGTTGGCGCCGCCCTTGTCATCGGTGGCCCGTGTGCCTTCTGGTGGCTGCTCGCCTGGGCGGTACTTCCCCGTCAGCACGCCTTGGGCGATGGGCGACCAGACCACCTGAGAGATCCCCAGCTCCAACGACGTCGGCACGACCTCGCCCTCGATGACGCGCCACAACATCGAGTACTGCGGCTGGTTGGAGATCAGCTGGATGCCGAGCTGGGAAGCCAGGTCATGGCCGGCGCGCAACTGGTCGGCGGTCCACTCGCTGACGCCGACATAGAGCACCTTCCCCCGCCGGACCAGGTCGGCGAACGCCTGCATGGTCTCTTCCAGCGGCGTCTCATAGTCGAACCGGTGAGCCTGGTAGAGGTCGACGTAGTCGGTCTGCAGCCGGCTCAACGAGCCGTCGATGGACTCCATGATGTGCTTGCGGGACAGTCCCACATCATTGTGGCCCTTGGGGCCCGTGGGGCCGAAGACCTTGGTCAAGATCTCCAGTGACTCCCGCCGCTCGCCCTTGAGCGCCTCACCGAGGACTGTCTCGGCCTTGGTGTTGGCGTACACGTCTGCTGTGTCGAAGGTGGTGATGCCGGCCTCGAGCGCGGCGCGTACGCAGCGGGTGGCGGTCTCGTTCTCCACCTGAGACCCGTGCGTGAGCCAGTTGCCGTAGGTGATCTCAGAGATCTTGAAGCCAGAGTTGCCTAGATAACGAAAGTGCATACAGCCATATAACCCGTACCCACTGACAATGCTGTCAGTGGGCCCGATCAGCGGTAGTTGGTGAACTGTACGGCGAAGTCGTAGTCCTGCGCCTTGATCAGTGCCTGGACGGCCTGGAGATCGTCACGGCTCTTGCTGCTGACCCGCAGCTCGTCCCCTTGGATCTGCGCCTTGACGCCCTTGGGTCCCTCGTCCCGGATCAGCTTGGTGACCTTCTTGGCGTTCTCCTGACTGATGCCCTCCGACGTCGTGGCGGTGATCTTGTACAGCTTTCCCGCCGACCGGGGCTCGCCCGCATCGAGCGCCTTGAGGCTCACCCCACGCTTGACCAGCTTGGACTGGAATACGTCCAGTACTGCCTTCACGCGCTCCTCCGACACCGCCTCCATCTCGATCGCCTCCCCGGACCACCGGATCGAAGCGTCAGTGTTCTTGAAGTCGAAACGCTGATGAACTTCCTTAGCCGCCTGATTCAAGGCGTTGTCGACCTCTTGCCGATCGACCTTGCTGACGATGTCGAACGAACTCTCTGATGCCACCCCATGCTCCGTCTCTATCGTGAGTCACGCGTAACGATCCTGCTGGCGCCCATTCTGCCCAACCGGTACACCCGCTCGGCAACGGGTCACGGCGCCGACGATGGCCTCGCGCACCGGGTCGATGGCAGCGCCACGGCGGCCGGCCGGTATCGCTTTGGGCAGATCCGGACGGGCTTGCTATTGTTTCCCGCGCCCCGCGTTTGCCCGCGGAGCCTGGCAGGTTGCCCGAGTGGCCAAAGGGAGCAGACTGTAAATCTGCCGGCTCAGCCTACGTTGGTTCGAACCCAACACCTGCCACGCTGTGCCGAGCAGGCCCCGACTCCGGTCGGGGCCTGCTGCGTTCGGCTCGGCGCAGTTCCCGTGGGCTGCAATTCACACTCCATGGGGGCTCTGGTCGATTCGCGCCAGCCGCGGGGGAGTGTGTATCTTTGGTCGTCGGCGCGTCAGATCTGGCGTGCCGGTCAGGCCCCTATAGCTCAGTAGGCAGAGCGTCTCCATGGTAAGGAGAAGGTCTGCGGTTCGATTCCGCATGGGGGCTCGAAGCTCAGCTCCGGTGCCACCGCGCATCGGCAGCGATCTCCTCAAGGCTTCAGCCGTGGGATCGGTCGGGACACCGGCAGCTGGGGTTCTCAGCGGGATAGCTCAGGCGGTAGAGCAAGCGGCTCATAATCGCTGTGTCGCGGGTTCGAGTCCCGCTCCCGCTACCGAGGTCAGGGTTCGGCCGCAGCTGCGGTCCGGATCCCGGCCAGAGGCACCGCTATGCACGACATCGACGACAGATTGAGGAAACAGCCATGGCCAGGAGCACCGATGTGCGGCCGAAGATCACCCTTGCCTGCACCGAGTGCAAAGAGCGCAACTACATCACCAAGAAGAACCGGCGCAACGACCCGGACCGCCTGGAGCTGAAGAAGTTCTGCCCGCGCTGCCGCAGTCACACCCCGCACCGCGAGACCCGCTGACCTGCTGCGAAAGCGGCTGGCGCCGCTGCCCACCTCGGAAGCTGCCGTGCTGTGCCGACGAGAGCCGCCCGCATCAGCGGGCGGCTTATTTGCGTGCACGGATGTTGCCTGTCTCGATGCAGACTAGCGCCCATGGCCGCTGACCTCCCCCTGATCGGGCTCGCGCACGGCAGTAGGCACGCCGGCGTAACGTCGTCCATCCGTTCGCTGATGCTGGCGGCCCGGCGGTTAGGCTCCATTCCCACCGCCTACGCCTACCTCGACCTGACCGACCCGGATCTGACCACTGCCGCCCTCGACCTCGCCGAACAAGGATTCCAGCAGGGCGTGGTGGCGCCGCTGCTGTTCACCAGCGCGTTTCATGCCACCGTCGACGTGCCGCAGGCAGTTGCCGCCGCGTCTGAGCGGAGCGGCCTCCAGTTGCGGATCGCGGACATCGTCGGTACCGGTGACGACGTGCTGGACCTCCTGCAGCAGAGCCTCCGGCTCGCGGGCATTCCCGACGACACCTCGGTGCTGCTGTTCTCGGTCGGGTCGTCGGACGACGCGGCGAACGATGCGGTGCGCGATTTGGCCGTCCGGCTCGCGGTCACCCGCTCAGGGGCTGTCGAGGCAGCATTCGGTACCCGGCCACCGCGCTCGAAGGAGGTGCTGGCCCGGCTCGACCGCCCGACGGCGATCCTGCCGCTGTTCGTCTCGCCGGGGCTGTTGCTGGACCCGCTGCTGCGGCTGGCTGCCGATCAGGGAATGGTCGTGGCGCCGCCGCTCGGCGACCTGGTCGCCCCGCTCCTGCTGCAGCGGTACGACGCCTCGGCGCTGCACGCCTGAGGGTTGCACACCCATCACCGGCATGCCGCCGAGCGGGCTGCCAATGGCTACTGCGACATAACGTCGGTGGACTCCGTTAGCGTGGGTGCATGGCCATCTCCGCAGAGCACGCAGGCCGCTCTTACCCCCCGACCCAGCCCTATGTGGTGTCCGCTGCCAAGATCGCGGAGTTCGCGGCCGCGATCGGTGACGATAATCCGGCCTACGCCGGCTCTCAGCCGTTGGCGCCGCCGACCTTTGTTGCTGTCATTTCGAGCGACGCCTGGAAGTCGATGTTCGACGATCCCGACCTCGGGCTGGCACTGCGACGCATCGTGCACGGCGACCAGCGCTTCGACTATCGGCGGCCGCTGCGAGCCGGCGACACCGTGACCGCCCAGCTGAGGATCGACAAGGTCCGGACTCGCGGCACAGCCGACATCATCACGTCGTCGGTCGACGTGCAGACCATTGAGGGGGAGCCGGTGTGCACGGCCGTCGCGACGTTCTTCCACACACACGAGTCCGCGGCATGAGCGGGATCAGCGTGGCGGACCTGGAGGTGGGCACCGCGCTGCCGGAGTTAGCAGTGCGCTTCACCCGTGCGGACCTGGTTCGCTATGCGGGGGCATCCACCGACTTCAACCCGATTCACTACTCTGAGCGATTTGCTGCTCGCGTCGGACTTCCCGGAGTCGTCGCCCACGGGATGCTGACGATGGCAGCGGCGCTTCGCGTGGTCACGGACTGGGTCGGTGACCCCTCCAAGGTGACCTCCTATTTCGCCCGGTTCACCAAACCGGTCCTGGTGCCCGACGACGACCAGGGTGCTGAGGTGGTTTTCACCGCTACCGTGACCGCAGTGGACGGTGGAGTCGTGACCATCGGTATCGATGCGGTCTGCGATGGGATCAAGGTGCTCGGTGCCGCCCGCGCCGAAGTCGACCTCGGGTCGTTCGGATGAGCGTAACCGATGAACTGACCGATGTCCGGCTGTCGTCCTACACCACTCTTCGCGTCGGAGGGCCTGCCCGACGCCTGGTCACCGTCGCCACCGAGGCAGAGCTGATCGACTGCGTCCGCGACCTGGATGCCGCCGGAGAGCCGGTGCTCATCATCGGCGGTGGGTCAAACCTCCTGGTGGGCGACAGCGGATTCGAGGGCAGCGTGATAAGAATCGCCACCACGGGTATCAGCGCCGACGTGTCCGCCTGCTCCGGTTCGATCGCCACCGTCGCGGCGGGCGAGGACTGGGACGACTTCGTGGCGTACGCGGTCGGCCAGGAGTGGAGCGGCCTGGAGACGCTGTCCGGGATTCCGGGGCTGGTCGGCGCCACGCCGATCCAGAACGTGGGCGCGTACGGCAGCGACGTCAGCCAGACCATCGAGACGGTACGCACCTGGGATCGGCAGACGGGCCGCCGCGCCACCTTCGCGCCGGCCGACTGCGGGTTCGGGTACCGCAGCTCCCGGTTCAAGACCGACCCCGGTCGGTACGTCGTGCTGTCGGTGACCTTCCAGCTCAGGCTGGCCAGTCTCTCCGCGCCGATCCGCTACGCCGAGCTGGCCCGCCACCTCGGTGTGACGGTCGGCGACCGGGTCGATACGGCCCGGGTGCGGGCTGCGGTGCTGGAGCTGCGTGCCCGCAAAGGTATGGTCCTGGACGAGAGCGACCACGACACCTGGAGCGCCGGCTCGTTCTTCACTAACCCGGTGCTGGAGCCGGAGCAGGCGGCCAGGCTGCCGGAGTCCGCGCCGCGGTTCCCCGCCGACGGCCGGGTCAAGGTCAGTGCGGCCTGGCTGATCGAGCAGTCCGGCTTCGGCCGCGGGTTCGGCCCCGGGCCGGCGACCCTGTCCACCAAGCACACCCTCGCGCTGACCAACCGCGGCAGTGCGCGCGCCGATGATGTACTTTTTCTTGCCCGGCAGGTGCGTGACGGCGTCCGCGCAACCTTCGGCATCGACCTTGTCCCCGAGCCCGTACTGGTGGGTTGTGAACTGTGAATCAGATTGAGCAGCTGTCCGTCTGGGCTCCTCGCGCCGACAAGGTGACCCTGGCCATCGCCGACCGCCGGTTCCCGATGGGGCGCGATGACGCCGACTGGTGGCACCCGGCCAACCTGCCGGAGGACCTGGTGGCCGCCGACGTCGACTACGGCTTCATCATCAACGATGGCGACGTCCTTCCCGACCCCAGATCCCGGCGACAGCCGAATGGGGTGCATCAGCTGTCCCGCACTTTCGACCACTCCAGCTACGCCTGGGGCGATGAGCTGTGGACCGGAAAGCAGCTGCCCGGCGGGGTGATCTACGAGCTGCACGTCGGCACCTTCACCCAGGAAGGGACGCTGGTCTCCGCCATAGAGCGGCTGGATCATCTCGTCGACCTGGGCGTGGACTTCGTCGAGGTGATGCCGGTCAACGGCTTCAACGGTCCGCATGGCTGGGGGTACGACGGTGTGCTCTGGTACAGCGTCCACGAGCAGTACGGTGGACCCGCGGCGTACCAGCAGTTCGTCGACGCATGCCATCAGCGCGGACTGGCTGTCATTCAAGACGTGGTCTACAACCACCTGGGACCGAGCGGGAACTACCTGCCGCACTTCGGCCCGTACCTCAAACAGGGCCAGGCGAACGTCTGGGGTGACACCGTCAACCTCGACGGTGAGGACTCTGACGAGGTCCGCCGCTACATCATCGACAACGCGATGATGTGGCTCAAGGACTACCACGTCGACGGGCTCCGGTTGGATGCGGTGCATGCGCTGATCGACACCCGCGCCACCCACGTGTTGGAGGAGCTGGCAGTCCAGACGGAGGCGCTCAGCACGTTCCTCAACCGTCCGCTTTCGCTCATTGCCGAGTCGGACATGAACGACCCTCGGATGATCACTGCCCGAGAGGCTGGCGGCTATGGACTCACCGCGCAGTGGAGTGACGACTTCCACCACGCGCTGTACGTCAGCCTGACATCCGACACCACCGGCTACTACGCCGACTTCGAGTCGCTGTCCTCCCTCGGCAAGGTGTTCGAGGCGGGGTTCTTCCACGACGGCACGGTGTCGACCTTCCGTGGGCGCAGCCACGGCAACAAGATCGACACCCTGCGCACGCCGACCTGGCGACTGGTGGTGTGCTCGGACAACCACGACCAGATAGGCAACCGAGCAGCCGGTGAGCGACTGTCGTCCAAGCTCAACCACCAGCAGCTGCAGATCGCCGCGCTGGTCACTCTGCTGAGCCCGTTCACGCCGATGATCTTCATGGGTGAGGAATGGGGGGCATCCACTCCCTGGCAGTTCTTCACCTCACATCCGGAGCCTGAGCTGGCGGAGAAGGTTGCCAAAGGCCGCCTGGAAGAGTTCGCGCAGATGGATTGGGATGTCAGCGCCGTGCCCAACCCCCAGGACGTCGAAACCTTCACGAACTCCAAGCTCAACTGGGAGGAGGTGTCCGAGCCCAGGCACGCAGGACTGCTCGATTTCTACCGCCGGCTCATCGTCCTCCGCCGCACCTACCCGGATCTGACCGATCCCCGGTTCGACAAGTCGATCACCAGCTCTCATGACGCCGAAGGCTGGCTGCTGGTCGAGCGGGGCGACATGGTGGTCCTGGTCAACTTCAGGGACTCAGCGACTGAGGTCAGCGTGGCCGACGGCATCGTCTCGGTGCTTGATGTCGGCGACGTCCAGATCGCGGGAAACACGGCGAAGCTGGGGGCGCACAGCGCACTGGTCGGGCAGATCCAGCCATGACGACCAACGAAGCAGGCCGGCGGGAGGCTGGCGAAGACCATTCGATCGAGACGGTGGCAGGCGCCGAGCAGCTGGCCGAGGCCGTCGACTCGACCACCATCGTGGTCGGGCACGACGGATCCGGCAGCGCGGACGAGGCGCTGCGGGTCGCCCTGAGGCTCGGTCATGAGCTCCATTCCCCGGTCACGGTGGTCCGAGCTTGGTCGATCGCCACCGCACCTCGGCCGGCCAACTGGAAGTTCGGCTACGTCTCGACCGCAGAGGAACTGGAGGAGGCGGTCCGCGACGATCTCGTCGGGGGCACCCGAGCCATGGTTGAGGCGTTCCCGACGGTGACCGTCAACTACCGCGTCTACCACTCCAGCCCAGCCAAGAGCCTGATTCAGGCCTCCGAGGGCGCCCGGCTCCTCGTCGTCGGGTCTCGCGGGCTCGGCGGATTCAAGGAGGTGGTGCTCGGATCGGTCAGTGAGCAGTGCGTGCGGCACGCCTCCTGCCCCGTCCTGGTGACCAAGCGCCGGACACCCGCGAGCAGCGACGCGTCCGTCTCCTGACAGCAGCGCCCATCTCGACGTCAGCTCCGAGACGGCCGGTTCAGGGCCGGCCGCGACGACCGACCCATCTGGTTCGACCCGCTCGCTCAGTCGAGCCGTATCTCGCGTTTGAGGATCTTGCCGGTCGGTCCCTTCGGCAGCGTGCCGAAGCGGACCGTCCGGGGATACTTGTACGCCGCCACGCGTTCCTTCACCCACGCGCGCAGCTCGTCCTCGGTGACCGTGGCGCCTTCACGTGGACTGACCAGGGCGGCGATCTCCTCACCGTGTCTTTCGTCAGGTACACCGAAGACGGCGGCCTCCGCGACGTCTGGATGGGCGTAAAGCACCTCCTCCACCTCGCGGGGGTACACGTTGAAGCCATTCCGGATGATCATGTCCTTGAGCCGGTCGACGATGGTGTAGTAGCCGTCGGAGTCCCGAGTGGCCAGATCACCGGTGTGGAACCAGCCGCCGCGCATCGCCTCCGCGGTCGCCTGAGGTTGGTTCCAGTACCCCTTCATTACGTTCTCCCCTCGGATGACGATCTCGCCGATCTCGCCGTCGCCGACCGGCCGGTCGTCGGCGTCCCACAGCTGGAACTCGACTCCGCG
Source organism: Propionibacteriaceae bacterium (assembly GCA_035717205.1). Classification (GTDB taxonomy): domain Bacteria; phylum Actinomycetota; class Actinomycetes; order Propionibacteriales; family Propionibacteriaceae; genus Microlunatus. The sequence continues at coordinate 15,426 of DASTIW010000035.1, read as the reverse complement.
GATCGGTGTCCCGATGGTGCCCGGCTTGGTGGGTCGGTCGGGGTGGTTGAACGAGGCGATCGGGGAGGTCTCCGACAGCCCGTACCCCTCGAGCAGCAGGAATCCAAAAGTCTGCTGCACGGCCTGCAGCACGTGGACCGGCAGGGACGCCCCGCCGGAGGCGGCCACCCGCAGCGTGCTGGTGTCGAACCGGCTGGGGTTCTTCACCGCCAGCAGCCCCATGTACATCGTCGGTACGCCGAGGAAGACCGTGACCCGGTCGCGCTGAACGATCTCCAGGGCAGACTCGCCGTCGAACTTCGGCAGCAGCGTCAGGCAGGCGCCTCCGGCGATCGCAGCGTTCAGTCCGACCGTCTGACCGAACGAGTGGAACAACGGCAACCCGCCGAATACGACGTCGCCGGGCGCGAGCGGCATCAGCGTCTCCAGTGAGGTCCGGACGTTGGTCTCCAGGTTGTGGTGGCTCAGCGCGGCGCCTTTCGGCGTCCCGGTCGTCCCCGAGGTGTACAGCAGGACCGCAGTGTCAGAGCCCAGCCGTTGGGCTACCTCCTCAACCGGAGCCGTTTGTGCGAGCTGGGTGTCGAAGTCGCCTGGAGTGGCGGCGACGATGTCGGTTCCCGTGACCGCGGCCGCGTGGGTGGCCTCTTCCAGAAAGGACGCGAACACGACCGCAATCTTTGCGCCGGAGTCCTCCCAGGCGTAGGCGATCTCCGCGGCCTTGAGCAGCGGGTTCATCGGTACGGCGATCGCGCCCAGCCGCAGCGCGGCGTAGTAGGCGACGGGGAAGTAGCCAACATTCGGCAGGATCAGCGCCACCCGGTCGCCAGTCTCCACGCCGGCGTCGGCGAGGACCCGAGCGCATCGAGCGGCGGCGGCGTCCAACGCGCCGAAGGTGACGATCGTGTCGCCCTGTTTGATGGCCGGCAGGTTCGGGTCGGCGGCTGCCCGTTCGGCGAGCCAACGTGCGATGTTGGAGTTCGCCGGAGGTGCTGGATGCGCTGTCATAGCCGCACTGTAGTTATCATCCGAGCCGCCGGCGGTCCACAGCGCATTCGGGCACTTTCAGGGAAGCCGGAATCCAGCGGCGCTGACCGGCCGCTCTGGATAGACTGCCGCCCGATCGCTGATCCACCCCTCAACCAATGGATGTCCCCAATGAGCCTGGCCGTTTTGAACCGGAACGAACTCACCGCGCTGCACGAGGAGCAGACGAAGGCGTACGACGCCCTCGTAGACCGCGGGTTGAAGCTCGATCTGACCCGGGGTAAGCCGGCCGCCGCCCAGCTTGACCTCTCGAACGCGCTGCTGTCCTTGCCCGGGGAGGGGGACTACACCGACGCCTCTGGTGCCGACTGCCGCAACTACGGCGGCACCGCGGGACTGCTCGACATCCGGCAGATCTTCGCCGAGGTGTTGAACGTCCCGGTGGACCAGCTGGTCGCCGGCGACAACGCGAGCCTCGCGATCATGCACGACACGCTTGTGTACGCCCTGCTCAAGGGCACTGTGGACTCCGTCCAGCCATGGAGCAGGGAGCAGAAGGTCACCTTCATCTGCCCGGTGCCGGGCTACGACCGACATTTCGCGCTGTGCGAGCAGTTCGGCATCGACATGGTGACAGTGCCGCTGAGCGCCGACGGTCCCGACCTGGACGCCGTTGGTCGGCTGGTGGCCTCTGACCCGTCTGTCCGCGGCATGTGGGTCGTTCCGACCTACGCCAACCCCACCGGCGCGGTCTACACCGAGGAGGTGACGCGGGCACTGGTGTCCATGCCGGCCGCGGCCCCGGACTTCCGCATCTTCTGGGACAACGCGTACGCGGTGCACCACCTCACCGACCGCCACCCGCCGGCGCTGGATGTCCTCGGCATGGCGGACGAGGCCGGCAACCGCAACCGAGTGCTGCTGTTCGCTTCCACCTCGAAGATCACCTTCGCCGGCAGCGGGGTGTCGTTCTTCGCCAGCTCCCCAGACAACGTCGCCTGGTACCTGCGGAACCTGAGCAAGCGCACCATCGGCCCGGACAAGATCAACCATCTCCGACACGCCCGCTTCCTGCGCGACTCCGACGGCGTCCGTGCCCTGATGGAGCGACACCGGGGGATCATCGCGCCCAAATTCGAGCTGGTGAACGAGATCCTCACCGCCCGATTGGGTCAGCTCGGTGCAGCGACCTGGACCGATCCGGACGGCGGATACTTCATCAGCCTGGACGTTGCCGACGGTACGGCCACCCGAGTCGTCGCCTTGGCCAAAGCTGCCGGCATCGCGATGACCGGAGCCGGTGCCGCGTTCCCGTACGGGGTTGACCCGCGGGATCGAAACATCCGGATCGCGCCGACGTTCCCGTCGCCCAGCGAGCTCACCTCAGCCATCGAGGGACTGGCCGTCTGCGTGCTGCTGGCGGCTACCGAGAAGCTGCTGGCGGAGTAGCCCGATCCACCGGCGATAGGATCGCAACGGCGGCGGGATCTGGGTTCGACTCTGGTAGCAAACCTGCGTACACTCGACGTCTTGGTGGAACCACCACTGTTCTTGTGCGCCCTCGAGGCGCCCGGCGCACGCGGTGTCACCATGGAAGGGCAATAGCTCAACTGGCAGAGCATCGGTCTCCAAAACCGAAGGTTGTGGGTTCAAGTCCCTCTTGCCCTGCGGATTCGCTCCTGCGCGTGCAGGAAACGATGCGGTCTGTGGATCCCCGGGAACGCTTTGTCTCGGTGTCCACCGGACCGCGCCACTGACAGACGAGGCGAAGGATCACGAGCGTGGCTGACGACAAGGAAAAGGATTCGACCCGGTCGAACCCCGCGTCCGCCGACCCCACGCACCCCGAGTCCGCCGCCGATCATCCCGTCGAGCTCGGCTCCGAGGCAGACGACACCGACCCGTTCGAGCCGTCGACGGGGCGAGACCAAGACGGCGAGCCCGCGTTCGCCAGCCCCTCCGAGACCCTTGACGGCGGTCGGGAGGCCGTCGACGTACCCGAGGAGCTTCGGGAGGATACCGACCACGCGGGCGCCGGCGCCGACGACCAGCTGGTGAGCGTGGGTGCCCGTCGGAAGCGGGCGGCCGAGCCCAGCGAGAACGTTGTCGCCACCCGCGGACGTACCAAGAAGGACAAGGTCACCCCCCGCCAGACCCGCCCGGTCGAGAAGCAACGACGTACCGGTCCGGCGCAGTTCGTCCGGGAGAGCGTAGGCGAGCTGCGGAAGGTGGTCTATCCGACCGGTCAGCAGCTCGTGCAGTACTTCGTGGTCGTGCTGATCTTCGTCCTTTTCATCATCGGCATCGTCAGTTTGCTGGACCTCGGCTTCGGCTGGGTCATCTTCAAAATTTTCAGCTGATGCCCTCGCACGAACAGATTAGTTACGGAGATATTGACGTGTCAGAGACCTTTTCCGCCGCAGGCTCCTCGGAGAGCCGTGAGCCGGAAAGCCCGACGCCAGCTGTGAGCTCATCCGATCCGGCGCCCTCCGGCGACGACTTCGAGATCGACTTCGGTACCGAGGACTATCGGCCGTCCCGTGATGACGACGTCGACATCAATCTCGACTTCGGATCCGACACCTCGACCCGCGAGTCAGAGGACGACGACCTCGATCTGAACCTCGACTTCGGGCGCGCGGAGGAGGCTGAGCCTGAGGTCGCCGAGGAAGACGAGGATGAGGAGAGCGACGAGGTCCACGACGCCCTGGAGGCGTTTCGCAGCGACCTTCGGAGCAAGTTCGGCGACTGGTACGTGGTGCACACCTACTCGGGGATGGAGAACAAGGTCCAGCAGAACCTCCAGAACCGGGTGTCCTCGCTCAACATGGAGGACTACATCTACGAGATCATCGTGCCCACCGAAGAGGTCACCGAGATCCGCAACGGGCAGCGCAAGCAGCTCCGTCGCACCGTGCTACCCGGCTATGTCCTGGTTCGGATGGACCTCACCGACGAGTCGTGGTCGACGGTCCGGCACACGCCGTCGGTGACCGGCTTCGTCGGCCACTCCAACCAGCCGGTGCCGTTGAGCATCGACGAGGTCGAGAAGATGCTGGCGCCGTCGGTCATTGCGGCTGCGAACGCGGCTTCTCAGACCCCGAGCCGCCGGAAGAAGAAGGTCGAGGTCGCCGACTTCGCCGTAGGTGACTCCGTGATGGTGGTCGACGGCCCCTTCGCCGGAGTGCACGCGACTATCACCGAGATCAACGTGAACAACCAGCGCCTCAAGGCCCTGGTGGAGATCCTGGGTCGGGAGACCCCGGTCGACTTGACCTTCCCGCAGATCCAGAAGGTCTGAGGGACCCAAGCGTTCACGTACCACCCATCCATCCGGTCGAGCCGCCAGGCCCGGCCACCAAGCCCCCGGGGCCCATCCGGGAGCCGACTCACGAAGGACCCGCACAGTTATGCCACCCAAGAAGAAAGTAGCGGCGCTCGTCAAGGTTGCCTTGAACGCCGGCTCCGCCACCCCCGCACCGCCCGTCGGCACCGCGCTCGGTCCGCACGGCGTCAACATCATGGAGTTCTGCAAGGCGTACAACGCCGCGACCGAGTCGCAGCGCGGCAACGTCATCCCCGTTGAGATCACCATCTACGAGGACCGCAGCTTCACCTTCATCACCAAGACGCCGCCTGCAGCCGAACTCATCAAGAAGGCCGCCGGAGTGCAGAAGGGCTCCGGGGTGCCGCACACCACCAAGGTGGGCAAGATCACCGCCGATCAGGTACGCGAGATCGCCACCACCAAACTGCCTGACCTGAACGCCAACGACGTCGAGGCCGCCATCAAGATCGTGGAAGGCACCGCCCGCTCCATGGGCGTGACCGTCACGAAGTAAGACCGAACTCCGTGGGAGGGCCGCGCGCGACCCGAACCACACTGGTAGAGCCGTCCGGCTCTGAGACGAAAGCAAGGAACCAGTCATGAAGCGCAGCAAGTCCTACAGTGCCGCAGCCGGCAAGGTCGATGCGGACAAGCTCTACACCCCTGTCGACGCCGTCAACCTCGCCAAGGAGAGCTCCTCGGCCAAGTTTGATGAGACGCTCGATGTCGCCGTCCGGCTGGGGGTCGATCCCCGAAAGGCGGACCAGATGGTCCGCGGCACCGTGAACCTGCCCAACGGCACCGGCAAGACGGCGCGGGTCCTCGTCTTCGCCACCGGTGACCGTGCCGAGGCAGCCCTGGCCGCTGGAGCCGACGAGGTCGGTTCCGACGATCTGATCGCCAAGGTGGCCGGCGGCTACCTCGACTTCGACGCCGTCGTTGCCACCCCGGATCTGATGGGTAAGGTCGGCCGCCTCGGCCGGGTGCTCGGCCCCCGCGGCCTGATGCCGAACCCGAAGACCGGCACGGTGACCATGGACGTCGCCAAGGCGGTGACCGACATCAAGGGCGGCAAGATCGAGTTCCGGGTGGACCGGCACGCCAACCTGCACTTCATCATCGGGAAGGCGTCCTTCCCGGTCGAGAAGCTCCAGGAGAACTACTTCGCCGCGCTGGAGGAGATCCTGCGGCTGAAGCCCAGCAGCTCCAAGGGCCGCTACCTCCGCAAGATCACCCTTTCCACCACCATGGGGCCGGGTATCGGCGTGGACACCAACAAGGTCAAGGCGGACGCCGAGTAAGGTTCCCGGCTCCGCTGAGACACCACCAGAGCCGGGTCGCGCATCGCTTCGACGCGCGGCCCGGTTCCGTTTTTCGGGAGCTGTGTCTTAGGGTCGCGCCGGGCAGGGCCCGGCGTCAGCCGACGGTGACACCGCTCGCAGCCTTCAGCAGCGCGGCTCCGGTGAGCCGGTAGACCGTCCAGCCGTCCATCGGTATCGCCCCCATGGCGAGATAGAAGTCGATCGAAGGCTGGTTCCAGTCCAGTACCGACCACTCGAAGCGGGCGTACCCGCGGCTCACCGCAAGGGCAGCCAGCGACTGCAGCAGTGCCTTTCCCAGGCCGGTGCCGCGATGCTCGGGGGAGACGTACAGATCCTCGAGGTAGATGCCGTGCACGCCCTCCCAGGTCGAGAAGTTGAGGAAGTACAGCGCGAAGCCGGCGACCTCGCCGCTGCGGTCCTCGGCAACCAGCGCGTACGCCGCCGGCTGCGGGCCGAACAGCGCCGTTCGGAGCTGCTCGACAGTCACCTTCACCTCCTGCCCGGACCGTTCGTAAACGGCCAGCTCCACAATCAACGAGCGAATCCGGGCGCAGTCGGCCTCGGTGGCGGACCGGACGGCTGGGTGCAGGACAGACCCCGATGACATCACCGGTCCAGGCTAGGCGCCATCGGTCGGCGGGCCCGGCGGCACGTCTGATCCGGAAACGACGAACCGCCCCGACCCTTGCGGGTCGGGGCGGCTTGTTGTCGAGCTATGCGCAACTCACGCGCCGGCTGCACTCAGCCGGGACGGACAGCACCCTTGTACGGCATATATTTCATCGGCAAGACGTTGACCGGCTTGCGCGGATTCGATGCATGCACGACTTTGCCGTTGCCGGCGTAGACGGCGACGTGGCTGATGCCGGCGTAGAAGAACACCAGGTCACCGGGGCGCAGAGCCGATTTCGCGATGCGCTTCCCACCGGAGCGGAACTGCGCTTGGGAGGTGCGCGGCAGGTTGACGCCGACCGACTTCCAAGATCCCTTGGTCAAGCCGGAGCAGTCCCAGGCGTTCGGTCCGGTGGCGCCGTACTGGTAGCGGTCGCCGATCTGCTTCCGGGCGAACGCGAGAGCGCGGGCGCCTTTGGCAGTGGCGGCAACCGACCTCGCTGCCGGCCTCCGGGCGGCGGTGGCGACGCGGACCTTGGCCCGCGCACCGGTCTGCAGTGCCCGCCAAACCCCGGCCGTGGCCGTACCGGAGGCGGTCCAGCCCTGTGAGCGCTGGAGTGAACGGACAGCATTCTTGGTGATCGGTCCGAAGTAGCCGGTGACCGGCACTGAACGCCCCGAGGCGGTGAGGGACCGCTGGAGTCGCTTGACCGCGGTACCCCGGTCACCCATCCGAAGGGTGGGTCGGGAACCCCGGGACAGCAACGCCGTCCAGGTCGGTGAGGTAACGGTGCCGGTCTGGCTCAGCCGGACCGACCGCTGGAAGGCTTTCACCTTCCGCGCGTCGACGGCCGAGAAGCTGCCATCGGGCTTGACTGCGTATCCCGCGGATCGCAGCAGGCACTGTGCAGCGCGGGCCTGGGTGCCTCGGGATCCGATCTGGACCTTGCCGTACTTGGTGAAGGTGGTAACGCAGACTGCTGCAGCGCTGGCTGGCAGACCGGTTGAGATGGCGACGGTGAGCGTCAAGGCCAGTCCGGCGATGAGCGCGATTGTCGATTTCAGGAATCTCCGCATGCTGGGCTTCCCCCTAGGAAGTCGGGCGGCCGGTCATGGAGGGCCGACGTCGTTGTCGTGTGACCGGCGTGTTGCGCCGACACTCCTTCATCGGCACGCGCACGTTATCAAACCGAGACATTCAGACCAAACTTGACAAACTCTCAGTTTGGGGCCGTAGATGCAGCCGAAACTCTCAGATTTCTCGTCCGAGCCCCCAGCGCGGCCAAAAAGTGTGTCGCGCGCCACAGGGCCCGTAGGGGTTGACACGCCGTCTAGGGGACCCGCTCGAGGCGTGAATCGAGGCGTTTTGGCGTGCGCCGGTGCTAACCGGTACTGTGATGGCTGCCGAAGACCGCTGGTTGGTCGAGCCCAGGCTCGGCCCGAAGAATCCGTACGGATGGCCCGCGCAGGTGATCGAGTGAAGCTCTGAGCTGTGACCAGCCCATCTTGCCCCGTGACGCCTGCGCGCCGGGGCTTTTTTGTTGCCCTGGCCGATCCACCGGGCTCTCAGCACTTCGGGCGGGCTACACAAGTAGCACGAACAGAAGTGGAGGAGACTATGGCGAGGCCGGACAAGGCAGCCGCAGTCGCAGAGCTGACTGAGAAGTTCACCAGCTCCGCGGGCGCCGTGCTGACCGACTACCGCGGACTCACCGTGGCGGCGCTGAAGAACCTGCGTCGCTCGCTGGGTGAGAACGCCACGTATGCCGTGTCGAAGAACACCCTGACCACGATTGCCGCCCGCCAGGCGGGCGTCGACGGCATCGAGGAACACCTCGTCGGGCCGACAGCAATCGCTTTCATCGACGGTGACCCGGTCATCGTCGCGAAGGGTCTGCGTGACTTCGCCAGGGCCAACCCGCTTCTGGTGATCAAGGGCGGAGTCTTGGACGGCAAGTTCTTGACCTCCGACGACGTGAAGAAGCTCGCCGACCTCGAGTCGCGCGAGGTTCTGCTCGCCAAGATGGCCGGCGCAATGCAGGGTGCCCTGCAGAACGCCGTCTCCTTGTTCGCCGCACCACTCTCACAGGCAGCGCGCGCGCTGGCTGCCCTCGAGAGCGCCGCCGCGGAGAACCCTTCGCTCATCGCCGGTGCTGGTGCACCGGCGAACGAGGCCCAGGAGCCGACAAACGAAGAAGCCGCAGCTCCCGCAGCCGCCTCGGTAGCCACCGAGCCGAGCAACGACGAGTTGGCCGCCGACGCAGCACCTGCTGCGGACGCAACTGAGGCAGCGCCTGCTGCCGAGGCAACTGAGGCAGCACCTGCTGCTGACGCCACCGAGGCAGCGCCCGCTGCTGAGGCACCCACCGCCTGAGCAGCTCATCTGCTGCCGCGGCACCCGTCGCGCGCACGCTGCAAAGACAAGTACACGAAAGGACCGCCACCATGGCGAAGCTCAGCACTGAAGAGCTCCTCGACGCGTTCAAGGAGCTGACGCTGATCGAGCTCAGCGAGTTCGTGAAGCAGTTCGAGGACACGTTCGGCGTGACCGCGGCCGCTCCGGTTGCCGTCGCCGCTGCACCGGCAGCCGGCGGCACCGGTGCCGCAGCCGAGGAGGAAGAGGCGAGCGACGAGGTCGACGTCATCCTGGAGGCAGCCGGCGAGAAGAAGATCCAGGTCATCAAGGAGGTGCGTACCCTCACCAGCCTGGGTCTCAAGGAGGCCAAGGAGCTGGTCGAGGCCGCCCCCAAGGCTGTCCTGGAGAAGGTCACCAAGGAGACCGCGGACAAGGCCAAGGCTGCCCTCGAGGGCGCCGGAGCCACCGTCTCCTACAAGTGAGCTGACGCGGGGGTACGTCGCCTCCTGGATGCCCCCGCTGCCCACACCCGCCAACGGCGGCGAGTCCTCACCGGACTCGCCGCCGTTTGCGCGTCCAGGCCAGCCGCTCGCTGGGCCCGGCCCCGTCCCGGCGCCCCGCCCCGGCCGACCCCCCGCGCGTCACTTCCCCCGCCCCGCGACAGCCGCCCGTCGGTGCCGCCTCCCGGCCCGTCGCGCGTCACTTCCCCCGCCCCGCGATAGATATAGGTGCCGCGCCGCGGTGGATGTGGCGCGCGGGGTGTCGGCCGGGTGTCCGTACCGGTTCTGGGCTGGTCTGGTCGGCGGGCGGAGGCTGCGGGCGCGTCACTTCCCCCGCCCCGCGATAGATATAGGTGACGCCTCGCGGTGGATGTGGCGCGCGGGGTGTCGGCCGGGATGGCGGGTCGCGGGATGGTGGCGCGAGGGCGGGGAGGTGGCGCCAGGGCGGAGGTGGCGCGGACCCGGGCCAACCTGGGGGCGAAGGTGCTTGTCAAAGCCGGGTACGGGGGTATGCTCTTCGCAAGCGTTCAGTGATCGCTCTTCATCGGGTCCGATGAGTTCGGGAGCGAATTTGACCGCTCTGTCTTCGCCTGCGCTGTAAGTGTTTACAAAACCTCGCCGGGCGCCTACTATGGAACCTTGCCCTCGCATACCGTCGACCCGTTTCGCTTGACACGGGTCGTTCAGCATGCGCGGATCCCGCATGTCCGCAATTGAATAGCTTCTCCTCACCCGCGAGCCCTCGGAAGGACCCACTGTTGGCCGCCTCGCGCACCGCCTCAAAAAACCAAGTTGTCTCCACAACCGGCCGTATCTCGTTCGCGAAGATCGCCGAACCGATGGAAGTACCGGATCTGCTCGACCTGCAGATCGATTCGTTTGACTGGCTGATCGGCAATGAAGTCTGGCGCAAGCGCGTGGACAGCGCCTTGGCCGAGGGCCGTACCGATATCAACACGAAGTCCGGACTGGAGGAGATTTTCGAGGAGATCTCCCCGATCGAGGACTTCTCCGGGACGATGTCGCTGTCCTTCCGGGACCATCGCTTCGAGCCACCGAAGAACAGCGTCGAGGACTGCAAGGAGCGGGACGTCACCTACGCCGCCCCACTGTTCGTCACGGCCGAGTTCATGAACAACGAGACCGGTGAGATCAAGAGCCAGACCGTTTTCATGGGCGACTTCCCGCTGATGACGGACAAGGGCACCTTTGTCATCAACGGCACCGAGCGCGTCGTGGTGTCGCAGCTGGTCCGGTCCCCGGGCGTCTATTTTGAGCAGACCACGGACAAGACCTCCGACAAGGACATCTTCACCTGCAAGATCATCCCGTCGCGTGGTGCGTGGCTGGAGTTTGAGATCGACAAGCGTGACATGGTCGGTGTCCGGCTGGACCGCAAGCGCAAGCAGAACGTCACCGTGCTGCTCAAGGCCCTCGGCTGGAGCGACGCGCAGATCCTCGAGGAGTTCGGCGAGTACGAGTCCATCCGGCTCACCTTGGAGAAGGACCACACCTCCACCACCGACGAGGCGCTGCTCGACATCTACCGCAAGCTTCGCCCAGGCGAGCCGCCCACCCGCGAGGCCGCGCAGGCGCTGTTGGAGAACTACTACTTCAACCCCAAGCGCTACGACCTCGCGAAGGTCGGTCGATACAAGATCAACAAGAAGTTGGGCCTCGAGCTGCCGTTCGACACCCAGGTTCTGACCATCGAGGACATTGTCGCCGCGATCCGGTTCGTCGTCGCCCTGCACGAGGGCAAGGAGACCCTTGAGGCTCCGCGCGGTGAGCTGATTGTCGAAGAGGACGACATCGACCACTTCGGCAACCGTCGGCTGCGTACCGTCGGCGAGCTGATCCAGAACCAGCTCCGCACCGGTCTCGGCCGGATGGAGCGGGTGGTCCGCGACCGGATGACCACCCAGGACGTCGAGGCCATCACGCCGCAGACGCTGATCAACATCCGTCCCGTGGTGGCGGCGCTGAAGGAGTTCTTCGGAACTTCCCAGCTGTCGCAGTTCATGGACCAGACCAACCCCATCGCGGGTCTGACGCACAAGCGCCGGCTCTCCGCCCTGGGCCCGGGCGGTCTCTCTCGTGACCGCGCCGGCATGGAGGTCCGTGACGTCCACCCATCGCACTACGGCCGCATGTGCCCTATCGAGACTCCTGAGGGTCCCAACATCGGTCTGATCGGCTCGCTCGCCTCGTTCGCGCGGGTCAACGCGTTCGGGTTCGTCGAGACGCCGTACCGGAAGGTCGAGAACGGCGAGGTCACCGACCAGATCGACTACCTGACCGCCGACGAGGAGGACCGGTACGTCACCGCGCAGGCCAACGCCAAGCTCGACGCCGACGGTCGCTTCTCCGAGGAGCGGGTGCTGGTCCGCAAGCGTCACGGCGACGTCGACACGGTGCCGCCGGCGGATGTGCACTACATGGACGTCTCACCGCGCCAGATGGTGTCCGTGGCCACCGCGATGATCCCGTTCCTCGAGCACGACGACGCCTCCCGTGCGTTGATGGGCTCCAACATGCAACGCCAGGCGGTCCCGCTGATCCGCAGCGACGCCCCGTTCGTGGGTACCGGCATGGAGTACCGCGGCGCGGTCGACGCCGGCGACGTGACAGTCGCCGCTCAGGCCGGTGTGGTGACCTCGGTCAGCGCCGACCTGGTGGATGTCGCCCACGACGACGGCACCTACCGGACGTATCGGCTCAGCAAGTTCCGCCGCTCCAACCAGGGCACCTGCATCAACCAGCGCCCGCTCGTCACCATCGGGCAGCGGGTCGAGCAGGGCACTCCGCTGGCCGACGGTCCCTGCACCGACGGCGGCGAGATGGCTCTCGGCCGCAACCTGCTGGTGGCTTTCATGCCGTGGGAGGGTCACAACTACGAGGACGCCATCATCCTCAGCCAGCGAGTGGTCCAAGACGACATCCTCACCTCGATCCACATCGAGGAGCACGAGGTGGATGCCCGCGACACGAAGCTGGGCGCGGAGGAGATCACCCGCGACATCCCCAACGTCAGTGAGGAGATGCTGGCCGACCTCGACGAGCGGGGCATCATCCGGATCGGCGCCGAGGTCGGCACCGGCGACATCCTGGTCGGCAAGGTGACTCCCAAGGGCGAGACCGAGCTGACACCGGAGGAGCGGCTGCTCCGGGCCATCTTCGGCGAGAAGGCGCGCGAGGTGCGCGACACCTCGCTGAAGGTCCCGCACGGCGAGTCCGGCACTGTCATCGGCGTCCGCGTCTTCGACCGGGAGGGTGACGACGAGCTGTCACCGGGTGTCAACCAGCTGGTCCGCGTCTACGTGGCCCAGAAGCGCAAGATCCAAGACGGCGACAAGCTCGCCGGCCGCCACGGCAACAAGGGCGTCATCTCCAAGATCCTGCCGGTCGAGGACATGCCGTTCATGGAGGACGGCACCCCCGTCGATATCGTGCTCAACCCGCTCGGCGTACCGAGCCGGATGAACGTCGGCCAGGTGCTGGAGACCCACCTCGGCTGGGTCGCCAAGACCGGCTGGGACCTCGACGGCGTCGACGGCGGCTGGGCTGACCGGCTGCGTCACGTTGGTCTTGGCCATGTGGACGCCGACTCGCGACTGGCCACGCCGGTCTTCGACGGTGCCACCGAGGAGGAGATTACCGGCCTGCTAGGCAACACGTTGCCGACCCGCGACGGTCAGCGACTGGTCAACAGCGACGGCAAGGCCAACCTGTTCGACGGGCGTTCCGGTGAGCCGTTCCCGGCTCCGGTGGGTGTCGGCTACATCTACATGCTGAAGCTGCACCACCTGGTCGACGACAAGATCCACGCGCGCTCGACGGGCCCGTACTCGATGATCACGCAGCAGCCGCTCGGCGGTAAGGCGCAGTTCGGTGGCCAGCGGTTCGGCGAGATGGAGGTGTGGGCACTGGAGGCGTACGGCGCTGCCTGGGCTCTGCAGGAGCTCCTCACCATCAAGTCCGACGACGTGCCGGGCCGAGTGAAGGTCTACGAGGCCATCGTCAAGGGCGAGAACATCCCCGAGCCGGGCATCCCGGAGTCCTTCAAGGTGCTGGTGAAGGAGATGAAGTCGCTGTGCCTGAACGTCGAGGTGCTCTCCTCCGACGGCACCGAGGTGGAGCTGCGGGACTCCGACGACGACAACTACCGGTCGTCGGACGAGTTCGGGATCGACCTGTCGCGCCGCCCCGGTGAGTCACTGGGCGTCGAAGAAGTCTGACACCGGCGGGGGGCTTCGCCCGCCGCCATCCCCCCGCTGGGGGCTCTGCCCCCAGTGGGCGGTGCAAGTCAGTCATCAGTTGAGATTCGCGTAATGAAAGAGAAGAGATAACCAACGTGCTCGATGTGAACTTCTTCGACGAGATCCGGATTGGCCTGGCAACGGCTGACGAGATCCGTCAATGGTCACACGGTGAGGTCAAGAAGCCGGAGACCATCAACTACCGCACGCTCAAGCCTGAGCGTGACGGGCTGTTCTGCGAGAAGATCTTCGGTCCCACCCGGGACTGGGAGTGCTACTGCGGCAAGTACAAGCGGGTGCGGTTCAAGGGCATCATCTGCGAGCGGTGTGGCGTCGAGGTCACCCGGTCGAAGGTACGGCGCGAGCGGATGGGCCACATCGAGCTCGCCGCTCCGGTCACCCACATCTGGTACTTCAAGGGCGTTCCGTCCCGGCTGGGCTACCTGCTCGACATCGCGCCGAAGGACCTGGAGAAGGTCATCTACTTCGCCGCGTACATGATCACCGAGGTCGACGAGGATGCTCGGCACCGCGATCTGTCCTCGCTGGAGGCCAAGATCGACGTCGAGCGCAAGCAGCTCGAGACCCGCCGGGACTCCGACATCGAGTCGCGGATGAAGAAGCTGGAGGAGGACACCGCCGGCCTGGAAGCCGAGGGTGCCAAGGCCGACGCCAAGCGCAAGGTACGCGAAGGCGCCGAGCGTGAGGTGAAGCAGCTGCGCGACCGGGCCCAGCGTGAGCTGGACCGGCTGGACGCGGTCTGGACCCGGTTCAAGAACCTGAAGGTCCAAGACCTCGAGGGTGACGAGATCCTCTACCGGGAGATGAAGACGCGCTTCGGCAAGTACTTCTCCGGTTCGATGGGCGCCGACGCCATCCAGAAGCGGTTGGAGACCTTCGACCTCGAGGCCGAGGCTGACTCGCTGAAGGAGACCATCCAGACCGGTAAGGGGCAGCGCAAGACCCGTGCCCTGAAGCGGCTCAAGGTGGTGTCCGCGTTCCTGACCACCAAGAACGCGCCGACCGGCATGGTGCTCGACTGCGTCCCGGTGATCCCGCCGGACCTCCGTCCGATGGTGCAGCTCGACGGTGGCCGGTTCGCCACCTCCGACCTCAACGACCTGTACCGCCGGGTGATCAACCGCAACAACCGGTTGAAGCGGCTTCTCGATCTCGGTGCCCCCGAGATCATCGTGAACAACGAGAAGCGGATGCTGCAGGAGGCCGTCGACTCACTGTTCGACAACGGTCGTCGCGGCCGTCCGGTCACCGGACCGGGCAACCGGCCGCTGAAGTCGATCTCGGACATGCTCAAGGGCAAGCAGGGCCGGTTCCGTCAGAACCTGCTCGGCAAGCGCGTCGACTACTCCGGCCGTTCGGTCATCGTGGTCGGCCCGCAGCTGAAACTTCACCAGTGCGGCCTGCCGAAGGCGATGGCGTTGGAGCTGTTCAAGCCGTTCGTGATGAAGCGGCTGGACGACCTCAATCACGCCCAGAACATCAAGAGCGCCAAGCGGATGGTGGAGCGCCAGCGTCCGGTCGTCTGGGATGTGCTCGAGGAGGTCATCTCCGAGCACCCGGTGCTGCTCAACCGGGCACCAACCCTGCACCGACTGGGTATCCAGGCATTCGAGCCTCAGCTGATCGAGGGTAAGGCCATCCAGATTCACCCGCTCGTCTGCACGGCGTTCAACGCCGACTTCGACGGTGACCAGATGGCGGTGCACCTGCCGCTGTCGGCCGATGCCCAGGCCGAGGCGCGCATCCTCATGCTGTCGAGCAACAACATCCTGTCGCCCGCCCACGGCCGGCCGATCACCTCGCCGACCCAGGACATGGTCATCGGGCTCTACTACCTGACCATCCAGCGCGACGGGGCGACCGGTGAGGGCCGGGTCTTCTCCTCGGTCTCCGAGGCGATCCTGGCCTACGACGCCCGCGAGCTCGACCTGCAGGCGCGGGTCAAGATCCGCTTCGACGACACGGTCCCGCCGCTGGACTGGACGCCGCCGGAGGGCTGGGAGCCGGGCGACCGGATCCTGCTCGACACCACGCTGGGCCGGGC
>DASTIW010000034.1:0-161352 GCA_035717205.1 Propionibacteriaceae bacterium | reverse complement strand
TGTGCCGCTTCACAACCTGGCAACGATTGCCAGAGCCCCCACTAGCGTCTCCACCCGATCTCAATCGTTTCCACTCTCGGTCTGTGCTGGAAGGCCCCACTGCCTGACGGGTTCATTGTCCGGATTGGCTCCGCACCATCACTACCACTATCACTCCAGCTGTGACGATCTGCTGCAGGCCAGAGACTGCGGTTCCGCTCGAGCTCGCGCTGAAGCCAGGCGTACGCGATGCGATTGCCCAGCTGACGCGTCGCCGACATGGACATATCGGTGGCGATGATCCGCTCCAGTCGCCGCAGGTCGGAGCTGAGCCGCTCTCGCCGAAGAACCCTCGCCAGATCATCAGCCACCTGATCGAACTCAGGGGGCGGGTTGAGCCGATCGATTACCCAGGCGCCAAGTCGGCCGAGCCAGGCTCCGATAACGTGACGGGCATAGGGCCACCGGAGGAGACCAGGTATGCCGATGAGAAGTGCTGTGACGATCACCCAGGATGAGAGGAGGCGATAGTCCATCGCACCCCTCCTCTCGCAGCGCGACTCGCCGTCCGGATGCCGTGAGCCTGGGCGCGTCGGGTACTGATGGCTAGCTGACGTTCGCTATCCCGCGTTCGCCAGCGTAGCCTCTACGGCCAATATCATCGGCGGTTCTTGCGCCTCATCGGCGGTTCTTGCGGGGCCTGGACGCGAGCGAGTCGCTGCCTGGGGTCCAGTTGAGAATGCTGGCCCGCTCCATGAAGTCCTCGGAGCCGATGTCCCCGCGGGCGAAGCGCTCGGCCAGGATCCGTCTCGCCTCGTCCTCCGGTGATCGGCGACCACCGAGGGCCGGCCAACTCAGCTTCCCCTGGCGCCATAGGTACAGCGCAGTAAGCGCCCCGAGTAGCAGCAACAGCAGGAAGACGCCGCCGAGGAACGGCATCACAGAGAATGAGCTCTCCTGCCAGCCGTGTGGGCCGTGCTCGAATGGAGCGTGTGGTCTCATCGTTGATCCTTTCTGTTTCGAGCGACCCGGCGGAAAGTCGGCCGAGGACAGGCCGGCATTAGGTGGCTAGAACCTCGCGCCCGTCACCTCGGAGACTGTCGGAGCCGGCTATCGGCTGGTTCTCAGCCACCTGTGACGGGGCTGTGAATCCGACCGGCGACGCACTACATGGCGAGGTCCTTCTCAGCTGGAAGGTTCCTCCCCGGCCACCCTCAGCCAGTCACGCTGGCGCCACGGCGGATGCGCTCACGGCTTAGTCATCGGCACGCTCGAACTCCCCAGCCAAGATCAGATACAGCGAGCGGCGCGCTTGGTTGAGCACCCGCGCCGCCGCCTCCACCTGAGCGGTACTCCCGCTGACTGCGATCTGGCGCGCCGCGACATGCAGGCCATCCATCGGTTCCCGCAGGTCAGGTCCAGCCGTGCCGGCGATGAAGTCTGAGAACGGGTCGCTCAGCCCGGCGCCGTGCTGGTCCAGATAGGTCTGACCCTGTGGCGTGAGCGTGACCAGCCGTCGCCCACCTTCTTGTTGGATCGTGGCCAGCCCCTCATCTTCAAGCTGGTCGATTGTCGGGTACACCGCGCCCGGGCTCGGGCGCCACGCTCCGTTCGTTCGATCGCTCATAGCCTGCATGAGCTGGTATCCGTGCATCGGCTCCTCGGCCAACAGCAGCAAGATAGCGGTACGCACGTCTCCGCGCTGGGCTCTCCTTTGGCCACGTCCGCCACCACCTCGCCCACCGCGCCCTCTCGGACCGCGGTGACCGTGGAGGTGATGTGCGCCGTCGGCGTCATGTCCGCCGATCGGTTCCTCTCGACCCCGACGGCCTCCTCTCGAGTGCTCGTCTGGCGAGCTTGCGATGTCGTGTCTTCTCAACGTGCTTCTCCTTCTGTTAGATATGCACACGATATATCGCGACTGACTCGCCGTCAACATCGGCGGCAGTTCCTAAATCTCGCCTGTCCCACTGATGGCGGCAGCCGCGTCCACCAGCCCTCGGAGGTGGGCTAATGTTCCGAAGCCTGGACCGGGATGCAGCGAAAGCCTCAAGACGGGTCGTCGCTCGCGGGTTCCAAGGGCACGAAAGGAGAAGCCGGTGCGCGCAGTCTGGTACGACCGGCAGGGTGACGCGAACGATGTCCTCCAGGTAGGTGAGCTACCTGATCCCGAGCCGGCCGTTGGTGAGGTTCGGATCCGGATGCAATACTCCGGCGTCAACCCGGGCGACACCAAGAAACGCCGCGGGTGGCTGGGATCGAGCATGCCGTACCCGCGAGTCATTCCGAACAGTGACGGCGCCGGCGTCGTGGAGGCTGTCGGCGAGGGTGTCGACCCGACCCGCATCGGCCGACGCGTGTGGGTTTACGGCGCACAGTCCTACCGCCCGTTCGGAACCGCCGCGCAACTGACGGTAGTCCCGGCACAGCAGGCCATCGACCTGCCCGACGACATTCCCAGCGAGGTCGGCGCCTGTCTCGGCATTCCCGGGATCACCGCGCATCGCGCCGTATTCGCCGACGGCCCGGTGGCAGGGAAGGTCGTGCTCGTCCACGGCGTCTTGGGCGCCGTCGGGGGAATTGCAGCGCAACTCGCAGACTGGGCAGGCGCCACCGTCATCGCGACGGTGCGCCGGTGTGAGGATCTGGAGCGAGCCAACATCTCGGCAGTCGCCCACGTTGTGGCCCTCGACCAGCCGGACCCGTCCGGCGCCATTCGCGCCCACGCCCCCGACGGGGTTGATCGCATCGTCGAGGTTGCCTTCTCAGACAACGTCGACCTCGACGCCGCGGTCGCCAAGAACAATGCCGTGATCGCCGCGTACGCCACCCGACGGGATCGGCCCGACTTCCCGTTCTGGCCGATGCTGTTCGACAACATCACGATCCGCCTGCTCGGAAGCGACGATTTTCCTGCCGGCTCGAAGCAGCAGGCGGCCGCCGACCTGACGGCCGCCGCTCGCAGTGGCGCGCTGTCCATCCCCATCGGTGTGCCACTGCCGCTCGATCAGGTAGCGGATGCGCATGAACGTGTCGACGGCGGCACCCGCGACCGAGTATTGCTCGTCATCCCGGATTGACCAGAGGCCCCGCAAGGTGTGCGCTGATGTCAGCGGGGATGGTCGGAAACGATGCCGGCACCAACTTCGGAGAGTCAGATGACGCAGGACGACAGAGATCCACCCTTCGGCGGAGCCGGCACCCGAGGCGGCACTTCCCCTGGATCAACTGACTCCACCGCCTGGGCGCCACTTGGACAGCGTGCGTTTCGCTGGCTGTGGATTGGCGTTCTCGTCAGCTGGATCGGCACCTGGATGCAAACTGTGGGCGCCCAGTGGCTGCTGGTGGACGAGCCTAGCGCGGCGGCGCTGGTGTCGCTGGTGCAGGCGCTGAACACCTTGCCGGTGATGCTGCTTGCGCTGCCGGGAGGTGTCCTGGCTGACTCGTTCGATCGTCGCTGGCTGTTGATCACCGTGCAGGGCTATCTCTTCGTCGTCGGCATTTTGCTCGCCCTGCTGACCGCAGCCGGGCAGATGTCGCCAGTACTGCTTTTGGTCTTCACCTTCGCATTGGGCGCCGGTGGAGCCGTGCTGCTTCCGGCATGGCAAGCCACGCTGCCTGAGCTGGTGCCGCGAACGCAGCTTCGAGCGGCGGCCAGACTGGACTTGGTCAGCGTCAACCTAGCCCGTTCGGTGGGCCCGGCGCTCGCTGGCCTGGTCATCGCCCACTTGGGCGGCGTCCCCGTCGTCTTTGCCCTCAACGCCGCATGCGTGCTGGTGTTCGCAATCGCGCTGCTGCTGTGGAGGCGACAGCCCAGCGAGTCCGATGGCCCTCGGGAACGGTTCTTTCCAGCACTGCGCGCCGGTGGCCGATACATCTGGCACGAACCGATCGTGCGTCGTGCGCTCCTCCGGGCGGTTATCTTCGTCGTGCCCGGGATGGCTCTCTGGGGACTGCTCCCGCTAGTCGCCACTCAGCGACTGGGCCTGGAAGCCGACGGCTATGGTGCGCTCTTCGGCGCCCTCGGTATCGGCGCCATCGTCGGTGCGGTGGTGCTCGGGCCGGTCAGGGACCGGTTGTCCACTAACGGCATGCTCGGGCTCGCAGGCGTGATCTACGCGGCGGCTTCGGCTGTCATCGTGCTGTTGCCAAGCTTCCCCGCGGCCATCGCAACCTTGGTCTTCGCCGGGCTGGCATGGATGGCGGTGACCTCGACGCTGGCCGCCGAACTGCAGCTCTTCCTGCCGGCCTGGGTCCGCGCTCGCGGGCTGGCCGTGTACACCGTCATCTTCACCGGCTCCATGACCGTTGGAGCGCTGCTTTGGGGCTTTGTCGCCGAGGGCCTCGGCCTGCAGCCGAGCCTGCTGATCTCAGCCTGCGCTGTGCTCGCCAGCGTCGGGGCCGGCCTAGGATGGCGGCTGCCGGAGACTGGTCATCTGGACCCTCGGCCGGCCGTCTATTGGCCGGATGCGCGAATGGCCTTCGACCCTGAGCCCGACGCCGGACCGATCGTCGTCACCGTCGAATACACCGTCACGCCTGAGAAGGAGGCACCCTATCTCGACGCGATGGAGCACCTGCGACGTTCGCGGAGGCGTACCGGCGCGACGCGGTGGGAGCTGTTTCGCGACGGCGAACAACCGAACCGCTTCGTCGAGATCTTCAGCGTCCCGTCCTGGGAGGAGCACCTCCGCCAGCACGAAGGTCGGCTCACCGCAGCCGATCGAGCCGTCGAGGAGGCCGCGCTGGCATTCTCTGATCCCCCGGCGCGAGCTGAGCATCTGCTACCGCCCTAGGAGACGATGGTTGTCGATGCAACCTCTCTGCGAGAGAATCGGTCCGTGAAAGCGGAATGGTTGAGCGATGAGGAGTTGGCGGCGTGGGTCAGGCTTGCGGCTGTGTTGGAGTTGCTTCCCGGCGTGCTCGATTCACAGCTGAGGCGAGACGCGGAGTTGACGAACTTCGAGTACTACGTACTCGCAATGCTGTCGGAGGCGCCCAGTCGAACGCTGCGGATGACGGCGCTCGCGGCTCAGACGAACGCGACGCTGCCACGGTTGTCCCACGTCGTACAGCGGCTGGAAGACCGAGGACTCGTCGAACGGTTCCCGTGCCCAGATGACCGCCGCGCAACCAACGCCAAGCTCACGACTGCCGGCTGGCGCAAGATCCGAAACACCGCTCCTGGGCATGTCGCCAACGTACGACAGCACGTGATCGACGCTCTCACCCCGGACCAGGTGACGCAGCTGACCGGTATCACCGAGGCCATCCTGCAGCGGCTGGACCCTGACGGCAACATGACGGCGATGTACCACAGGCATGATCGACCTCGCCAGCGGTGATCTGCTCCCCGCATGAGGGCGGCGGACGCGTGTACGTGTCGGGGCCGTGGGTACTCCTAACTGTCAAGCAGGGTTGAGGGGCTCCACCCCGACGGGCCCCTCCCCCGCCCGAATCGCAGCCAGATACTGCTTGGAACTCTCGGCTGCAGCGGGCAACGAGAATGCGCCATCGAGCTGATAGCCGATGGGGATGCAGTGATCGGCGAGCGGTCGCCGGGCCGAGTGTCGGGTCGATCAGCCGCTTCGGCGGCCGAGATCGAAGTACAGAACGACGTGACGCGGATCGTTCGGGTCGGCTTGGATGGCGCTGGCGGTTTCCGCGAGCCTCCTGACACCGAGCCCGTAGGTGACGACGCCCTCGAAATCACCGATGAGCTTGTACTGCTGCATATGGTTTCCCGCCACGGTGACGGGCTGGTTGGGGACGGTGGGTCGACCAGCTCTGTCGTGGGCGTCAGCTGGACTGAGCCTGAGGGCAATGAAGTACCTGCCCTTGAGGGTGACCTTGGCGCCGGACCCGTCCTCGGTGAGCTGCTTGACGACCGTCTGCGCGAGAGTTGTGTCGGCCGGCTTGCAGAAGTCGAACGCCAGACGATCGAAGGTGTCGTGGCGACCGAACCGCACGCGGCGGAGGACCGGATTAGCCGATTCGACCTTCCGGTCGCAGAGCCGGCGGGCGGTGGCGCCGCTAGCGGTCGAACTCGGACCGGTGCTCGAACTCGGACTGCTGGTTCTCATGCTCGGGCTGCTTGTGGTCGTGCTAGCGGTGCTCGGGCTCGGGCCGGACGTGCCCTCACTTCGGCTGGGCGTAGCTTGGGGTGCGCCGGTAGCGGTTGAGACTGGTCGATCGGTGGGACCTTGTCCGTTGCCCGTCGATCCGTTGTCCGTGCAGGCAGTCAGCAGTGATACGGCGAACAGGACGGCGAACAGACTGCGTCGAAACGGCATAAGGCTGAGTCCCCCTGCCATTGCGTTGCCGGTGAGCAACGAACCCTGATATCACTTTACGCCTGGTGAGCGCTCGGTCCCACTTATTCAGCACTCCCGTGGCGACGCACGGGGGCCCATCGACCACCTCGGTCTTGGCTCACCACCGTTGGGGGGTCGACGACCGGATGGTTCGGCTGCGCAAGGAGGCGGCAAGGTGTGGCGGGATGCCCGCCGGTGCCGCCGTAGTCGCGGTGCCCGCGGCCGCCGTGTC
Organism: Propionibacteriaceae bacterium; assembly: GCA_035717205.1. Classification (GTDB taxonomy): domain Bacteria; phylum Actinomycetota; class Actinomycetes; order Propionibacteriales; family Propionibacteriaceae; genus Microlunatus. The sequence goes on along the minus strand of DASTIW010000034.1, from coordinate 154,827 downwards.
GATGACATTCTCGGTATAGACCCTTTTGGGTGTGGCCGGAGCGGTGGTCCGGGGGAGACTCTGAAGTGCGGGTGTTGCTTGCGCGAGGCGAGCGAGCCCCGCACATCAGGGGTCATGTGGGCCATGGTGTGATACTGGCGGTCTCGATGGGGGAGCCGCCAGCATCATGTGTATGACGGTGCTGCGGTGAGGCTACCTCTTGCGATCCGGTGACTGCCGCGTCCCGGGGCGGTCGCGACCCGGGTCGAGGGCTCGAGGATACAGGGATACAGCGATACAGGGCCCGCGGTTGATCCGGGGCTAGGAACGCTTGTTATCGGCCAATTGAACAGCAGTTCAGGTAAGCGTTGACAGGTATTTGGTCAGCCAGCAGCGAACTTTCATCTTCTTATAGGAGGTACAACGGTAATGTTTGATGAGGGCAAAGTGCAGACGCTGCTTCTGGCGGTGTTCGGCCTGGTGGTGATCGGTGTTGGCATTGCTCTGGCGGCCGGCGCCCGCAGAGCACAGTATTCTGAGACGGCTCGTGTTGGGTTCAACACCATTGTTGCGATCGTGATCGTTGCTATCGGCATGGGGGCGATCGGTTTCGCAGCTTTTGGCAGGAGGATCTTGACTGCGTTGGGTATTGGCTGAGCTGTCGTGCCGGAACTGCGGACAGATGATGGCCCGCGCAAGTTGCGGGCGGTGTGGCTGGGCCCCAAGGGCGCGACGCTTCCGTTCGAGTGGACGTATGTTCAGTGGGCGGTGACCTTGCTGGTGATTCCGCTGGGCATCGGGCTAATCTCAGGGCTGATCGCGCTGGCCGGGCTGCTGACGGTTGGGCATCCCCCGTGGTTCACAGTTTGGTTTGGGGTCATCTATGGTGCGCCTTTGGCGGTGTACTCCGGTGTTCGGCTGATGCGTGGTGTCACATTTGACGAGCCACTCCGGTACAAGACGGCAACCTTCGGTGATGAGTTCGGTCGGCGATCTCGTGAGCCGGCGGAAGGCGTGACGGAGTGGCTCATGCCGTGGCCCCGGTTTGCGGAGCTCCCCCCACAAGTGAATCACCTTCTCGAGGGAGCTAACGCACCGCGTCGCGAGGAGGAGATCGATGAGAAGGAATAGGGCGGAAAAGCGCGTGGCCGCAGACTTGGGCGCCGATGAAGAGACTCCTGAGAGTGGTCTGCGTATTGTGCGGCAAGGTCGGGCCGCACAGGGCTGGCTGCGTCGTCGAATCACATCCCAGCGTGAGGTCGTCTTCCCGTTGGCGACGCAGGAGGTCGCCGGACCCCTGCAGTTCACGCGGGGCGGCATGTTTGTCTGGTTCATCTTGGGCGGCCAGTCCTGGGACTTTCGAACCCTTGATGAGCGCCGCCGGCTGTGGGACCAACAGACATACCGGTATGGCCAGCTCGCGGCGTCACGCCCGGAGGGTCGGCCGATTCGCCTTCGCGTTTCGACACGGCCGTATCCGTCATTTGAGTTCGCCCGGTCTCTCGATGAGGAGACTGCAAGCCCACTGCCCCAGGTGCCCGGAGGCGAGTCGTGGAACGACTACCTCGCTCACGCCCAGCGCAGGCTGCAGTCGACCGGCCTGGACCAGAAAGTGACCGCGCTGGGGGTTTGGGTTGGCCTCAACCCTAAGCCTGCGGTACGCGAACAGCTAGTGCGTGGCACCGACGCCCCAAGCCGGGAGACCATGCAGGTGGTAGAGCAGATCCTGCAGGTGGAGAAGGTGGTGACCGGCCCCGGCTTCGATGGCCGCCGCGCCACCGCCCGGGAGATGGCGTTTCTCTTTCACCGGAGCCTGTCCATGGGAGTGCCGGCACCGGTGCACGCCGGCGTGGGAGCCGAGCGGTGGGAACTTGAGGACCTGGCCGAGTTCACCGAGCGGCGCGTCTGGCTGAGCGAACCGTACGGGTCGTCTGTGCGCATCGTGTCGGAGAGTAAGGGCACTCGCGTCACCCGGGCGGTGGCGGTGCTGACGATGGGCATCATGCCGGATCGCACCTGGCCGGAGGATGGTCGCGACCCCTGGATGCTCGCTTCGAATCGGTTGGGCTTCCCGGTGGAGTGGTCGCTGTCGGGAACGCTGATGTCGGCCCGCACGCTGTCGAGGGCGATCGAGTTTGAGCAGAACCGTGCGAGTGGGATCGCTAAGCACTACGAGGAGCATCAGATTGCGCTTCCACCGTCGGTTGGACGGGCGATCAAGGGAGCGGCGGCGAACCTCGATGAGGTGACCGAGGGAGACAGCCGGACCGCGGCGCGGTTCCTGGGGACGGTGCGGATGGCGGTGTACGGCGCCACTGAGGATGAGGCGCTGAAGCGGGCACGCGACCTCGTGGACCTGTACGGGGAGCGGCTGAACATGCCACTTCAGCACACCCGCGGTCAGGCCCGAGCGTTGCGCGAGTTCATCCCGGGAGAGCCGCGGGCCCAGCACGGTTTTCAACGCCGGATGCCGGTCCGGTATCTGGCGTCGGCTCTGCCGAATGTGGACAGCGCACTTGGTACCCCGACGGGCCCTTATCTGGGTTACGGCATCGGGTCGGCACGTCGCGCGGCCAGGTTCGACATGCATTACGGGCCAGAGGTGCTGCAAACGCCTGGCTTGTTCCCGATCGTCGCCGAGCCGGGCGGTGGCAAGAGCGTGCTGATTGGCACGCTCGCCTACAACGCCGTGCGGGCCGGTCAGCCGACCATCGTCTTCGACCCCTCCGGCCCACTGGCGCGACTGGCGGGGCTTCCGGAGTTGGCTCCATTCTCACGAGTTCTGGACCTCACCGCGTCCAAGGCAGGCACCCTCTCCCCGTACCAGATGGTGCCGGAGCCGACTCGGGACGCCTTCCTCGAAGATGGCGTGTTCAGTCAGCTGGAGTTCGAACGCGCCGTACGTCGGGCAGCAGCGGAACGCCAGCAGCTCATGTTCGACGTGCTGCGCATGTGGCTACCCACCACCACCCTGCGGTTACCCGGTACGGACGTGATGCTGCGTGATGCGTTGCGCCGCGTCGACGAGCGCACCAAGAAGCGCGGGCTCAGAGATACGCGGACGAACCCGCGCTGGATCATCGAGGAGCTGGAGAAGTTCCACCAGGAGGCGGGCACCGACCAGCAGCGGGAGCTGGCGCGCCAGATTCTGGAGGAGCTGAAGGCGGCTGCGGAGTTTCCGCTGGGTGAGCTGATCATGCCGCCGCATAGGAACCCGATTGAAGACGTGGAGGTGGAAGACAGGACGCTGGTCGTGGTGACCATGCCGGGTCTGTCGCCGCCACCAGAGGCGGTGGAGCGTGAGTTCTGGGGCTCGGAGGAGCGGTACACGCAGCCGCTGCTCCACCTTGCCGCCTTCTTCGCCTCGAAGTTCATTTACGGACGTCCGCGCGATGTCCGCAAGAACGTCTTCCTGGATGAGAACCATCTGATGGGCCAATGGGGGTCCGGCCGTGCGTTCTTCGTGCGGCTGTCGCGGGACTCCCGCAAGTGGAACACCGCCATTGGTGCTGCGAGCCAGCACCCGGCCGACCACTTGTCGATTGGGCGGGTGGACGCGTTGATGGGGTCTGCGTTCGTTGGCCGGTTGACCAAGGCGGCGACCGCGGTGGAGGCGTGCCAGCTCGTTCAGTGCCCCGAGGCGTACGCACCGGTCATCCAGGCGCTCTCGCCTAAGCCGCGGGAGGGCCAGACTGCTGGCGAGACCGGCGAGTTCGTCTGGCTCGACCCGCTGGGCCGGCTGGGCAAGATTCGCATCGACTTGGACTGGCATCCGGCTCTGCGCGCCGCGTTGCAGACAACCCCGGGTCGGATGAGGCCAGCCGCCCGTCTGACGCCGCAGCCGACACCGTTCATCGATCCGGACTTGTTTGAACAGGTCCCGCATATCCCCATTGAGGACGAGGAGGTGGCGGCGTGACCGCAATGCGATTCCGACGCCGGCTGCTGCGTCTGCTGCTGATCGTGTTTCTCACTGTGGGCGCCGGGATGGTCACGGCCACGCCCGCAGCAGCCGATATCTGCAAGGATGCTCCGTCACCGGTTGCCCCCAAGTCCGGGTTGCCGGGCATGCTGACGAGCCCGCCCAAAGATGTACCGGACGCCGCGGCGGATCCGTTCAAGGACCCGAAGGTGCCGATCGGTGAGGTCTACGGATACAACTGGGGCTGGGCAAACTATGACCTCGGCTGTGGCAGCGACTTCCTCCGTGACCCCGTCGCGGTAACGAACACGAAGAGCGCCAACGTCGTCATGTCGATCCTGGGTGGGCTGCTTGCCGGGCTCGGCTCGCTGGAGCAGATGGCAAAGACGTCATCACTGGACTGGCTCACCACGGTCATCGGCGGTGTCGCGGACAGGCTCAGGGGTCCCCTGCTCGCGGTGTGGCTGCCGGTCGCGATGCTGGGTGTCGGGCTCATTGTTGGGTTCCGCGCGAAGCGCGCCAGCTACGCCGACACTTTGCGAACTGCACTTGTCATCGTCGGTGCGGTAGGCATGGCCACCTTCGCGCTGGTGTCTCCGGCGGCGGCATCCAGCGGCGTCGACAAGGCCGTCACCACAGTCGCGACCGCAGCGGGCCAGCAGTTCTCGGCGTCCGCAGCTGATGCTGTCACGCGGGAAAGTGCGTATCGCACCTGGCTGACGGGCAACTTCGGCGACCCAGACTCTGCGGTGGCCCGTGAACTGGGGCCGCGGCTGCTGAGCTCCACCCGGTACACCTGGTCGGACATGAAGCGCATGGCGGCCGACCCGGGAGCCAAGAGCCAGATCGACGCCGACAAGGCCGCTGAGTTCAAGAAGGTTGCCACTGAGCTGCAGGACCGAGATTCAGCCGCGTATGAGACCTTCACGGGTCGGGGTGAACGCACCGCCCCGGCGTTGCTCGGTGTTGTCGTCGTGCTCTGCATGGGCCTGTTCATCGGCCTGGCCATGCTGATGGTGCTGATCGCCCGAGTGATGATGCAGGGGCTTGCCCTCGCCGCTCCCCTCGCGGCGGTCCTCGGCGTGCTACCCACCCACACCTCGGTCCTGTCCCGGCTGTGGGACTTGTTCACCGCTGCCATCGTTGCGGTGGCCAAGTTCGTCATCGCCGGCGGCGTGATGGCACTGGTGCTTGGCGCCATTCAAAGCAACAACGACCTCGGCGCCGGCGCGAAGCTGTTCTGGGTCATCGTGGCAACCGTGGTCGGCCTCGTGCTCACTGCACCAGTCCGCAGCTTCAAGACCATCGTTCCCGGTCTGGACCCCCATCGGTCGTACCTCCGCACCGCACTCGCCGGGGTCGGAACCTACGTAGGCGCTCGGACGGGCGCCGAGGACGGCGTCGAGGATGGGCTGAAAGGCTCGTGGCGGGCCAAGCCTCCGACGGCCAAGGAAGAGCAGGTCACGGGCGCCCTAGACGTGCGGGACTCCCTGGAGCCGCTGCCCCAACCGGTGTGGGCATCAGCAATGCCCGCCGATCCCGTGTGGGTCCAGACCCAAGACGCTGAGGCTTCACATCGAGAGGGCAGCGCGCCGATGGACGTGTCCAGCTCCATGGCGGCGCCAGGTTCGGCGGCCGGGGGCAGGAGCTGGGCGAGGGAGCAGCGGTGGCCCGGAGTCGTGGCTGCCAGCCCGGCGCCGCGTGAGCTGCCCGCAGCACCGATGCAGGTGCGCTCTGCCGCGGTTGGAGCGGGAAGCGAGGGAGCCGTTTCGATGCAGGCGGGGTCGGACGTGGTGATCGACGTCGATTCCCCAGCCGACGTGCCGGGAACGTCCAACCTCGTCGTTGCTGGATCTGCTGCCGCCGAAGGTTCGCAGGCCCACGATGTTCCTCGGCCGGTGCCCCCGCGACCCGTTGTGGACCTGGAATCCGAAGCTGTCGTCTACCCGTCCGGGATCATCGTTGCCGCCGAGGATCATTCGATGTACCAGCGGCCCTCCGACAACGGGCCGGACCCGTCCGAGATCTACATCTCATTGCCGGATCCCGAACTCGCCGAAGACGGCACCGAACAACCGATGGTGACCTATCAGAGCAGCGCTGGCGCGGGCCGTGCCTAGAAGGGACCAGCTCACGTACGACATTCAGCAACAGCGCGAGCGGAAGGTTCCTTGGCTGTCGGTGCTGGTACTGGCTGCAGTCGTCGCTGTCGCTACCGCCCTGTTCGCGTGGACGATTACGAGCGCGCCCTCCCCCGAGGCCGCACACCAGCCTGCCCCCACCACGATCCCGAGCACGACTCCGTCTGCGGTGACGAGCAGCCCCACGCCGTCGGGTTCGGACGCAGGCGAGCAGCCGGTGGTTCCAGCAGGCAGCGAGCAGGCAGCCGGCCGTTTCATCGAGGCGTGGCTTGATCGCAACCCGAAGACACGGGAGCCCGCCCTTGAGCAGGTGTGCACCCCAGCCCTCACGGAGGCGCTGATGCTCACCGACCCAGCGAATATTCCTCGGGCCGCGCCACGAGGTGGACCCGTGCTGGACGACGCCTCCACCTACAGCGTGCAGTTCGCGCAGGCGCTCGATACCGGCATGACCATTCGGGTCTACCTTGTTGCTGACCCGGAAGCCCGCTATCGCTGGCTTGTCACATCCGTGGAGCAGGCCTAATCGTGGACCCGGTGACCGCGAAGATGGCGGTGCAACTGGCCACCGCCTTCGCCCGGCACCGCAGCCTGCGGTACCTCGTTGTCGGCGTGGTTCTGCTGACGCTGGTCACCAACCTTGTGCTGATCTTCGGGCCTTGGATGCTGACGACGCAGATGGCTGCGAATCTGCGAGCTCAGCAACAGACCGTGGCCGACGGTGGCTCCTGCGGCGAGGCCACCGACACGATCGACACCAAAGTGCGCTCAGCTGGCTCCTTTTCGACTCGGGAGGTCGGAAACGCCAGGATTATCTGGCAGGTGTCGCAGCAGATGGGCGCGGGTGACCACGGTGCCGTCGTGGGGATCGCCACCGCCATCCAAGAGTCCGGGCTGCGCAACATCGCGTACGGCGACCGCGACTCCGTCGGACTCTTTCAGCAGCGTGCCGGCTGGGGGTCGACGGCAACCCGGATGAACCCGCGACTGTCGGCCCGGCTGTTTTACGCCGCGCTACGCAACGTTGACGGCTGGCGGACGATGAGCGTCACCAGGGCCGCCCAGAACGTCCAACGCTCGGCGTTTCCCAACGCCTATGCCAAACATGAGAAACCAGCCACAGGACTGGTGGCGTTGTTCCGGTCCAAGGCCCCAGCAGGCAGCCCACAGGCACAAGCGGCGCTCAACTCCGCGATGTGCGGCAACGCCGGCGCGGCCGCGTGCCCAGCAACCGGCATGGCCATCGAAGCCGGCCTCACCCCGGACGCCCTACGCGTACTGCGCTGCCTCAAGCAACGCTGGCCACAACTCACCGACTTCGGCGGGATCGGTGACCGACCGGCCAACGTCGACCGCGACCACCAAGAGGGCCGCGCCGTGGACACCATGATCCCGCAGTACCAGACGAAATCCGGCGGGCACCTCGGCTCGACAATCGCGTCGTGGGTCGTGGCCAACCACGCCAGGCTCGGCGTCAAGTACGTGATCTGGGACACCCAAATCTGGAGCGTGCAGCGCGCCACTCAAGGCTGGCGCCGCTGCGGGACCGCACAGGCCAGCTGCTTCGCCGGCGTGGGCGACACGGCCGCTCATCGCGACCACGTGCACGTGTCCGTTTTCGGTAACCAGGCCTCAGATGCCGCCAACCGGACAGGGCCGCCTGGACCGATCGTGCGGCCGGTCGACCACTATGTCCTCACCGCTCGCTTTGGCCAGTGTTCATCCCTGTGGGCCCGCTGTCACACCGGCCTCGACTTCGCCGCTGGCGCCGGCACCCCGATCAGAGCGATCATGAGAGGCACGGTCGTGTGGACCAGGTGGGGCGGCGCGTACGGGAACCTCACCAAGATCCAGCACCCGAACGGCGTGCAGAGCTGGTACGCGCACCAGTCCAACAGAAGCGTCAAGGAGGGAGACACGGTGAATGCCGGCCAGCCGATTGGCTCCATCGGAGCCACCGGCAACGCCTTCGGAGCCCATCTGCACCTCGAAGTTCGCGAACGCGGTACGCCGGTCGACCCCGACCACTGGCTGTCCACCCACGGAGTCTCCCCATGACCGAACCCGCCAGCAAGTGGGAAAACCTCGCCTTCGACAGCACCGGTCGACTGGTCGACCTCGGCGGCCCACTTGAGTTCGTCGACTTCGGCCCGCCCCCAGCGGTGAGTTGGGTGCCAGCGATGGATTTCGGTGAGGTGTTCGGCAGGCGCGCCGCGGTCGTGTTCGCCTCTGGGCCCGTCTATGACCTACGACTCGCCTCTGATGTCTTCGAGGATGCGGGCGGCTGGTACGTGCATGTCGTTGGCGAGCATCAATGGTGGGAATGGGCCTCGGTTCGGCATGAGGAGCGCCCACGTCGGCCACCGAGAGCGGTGTGCTGGCCAGCACGGTACGTCTGGGTAGAGCAGCGAGGAACCTGGAGTTTGCCGCGCTGACGCCGCAATATCGGCCATCCTTCAGCGGAACATTTGGCCTGTGCCCTATTAGAGCGTTTCCCCCAACGGGAACTCGAGTCGATGAGGCTAGATCACGGCCTCCAGAGCTCAAGAGGTGCTCGGCGAAGTCAACAGCCACAGCGCTGTCATCGACAGCTGTGCCCCCGGTGTACTGCATGAGGGTGGCGACCTCGTGACCGACAATGAGCATCGAGGGCAGCAACGGTGGGGTCGATTAGCCTCCTCAGGCTTGACCATGCTTGGTCGACTTTCCCCGGCGCGGGCGTCGACGGTCGCTGACAGCTCGCAGCTGCCTCAGCAAGACGCATCGGCGCGACCACGAGCCCGCTCGGGTTCGTGCTGGACTGTCTAGTCGCTCAGGGCCCCGGCCTCGACCACCCGTGCGAGGACGGCGCCACCATCAAGGCCCGGGATGCCCCCAAACCAACAAAAATGCAACGATGTCCCGAGACACCTGCTAGCGGTGTCCCGAGACATCACGGGGTGGAGCTTAGGGGATTCGAACCCCTGACCTCTTCCATGCCATGGAAGCGCGCTACCAACTGCGCCAAAGCCCCTCGGTCTCCTCCGCCGCACCTTGCTCCGGACGAGACCACGGAATACTAGCGCGAGTCGGCGGGCCTCACGAAATCGGATCCCTGACCTCGGAGGCGCCGGCGACGTTGTACTCCTCGATCCGCCAGTAGCCGCCGCGGCGGTGCCGCTGGACCACGATCCAGCCGCAGTTGTGCATGCCGCCGAGTCGATTCCACGAGTCGGCGGGGAGCCCGACGAGCCGACACACACCTACCCGTCCGGCCAACCCGTGCATCACGACCACCACAGTCGAACCCTCAGGTGCCGCCTCCGCGGCCTCCTCCATGGCGGCCGCGACTCGGACCGCGACCTCAGCGACTGTCTCGCCGGTCTCGGATCGCCGGATGTCCTCACCGGCGAAGTAGCGGCGCGCGCGGTCGGGTTCCAGGGCGGCGACCTGCTCGGCGGTCAGCCCCTCCCAGGTGCCGACGTGGATCTCCCGCAGCCGTTTGTCCAGACTGACGTCGAGTCCGGTGAGTTCAGCGAGCGGGGCTGCGGTGGCACGAGCACGGACCAGATCGCTGGCCACGATCGCCGACGGCTGGTACAGGGCTAGGACCTTCGCCGCCACTGCGGCCTGCTCCAGGCCCTGCTCGTCAAGCGGGATGTCGGCCTGCCCCTGGAACTTGCCGGTTGCGTTCCACTGCGTGCGGCCATGTCGCCACACGATCAGCCGGTGCGCCGTCATCGACGCTCGTCAACTCCGAGGGCGATCGCCGGGCAGTCGTGCCACAACCGCTCGAGCGCGTAGAACTTACGCTCGTCAGTGTGCTGGACGTGCACGACGAGGTCGAGGTAGTCCAGCAGCACCCACCGTTGCTGCCGGTCGCCCTCACGGCGTACGGGCCGGGCCTCACGTTCTCGCAGCGCGTCCTCGATGCCGTCGACCACGGCACCGACCTGTCGTTCGTTGGACGCGGTCACCACCAAGAACACGTCGGTGATGGCGAGCTGGTCGGAGACGTCATATGCGACCAAGTCAGAGCCGAGCTTGTCGGCGGCCGCAGCAGCCGCGATCCGGGTCAGCTCAATGGCGCGGTCGGTGGCAGTCACAGATCATTCACTTCTTCTCGGTCGGGATGAGTCGCTGGCCTCAATGGCGGTAGAGACCACGCTTTGCGATGTACTGCACGATGCCATCCGGCACCAGGTACCAGATCGGGTCTGAGGTCATCACCCGTTCACGACAGTCCGTCGACGAGATCGCCAGTGCCGGCACCTCCATCAGGGTAATCCGCTCCGCCGGAAGCTGGTCGATGACCGGCGAATGCAGCTCGACGCCGGGACGCGTGCAGCCGACGAAGTGGGCCAGATGGAAGAGCTCCTCAACACCGCGCCAGGTGAGGATCTGCGCCAGCGCGTCAGCGCCAGTGATGAAGAACAGGTCCACGTCGTCACCACGCTCGGCATGAAGATCCCTCAGGGTGTCAACCGTGTACGTCATGCCCTCGCGCTCGATGTCGACCCGGCTGACGGTGAAGTGCGGGTTGGAGGCGGTCGCGATGACGGTCATCAGGTAGCGATCTTCGGCGCTCGACACCAGGCGGTCAGCCTTCTGCCAAGGGTGTCCTGTTGGCACGAACACCACTTCCGCCAGACCGAAGCGGCGCGCGACCTCGCTCGCAGCGACCAGGTGGCCGTGGTGGATGGGATCGAACGTGCCGCCCATCACTCCCAGCCGGTACCGCTCGCCGGACGATGCCGCGGGCTTGCGAGCCAGCCCGAGAGCGCCCGGACGCGGTAGCAGCGTCATCTAGGTGTGGATGCGGCCCTTGCCGATCGACATGGTGATCAGCAGCATGATGACCAAGATGCCGAACGCGACGAGACCGAATGCCAACGCCGGAATGGGCAGTTCGCGAGTGACCTCGGCCTCGGCCTCGAGTAGTACCAGTGTCATGGGCGGAGCCTATCGGATGCCTCAGACAATGACCTCCAACGGCTCAGGCGCGGATCTGACCGTCCCCCACCACGACGTACTTGGTGGAGGTCATCTCCGGCAAGCCCATCGGGCCGCGGGCATGCAGCTTCTGGGTGGAGATCCCGATTTCGGCCCCGAATCCGAACTCTCCGCCGTCCACGAACCGGCTGGACGCGTTGACCAGGACCGCGGCTGCATCCACCTCCGCAGCGAACCGCTGCGCGGAGCGCTGGGATTGGGTGACGATGGTCTCGCTGTGGCCGGTCGAGTAGGTCCGGATGTGGCCGAGTGCACCATCCAGGGAGTCGACGACCGCGACGGCGAGGTCGAGGGACAGATACTCCTCCGCGAAGTCGGTCTCTTCGGCGGGGATGACATCACCGAAACGCGCCACGGCGGCGTCGCCGTGAACGGTGACTCCCGCGTCTCGCAGGGCCTGCAGTGCGGCTGGCAGGAAGGAGTCGGCGATGTCGGCGTGCACCAGCAGGGTTTCCACGGCGTTGCAGACCGACGGCCGCTGCACCTTGGCGTTCAGCAAGATGTCCAAGGCCGTGTCTGCGTCCGCCGAGGCGTCGACGAAAAGGTGGCAGTTACCGACACCGGTCTCGATCACCGGCACCTGGCTGCCGCGGACCACGGCGTCAATCAGGCCCGCTCCGCCGCGCGGTATCAGCACGTCTACCAACCCGCGGGCTGCCATCAGCTCGGTGGTCACCTCGCGCGGTCCGGGCACCAGCTGGATGGAGTCCGGCGGCAGGTCGGCGTCGGCGAGACCTGCTTGAAGAGCGTTGACGACCGCAGCGTTGGAGTCCGCAGCCGACGACGAGCCGCGGAGCAGGACTGCGTTGCCCGACTTGAGACAGATGCCAGCCGCATCAGCAGTGACATTGGGCCGAGCCTCATAGATGATGCCGACGACTCCGAACGGCACCCGGACCTGTCGAACCTGGACGCCGTTGGCGTTGGTCCAGCCGCGTACGACATCGCCCACCGGATCCGGCAGCCCCGCCAGCGCTCGCAGGCCGGCTACCATCCCGGACACCCGATCCGGAGTCAGCCGCAACCGATCGACCAGCGCGCGGCTGGTCCCGCCGGACTCGGCGCGGGTGACGTCGGAGTCGTTCGCCTGCAGCACGTCCGCCTCGGCCTTGGCCAAGGCGTCGGCCATGGCATGCAGCGCGGCGTCCTTGGCGGCACGGTTGGCACGGGCCAGCACAAGGGACGCCTGGCGGGCACGGAGGGCTTGGTCGTGGACGGTCACGAAGCCCAATTTAGCCTCACCGCGCCAGACAGCGGCCGCTCAGCCGCTGCACGGACGCTCCTCAGCCGCAGGCTACTGTTCGAACTGGTGGTGGACGGCTTCGACGTTGTTGCCGTCGGGGTCGCGTACGAAGGCGCCGAAATATCCGGGGTGGTACTCCGGCCACAGGCGCGGCTCGTGCAGCGACTCCGCACCAGAGCTCATGGCCGCCGTGTAGAACTGCCGGACCGCGTCCTGGCTTCGGGCCCGGAAGGCCAGATGCACCTCTCGGCTGGGCTGCGTGTCCGCGGCCCCACTCAGCCAGAAGAAGGGAAAGTCGAGTCCGTACCCGAAGGCGACTTCATGGTCCAGAAGAACTCTGAAGTTGAGCGGCTTGAGGACGGCGTTGTAGAAGGCACGACTTCGAGCCAGATCAGCACACTGAATACCGACGTGATCCATCATGGTTCATGCTCGCACAGACCAGGGTTTGAGGCGCGTCCCTCGACGACCTGCTCCACAATCACCCGGTTAGGCGTACATCATGGCAAGGCGGGCACGCACCAGTCGCCGGCTTCTCAGCAGCGCCCAGACCAGGTTGGCGGTCATCATCGCGCCGAGCGATGCGGCGCACAGGATGATCGACACCTCCCCTGCCAGCACCGACCAGCCCAACCACAGAGCTTGGTTGATCACGCTCATGATCAAGAACGGCATCGAAACGCCACGGATGTTCGGTGCCAGCACGAGATCTTGGAACTGAGCCAGCTGAGCGAATGCCGACGGCAGAAACGCCGCGACCGCAAACGCGACCGGCCCCACGGTTAGATCGATACCGATCGTCGCGACTCCCAGCAGCACGCCCGGTCCGAACAGCTTCAGCAGGCCGATGCGTCGGTCACGGCCGATCTGCAGCAAGATCAACACTGAGCAGAAGAACAAGATCAGGTTCGGCACCCAGACGTTCGAGTGTGCGGTGAGAACCCCGTGGGTGGTCCAGGCAATATTGGCGGCGATGGCCAGCTGCCAGGCGAGCAGCGAGACGCCTTTTGTCGTGCTAGTCCCAAGTAGGCGAAGAACCTGCGGGAGAGCAACACTGGCGCCGCAGATAGCGGCGGCCCAACCAAGGGCTTGGACGAACACGGTGATCGTTGCCTTCTGCAGCACCCAGCTGCCGACGAAGAAATACGGGAATGGGCGGCTGCACTGCCGTGAGGCCGAGCAGCCCGACAGTATCGGGGCTTCGGCATAACAATTGTATGAACAATTTCTGACGTTGATCAAGTTGGCCGAGACACGCCTGCTCGAGCCGCACCGTGTTTTTCGTCACGTGCCGAAAGCGGCACCTGATCAAGCGGCCAGCCGGATGCTACGGCAGGGCTGCATGGTCCAGCACCACGAGAGCGTCTCGGTGGACGACGGTACGGTCGTATCCTGCCCCGAACTGTGCGATCAGGTCGTGGGTCGTACGCCCCAACAGCTCGGGCAGCTCATCGGAGTCGTAGTTGGCCAGCCCTCTCGCCACGACGATTCCATCCGGACCGACGAGGTTGACCGGATCTCCTGCAGTGAATGTTCCCGCGACGGCTGTGATGCCCGCCGGCAGCAGGGAGGCTTTCCGCTGAACCACGGCTCGGACCGCACCGGCGTCGAGCACCAGCTCACCTTGGGCGTCGCTAGCGTGTTTCAGCCACAGCAGGCGGGTGGGCCGCCGCTTGCCGGTGGGATGAAACAGTGTGCCGACCTCGGTGCCCAGCAGAGCCTCGCCGGCGGAGTCAGCCAGCGTCAAGACGACAGGTATCCCGGCCGACGTCGCGATCCGCGCAGCTTCGATCTTGGTCACCATGCCACCGGTACCGACCGCCGAGCCCCTCGATGAGGTGTCGATCGCCGCGAGGTCCTCGTCGCCGCGAACGTCGGTGACCCGCCGCGCTCCCGGCCGGTGAGGGTTGGAGGTATAGAGGGAGTCGATGTCACTGAGCAGAATGAGCGCCTCCGCGTGCACCAGATGCGCAACCAGCGCCGCAAGCCGATCGTTGTCGCCAAACCGGATCTCGTGGGTGGCGACCGTGTCGTTCTCGTTGACAATGGGCACCACGCCGAACTCGAGCAACCGGGCGAACGTACGGTAGGCATTCCGGTAGTTGCCCTTCCGCGTCACGTCGTCCACAGTGAGCAGCACCTGGCCCACGCGAAGCCCGCGTTCCCCGAAAAGGTGGGTGTAGTAGCCCATCAGCAATCCCTGCCCGACCGAGGCGGCGGCCTGCTGCGTAGCAAGGTCTCGTGGTCGAGACTTCAGCGAAAGCGGTGACAATCCGGCGGCGATGGCACCTGATGACACCAGCACAACCTCACGCCCGGCCCTGCGGGCTGCGGAGAGGGCGTCGACCAGCCTCTCGATGCGTTCGGGGTCGATCCCGCCGGAGGAAGTCGTCAACGACGACGACCCCACTTTCACGACGACTCGCTGGGCACGTGCCACCCGTTGCCGAACAGGATCTTCGAAACGTTGTGCTGACTCCTCAGCCCTCACGTCGACCGGTGACCTCCTCCACCTCCGGGTCGCCGGGTGACAAGGGACCTGCGGTCTCGTCGAAGTCGTGGGCCTCGTGGTACGCCCGATCCTTGGCGCGACGACGCTGGGCGGCGGGCCGCTCCTCCTCGAACCGCTGGTCCTCACCGCGTCGGCTGAGGATCTCCGCGCCGATGTCCATCTGCGGCGCGAAGTCGAACACCACGGCGTCGGCACCACCGATCGCGACGGCGTCGCCGGCGCGAGCACCGAGGTCCAACAGTGCGGTCTCGATTCCGATCCGGTTCAGGCGGTCGGCGAGATAGCCAACCGCCTCGGCATTGCTGAAGTCGGTCTGGCGCAGCCAGCGTTCGGGCTTCTCACCGCGAACCCGCCACAGGTCGCCCTCGCGGCCCACGCTGAAGTCGTCCTTACCGGCGACCGCCTTGGGTCGCAGCACCACCCGCGGTGGTGCCGGCGGGGGCATGCTCGCCCGCCGCTCGGCCACGATGTCGGCCATCGCGAAGGTGAGCTCCCGCAACCCTTCGTGGCTCTTGGTAGACACCGAGAAGACCCGAAACCCCCTCGCCCGGACGTCGGCCGCAACGAGCTCGGCGAGATCGCGAGCGTCGGGGATGTCGATCTTGTTCAGTACGACAAGTCGGGGGCGGTCCTCCAATCCACCGTGGGCGGAAAGCTCTGCCTCGATCACATCCAGGTCACTGAGTGGGTCGCGGCCCGGCTCGAAGGTTGCACAGTCGATCACATGGACGAGCGCAGCGCAGCGCTCGATGTGACGGAGGAAGTCGTGACCCAGTCCGCGCCCCTCGCTGGCACCCTCGATCAGCCCCGGGACATCGGCGACCGTGTACGTCACGTCGCCAGCCACCACGACACCAAGGTTGGGAACCAGGGTCGTGAAGGGATAGTCGGCGATCTTGGGACGCGCCCGAGAGATGGCCGCAACCAGGGACGACTTGCCGGCGCTCGGAAACCCCACCAGCCCTACGTCTGCGACGACCTTGAGCTCCAGAGTGACGGTGCGCACCTCGCCCTCTTCACCCAGCAGCGCGAAGCCCGGAGCCTTCCGTGCAGCAGACGCCAGCGCCGCGTTCCCCAAACCCCCTCGGCCACCCTGGGCGACAATCACCTCGGCGCCCTCGCCGGTCAGGTCGGCCAGCCGTACACCGGTTTCGGCGTCGGAGACGACGGTCCCGTCCGGAACCGGCAGCACGATGTCCTCACCATTGGCGCCGTTGGAGTGGTCGCCTTTCCCCGGTGCGCCGTTGCTGGCGCGGCGATGGGACTGCCGGTGGAAGTCGACCAGCGTAGTCAGACTGCTGTCGACTCGCAGGATGACAGACCCGCCGTCACCTCCGTTGCCGCCGTCGGGACCACCGAGTGGCTTGAACTTCTCCCGGTGCACCGAAGCGCACCCGTGTCCGCCGTTGCCGCCGTACACATGGAGGGTCACCTGGTCGACGAAGCTCGGAATCGCCATCAGCCGCTCCTTTCATTGAGTACGGGTCGAGCGTTGGTACGTGGCGAGCATTGGCACGTGGCGAGCATTGGCACGTGGGAAGCAAACCCTGCTGCCTGGGTCAGCGAAGGCCACGCCCCGGCACGTGCCGGTGGGTATCTGGGAGTCGTCGGTGGAAGTGCAGAAAGGGTGGCCCAGAACTTGGGCCACCCTTCCGTTCAGCTGATGTTCGAGTGTCACTCAGCCGAGGCGGTGGCCTCAACTGGGGTGATGTTGACGACGCGACGACCCCGACGGGTGCCGAAGAGCACATGACCCTCGACGAGGGCGAACAACGTGTCGTCGCCGCCGCGACCGACGCCATCACCCGGATGAAAGTGGGTGCCGCGCTGTCGGACGATGATCTCGCCGGCGTTCACCAACTGGCCGCCGAACCGCTTCACGCCGAGGCGCTGAGCGTTGGAATCGCGGCCGTTCCGCGTGGAGGACGCGCCCTTCTTGTGTGCCATCTGTCTGCCCTCAGCTCTCGATGCCGGTGACCTTGACCTGGGTGTACCGCTGACGGTGCCCCTGGCGCTTACGGTATCCGGTCTTGTTCTTGTACTTGAGAATGTGGATCTTGGGACCCTTGCTTGCGCCGAGCACCTCAGCCGTGACACTGACCGAGCCGAGGCCTGACTTGTCGGATGTGACGGAGTTGCCGTCGACTACCAGCAGGGGCTGAAGAGTGACCCGCGCGCCGACGGCGGGGTCGTCAACCTTGTCGATCTCGATGACGTCGCCAACGGCGACCTTGTGCTGGCGGCCGCCACTACGCACAATCGCGTACACGCCTGACCTACTCTCTTAGAAGTCTTCTCTGGGTTGGCGCACCGCACAGACCCGAACAACCCGGGTGGCTGACACACCGAAGCGCACGCCGGGGCGCACACCGAGGTCCCAGGTTACGCGTGAGCATCTACCCGGTCAAACCGGCTGAGGAACGGGCGGGCCGTGACAGCGCCTCATCCACAGCCACCGTTTGAGAAGGCCTTGCCATCCTCACATTACGCTGAGGCCGTGCTTCCTCGGATCGCGGCGACCGCCTACCTGACGGCTCTGCGTGAGGGCGGCTCCCTTCCTGGACTGGTGGAGGCCGACGACGACGGCACGTATGTCGTCAAGTTCTGCGGAGCCGGCCAGGGACCGAAGGCATTGGTGGCCGAGATTGTCGTCGGCGAGCTCGCGCGGGTCCTGGGCATCCGTACCCCCGAGCTCGCACTGATCGAGGTGGATCCCGAGATCGGCCGCCGAGAACCCGACGAGGAGGTGCAGGAACTGGTCACCCGGAGCGCCGGCATGAACCTCGCCGTGGATTTCCTTCCGGGTTCGGTCGGCTATGACCAGACGTTCACCGTGACATCCATGGATGCCGCCCGGATCGTCTGGCTGGACGCCTTCGTCGCCAACGTCGACCGAAGCGCCCGCAACACGAACCTGCTGATCTGGCATCGGCAGCTGTGGGCGATCGACCACGGCGCCTGTCTGCGGTTTCACCACGCCTGGGGCAGCCGGGATGCGTTCGCGGCGTCCAGCTACAACTACGCCGACCACGTGCTGACTCCTGTCGGAGACCCGCAGACCGTCCATGACGACCTGCGGCCCCTGGTCACCGCTGAGCTGTTGCAGCGGGTGCTTGATCTCGTGCCCGACGAGTGGGTCTCCCCCGACCCCACCCGTCCCGATCCTCGGGCACCGGCCGATCCCGTCGCGGCGCGCGACGCTTACGCCGACTATCTGTCGTCACGGCTCGACGCGGCGGACCGGTGGCTGCCGTGACGACCAACCGGCAAGCCTTCCAGTACGCCGTGCTGCGGGCCGTCCCGCGCATCGAGCGCGGCGAGTTCGTCAACATCGGCGTCATCCTCTACTGCCAGGCGCTGGACTTCCTCGCGGCCAGCGTTACGGTGGACGCCGCCCGGCTGCAGGCGCTGGCCCCCGATGTGGACCTTGACGCCGTCCGCAGCTCGGCCGAGGCTGTGGTGCTGGCGTGCCGGGAAGAGGTGGGGACCGCCCGGCAGAACACCGGGCTGGCCACTCGCTTCGGCATCCTCACCGCCCCGCGCAGCACCGTGGTGCAGCCCTCGCCCGTGCATGCCGGCGTCACCGCTGACCCTGAGCGAACGTTGCAGACGCTGGTGGCGAGGCTGGTCAGCGCTCGCTGACCCCCCGGCGTCAGGGTGCCCCCTCCGACCCGACTTGCGCCGGAGTAGCCGGCGCGTCGAACGGATTGTCGTGGTGATCCTCGGCCGCTGCGAGCAGTTCCCGGCGGTGAGCCAGGGTGGTTCGCTGGCGACCGTGGCTCTCCCCCAGCTCGATCTCCGCCGCGTCGATTCGATGCCAGGCCGGCATCCCGAGCGCGTGAATGCCCGAGCGGGCCAGCAGCTGGTCCAGCTCGTCGATGGAGTGCGAGGCGTGGATGGCCCCGTCGTGGATATCCGCCAACAACGAGGTGACCGTTTCCACCGCATCGGACTTGTTCGTCCCGATCACGCCGGTAGGGCCGCGCTTGATCCAACCGGTGACGTACTCGTCGGCGGAGAAGCCGCCGTCACGGATCACCCGGCCCTCCGAGTGGGGCACTCGGCCGGTGTTGGGGTCGAACGGCACGCCCGGCAGCTGCACACCCTTGTAGCCCACCGACCGGACGATGAGCTGCGCCGAGATGACGTCGGTCTCGCCGGTGCCCTCGACCAGGCCCTCCGCGGTGAGTCTGGTCCGCTCTGTCTGCACGGCTTCGACCTCGGTCGTGCCGGTGATGGCGATCGGGCGTGTCCAGAAGTGGAAGTGGATACGCCGCGGAGCTCCGGTCGAGGGCGTGGCCGCCCACTGCTGCATCACCGCGACGTTTCGAGCGGCGATCTTGTTCTGCTGCACTACTGCGCTGCTGGAGTCGTCGAGCTCGAGGTCCGCCGGGTCGAGGACCACATCGACGCCCGGCAGCTGCCCGAGTTCGCGCAGCTCCTTGGTCGTGAAGGTTGTGTACGCAGGTCCCCGGCGGCCGAGAATGTGGACGTCGGTCACGGTCTTGTCCGCCAGCGACGCGAGTACGTCATCGGCCATATCCGTGTCCTGGAGCTGGTCCACCGGCTTGATCAGCACTCGCGCCACGTCCAGCGCAACGTTGCCCACGCCCACCACGACGGCTGACCGCGTGGTTGCGATCAGCCGGGCGGCGCGCTCCGCTCTGGTCGCCGGAACCGGACTGCGTGGCGTCACCGTCTCCACATCGGGATGGACGTCGGGATGTCCGCAGTACCAGGCCACGAACTCCGGTGCGGCGATGCTGCCGAACAGGTCCTCGCCCTCGATGCCCAGCCGTCGGTCGCTGCCGGCCCCGTACGCGTAGATCACCGCGTCGACGACTCCACGCAACTGCTCGATGGTCAGATCGCGGCCGATGGTGACGTCCCCGTAGAACCGAACTCCTGACTTCTCCAGGGTCCGCTCCAGGGTGTTGCGGATGGAGCGGATGGAGTGGTGGTCGGGCGCTACCCCGTATCGGACCAGCCCGAACGGGACCGGCAGGCGGTCGATCACGGCCACGGTCACCGGCACGTCGGACTGCTGGCTCAGTGCTTCGGCGGCGTAGATGCCTGACGGACCGGCACCGATCACCGCAACCACGATCGGGCGCTCCGCTGCACTCACCGCCCCAGTATGTCCGTCGATCGGGTTGACCCCGTTCCAGGGGGCAACGACACTCAGCTGAGCGGTACGCCTTCGGCCGGCGCCATCTGATGCGTAGGTTCGGGCTCCTGACCGGCGGCTCCCGACTCCGACGACTGGGTCTCGTCGCCCGAACTCCCTCGGCTGCGCCGACCGCGACGGCTGCGGGAGCTCCGCTCACCGGCTCCGTTCTCCGCAGCCGCATCGGAATCCGGGCCCTGGGTGGCGTCGGCTCCGGCATCCTGGCGGTCGGCATCCGCTCGGCCGCCGTTGCGCTGACCGCCCCCGCTGCCTTGGCTGCCACTGCCTTGGCTGCCGCTGGTTTGGCCGCCGCTGATCTGGCCACCGCTGTTCTGGCCACCGCGGCGGTCGCGCGGCCGCTGCTCACGGGCACCGCCGTCTGCCTGCTTCTGGGTCTCCACGGGCATGTCATGCAGCTCGACGCCGCGGCCGTGGCAGTGCGGGCACTCCGTGCTGAACGCCTCGATCAGGCCGGTACCGATCTTCTTGCGTGTCATCTGGACCAGCCCGAGACTGGTGACCTCTGCCACCTGGTGACGGGTCCGGTCACGGCCCAGGCACTCGACCAGACGCCGCAGCAGCAGCTCACGGTTGTTGGGCAGCACCATGTCGATGAAGTCGATCACGATGATGCCTCCGATGTCTCGTAGCCGAAGCTGCCGGACGATCTCCTCCGCCGCCTCGAGGTTGTTGCTCGTCACGGTGGCCTCGAGGTTCCCGCCGGTACCGGTGAACTTGCCCGTGTTCACGTCGATGACCGTCATGGCCTCGGTGCGCTCGATAATCAGGGAACCGCCCGACGGCAGGAAAACCTTGCGTTCGAGCGCCTTGGCGATCTGCTCGTCCAGCCGATGGGCCGCGAAGATGTCGCCGCTGTCGGCGGGCTCCCACCGCCGCATCCGGTCCTTCAGGTGCGGCGCGACGTGGCTCACGTAGGCGTCGACAGCGTCGTAGGCGTCGTTGCTTCTGCCGTTTCCCTGGATCAGCAGTTCGGAGAAGTCCTCGGTGAACAGGTCACGCACGATGCGTACGGTGAGGTCGGGCTCGCCGTAGAGCAGTTGCGGGGCGTTGCCGGCCTTGATCTTGCGCTCGATGTCCTCCCACTGGGCCTTCAACCGGTTGACGTCACGAACCAGTTCGTCCTCGCTGGCACCTTCGGCTGCGGTGCGGACGATCACGCTCGCAGAGTCCCCGACCAGACCGGCCAGGATGTCCTTGAGGCGGCGCCGCTCGTTCTCCGGCAGCTTGCGCGAGATGCCCGACAGGTGGCCGCCGGGTGCGTACACGATGTAACGGCCGGGGATGCTGACATGGTTGGTCAGCCGTGCGCCCTTGGCGCCGACCGGATCCTTGGAGACCTGCACCAGAATCGTCTGACCCGACTTCAGGACCTTCTCGACCTTGCGGTTGTGGCCCTCAGCGCCGAAGGAGTCCCAGTCGACCTCACCGGCGTACAGGACGGCGTTTCGTCCCCGCCCGATGTCGATGAAGGCAGCCTCCATCGAGGGCAGGACGTTCTGCACGCGTCCTAAGTAGACGTTGCCGATCAGGGAGGCTGCTGAGTCGCGGTCGACGTAGTGCTCGACCAGGATGTCGTCCTCGATCACCGCGATCTGGGAGAGGTCCTCGTGCTGTCGGATGACCATCTTCCGCGCCACCGACTCACGCCGGGTCAGGAACTCGGCTTCGCTGAGGATCGGCGCCCGCCGGCGACCGGCCTCGCGGCCGTCCCGACGACGCTGACGCTTCGCCTCCATCCGGGTCGAGCCCTCGATCCCGGTGACCTCTTGATTGGGCTTCTTTCGCGACCGTGGCTCACGGACCCGTACGACGACCTCGGCCGGGTCGTCCGCGGCGGCGCTGCCTTCCTCGCCCCGGCGTCGGCGCCGGCGCCGACGCCGGCGCTGTCCTTCGCCCTCGTCACCCTCGCCGTCGCCTTCTGCGTCCTCCGCGCCAGCAGCGGCCTCGACGGCGTTCTCTTCCGGTCCAGAGGCCTCCGACGCCCGCTTGTCCGCAGGCTGGGCCTCCTCACCGGCAGAGTCGTCATCAGACGTTGAGTCCTCAGCGGAGTCGTCGTCGCTGCCCGAGCGACGGTGGCGGCGACCACCGCGGCGACGACGGCGGCGGCGCGGCGCGCCTTCGGCCTCGGCGCCCTCCGAGGGCTGCTCGCCCTCGTCGGCCTCATCGGCTTGGACGGCTTGGCCGCCCTGGTCGGCCTCGTCCGCTTGGTCGGTGTCCTCACCTGGTACGACGTCGGCCGGAGCTTCCTCGACCGTGTCGTCGGGGGACACGGTCGGCGCGGCCTCGGATGCCTCCGGTTGCCGATCCGGTACCGCGAAGGGATCAGCCCACAACTGCTGAGTACGGGTGGCCAGCTCGTCGTCGGCGTCCGGCTCACCGACGGCTGCTCCATCCGAGGCCTCGGTCAGCTCAGCTACGACCGCATCTTCGGCGATCGGCTGCTGATCGGCAGCTTCCGCATCAGGCTCCGTCGTGGCGCCTTCGTCACCGACGACACCGGCATCTACCCCACCAGCGGCATCGTCTACCGCGACGGTGGCGGGCCCGTCGGTCCTCTCAAGGGCAAGGGTCCCCTCGAGGGCGGCGGTCCCCTCAAGCGCGGCGGTCCCCTCCAGGCTCACAGGCTCGGCGGCCGGCCCATGCTGCGCTGCCTCACCTTCGACCGCGGGGACAGCCGCCGAAGCCGCGGAGTCCGTCGACCGCACCGTGTCAGTGCCGGCTGACGGTTCGTCCGTCGTGTCGGCGGGCACCTCACCCGGGGCGATCTCAGGCAGCAGCGCCTGAGGCTCGGGCGGGGTCTCAGCCGTCTTCTTGGCGGCCCGCTTGCGGGGCGCCCTGGCACGTCGCGTGGGCGCCCCGACTTCGCCGACCTCGGCGTCCTCCGCGGGCGGGGCGATATCCAGCGCGTCCCCCTCAGCGGCGGCAGCCTTCTTGGCCGGGGTCTTGCGTGCGGCGCGCTTGGCCGGCGCTTTCCGGGCGGCCTTCTTCGCCGGTACGCCGGCGGCGTCACCGACCGGAGAGGTGTTCACCTGCTCCAGTGGCTCGTTCTGCCCGAGCGGCACCTGCGGCGCGGCCTCCTGATCGGGGGCGGTCACGACGATGGCCGGCGCATCCACCGCTGTGGCGGGCGGACCTGCCGGTCGACTTGCGGCCCGGCGTCGACGCGGAGGTGCGGCCGGTGTCTCGCTTGCGGTCTGGTCTTGGTGGTTGTCGGGCTCATTCTCGAGCATCCGGACTCCTTCGCGACACACTTCCGTGTGCCCGTTCTCGTTCGCCGCTTCAGCTGAGGCTGCGCGGCGGAAGCTTCCCGTGGTCGATGGTGCAACCCGTCACTCCCGCGGTCGACCTGGCCCGACTTCCAAGAGGAAGGCTGGTCGTCGCGGTGGAGAGGCCGGTGTCACCGTGTCCAACGACCTGTCACGTCGTGGACAACTCCATCGAGTCCAAGCGCTGGTCGCGCTCATGACTGACCCGAGTATCCCACACTTTGTGCTCCGAACCTGAGCACACGGTTCTCAGCCGGCGAAGGGGTCGGCGATCTCCCCAGTGGCCGGGTCAAGGATGCCCTGGCTGACCCTCGTCAGTATCGGACCTTCGCTCGGGGCGAATGCCGGCTCGACCGACGCCAGACCGGTCAACACGTCGTCGGGGCGGACCAGCGGTTCCTGGTGTCTGCTCACCAGCGTGAGTTCGCCATCGCCGGCGGTCAACCTGACCACCGCCTGCCGGGCGTCGAACGACCGCATCCCGTTCTTGGTCAGCCGCTGCACCTCCACCGACTGCTCCGCCATAAAGCTGTCAACTGCGCGCCGAAGTACCTCAGGAGCAACGCCCACGACCTGGATCCGCCACAGTGAGCCGGTCAGTCGGTCGGCTAGCGCTCCGGGTTGCGCGTCGACCACCTCCAACACGTCCAGACCCGGGGGCAGCGCGGCGTCCAGAGCCTCACGTACCTTGGCGGGCTCACACCGCTGCGACAAGCCGATCTCCAGATACTCGGCCTCGCTGGCGGCGCCGGTCGGCGAAGCGTTCGCATACGAGATCCGCGGGTGCGGCGAGAACCCGGATGAGTAGGCCATCGGTACCCCGGCACGCCGCAGGGCCCGCTCGAACGCCCGGCCGAAATCTCGGTGACTGGTGAACCGGGCGCGCCCGCGCTTGGCGTACCGGATCCTCAGCTTTTGAACCGGCGGCGCCTGCTGGGCGGGCTGAGCGCGTTGGGCGGCGGACACGGCTTGGAGTGTAGCCAGCCACCGCAGCCCGGGCGCCACTCACGGCTGCGGCTAGCCTGACCCGCGACGGAAAGGACCAAGCCGCGTGACGCGACAAACCCCAGCATCGACCGGTGAGCCTGCCACAGTGCCGGGTGCTCAGCGGCGACACCAGATCCTGGTGCTGGCGGGCCTGTTGATCTTGGCCTTCAACCTCCGCCCCACCGCAGTCGCTGTCGGACCGCTGCTGAGCACGATCACCGGCGCCATCTCGATGTCTCCCGCGGAGGCCGGTGTGTTGACCACGCTCCCGGTCATCTCGTTCGCCATCTTCGGTGCGCTGTCGCCCGCTGTGGCGGCCCGGCTCGGACCTCACCACACGATCGCGATCGCTCTCATCATGTTGGTGCTCGGTCAGACCGGTCGGGCTCTGACCGCCTCGGTGTTCCTTTTCCTAGCCTCCAGCACTGTCGCGCTCGCCGGGATGGCCGCCGCCAATGTGCTGCTGCCCTCGCTGGTAAAGCTGCACTTCCCCGACCAGGTCGGGATGGTCACGGCCCTGTACTCCACTTTGCTCGGCATCGGCATCACCGGCGCCAGCGTGCTGACCCTGCCATCTGCGGAGCTCTTCGGCAGTTGGCGGTGGGGCCTAGGCCTGTGGGCGATAACCGGCTTGCTGGCGTTGATCCCGTGGGTGCCGCTCGGCCGACACGACACCGCTGCGGACAAGGCGGTGGCCGGTGAGCAGGCGCATGTCCGGCTGAGCGATGTCGCTCGGACCCGGCTCGGGTGGGTGATGGCCATCTTCTTCGGCGTGCAGTCGATGCACGCCTACTGCATCTTCGGCTGGCTGGTCACGATCTACCAGGCCGCCGGCTACTCGCAGGCCGCCGCGAGCCTGTATCTCGGGATCACCACCGGCATTGGGATTCCGCTGTCGTTTCTCGCACCGGCGTACGCCGCCCGCCGGGCGCGGCCATATGACCTGATGATCATCATCGTTGGATGTTGTGCGGCTGGGTATCTCGGACTGCTCGTGGCCCCCCGACATGTCCCATGGCTATGGGCCGCGCTGCTGGCCCTCGGCATGACCTGCTTCCCGGTAATCCTCACCCTGATGGGGCTGCGCGCCCGTACCAGTCAAGGCACAGCCGCGCTGTCCGGCTTCACCCAGGGCCTGGGTTATCTGCTGGCAGCGCCCGGACCGTTCCTCGTGGGCCTCCTGCACGAGGTCACCGGCGACTGGGTGGCACCCAAGATCTTCCTATTGGTGATGACCGCACCTTTGCTCGTCATCGCGCTGATTGCATGCCGCCCCCGCCTCATCGAGGACGAGTTGCGCGTACGCAACGCCAACCGCTGATCTCGAGCGCGCCGCTGCCGTTCCTCCTTCGTCGCGCCTCCTGCAGCGGCAGCAATGCAGTGGTACGGCATCATCGTCGCCATGTGGGGCCGTCCACAGATATCCGGATGGCCCTCGGGATGGGCGCGGGTCTGTGGTGAGGTGAGGACGTGACGCCGGTACGTCTGACCCGTGATCTGGTGGCTGCCGGCTTCACCCACAACGAGATCGCCCGACAGGTACGGTCAGGGACGCTCGCCCACCTCCGTCGGGGCGCCTATCTCCGCGGTGAGGGTGTGGACCTCACGCCGTCGCTTCGGCATCTTCGCCTGATCGAAGCCACGATCCCGCAAACAGCACCTGGCTCGGTGGTCAGTCATCTGTCGGCCGCTGTCATGCACGGTCTACCGGTGCTCGGCGGCGATTTGGGCCGCGTCCGGATGACTCGCGCCGCCAGTGGTGGCCGAAGTCGCGGCAACATCCACCTGTACACAGCTGCGTTGCGGGCCGAGGAAGTGGTCGTGATTGGCGGGATCCCGACCACCTCACTGGCCCGAACTGTGGTCGACATCGGCCGCACCGTCGGCTTCGACGGTGCCGTTGTCGTCGGCGACGCCGCCCGGCGGACCGGGCTGGCGGTCGCGGACCTGATGGACGGCTTGGTGGCGGCCGCTGGACGGCCGGGGGTTGCGCGGGCGAGGCGGGTGTGCGCGTTCCTCGACGATCGGAGCGAAAGCCCTGGTGAGTCGCTGTCGCGGGTGCTGCTGCACGACGGCGGTCTGCCGCCCTCAAGCCTGCAGCACCGGGTCCTCGATCCCAGCGGCAGGCTCATCGGCCGCGCCGATTTCTGCTGGGAGGAACAGCGCACCCTTGGTGAGTTTGACGGGCGCGTCAAGTACGGGCGGCTGCTCAAGCCGGGCGAGACAGCCCAGGACGTGATCTATCGCGAGAAGCTGCGTGAGGACGCGATGCGTGATCTCGGCTGGCAGGTGGTGCGATGGACCTGGGCCGACCTCAGCCAACCGGCGGGAATCCTGGATCGGCTGACGCGTGCCTTCGCGCGTGCCTGAATCCAGCGCTGGCCGCACTTCCCCGCGCTCGGTCACCGGCTCGGCGACCGCGTTGCGCCCGTACGCCCCGCGTTGCGCCCTACCTCCCGCGTTGCGCCCCCACCTCCCGCGTTGCGTACCCTGCAGCGGGCGCGACGCAGCCGAAGGGGCGCGACACGCGGGAAGTGGCGCGCGGGAAGTGGCGCTCCGGGGAGGGGTCAGGGGGGCAGCGGGACCCGAGGCGGCGGCCGCGGTGCGCCCGTCCCGGGTTGCGTACGGAGTAGCCGGGGTCAGGGGACGGTGACGCCTTGGGTGACCGAGGCAATGGGGAGGAGGGAGCGCCCGGTGGGGCCCACCTGGATCGAGGTGTCCAGCTGAGGGCAAACGCCGCAGTCAAAGCACGGGGTCCAGCGGCAGTCTTCGACCTCGACTTCGTCCAGGGCGTCTTGCCAGTCTTCCCAGAGCCAGTCACGGTCCAATCCTGAGTCGAGGTGATCCCAGGGCAGCACCTCGGCGTACTCCCGCTCCCGGGTGGTGTACCAGTCAAGATCAACTCCAGTACCGGCCAGGCCTGCCTCGGCACAACGGACCCAGCGCTCGTACGAGAAGTGCTCACTCCAGCCGTCGAAGCGCCCGCCGTCGCGCCAGACGGCCTCGATGATCTTGCCCACTCGGCGGTCGCCGCGGCTCAGCAGGCCTTCGACCACTCCCGGCTTGCCGTCGTGGTAACGGAATCCAATGGCCTTGCTGTACTGACGGTCTGAACGGATCGCGTCCCGCAGCTTCGCGAGCCGAGCGTCGGTGGTTTCATGACCGAGTTGTCCGGCCCACTGGAACGGTGTGTGGGGCTTCGGTACGAAGCCGCCGATGCTTACCGTGCAACGGATGTCCCGGGTACCGCTCGCCTCCCGGCCGGTGGCGATCACCCGCTTGGCCAGATCGGCGATCGCCAGCACGTCCTCGTCGGTCTCGGTCGGCAGCCCACACATGAAGTAGAGCTTCACCTGCCGCCAGCCGCTGCTGTACGCCGCCGCGACGGTACGGATCAAGTCGTCCTCGTCGACCATCTTGTTGATCACCTTGCGCATCCGGTCCGATCCGCCCTCCGGCGCAAAGGTCAGCCCCGAGCGGCGCCCGTTGCGGGACAGCTCGTTGGCCAGGTCGATGTTGAAGGCGTCAACCCGCGTGCTCGGCAGTGACAATGACACGTTGGTGCCCTCGTACCGGTCCGCGAGCTGCTTGGTGACGTCGGCGATCTCTGAGTGGTCGGCGCTGGAGAGACTGAGCAGCCCGACCTCCTCAAGCCCGGTGGCCTCGACGCCTGCCTGCACCATGGCGCCGATGGTGTCGATGCTGCGTTCACGCACCGGCCGGGTGATCATGCCAGCCTGGCAGAACCGGCACCCGCGCGTGCAGCCGCGGAAGATCTCCACCGAGTAGCGCTCGTGCACCGTCTCGGCCAGCGGCACCAACGGCTTCTTCGGATACGGCCAGGCGTCCAGGTCCATCAGGGTGTGTTTGGCGACGCGGAACGGCACACCGCTCCGGTTCGGGGCGACCCGCTGGATCCGACCGTCTGCCAGGTAGTCGACGTCGTAGAACTTCGGCACGTACACGCCACCGCCGGCAGCCAGCCGCATCAGCAGTCCGTCGCGACCGCCGGGGCGCCCTTCGACCTTCCACTCCTGGATCACCTCGGAGATCTTCAGCGCGATCTCCTCCCCGTCGCCGAGCACGGCGGCATCGAGGAAGTCCGCGATCGGCTCCGGGTTGAACGCGGCGTGACCACCGGCAAGCACCAGCGGGTCGTCCTCTCGCCGGTCCACCGCGTGCAGCGGGATTCCGGCCAGGTCCAGCGCGTTCAGCATGTTGGTGTAGCCGAGCTCGGTGGCGAAGCTGAGGCCCAGCACGTCGAAGGACCGCACCGGGCGGTGGCTGTCGAGGGTGAACTGCGGCACCGCGTGCTTGCGCATCAGCGCCTCCATGTCGGCCCAGACCGCATAGGTCCGTTCGGCGAGGATCCAGTCGCGCTCGTTGAGGATCTCGTACAAGATGGCGACGCCTTGGTTCGGCAGGCCGACCTCGTACGCGTCCGGGTACATCAGGCACCAGCGGACATCGACCTCGGACCATCCCTTGGTGATGCTGTTCAGCTCGCCGCCGACGTACTGGATCGGCTTCCCGACGCGTGCCAGCAGCGGTTCCAGCTGGGGAAACAGCGACTCCGGAACGGCGGGCGAGGTCTCGTACGTCTGCGCGGTCGTCATGGCACCCCCAGGGTAACGGCTTGTCACCGGCCGACCGCTGCACAACAGCTGCGACGGAACGCCGCCGGGCGTCGAACGTCGAGGTCGCTCAGGATCCGGGACGAACGAGCCCCGCCTCGTAGGCCAGCACGACAAGTGCCACCCGATCGCGCAAACCCGTCTTCGCCAGCAGCCGCCCGACATGAGTCTTGATGGTCGCCTCCGAGACGACGAACTTGGCGGCGATCTCGGTGTTGGAGAGCCCCCGGGCAATCTCCAGCAGAACCTCCCGCTCCCGCTCGGTCAGCCCGCTGAGCTGTCCGCCGCTGGGCGTTCTGGGCTCCGGTACAGCCTCCACGAACCGCTCGATCAACCGCCTGGTGGTGCTCGGTGCGATGACCGCGTCGCCGGCATGCACGGTCCGGATGGCGGCCAGCAGGTCCGCCGGCGGCGTGTCCTTGAGCAGAAAGCCGGAAGCGCCGGCCCGCAGCGCCGAGAAGACGTACTCGTCCAGGTCGAAGGTGGTCAGCACGATGACCTTCGGGACCGCGGCGCCCGTTGCCGCCCGCCCGGTGAGGCGCCGAGCTGCCTCCACCCCGTCCATTCGAGGCATCCTTACGTCCATGATGACGACATCGCAGGGGGTTCCGGCCAGCCGCTCCAGGGCTTCGACGCCGTTGCCGGCCTGACCCACGACCTCCAGATCCGGCTGTGAGCCGATCAGCATCGCGAAGCCGGCGCGCACCAGCTCCTGGTCGTCCACCACGAACACTTTGATCCGACTCATCCGGCCTGGCCTCCTGATCCGAGTGGCAGCCACGCGTCGACCCGGAATCCGTCCGCCGTCGGACCGACCTTCAGTTCACCGCCAACCGCATCCAGACGCTCGCGGATGCCTACGAGGCCGTGCCCGACTGCCTGCGTGAGAGTGCCGCCCGCACGGCCGCCGCTGTCGGTCACCACGATGCGCAGACCATCGATGCTGTAGCTGAGCTCCAGGTCGACCAGGTCGCCGCCATGCTTGCGGGCGTTGGTCAGGGCTTCCTGGATCACCCGGTACGCCGTCAGCGACACCAGATCCGGCAATGGCCGCGGTACGCCGCTGCGCCGCACCTCGATCGTCGCACCGGACTCTCGCGCTGCAGCCACCAAGGCGTCGAGGTCGGCCAGGTCCGGCTGCGGCGCCGGCGCCCGCTGCTCGGTGGAAGCCTCCATCCGCAGCAGACCCAAGAGGCCGCGCATCTGCGCGAGCGACTCCCGACCGGTGGCCGAGATCTGCTCCAGAGCCCGCCGAGCGGCGTCGGGCGACTGCTCCGCCAAGTACGCCGCCCCGTCGGCCTGCACAATCATCACCGACAGACCGTGTGCAATCACGTCATGCATCTCCCGGGCAATCCTGGCCCTCTCCGTCGCGGCGGCGAGCAGAGCCTGCTGCTCCCGCTCCCGCTCCAACCACTCGGCCCGATCCGCCAGCGCCAGCACCCCATAGCGCGCGGACCGCAGCCGCTCGCCCAGCGCCCACGCGGCAGCCACCAGCGCCGCTGCGCCCAGCGCGGAGAGCAGCCGTATCAGCAGGCTCGGCTCAGGCGCGGACAGCTGCCGGTTCACATAGCCCCACCAGTCAGTGACGGCACCGACGGCGACTGCCATCTCGGCCACAGCCAGCGCGAGTAGACCGAACCGCCACTCGGTGTAGCCGACAGCGGAGTACAGCGCGAACAGCAACCCGGCGTCGTACAGCCCGATCTGGACGTCGAGCAGCATCTGGAGCAACCCGACCGCGAAGATGACGAGGAAGCACACCCGTGGAAATCGGCGCCGGAACACCAGCGGCACATTCACCGCGAAGACGAACACGAAGTCGTCCCACGTCGCGCTCGGCGAGATCACCTCGAGGAGCAGCACCCCCATCGCGACAAAGACCAGCATTACCAGCGCGTCGAATACCAGGCTTCGCCGCTGCAAGTCATGGCCAGCCAGACCGTCCAGACTCGCTTCCAGCACGAGGGTCGGACGGCTGCCTGCCTTCAACGGGGACGTCGGCCGGGACACCGAACGGGGGTACCGTTCCCGACGAGCGCAGAACGCCGTCGCAGAACAGCCGTTAGGACAGTTCCGGGAACCAGAGAGCGATCTCCCGCTTGGCAGAGTCCTCCGAATCCGAGCCGTGCACCAGGTTCTCGCGGTTGGAGACCGAGAAGTCCCCACGGATGGTCCCCGGAGCGGCCTTGCGGCCGTCCGTCGCGCCATTCAAGCCGCGGACGACCTCGATCGCCTCATCGCCCGCGACAATCAGAGCGACGGACGGCCCAGACGTGACGAAGTGCCGCAGCGGCGGGTAGAACGCCTTGTCCACGTGCTCGGCATAGTGCTGGTCGGCCAGCTCTCCGTCGACCTGACGCAGCTCCATCGCGACGATGGACAGGCCTTTGGCCTCGAACCGGCTGAGCACCGCACCCACCAGCCCGCGGCGGACCGCATCAGGCTTGATCAGGACGAAGGAACGCTGCGACGGTGCCGCGGGGATGGTCACATCAGAGCTCATGGGTCAGACACTATCGGCATCGGCGGTCGCCGTGCCCGCACCTGCGTCCAGCCGCTTGCCGAGGACGAAGGTGATCACCCACAACAGCCCGAACATGCCGCCGACCACGTACATGGCCCACGTGCTGGCCCCTAGGGCGATGGCGGCGAGCTGGGTCAGCCAGCCCAGCAGATAGCCGATGGGCTTGCGCATCAACGCCGCGGCCACCAGAGCGAGTAGCATGCCGGCACCACCCAGCAGCGCGGCGGTCGACGGGCTGATGTCGGAGACGAAGATCATCACCGGGACGGCAAGCCCGAACAACACGACTTCGAAGATCAACATCGTCAGCAGCACGATGCGCATCGGGTTGCCCGAGGAGAGCGTCATCGCCACTCCACCCCATCGTCGCCTACCAGTTCGTCCTCATCCGGCTCGTCCCGGTCGAGATCGTCCCGGTCGAGGTCGTCGCGGTCCAGATCGTCCCGGTCGAGGTCGTCGCGGTCCAGATCGTCCTCGTCGGGGAAATCTCCGTCGAGGGATGCACCGGGGGAGTCTGTCTGCGTCTGCTCGTCGGAGCCCACGAGCAGGGTTCGCGCCTCGCCGACCGCCACCACGGACCCGGTGATCAGGACGCCCGGCGCGCCCACCCCCTCGGCGTCAGCCATCCCGATCGCCGTCTCGATCGCGTCGTCCATCCGCGGCACCACTCGTACCCGGTCGGCTCCGAAGATGCCCTCGGCAAGGTCACCTAGACGCTCGGCTGGCATCCCTCGACTGGTCGAGCTCACCTGGGTGACCACCACCTGGTTCATCACCTCCTCGTACGTGCGCAGAACGCCCTCGACGTCCTTGTCCGACATCGCGGCGACGACTCCGATGAGAGGTGAGAATGCGAACGCTTCGGTGACGGCTGCGGCCGCCGCGGAAGCCCCGTGCGGGTTGTGGGCGGCATCGAGAACCACCGTCGGTGATCGCCGGACAACCTCCATCCGTCCAGGCACCCGCACCTGGCCCAGCCCTTCCCGAACGAGATCGTGGTTGAGGGCTTTCAGCCCCAGGAACGCCTCCACGGCTGCCACGGCCTGCGCTGCGTTGGCTGCCTGATGAGCCCCGTGCATCGGCAGGAAGATGTCGTCGATCGGGCCCTCAGCGCCGTTCACCCGGATGAGCTGGCCGCCAACGGCCACGTGGCGGTCCAGCAGCCCGAAGTCAATTCCCTCCCGATGCGGCAGGGCACCCACCTCGGCGCAGCGGGCCAACAACACCTCGGCCGCCTCCCGCGACTGACCCGCAAGGATCGCCTGGGCGCCCGGCTTGATGATGCCGGCCTTCTCGGCGGCAATGGCGGCCACGGTTCGACCGAGGAGGTGGGTGTGGTCGAGGTCGATGGGTGTCACCACGGCCACGCCTGCGTCCGCGATGTTGGTTGCGTCCCAGGTGCCCCCCAGGCCGACTTCGATGACCGCAACGTCGACCGGAGCGTCGGCGAACGCAGCGAAGGCCATCGCGGTCACCACCTCGAAGAAGGTCAGCGAAACGCCGTCGATGGCGCGAGCGTCGACGATGTCGACGTACGGCTCGATGTCGCGCCAAACCTCGTCGAAGCGGTCGTCGGAGATGGACTCGCCATCGATGGTGATCCGCTCGTTCACTGCCATCACGTGGGGGCTGGTGAACCGTCCGGTTCGCAAGCCACTCGCTCGGAGCAGCGACTCGATCATGGCAGCCGTGCTGCCCTTCCCGTTGGTCCCCGTCAGGTGGATCACGGGGTACGCCTGCTGCGGGTCGCCGAGCAGCTCGGTCAGCGCGCTGATCCGCCCCAATGAGGGAGCGACCCGCTGCTCGGGCCACCGCCCGGTAAGCGCAGCGACGATTTCGGCGTGTGACTGTGTCGGTGGCATAACGCCGAAAGTCTAGGCCGTAGCTGCGGACATGCGCGCCCGCGCGCAGTTGGCGATGCCGGCCGAAGTGGTGGCCGGTCATCTGCAAGGCTCCCCAGCGCTGGCGTCTTTGGGAATGTGCACCCTTGGGGTGGCTTCTCTAGGATGCACCCCATGAGTACAGAGCCGACCAGTCCCCGCCCCGACGCACCTGCTGCCGGTGCCCGGGTCGTCCCGGACAAACCGGTTCTCGAGGGACTCGAAGTCAAGTGGTTGGAGCGGTGGAGGTCCGACGACACCTACGCATTCGTGCGGCCGGCGACCCGAGGCGAGGTCTTCAGCATCGACACGCCTCCACCGACCGTCTCAGGCTCGCTGCACGTGGGGCACGTCTTCTCCTACACCCACACCGACCTGATCGCGCGGTATCAGCGGATGACGGGCAAGCACGTCTTCTACCCGATCGGCTGGGACGACAACGGGCTGCCCACCGAGCGACGGGTGCAGAACTACTACGGTGTCCGCTGCGACCCCACCGTGGCGTACGATCCGGACTTCACCCCGCCGGAGAAACCCGACCCGAAGCGTCAGCTGCCGATCAGCCGGCGCAACTTCGTCGACCTGTGCCACCAGCTGACCCACCTGGACGAGCGGGCGTTTGAAGACATATGGCGCCGAGTCGGGCTCAGCGTCAACTGGTCGGCGCTCTACACCACCATCTCCGAAGACTCCCAGGCTGTGGCGCAGAAGGCATTCCTGCGCAACGTGGCCCGCGGCGAGGCGTACCTCTCCGAGGCGCCGACGCTGTGGGACGTGACGTTCCAGACCGCGGTTGCGCAGGCTGAGCTGGAGGCCCGGGACTACCCCGGCTCCTACCACCGGGTTGCGTTCCATGGCGCCGGCGGGCCGGTCTATGTCGAGACCACCCGCCCGGAGCTGATCGCCGCCTGCGTGGCGCTGATCGCGCATCCCGAGGACGAGCGTTACCAGCCGATGTTCGGCACCACGGTGACCAGCCCGATCTTCGGCGTCCAGATCCCGGTCCTGGCCCACGAGGCGGCCGAGCCGGACAAGGGCGCCGGTATCGCCATGTGCTGCACGTTCGGCGACCTCACCGATGTGACGTGGTGGCGGGAACTCCAGCTGCCTACCCGCACGATCATCGGTCGGGATGGTCGGATCCTGCGTGACGTGCCGGACTGGATCCCGGCCAACCGAGCTGTGCACTATCAGGAGCTGGCGGGGAAGACCACCTTCAGCGCCCGCGAGGCAGTGGTTGCCGGGCTCCGCGCCGCCGGGGAGCTGGACGGCGAACCGACTCCGACGCAGCGCAAGGCCAACTTCTACGAGAAGGGCGACAGGCCACTGGAGATCGTCTCCACCCGTCAGTGGTACATCCGCAACGGTGGCCGCGACGACGACCTCAAGCAGCGGATGCTCGCTCGAGGAGACGAGCTGGCCTGGGTGCCGCAGCACATGAAGTACCGCTACGACAACTGGGTTGGCGGTCTGAATGGCGACTGGCTGATCTCCCGGCAGCGCTTCTTCGGAGTCCCGTTCCCGGTCTGGTATCCCCTCGACTCCGCCGGCGAGCCGCTGTACGACAGCCCGATCCTCGCCGGCGAGGAGTCGCTGCCGATCGATC
Source organism: Propionibacteriaceae bacterium (assembly GCA_035717205.1). Taxonomy (GTDB): domain Bacteria; phylum Actinomycetota; class Actinomycetes; order Propionibacteriales; family Propionibacteriaceae; genus Microlunatus. The sequence goes on along the minus strand of DASTIW010000034.1, from coordinate 119,950 downwards.
CCAGCTCGGAGGTTCCTCCCGGGTACGCGGAGTCCTCGCGTGGTATACCGGGGGGCTTCGTCGCCGACCCCGACATCATGGACACCTGGGCCACGTCCTCTCTGAGCCCCCAGATTGTCTGCGGCTGGGAGCGCGACGAGGAGCTGTTCGGCCTCACCTTCCCGATGGACCTGAACACCCACGCGCACGAGATCATCCGCACCTGGCTGTTCTCCCGGGTGGTACGGGCGCACTTCGAGAACGGCTCGCTGCCGTGGGCACGCTCCATGATCAGCGGGTTCGTCACCGACCCGGATCGCAAGAAGATGAGCAAGTCGCACGGCAACGTGGTGGTGCCGACTGACGTGCTCGATGCCTACGGCTCCGACGCCGTCCGCTGGCGCGCGGCGATGGCCCGGCCGGGGCTCGACTCGCCGTTTGATGAGAAGCAGATGAAGGTCGGTCGGCGGCTCGCGATGAAGGTGCTGAATGCGAGCAAGTTCGTGCTCAGTCTCAGTGCGGCCGCCGGGACGGACGCGGGGGCAATGTCGGACCTCGGGTCGGTCAGCCACCCCGTCGACCGTGCCCTGCTCGCCGAACTGGGCCGGGTGATCGAGGCCGCCACCGCGTCCTTCGAGGCGTTTGACTACACCGGGGCGCTGGAGGTGACGGAGCGTTTCTTCTGGCAGTTCTGCGACGACTACCTGGAGCTTGTGAAGGAACGCGCCTACGGCGCCCAAGGCCCTGAGGCGGCTGCGTCGGCTCAGGCGGCGCTCGCGGTCGCGCTGGATGCCGTACTTCGGCTGTTCGCCCCGATCATGCCTTTCGTCACCGAGGAGGTCTGGTCGTGGTGGAAGCAAGGCTCCATCCACCATGTCGGCTGGCCGTCGGTCACCGAGGTGGGTCCGAACGGCGACGCCACCTTGCTTGGCGATGTCGCCGCCGTGCTGATCGCCATTCGGGCCGCCAAGTCCTCGGCCAAGGTGTCGATGAAGACCGAGGTCCGTTCTGCGGAGGTCTACGGAGCGGCCGAGGCCTTGGACCGACTGCAGGGTGCCGAGGCTGATCTGCGCGCCGTGGGTCGCATCACTGGCACGCTGATCTGGACCGAGGCGGACGGTCCGCTGACGGTGGACGTGCGGCTCGCCGAGCCGGAGCCGGCGCGCCGCTGAACGCTGGTGCTTCTCGGCACCAGCATTCGGGAGGATCGATAGTCGCCGGGAGACTGGTGGCTCTCGGGTCGGTCAGGCGCTACGCTCGCGCCGCTCCCGCTTTGCCAGCTTCTCGCGCGGCACGAGGGTGGGCAGCGCGGCATCCTTAACCACATCTGCGGTGATGATGACCTGAGCGACGTCGTCGCTGCTGGGGACGTCATACATGACGTTGAGCAGGACCTCTTCGAGGATGGCCCGCAGACCGCGCGCGCCGGTCCCCCGCAGCAGCGCAAGATCGGCGATCGCCTCGACCGCGTCATCGGTGAACTGGAGGTCAACGCCATCGATCTCGAAGAGCTTGCGGAATTGCTTCACCAAGGCGTTGCGGGGCTCCACGAGGATCCGGATCAACGCATCCCGATCTAGCGGGCTGACCGAGGAAATCATCGGCAACCGGCCGATGAACTCGGGAATGAGTCCGAACTTGACCAGGTCCTCCGGCCGCACGTCGGCGAATGGGTCCTCCGACTCTGGTTTCCGGGACGCCAGGTCGTTGTTGAAGCCGAGGGGTCGCTTGCCCACCCGGGCGGAGATGATGTGGTCCAGGCCGGCGAAAGCACCGCCGACGATGAACAAGACATTGGTCGTGTCGATCTGAATGAAGTCCTGGTGCGGGTGCTTGCGGCCACCTTGTGGGGGGACGCTCGCGGAAGTGCCCTCCAGGATCTTCAGCAGTGCCTGCTGGACGCCCTCGCCGGACACGTCGCGCGTGATCGACGGGTTCTCGCTCTTGCGGGCGATCTTGTCCACCTCGTCGATATAGATGATGCCGGTCTCGGCCTTCTTCACGTCGAAGTCGGCGGCCTGGATGAGCTTCAGAAGGATGTTCTCGACGTCCTCACCGACGTAGCCCGCTTCGGTGAGCGCGGTGGCGTCGGCGATGGCGAACGGCACGTTGAGCATCTTGGCCAGTGTCTGGGCGAGATAGGTCTTGCCGCAGCCAGTGGGCCCGATCAGCAAGATGTTCGACTTCCCCAGCTCGACGCCGTCATCCTCCACTCGGCGGGTCGGGTTGGCGGCCTGCGCCTGAACCCGCTTGTAGTGGTTGTAGACCGCTACCGCGAGAGCCTTCTTCGCCCCCGTCTGGCCGATGACGTACCCATCGAGGAACTGACGGATCTGGTGGGGCTTGGGCAACTCCTCGAGCATGCCGACCTCAGCACCTTCGGAGAACTCCTCCTCGATGATCTCGTTGCACAGATCGATGCACTCGTCGCAGATATAGACGCCAGGCCCGGCGATCAGCTTCTTGACCTGTTTCTGACTCTTCCCGCAGAACGAGCATTTCAGCAGGTCTCCACTTTCCCCGATACGCGCCACGCCGCCTCCTCTTCCAGGCCCCAACCGTCAGTCGGTCTTCCAACACTAGCCCGAGCTGCCCCTCAGTATGGAGCATTTCTCCGCGGCAGGGTCGGAAGCCGCAACTGTCAGGCTGAGACAGCCTTCAATGACGTCAGTACCTCATCGATGATTCCGTACTCCAGTGCCTGCTCAGCGGTCAGGTACTTGTCACGCTCGATGTCGCGGCTCACCTGCTCGATGTCCCTGCCGGTGTCGCGTGACAGCATGTCCTCCATCAGGGACCGGATCCGAAGGATCTCACGGGCCTGGATCTCGATGTCGGACGACTGCCCGTAGCCGCCCTCGGTCGCCGGCTGATGGATCAGGATCCGGCTGTTGGGCAGGGCCAGGCGCTTGCCCTTGGTGCCCGCAGCGAGGATCACCGCGGCGGCGGACGCGGCCTGACCGAGGCACACAGTCCGCACGTCCGGCTTGATGTAGCGCATCGTGTCGTAGATGGCTGTCAGCGCCGTGAAGGAACCACCCGGGGAGTTGATGTAGATCTCGATGTCGCGATCGGAGTCCATCTGCTGGAGGCAGAGCAGCTGGGCCATCACCGCGTTAGCGATCTCGTCCGAGATTGGGGTGCCGAGAAAGATGATCCGGTCCTCGAACAACTTGGTGTACGGGTCGATCCGCCGCATCCCGTAGGAGGTGCGCTCCTCCCACTGCGGGATGTAGTAGTCCATCGTCGGCGAGAACGGTTGGCCCTCAGCACGGGGCGCGCCGAATAGTGCGCTGTTCATTGCACGCTCCTTCACGAGGTCGGTGAGTCGGTGGGGATCTGGGCGGCCCGCGTGAACACGTGGTCGATAAACCCGTAGCTCTTGGCCTGCTCGGCGGTGAACCAGCGGTCACGGTCGGAGTCCGCCTCGATCTGTTCGAGCGTCTGCCCCGTGTGCTGGGCAATCAGGTTCTGCATGACGCTCTTGATGTGCAGCGACTGCTCGGCCTGGATGCGGATGTCCGAAGCGGTCCCGCCCAGGCCGCCGGAGGGCTGGTGCATCATGATCCGGCTGTGGGGCAGCGCGTACCGCTTGCCCTTCGTGCCGGCGCACAGCAGGAACTGGCCCATCGAAGCGGCAAGCCCCATGGACACCGTCGCCACGTCGTTGGAGATCCACTGCATCGTGTCGTAGATGGCCATACCCGAGTCCACCGATCCACCCGGTGAGTTGATGTAGAGCCAGATGTCCCGATTCGGATCCTCGGCGTTGAGCAGCAGCATCTGGGCGCAGATCGCGTTCGAGTTCTCGTCCTTGACCTCAGAGCCCAAGAAGATGATGCGGTTCTGCAACAGCGACTGGTAGACGTTGTCGTCCAGCCCGACTCCGCCGCGGTTGGCGGAACGGATCTCATGCGCGTCCGCCATGCTCGGATTTCCCTGGTTTGCGTTCACGGCCACGAACCTACCCCGCGGCACTGACGAAACAGAGGCAATCCCACCCCTGTTCGCTGTGGGCGCACCGCGCGCGACCAGTCTTGGGACGGGACGCAAAGTCCCCGGGTCCGAGTGGATCCGGGGACTCTGGTGCTGTAGAACTACACGGTCATGCGAGCGGCGGATCAGGCCGTCGGCTGGTTCTCGGCGCGCTCGGCGGGCACGTCTTTCGGCGAGCCGTCCTGGAGGTCGGTCACCACAGGCACGTCCTCCACGTCGATGACAGTGCCCTCGCCCTCAGAACCCGTGTCCCGGGAGACGGTGTCCTCCGTGTCGGGGCCCTCGGAGTCATCGGACTGGGCCTCATCGGACTGGGCCTGACCGGACTGGGCCTCACCGGACTGGGACGCGAAGGTGCCATCGGGCTGCAGGTCCGCGAGCGGGATCGGCGCGCCCTCGGAATCGGTGACGTTTGCCGCCTCAACGATCAGGGCGAGCGCCTTTCCGCGGCGGATCTCGACCATGTACTCCTGGATGTGGTGCGGGTGCTCCTGAATGTGCTCAGCGATCTGGTTCGGGGTGGTCCCCTCCTGCTGAGCCTTCCGGATGATGTGCTGCGTCAGGTCGTTCTGGTCAACGCCGAGCTGCTTCTCGTCGGCAACCTTGTCCAAGATGATCTGCGCCTTGAGCGCGTCCTGGGAGCGCTTCTCTACGTCGGCCCAGAAGGCCTCCTCGTCCTGGTTCTCTTCAGCATCGGCGAGGTACTGCTCCAGGGTCATCCCGGCCTGGTTCAGCTGCGCCTGGATCTGCTCGCGGCGAGCGTCCAGCTCCGTCTTCAGCAAACCCTCGGGAACCGTGATGTCGAGCTTCGCAATCAGCTCCTCCAAGACGGCGTCTCGGGCCTTGCTTGCCTGCTCGAGGCGAGCCATCTGAGTCAGCCGGGTGCCAAGGTCGGCCCGCATCTCTTCAATCGTGTCGAACTCCGAAGCCAACTGGGCGAACTCGTCATCGGCCTCCGGCAGCTCCTCCTCCTGGACCTTCGTCACCGTCACGGTGACCTCGACCTGCTCACCCTTCAACGGGCCGCCCACCAGCGACGACGTGAAGGTTGCCGACTCACCGGCAGAGAGGCCCGTCACGGCATCATCCAGACCGTCGAGCATCTGGTCGGACCCGACGGTGTACTCCATCCCCTCAGCCTGCGCGTCCTCCAGCTCCTCGCCGTCCTTGCGTGCGGTCAGGTCCACCGTGACGACGTCGCCCGGGGCGGCTGGGCGATCGACCGGTGTCCGAGATCCGAACCGGTCACGCAGCAGATCAACCTGCTCGTCCACCTGGGCATCTGGGACCTGCAAGGCGTCGACCGTGACGCTCAGGGTGTCGAACTCGGGCAGCTCGAACTCCGGCCGTACGTCCACCTCAGCGGTGAACTCGATGCTGTCGCCGTCTTCGAGCTTGATGACCTCGACATCCGGCTGAGCCAGCGGGTTGAGCGAATTCTCCTGGACGGCCTGGCCATAGAACTTGGGCAGCGCTTCATTGAGCGCCTCCTGGATGACGGTGCCGCGGCCGAAGCGCTGGTCGATCACCATCGGCGGTACCTTGCCGTTGCGAAATCCCGGGATGTTCACCGACTTAGCGATTTCGCGGTAGGCCTTGTCCATGCTCGGCTTCAGGTCTGCGAACGGAACCTCAACGGTGATCTTGACCCGCGTGGGGCTCAACTGCTCGACAGTGCTTGGCACGCTGTAACTCCTGGTGGTGTGGTCGCGCGGTCTGCTCCAGGCGCCGCGCAGGCGAAGAACGGCTCGCATGAGAGCCGCCGCAATCCTACGGTCGCCAGAGGAGGGTCACAAATCACCGGTGTGACCCGGACACTCCTGGCCGGATTGTCGATTGGCGAAGTCCGCCGCCTGCCCATACACTCGTCAGGCACAACGACGCTGGCCAGAACACGGGTGGCGCCGATGGCGCGGGGCGTAGCGTAGTGGCTAGCGCGTCTGCTTTGGGAGCAGAAGACCGCAGGTTCGAGTCCTGTCGCCCCGACTCCGGTGCGTGACCTGGTTGGTGCGGGTACGCGCTGGCACCCGCGGGTGTAGCTCAATGGTAGAGCACCAGTCTTCCAAACTGGCTACGCGAGTTCGATTCTCGTCACCCGCTCAACTGCATCGATTGTGACCGCAATGCCTGTCTGACAATAGGGGCCCGTCTGACAATAGGGCTGAGAGTCCACTCCTTCGGCGCCGGACAGCGCGTCGGAACTGCGTCCATCGCGCCGGCTGGTGCTCATCTGCTTTTCCCCGTAGGCAGGTGGTAATCGCCGGGAATATTCCCCGGACCCGACACTTCTGTTGGGTAGCAGCGTAGAGTGGCATGCAACTTGTGTTTCACGTCCGCGCGGGTGCTGCGTGCCGATGGCAAGCAGCGTCCTTCTGAGCCAAGGTGATGCTCGTGCCGATGCCGGCTGGCGACCCCTATCCTCCGACGAGTGCTCGTGGAGCGTGATGGCATGAGAGCGGCCACGGCTGACAGCCTGGTGGTAGTAAGCCGGGATCTTCCCGTCCACACCACTGAACACGTTGAGTCGCTCTTCCACCGCGGCAGCACCCCGGGGAACCGGATGAACGCAATCACCAGCGTCATACATCAGCCCAGGGCGGTCTGGGTCGGCGGGTGTGACCCCGCGGATGGAAAAGCGGTGCAGATCGTGCACGAACGATTCACACTCGAGGCGGTACCAGTCGGCTCAGGCAGCGCCCCCGGCGGCGAAGACGACTTCTGCAGCCGAACGTTGTGGCCGCTCTACCACGACATCGTCGCGCATCCCGACTTTCCCCGGCCGGGCTGGGACAGCTATCAGGTGGTCAACAAGCGGTTCACTGACCGGGTGGCCGCGGTGGCCAAACCTGGTGCCACCGTGTGGATCCTCGATCATCACCTTCAGCTCCTGCCCGCCATGCTGCGCGCGCGGCGCCCCGATCTTCGGATAGGGCTCTTCATGGACATCCCGTTCCCACCGATGGAACTGCTCTACCACCTGCCGTGGCACCGGGAGGTGCTTGAGGGGCTGCTCGGGGCCGACCTGATTGGCTTCCAGCTCGCCCGGCACCAACAGAACTTCATCGAGGCGGCCCAGGTCGCGTTCGGTTACCCGCTGCACCCCGCGGGACTGCATCTGGGCGATCGTCATCTCCGAACGGGGACCTACCCGGTGTCGGTGGACAGCCGATCCCTGAGCCAGCTTGCGGCACTGCCGGAATCCGTTGAACAGGCCGCCAATATCCGGGCGATGCTCGGCGATCCCGAGATCTTGCTGCTGGCTTTCGACCAGCTGGACTGCACCGCTGGCATCGGTGAGCGGCTGGTCGCCTTCGAGGCGCTGATCAAGGACAAGCAGATCGACCCGCGCAACACCGTCCTTATCCAGATCGCCACGACTGCCGACGAGCACTCAGACCAGAGGTCGCAGATGCGCGACGACATCGATCGGCTGGTCGGACGCATCAACGGCGACGCCGCCCGCTACGGGCACCCACCGGTGATCTACGTCCACAGCCCGGGGCCGGACATCACGATGGCGGGCCTGTACGGCGCCGCGGACGTGCTGCTCTCGACCCCGTTACGAGACGGCATGAGCCTGGCCGCCAAGGAGTACATCGCCTGTCGTCAAGAAGACGACGGTGCCGTGCTGCTCAGCACGCTCTCTGGAGCGGCCGAGCAGCTGATCAGCGCCTACGACATCAACCCCTATGATCTGGAGGCATCCAAAGCCGGCCTGCTGCGGGCCATCCAGGACACGCCTGCGCAGCGCGCCACTCGGATGAGGAGCCTCCGCGAACACGTCGCGGGCAACGACCTCAGCCGATGGGCACACCGGTTCCTGCGAGATCTGGGCAGCCAGGTGCGAGACGTACCGGCGGTGACACCGCAGAAGGCGTTGGGCCAGACGGTGTTGGTCGATCCACTCACTGCGGCCTTGCCCGCCGGACTTCGTCGTTGGCCACGCCACCTCCCAGGGAGCTCCTCACCCAGTCTCTCCTGAACCGGACCAGGGCTGGAGTCGAGCCAGACCTCTTGCCCTGGCCCGGCGGGCGACCGCGCCGCCCGCCGGGTGAGGGCTACTTGTGCGGCGTCGAGTCAGCCTTGACCGCGCCCCGCTGCCCGAGCGGCTCCGCGGGACCCTTGGTGGTGTCGGAGACCGTCTGCTCCTCCGACTCGGCGTTGATCTCGGCTCCCAGCAGTACGGCGTAGCACGTGATCCACAGCCACAGCAGCAGCACCACCACGCCGGCCAGCGCGCCGTAGGTCTTGGCATAGCTGCCGAAGTTGGATACGTAGATGGTGAAACCGATGGAGGCGATCACCCACAGCACGGTCGCGACAACCGCCCCTACTGAAACCCAGCGCATCTTCGGAGCGTCACGCGCGGGCGCCACTCGATAGAGCACCGCTAGCGCGACGGCGACGACCACAACAAGGAGGACCCAGCGCAACACCTCCACAAGCCAACGCACCGGACCGGCGGGAAGCAGGTTGTCCAGCAGCGGAGGGGCCACCGCGACCAGGGTGATCATCACCACCATGAAGAGGATCGCCGCCACGGTGAGGCCGAGGGCGAGGGCCTTCCGCTTGACGAAGCCGCGCGTCTCCTCCTCGTCGTAGGTGGTGTTGACGGCGGTGATGAGCTGGCCGACGCCACCTGAGGCGCTCCAGAAGGCGATCAGAAGGGAGATGACCAAGCCGATTCCCAGTGACTGCTGCGGCGTGGCCGTCAGGGACTGCACCTGGGTCTCCAGCAGACTGCGCGCATCGCTGGGCATGTTCTGGGTCATCGAGGACAGCTGCTCGGATACCTGGGCCGGATCCGCGAAGAGCCCATAAAGCATCACAAGTGCAATGAGAGCGGGGAAAAGCGAAAGGAAGCTGAAGAACGCGACCCCTGCGGCCAGCAGGGGAACCTGGTCTATCTTCGCCTCTTTCCACCCTCGTTTGAAAACCTGAACCCAGCCTTTGGCGGGAATCTCCTGAGGCCTATCGGCGTCTTCGCCCGGCACCTGTTTGCGGGTTTTGCTTCGGCTGGGCGGTTGCCGGGTGTTTGTGGTGGCGATCGTAATCACTCTCCTGCGGAAGGGATTGTTATTCGTTCGGCTACGGCGCCGATGTCAGTTTCGGTGTAGGGCGGCTGTTGTCGTATGAGCGCTTCAGCCCGTACGGGCGGTCATGCATCACTGGTACCCCTTTGCGCCGGTTTTGGCCGCTCGAACGGCAGAGCAAGTTCAACGGCCCGGGACACATCTTCGGCCGAGGCCCTGTCAACGAACCTCACCAGCTTGTGCGAACCGTCGCACAAGGGCTTGACCCGTGATCGACCACAGCGGCACAAGGCTACGACGCTTCGGGCGGAGTCGATCCGCTGGCCGTCGGCCGTTCGTAGATCGAAGGCCCCGCGCAAGACGAGCGGGCCGTCAGGGTAGACGGTGACGGATGCGGGATCCTGGCCCGAGCTCATCGGCCACCGACCGCGCGAAGGCTGGCGAGCTGGCCAGCCCAGGCCCCCAGCAGATGGGTCGTGAACCGTTCGTCCGCGTACTGCGCGCAGCGGGCACCGAAGATGACATCACCGGAAAGCTGGGGTTCGGCTGTGACCAGGCCCCCAGCCAGATCGTGCAGCGCGATCTGCTCGTGGGCGGCGTCGGCGACCACATGTTCGTCGAAGAAGCGGCAGGCCGATTCAGCTCCTCCGAGTCGCCGGTGTGCGCGCGCATATCGGGCGTTAGGCACCGACGACGTCATCTCGAACATGGCCAGGTGACCCACGAGGGCGCCGCGAAGGCGTCGATGCAGGCCGAGAAAGGAGATCAGGTTGCTGGCCAGCAGCGTCACTCCCGGAACGCGGTCCAGGTAGTGACCGTAGCGGGTGTCGAGTTGCCAGTCGCTCATCAGCGTTCGAAAAAGCTGCGCGTGCATCGCGGCGGTACGGCCAGAGCCGTACTCGTCGGCCTGGATCGTGACCAAGGCGGCCTTCACCGAGCCGCTCAACCGGGGGATGGCCCAACTGTGCGGGTCGGCCTCCTTCAGGTGATAGATCGAACGGTGGATCAGAAACTCAGCGAACTGCTGGCGGTCGGCGTCTCGCATCAGCGCCCGCGACAGCGAAGGTCCGCTCTCCTCGACGGCGATGCTGTTCAGTTGCGCAATGGTCGCCGCTGCGTCGGGTTCGGCCAGGGATTCAGGTGTGCCAACAGCAAGGGTGAGGCCCGCCTCCAGCAAGCTCTCCCACGCGCCTCGGACAGCGACCAGGCCCGGATGCCACTCCCAGCGGTCCGAGACGCCAGCCAGGCCGCGGTAGGACAGCTCGTAGGCCAACCACAACGCGAGCTGCAGGTCTTCGTCAAAGGGCGCCTGCTCAACTGGCCCGCGCCACACCAACGCGGTCCCGAGCCGGGTGTCTGCCGGCTCACCGCTCAACGCGGTCACGAGCGCCGCAGACACCGGGCCGCGCGGGTTCGGCAACGGGGCTGGTTGGTCGTGCAGCAAGTCCTCAGTACGGGGGCAGGAGACGGGCCATCCCATCGGCAAGCGTGGCGCCACTGTCTTCAGCGTCACGGTTCACGCCTCGCCACGAGTCGGGCGTGGTGTCGGACTCTTCTCACGTGCTGTCCTTCCGGGCGGACAGGCATCGACCCCTCCCCCAGACTCAGCTTCAGAGGAGAACGGGACCGCGGCTTGACGCCCTCACATGCGGATCACATTCACCCCCTCCGTTCTGAAGAGGCAACCTCAAAGGTACAACGCCGCGCCGACAGCGGTCCGCCGCAGGCGTTTGTTCGACCAGACGCAGCCCGTCGCGCTCCCGGAACCGCCTCTCAGCCAGCCTGTTGCGCGGCCTCCACGACCGGCGTCTCCTCGGCCACCACGACCATCGACTGGAGGTAGGGCGCGCCGAACGTCGTGGCCATCGCGACGTCGGAGGCGTCGCGTCCTCGGCCGATCAGCACCCGGCCCTTGCGATTCTCGTTGTTGCGTGGGTCGAAGGTCCACCACCGGTCACCGAGCCAGACCTCCATCCAGGCCGCGAAATCGGCCGGGTGGGGGGTGGGCGTGACCTCGATCTCTGGGAGATAGCCGAAGACGTAACGGGCCGGGATGTTCAGGGCGCGGCAAAGGGAGATCGCGAGATGGGTGAAGTCGCGGCAGACGCCGTACCCGGAAGCGTGTACGTCGGCCGCGGTGCTCAGCGCCGTGCTGCTGCCGTACTGGAACTTCAGGTAGTTGTGCACGTAGTCGCAGATGGCTTGGACGCGGCGGTAACCGCGGGGCATCGTGCCGAACCGGGACCAGGCTTCGAACCCCAGCACATCTGGTAGGCAGTACCGGCTGGGCAGGGTGTACATCAATACGTGGTCAGGAAGCTCCTCGGGCAGCAGCTCGGGAGCGTCGAGGTCCACGTCCTCCGTCGCGTTCGGTGCCTCAACCCGACCGGAGTAGCTGAACAGCGACGGTCCGGCTGGCAGGGTGAGCCGGAGGCAGCGGTTGCCGTACAGATCGGTGTACGGACGGCCGATGCGCTCGGGCTCGATGGTCCAGCGCTCGTCCAGCAGCTGGATGGACTGGTCGGCCAGCGGCTGGACCAAGAAGACCGCCGGTGTCTCGACGCTGGAGCTGTAGCTGAACTTACAGCCGATCTGAAGCTGAAGCGCGTCCCCGGACACGGGGTCAGTCCCGTTCGGAATCGGCATGGCCTTCGGCACTGCCGGCCCGCCTCGGGTCGCCGTAGCTCCTTGGCGGGCCGTCGGGAACCTGCTCGGCCGAAATCGGGTCAGGGATGACCTCCACGTCGGCGGGCGTGCCGTCCGGGTCGACCAGAGCGTCGAGCCGCTGCGTCTCGGAGATCTGGTCGTCGGAGTCGCTGTCAGGTTTCTTGGGCATGGTCATCCTTTGCTGGCGCGGACGGGATCGGACGATACCCCGATGAGATCAGTCTTTCAGTGGCGCCCGTTCGGATCTCTTGGGGTACCGCGACGATGGCCGGCCAGCTCTTCCAGCTGCGGCCACCAGGGCCAGGTCAGTTCTTACCCCTGTTGTCCGTCTTCTCCTCGGCTTCTTTCCTGGCCTCCTCGCGCGCCTTCGCGGCCGCCTCACGCTCACGCGCACGAGCCTCAGCCCTGGCCTCCGCCCTCGCCTCGGCGCGAGCCTCCGCCGCCCTCGCCTCCGCGCGAGCCTCCGCCCGAGCCTCCGCCCGAGCCTCCGCCCTCGCCTGCGCCCGAGCCTCGGCGCGCTGTCGGCGCTCCTCCTCACGGGCGGCGATCACCGCCGGGTCCTCCCCGTTGGAGTAGACGGCATAGACGGTGCTGAACTCCAGCACTCGGCCACCGGCAGGATCGAAGCCCATGAAGTTGTACCTCGGGACGCTGCTGCTGTAGCGGTAGGCGTCCATCACGGTGAACCCGGCTTGCTCCAGCTTCTTGGTCGCAGCCCGAATCCCAAGCCCACTGATGTCAGGCAGGTCGACCATCCGGCCCGAGAGAATCTTCCGTGACGGGCTCTTGAAGCTGGTCTTCTTGGTGCCCTTCAGGTACGAGTCCATGGTCGGCTTCCAGATCTTCATGCCCGCGTCGCCACTTCCGGACCCTTCCAGGAAGGTTCCGCTCTTGGGCAGCTCGTAGCCCTTGACACCACGCCTGCGGAAGTCGCCCTTGCCTTTGCGGAACGGCTTCTTCTGGTTGTCGATGGAGATCATCGCTACACCGGCGATGTCAGGGGTGTATCCGACGAACCAGACGGCCTCGTTGCTGTCGATCGTCCCGGTCTTGCCGGCTTGCGGCCGGCCGTCGGCGATCTGCGCCCGCTGGCCGGTCCCCTTCGTCATCACGGTGCTCAGCAGCTCGTTCATGCCGTCAGCCACGTCCTTGGAGAGGACCCGCTTGCAGTTGGCGCTCGGAACAGCGAGCTGCTTACCCGCCTTCGTGGTGATTTTGGACAAGATCACCGGGTTGCAGTGGATGCCGCGAGCGGCGAAGGTGGCGTACGCCTCGGCCATGGACAGCGGGCTGACCTCGACCGAGCCGAGGGTGAACGCCGGCTTGTCCTGGTAGAAGTCGACCAGCGGGCGGTCAGCGGCGCTGCTCTTGACGCCGAGCTTCTCGGCCATCTTGGTCACGCGGCACATGCCGGTAGCGAGCTCGAGCTGGACGAAGTAGGTGTTCACCGACATCTGAGCGCCGCGGTACATGTTCATCACACCGTTCGTACCGGTGGAGTTCGCGACCTTCCAGGAGCCGTACACCTTCTCCTTGCCGCGGCAGGACTCGAACCGAGCACCGGAGAAGTTCATCCGCTGCTGGGCGTTGAACTGCTTGCTCAACGGGATGCCCTTCTCCAAGGCCGCGGCGGCGGTGAACGCCTTGAAGGTGGAGCCCGCCTGATACCCCTGGATCCCGCCCATCGACGGCTCCACCGAGTAGTTCCAGTAGGTCTCGCCCTTCCGGGCGTCGGATCCCATCACGGGCCGGCTCTGAGCCATCGCGATGATCTGCCCGGTCCCGGGCTCGATCATGTTCATGGTGGAGATGACGGGGTCGCGCGGATCAACCACCGAGCTCACCGACTTCTGCGCCTTCTTCTGGCTCTTCGGGTCGATCCGGGTCTGGATCGTCAGACCGCCGCGCTTCATCCTGTTGATCCGGTCCTCGACCGTCCGACCGAGACTCGGCGTCTTCTCGAGCGCCTTCACCACGTACTGGCAGAGGAAGGGGAACTTGCTGCCGACGCAGCCGTTGCGCAGCGGCCGGACCTTCGTGGGATCGAACCGGACGGTCTTGGCTGCCTTGGCCTGCTGGGCGGTGATCATTTCAAGCTCAGCCATCCGGTTCACCACGACGTCGCGGCGTTCCAGGGCGGCGGACCGGTTCGTCACGGGATTATTGGTGTCGGGGTTCTGCACCAGCCCGGCGAGCATCGCGGCCTGTGACAAGGTGAGCTTGCCGGCGGAGCTGCCGAAGTAGTATCGAGCCGCTGCCTCGACGCCGTAGCTACCCTGCCCGAAGTAGGCGATGTTCAGGTAGCGCTCCAGGATCTGGTCCTTGGAGAGCTGGCCCTCCAGAGCAATCGCGTAGCGCAGCTCCTGAATCTTCCGGGCGTAGGTGGTCTCCTGGGCTCGCTCGATGCCCGCCTGGTCTCCGACCTGACGCGCCTTCTCGACCTGCACCATCTTCACGTACTGCTGGGTGATGCTCGACCCACCTTGGGTTCCGCTGCTGGATGTGGAGTTACGGACAAGAGCGCGCAGGGTCCCTTTGACGTCCAGAGCGCCGTGCTCGTAGAACCGGTGGTCCTCGATGGCCAGAATCGCCTGCCGCATCACCGGAGCTACGGTTTGCAGCGGCGTGTACACGCGGTTCTGGTCGTAGAGGTAGGCCAGCACCGAACCGTCACCCAGGAGAATTCGCGACCTCTCCGGCTGTGGGGTGATCTGCAGGGCGGCCGGGATGCTCCTCATCTCCCCTGCCGCAGCGCGGCTCCCCAGACCCGCAATGCCCGCGGCCGGCACAAAGAGGGCAGCGACCAGTACGCCCGCCAGCGCGCTCACCACCACGAACATGACCATGGAGTAGACGAGCCGCACGGGTTTTCCTGACATGATCCCTAGGGTACGAAAGTTGCCGCTCCTGCAAAACCTGTCTCAACTAAGCGATGCACCCTTGTGTTGTCGACCGCAAATCCGACTCGGAAATTCCCCGTGACTGGGCTGTCAGGTGTCCCTAGAATTCCTGTTGTGTCCGCGAATGGCAGGCCCGAGACACTCGGTCGGTCGCAGCCGAAGGCTCTGCGACGGGTCACCCTTGCCGACGTCGCGAGAGACGCAGGGGTGCACAAGGCAACGGCGTCTCGCGCCTTGCGTGGCCTGCCCGGCGTCGATGCGGGAACGCGGCTCCGAGTCCTGGAGTCTGCCCGGCGGCTGAGCTTCTCCGCCTCCGCGGCCGCCACCGCATTGGCAACCGGTCGGTCCAAAACCGTGGGCCTGGTACTCCCGACTCTCCGGTCCTGGTATTTCTCTGAGGTCGCCGCGGGGGCGAGCGAGGTGCTCAGCAGCGCCGGCTACCGGATCGAGCTCGTCAACCTTGACGTCGATTCCGACTTTCTCGATATCGACTCACCGGCATTCCATGACCTGATGCTCGAGCTCGGCGCCGGACACGGGCGAGATGCGCTGCTCTTCGCCGGAACGATCGCGCGGTCCGAAGGTGAACACCAGGTCACAGGTGCTGTTCCGGCCGCCGTCGCTGGCACTTCAATCACTCAGGTCCGCGGACTGGCCGTCGACAACCGAAGCGGAGGCCGGCTCGTCGGGGGGCACCTGGCTGGGCTGGGGCATCGTCGCCTGACCGTGATCGAGGGTCGGTCGGCCGGTAGCGATCGGGCCAGTGTCTGGCAACACCGGACGCAGGGATTCCTCGAGATCTGTCCCGATGCCGATGTGCTGACCGCCGGCGACGGCGATGCGGCTAATGGGCACCGGGCGATGACTCACCTCATCACGGCGGGAGGGCCGCTGCCCACCGCGGTCTTCTGTCATACCGACGAGCTGGCGTTCGGCGCTCTGGCGGCCCTTCGAGGCGCCGGATTGCGCTGCCCCGAGGACGTCTCGGTGGCCGCGTTCGATGACCACCCGATGGCACGCTACTGGGGCCTCACAACTGTCTCCCAGCACGCTCACCAGCAGGGTGTTCGGGCCGCCGCGGCCCTGCTCGAGCGACTTCACGTGCCAGTGGACCCGGCCGAGACCGCGGCATTGGACGCGTTGCGGGTGAAACTGGTGATCCGCGAGACCACTGCCGAGCCCACGCACCAGCTTCGGGGCCACCAGCTTCGGGAAAGATCAATCTCTCGCCGTAGCGAGTGAGAAACCTGCCCGTGGGGGCTGCCGTCGGCACAAAACCCGCAGCGGTACTGTGCTGCGGACACTACCTGGCTGCGGCACGCCATAGAGCATCGGGTTGATAACGGCCCTGAACCTCCGTTGACAACCGGTTGCAGCCGGGTGATGATCCGAACGTGTGGCCAAACGCGGGCCTGTAGCCTGCGACATCCGGAATCAAGGAGGAATCCGTGAAACAAACAGCAGAAGCGTTCGATCGCTCGCTGTCGAGGCGTCGCTTTCTCAGCACGTCGGCGTTGGCCGGCCTGGGATTGGCGGGCGGCAGCACAGTGCTGTCCGCATGTGGCGGTGGCGGTGGCGGAGGCGGTGCCGGGGGCACCAGCGGCGGCGAAGGCGGCGGCACTGTCACCTGGGGTTCCTGGGCCAACCCCGGCGAGGCCGAGCGGTTCCGGGCCTACAGCAAGGACTACCAGGAGAAGAACGGCACCAAGGTCACCTGGCAGAACGTTGTCGGCGACTATCCCTCCAAGATGCTCACGCAGCTCGCCGGCGGCTCCGCTCCCGATGTCTTCTACGTCGGCGACACGCTGATCTCGAAGGCCATCGACGCGAAAGTGCTCGCCGAACTTGGTGCGGACGCCGACATCAAGGCCGTGTTCGACAAGACCTACCCGGGTCTTCGGGCCTGGGCCCAGTCTGCCGACAACAAGATCTACGGCATCGATGTCGACTGCAACCCGAAGGTGTTCTGGTTCAACAAGAACCTGCTCACCGAGGCCGGGGTAGCAGACGATCCGGCGGCCGCGTTCGAGAAGGGCGCCTGGAACAGAGATGCCCTTGAGGACATGCTCACCAAGATCAAGGCGACCGGAAAGCGCGGCATGCCCTTCGAGTCCGGCTGGGGCGACCTCTTCAGCTGGATCACGACCTTCGGTGGAACGGTCTTCGACGAGCAGAACAAGGCCGTCTTCGACACCGACCCGAAGGCCCAAGAGGCGATCGCGTGGCTGCTGGAGCAGATGAAGTCGGAGAACATCACCTACGCCGGGTCGCTGCCGAAGGGCCAAGGCGTCGACGCGCTGTTCTACAGCGGTCAGCTCGCGACCATCCAGTACGGCCGATGGATCCTGCCGAACTTGAAGAAGCTCAAGGGCAAGATTGCCTACGACATCGCCCCGATGCCGTCGGAGAGCGGCAAGGACGTCATGCCGGTAGCCGTGTTCACCGCATGCATGTCCATCAATGCCAAGGCGAAGGATCCGGAGACGGCGAAGAAGTTCCTGGCCGACTACTGTGGCGAAGAAGGTCAGAAGTTCCGCCTCTCCGGCGGCGGCAACGCGGTTCCCTCCATTCCGGGACTGGATGAGATCGTCACCGAGGGCAACGACCCGCCACACGGCAAGTACTTCTCCGAGATTGCCTCGAAGGGGTACGCGGTGCCGCTGCCGCTGATTCGTAGCGCCAAGAAGTCGGCGGACTTCCCGCTGAAGAATGACGTCCTGCTCAAGAGTGTGAAGGACCTGGACGCCAAGAAGTACAGCGCCGAGCTCGTCAAACTCCTGAACGGCTCATAAGCATGGCAACAGTCGTTGACGAGCCGCATCCCAAGCTCGGGTATGTAGAGCCAGGGTCGGAGAAGTTTCCTGAACGCTCGTCCGCAAAGCGGGCGAGGCGTCAGGACAACACGTTCGCCTATCTCTTCTTGGCTCCCCAGCTCCTTGGGCTCTTGGTGTTCATGCTGGGTCCCCTGATTTTTGCTTTCGCGCTCAGCCTCTCCAACTGGGACGGGTTCGGCACCCGGTCGTTCGCCGGCTTCAAGAACTTCTCCACGGTGCTGTCGGATCCTCAGTTCAGGGAGTCGACAGTCAACACCATCTGGTACGCGGTCCTCTCGGTTCCGGGGACCATGATCGCTGCGTTCATCGTTGCGTACATGCTCCAGAAGGTTCGGACGAAGTCGCTCTACCGTGCGTTCTACTTCGCTCCGGTGGTAACGTCCACGGTCGCGGTGGCGGCGATCTGGCTCTGGTTGTTCAATCCGGAGATCAGTCCGCTGAACAACCTGCTTCGCAATGTGGGTTTGCCAGCGCCGGACTGGCTGCAGGATGCCCGCTTCGTCATCCCGGCCTTCGCAATCGTGGGTATCTGGCAGGGCCTCGGCTATCAGATCGTGATGATGATGGCCGGGTTGGAAAATGTGCCGAAGTCGCTGATTGAGGCGGCCGACATCGACGGTGCGTCGGAGTTGCAGAAGATGCGGCGGATCACCATCCCGCTGCTGTCGCCGACGATCCTGTTCCTGTCGATCACCTCGATCATCGGGTCGTTCCAGATCTTCGACTACATCTACGTGTTCATGGGACCGAGCGCGCCTGCCGCCTCGCGCACCATCGTGTACGAGATCTTCCAGAGAGCGTTCGTCGAGTTCAACTTCGGACTCGGCTCCGCGATCGCGATCCTGCTGTTCCTCGGTCTGCTTGCCCTCACCGGCCTGCAACTCATGGCCCAGAAGAGATGGGTGCACTACACAGAATGACTATCGCAGCCGACATCGCCATCAATGCGGTTGAGAACACAGCTCATCCGCACAATGATCAGAAGACTCCGTTCAGATGGACTCGAATCCCTCTGCACCTTGTGCTTTCTTTGGGTGCCATCGTCATGGCCCTGCCGTTTGCCTGGATGGTGCTGAGTTCATTCAAGCCGCTGGGGGAGATCTTCCTGCAGCCACCAAAGCTCCTTCCCGAGGACTGGGCGCCGGAGAACTACCCCACCGCCTGGGCCGGAGCTGACTTCGTCAGGGGGTATTGGAACAGCTTCTACATCGCAGCCGTCGTGGTGGTTGTCTCCATCCTCACCTCCGCCATGGCCGCCTACGCATTTGCTCGGATCAAGTTCACCGGCAGCAACCCGCTGTTCATGGTGTTCTTGGCCACCATGATGGTTCCGATACAGCTCACGGTGATTCCGCTTTACATCATCTTGGGATACATCGGTTGGATTGACAGCCATCTGTCGCTGATTGTGCCGGCTGCGCTCTTCAATGCCTTCGGCGTGTTCTTGCTGCGACAGTACGTTCGCGGCATCCCGATCGAGCTCGAAGAGGCTGCGGCAATTGACGGGGCGTCTCGGGCCCGGATCTTCTTCACGATCATCGTGCCGCTGCTGCGCACGCCGATGGTCGCCTTGGGGATCTTCACCTTCCTGGGTCAGTGGAACAGCTTCTTCTACCCGCTGATCTTCCTCAACAGCGAGGACAAGTTCACCATTCCGCTGCTGGTCAACCAGTTCAAGGGCGCCTACTCCTCTGACTGGACCAGCCTGATGGTGGCAGCCACGTTGGCCGCCGCACCGCTGCTGATCATCTTCATCATCGCTCAGCGGCAGATCGTCGAGGGCATCGCGCTTTCGGGATCCAAGACATAGCCGGGGCAGCACCGGCGCAGCAGCTACGACGGAAGGGGCGGACCATCGCGGTCCGCCCCTTTCGCTGGTCC
This sequence comes from Propionibacteriaceae bacterium, assembly GCA_035717205.1. Classification (GTDB taxonomy): domain Bacteria; phylum Actinomycetota; class Actinomycetes; order Propionibacteriales; family Propionibacteriaceae; genus Microlunatus. Next base: position 100,660 of record DASTIW010000034.1, on the reverse strand, counting down.
AGCGCCTTCCGCAGGCTTCCCACGCATGCCTGTTGCGGCCCGGCCGGAGCGGGTAAGGTCCCGAACATGCCAGCAGCTAACCGCCTCGCGCGCTTCCTGGATTCCCTCTCGTCGCGAATCGAGGATGCGGAGGTGCTCGATCGGATCGCCGGGCCGGTGAGCAGTGCGGCTGGACGCGTACGCGACCCGCGCTGGCTCGTCGACCTTCTCAGCGGCACGCCGATCGGTCACCCCGTACATCCACTGCTGGTGACCGTCCCGATCGGTTCCTGGACCTCCGCCATGGTGCTGGACTGCTTCCGGCGCCCGGAGGCGGCCCGCACACTGATCGGGTTCGGTGCGATCGGCGCCCTGCCCGCAGCGCTGTCCGGTCTCAATGACTGGCGGGACACGACCGGCGCCGAACGACGGATTGGCATCGTTCATGCCACGTTGAACAGCACGGCGCTCACCCTCTACGTGGCAAGCTGGCTGGCCCGCCGGCGGGACCGGCATGGGCTCGGTGTGGCGCTGTCGATCCCACCGATGATGCTTGTCGCCACGGCCGGCTGGCTCGGCGGGCACCTGTCCTACGCCCTTGGTGTCGGAGTCGACACGACTGCCTTCCAGGGCGGCAGCGCGGAGTGGGTCGATGCCTTGAGCGCCGCCGACGTACAGTCCGGCGGGACGAGCGTGGTTGACGTCGCCGGTGTGCCGGTGTTCGTGACCCGCACGACTGCCGGCACGGTGGTCGCCTACGCCGACCGGTGTACGCATCGGGGTGGTCCCCTGCACGAGGGTGAGCTGGTCGACGGATGCGTCCGCTGCCCGTGGCACGCCAGCGAGTTCTCTCTCGAGGACGGCTCCGTTCGGCACGGGCCTGCCACCCGCCGCCAGCCGTCGTACGACGTTCGGGTGGTAGACGGTCGGATCCAGGTTCGTCGTGCCGCGACGACGCCGCGGGCCCTGCGAAGCAATCCGGTCGGCCCGTAGGGTTCCGCTCACGAGCACAGTCGCCTCGAACCTTGGTCCTACAACGCGTGTCCGAGCGAACCATCCGTCGCTAACGCCAGTGGGTCCCCGTCGGCTCGATGACGGGGACCCACTGTTGCGCTATCTGTTCTTCGGAGGCGTCACTTGCTCCGGGACGACTTGCGCGCGATCGTCGGGGCTGCCTGCTCGGCCCGGACCTCCGACGCCTTCTTCTCCTTCAGCGGGACCACCGTGGTGGACAGCACGACGACCGAGTGGCTCTCGACGGGGTGGCTGGTGCCGGCCTCCCACACCAGCTCGTCAGCGGTCCGAACGATCCCCTGTGCGGTGTCCAGCCGAACGCCCCAATGGGTGCCGTAGTTGGCGGGCGGCAGGCGGAAGTCCAGTGCCTCGGTGTGCGCGTTGAAGAGCAGCAGGAAGTGGTCGTCGGTGATCCGGCGGCCCATCGCGTCGGGCTCGGGGATCGCGTCACCGTTGAGGAAGACCATCACGCTGCGGGCGTACCCAGCACGCCAGTCCTCCTCCCCCATGGGGGTGCCGGCGGGCTTGAACCACTCGATGTCGCCGAGCTCGCTCTTGCCGCCGTGGGCGGCGTCACCGGCGAAGAACCGGCGACGGCGAAACACCGGGTGGCTCTTGCGGAGGTCCATCAGGCCGGAGACGAACTCCAGCAGCGCCATCTGGTCCTTGTCGAGATCCCAGTCGACCCAGGAAAGCGCGCTGTCTTGGGCGTAGACGTTGTTGTTGCCGCGTTGAGTACGCCCCAGCTCGTCGCCGTGGGCCACCATCGGGACTCCCTGGCTCACCATCAGCGTGGTGAGGAAGTTGCGTTGCTGGCGCAGCCGCAGCTCCTTGATGCCAGGATCGTCGGTCTCACCCTCCACACCGCAGTTCCAGGAGCGGTTGTGGCTCTCACCGTCGTTGCCGCCTTCGCCGTTGGCCTCGTTGTGCTTCTCGTTGTACGAGACGAGGTCGCGAAGGGTGAAGCCGTCGTGCGCGATGACGAAGTTGATGGACGCGGTGGGGCGCCGGTCGGAATGGTTGTAGAGATCGCTCGACCCGGTCAGTCGGGAGGCGAACTCCCCCAGCGCGGCGGGCTCGCCACGCCAGTAGTCGCGAACCGTGTCGCGGTACTTGCCGTTCCACTCCGTCCACAGTGGCGGGAAGTTACCCACCTGATAGCCGCCGTCACCCAGGTCCCATGGCTCCGCAATGAGCTTGACCTGCGAAATCACCGGATCCTGCTGGATGATGTCGAAGAACGCTGACAGCTTGTCGACCTCGTGGAACTGGCGGGCCAGGGTGGCAGCGAGGTCGAAGCGGAAGCCGTCGACATGCATGTCGAGGACCCAGTAGCGCAGCGAGTCCATGATGAGCTGAAGAACGTGCGGGCTACGCATCAGCAGGCTGTTTCCGGTGCCGGTGGTGTCGTAGTAGTGCGCCTTGTCGCTGTCGACCAGCCGGTAGTAGGAGGCGTTGTCGATCCCACGGAATGCGATCGTGGGCCCGAGCTCGTTGCCCTCGGCGGTGTGGTTGTACACCACGTCGAGGATGACCTCGATGTTCGCCTCGTGCAGCGCCTTCACCATGGACTTGAACTCGGTCGTCTGCTGCCCGCGGGACCCCGTACTGGAGTAGCCGTTGTGCGGCGCGAAGAACCCGATCGTGTTGTAGCCCCAGTAGTTGGACAGACCCTTGTCCACTAGATGGGTGTCGTTGACGAACTGGTGCACCGGCATCAGCTCCACGGCTGTCACGCCGAGCCCGACGAGATGGTCGATGATGGCCGGATGGCCCAGAGCGGCGTAGCTGCCGCGGATCTCGGACGGAATTCCGGGGTGGGTCATCGTCAGGCCCTTGACGTGGGCCTCGTAGATGATCGACTCGTGGTACTGGTGGCCTGGTGGCCGGTCGTGGCCCCAGTCGAAGAAGGGTGTGGTGACCACCGAGAGCATCGTGTGCCGGGCGGAGTTGGCGTCGTTGAAAGCCTTGCGGTCGGCGAACCTGTAGGAGAAGAGGGACTCGTCGCCGTCGATCTGGCCGTCGATGGCCTTGGCGTACGGGTCGAGAAGGAGCTTGGAAGGATTGCAGCGGTGTCCGTTGGCGGGATCGTAGGGGCCGTGGACGCGGAAGCCGTAACGCTGTCCTGGCTGGATACCGGGAACGTACCCATGCCAGACGGAACCGTCGACCTCCGTCAGCTCGACTCTGGTTTCAGAACCGCGCTCGCCGATCAGCGAGAGCTCGACTCGTTCCGCAATCTCGGAGAAGAGAGCGAAGTTCACCCCCGTGCCGTCGAACGTGGCACCCAGCGGGTAGGGTCTGCCGGGCCATATATCCATGAAGAACCTCTGTCAGGTGAAGTTGGAGTGTCATTCTTACCGTGGCTAGCGCTTTCCGCTCAACGCGAGGGCCAATGTCGTGACCTGCTAACGGGCATCCCAGCGTCGAGACGGGCACGGAGGGGGGACCCCGCCGGGCCCAGAAATTCACCCGATCACGGTCAGAACCGCTCGTTGCTGGTCGGTTCCGCAGCCGTGGGTGGCGCGGGCTGCTCGCCCTCAAACACTACGACGGCGTGGGGAAGAACACAGGACTGGATGCCTGCGCAACGCAACGCCGCGCCGGATTCGCATCCGGCGCGGCCTTGGACATCGATCCTTTGGGAGCGTCGAGTTAGTGAACCACGTCCTCGCTGACCAGGTCGTAGTGCTCGTTGCGGTTGGTCTTCAGGTCAAACAGCGCATAGGCAGCGACCAGTGCCAGCGAGATTGCCGTCACGATGTACGCAATGGCGTGGTTCGTTGCGTCTGCCACAGCACCCTGAAGCGGCGGAATCAGGGCGCCACCCAGGATGGCCATCACCAGACCGGCGGCTCCGAACTTGGTGTCTTCGCCCAACCCCTGCAGCGCCACCCCGTAGATGGTCGGGAACATCAACGACAGGCACGCGGAGATGCAGACTACGGCGATCAACCCGACGATGTTCTCGAACAGCACGGCGATCAGGGCAAGTGCGACTCCGACGGATCCCATGATGAACAGCAGCCGCGTCGGCCGGAAGATCCCCAACAGATAGGTCATCACGAAACGGGAGATCAAGAAGACGATCAGACTGGCCTGCAGGAACCACCCGGACCGCGCGTCTGAAATGCCGACGATGTCTTGGGCGTACTGGATCGTGAACGACCACGTGCAGACCTGGGCAGCCACGTTGAAGAACTGCGCGAGAACGCCATAGCGGTAGTGCTGGTTGCGGAACAGCCGGCCGAACACACCCTTATGCGCGTGCGGGTGGGCACCTTGGAGCTCGTGCTCCTGCTGCTCCTGCGGGTTATCCATCTTGCGGAAGGCGATCAGCAACCAGATCAGGACCAAGACGATGGCGATGCCGACGTACGGGCCGAGGACCAGCCCGAGGTCCGCCTCCTGGGCCGCGCGCAGCTGCTCTCCGCTGAGGCCCTCCTTGGCTTCCTCGGTGGTGAGCCTCGGCAGGATGATGAGTGCGCCCAGGAGCACGCCGATGTTCGCGCCGACCGGGTTGAACGCCTGAGCCAGGTTCAGTCGCTGGGTGGCGGTCTTGTCGGGGCCCATCGCGATCACGAACGGGTTCGCTGACGTCTCCAGGATGGAGAGTCCGGCGGCGAGCACGAACAGTGCGATGAGGAAGACCTCGTAGACCAGGATCTGGCTGGCGGGGATGAACAGGAACCCGCCGACCGCTGCAAGCCCAAGGCCGGTGAGGACGCCGGTCTTGTAGCCGAACCGCTTGTTGATGAAGGCGGCCGGGATAGCCAGCGCGAAGTACGCGCCGTAATAGGCGAACGTCACCAGCGCTGACTGGAAGTTGCTCATTGTAAAGATCCGGCGGAAGACGCCGACCAGAACCTCAGACAGGTTCGCCGCGGACCCCCACGCGGCGAAGCAGAGGATCAGCAGGATGAAAGGGATCTTGAGGCTTGGAAAGACCATCGACGGCTTCCCAGCAGCCCCTTCCTCCGAAGTGTCGACCTCTGCGGGCCTTCCTGAAACCATGCCATCACCCTTTCGTGATTCCTCCACCGATGGAGGTCAATCGCACACACTACGTCCAGCAACATACTCCCGGCGATCGGCCCGCGGCGAGCCCTGGAAACGATCTTGGCTAATCGTGTCGGCGCCGCGACCGTCGTGGCCCGGCCCGAAACCCCGGCTACTTCTCCCGGTAGAGCCGCAGATCCGAGGGCTCCCGCAGCAGGTCCTTCAGGATCTCGTTGCCCTCCTTGTTGTGCGTGGTCTCCATGTGCTCGTCCCATGCGGCGCGGGATTTGAAGTGCTCCAGCATCACCCAGGTGTCCGGCCCGTCGTCATCGGACTGCACCAGGTGCATGAAGACGCAGCCCTCCTCCTGCAGCGTCGCGGCTCGCATCGACTGAAGCTGCGCCTCCGCCTCCGCCAGTTTGTCGTGGCGCGGCTTGATGGTCACAACCAGGAACAGTGGTCCGTCAGCGTCGTCGCTCATGTGGTGGTCCTTCTTCCGTAGGGAGGGCCCCGACAGGCACTCGACCCGGGCTATCTCAGGGCCGAGGAGGGCAGCACTGACCCTGCCACAGAACTCTGGGCGAGGCTAGACCGCCTTGCTGAATGACCTAGCCGTCCAGGCCGTTGGCTGAGCGGAGACGATCGATGTGCTGGGATGCCTCCGCCTTCGACAGGTCGGCCGGCAGCTCCTCCCCGGCCTGCTTGGCGAGGGTGTCCAGATAGCTCTTCTGTGCCTGCGTCATGGGGTCGTCGCCGCTCACCCAGTCGCTTGGATCCTTCTCCAGCGCGCTGTCCGTCGCGGCGCCGGTGGCACCGATGTGATCAGCGGCTGCGGCTTGCTCTGAGTCCTCGGGCTTGTTTGCAGTCATGCACTCACTTTAGGCAGCACCACTGACAGAACTTCTCACCGGGCGCAGCGAGAATGATCACGTGCGAACCGAGGCGACGATCCTGCATCTGGATCTGGATGCCTTCTTCGCATCGGTGGAACAGCGGGACAAGCCATCCTTGCGCGGCAGGCCCGTCGTTGTAGGTGGAGTCGGTGCCCGCGGTGTGGTGGCCACGGCGTCCTACGAAGCCCGGGTCTTCGGCGTCCGGTCGGCGATGCCGAGCCACGAAGCCAAGAGACGATGCCCGCACGCCGCCTTTCTCGCCGGTCGGTTCCCGGCGTACCGAGCCGCCAGTCGACAGGTGCTGGAGGTGCTTCGCGACATCTCACCGCGAGTCGAGCCGCTGTCGCTGGATGAGGCGTACGTGGACCTGGCCGCCTCGTCGGAGCCTCTCAGCGCGGCGCCGGAGGCGCTGACCGCTCTGGTGGCCGAGCTGAAGGATCGGGTATCCGCGGCAACTTCAGGCCTGACGGCATCGGTTGGCGTCGGCACCAGCAAGTTCATCGCGAAGGTGGCCAGCGAGCTGGACAAGCCGAACGGATGCTGCGTGGTGGCACCGGGTGCTGAGCTCGACCTGCTGCGGCCGCTCCCGGTCGCGGTCATCCCGGGCGTCGGCCCGGTGACGCTCGACCGGCTGGGCAGGATCGGCATCAAGACGGTGGGAGACCTGCAGCGGGCCGCCGTCGATGAGCTCGCGCAGGTGGTGAGCCGCACGCACGCACACACGTTGCGGGAGCTCGCGTACGGCAGGGACGACCGGGCCGTCGAGCCAGAGCGCGAGGCACGGTCGATCTCGGCCGAGGACACCTTCGAGACCGACATCGTCGACCCGCGGCAGCTGTTACCGATCCTGGACCGGCACGCAGCCTCGGTGGCCGGCCGACTTCGCGCCGGCCAGCTGTTTGCCCGCACCGTCACCATCAAGGTGCGCCAGCATGACTTCGTGACGCAGACCAGATCACGGACGCTGACGGCGGCCACCGATCGCACCGATGTGATCAGTCGAGTAGCCCGAACCCTGCTAGCCAGCGTGGACACATCCAACGGTGTCCGGCTGCTCGGCGTGGGCGTCGCGGGTCTTACCGACGTCCTGCAGGAGGACCTGTTCGGGTTCGACCAGGACCCCATACTGCCCGACGAGGGCGTCGCCGTCGTGGATCCCGAGGAGTCCCGGCCAGCTCAGGAGCGTGGGTGGCTGCCCGGGCTCGACGTCGTACACGACGTGCATGGCCCGGGTTGGGTGTGGGGAACGGGGCTGGGACGGGTGACGGTACGGTTCGAGACGCGGGAGACTCCGTCTGGACCGGTGCGCACGTTCGCCGTCGACGATCCGGGGCTGCACCCTCGCCCGCTGGCTGACTGGGCGGACGGATCGTCAGCGCAGCCGGCGATGGTCGACAAGACCGCGAAGCGATGCGACGAGGGGCGAGAGCTCCGATGATGTGGCTGGGTTCGCTCGAGTTCGACCTGCTGCTCGGCGACGTGCACTCGCTGAAGGAGAAGCGGGCACTGGTCCGGCCGCTGATCGCGGATCTTCGCCGGAGCTACCAGCTCAGCGCCGCCGAGGTGGATCATCTGAACCTGCACCGTCGGGCCGCCGTCGGCGTGGCCGTGGTAGCGCCGGATCGCTCCCATCTGGTCGAGGTCTTGAACGCGATCGAGCGGTCGGTTGCCGGCCGCCCGGAGATGGAGCTGCTGTCGGTGCGACGGACCGTTCGAACCAACACCGACGACTAGCGTTCCCGCTTGCCGGCAGCGTATGGCGGGCCGAGGTCGACGTCGAGAACGACCCGCTCCGGAGCCAGCAGCGACCGCTCGTGCTGGCAGACGTACCGCTCATCGCCGCGGGATCCCGAGATCGTGTGCCCGTTCTCGATCACGTCGCCGTTGTCGAACACATACGCGCCGGTGCTGTACAGCATGCTGGCCACCTCGCCGGCGTCGAAGTCGCGGTAGTGGCACTGGATGTCGGGAAGGTCGAACAGGTGCAGGCCGAGGGTGTCCATCACCATCGCGCCCGGATCGTTGCGGATGGTGAAGAAGCGGACGTTTAGCACCCCGCTCAAGCCGTCCACCTCCATGGTCGCCGGATCCGTGATCCGCTGGCTCTCAGGCCAGCTCACCACCAACGGTGCGGTGCGCTCCACAAGGCAGCGAACAACGGCGGTCAGCCCATGCACCCGCTGTCGCGGGGCGAAGAGTCGCGCCAGCATCTCCGTCACCAGGATGCTTCCGGTACAGCGCTGCAGCAGCTCGTCGGCCTGGTCCCAGTCCCACGTCTGGCTGACGTCGGGAAGCGTCTTGGTCGAGTCCTCCAGCGATGACCCGGCCAGCACAGCGGTCAACAGCGGGAGAGGGCCGCTCTCCAGCTCGATGATGGTGTCGACGTGCGGCACCACGAGTGACGCGCTTTGTGCTTCGGCCTCCGGCGACACGTCCCGCAGCGCATCGAGCAAGGCTGGATCGCGCAGATCGGGCACCCGCTCGTACCACAGCTCCGCCGTCAAGGGCGGCGGTTGGTACGGCTTGCCTGTCACTTGCCTCCTCTCAGTCCCGCCAGGCTACCCAGGCTGCCGGCCGAGCATCAGCCAGACATGGGAGAGGTCGGTGATGCCGGGCTCGAGCCCGGCGACAAGCGCCGGTACGGCTCTCTCCCCCAGGCGCTGCGGAGAACATCCCCAGCGCTCACGGAGGTCTTCAACTATCCCGTCCGGGACGAGCCGCAGCACCGTACTCAGATGAGTGCCCAGGATCGGCGGCAGCGGATCGACGGCCTCCCCGGTCAGCCCGGCGCCGAACCAGCGCCCGAGCTCGGCGACCCGGGTGGTCAGGCCCCGAGCCTGAGTCCGCGCCTGGGCCCTCGACAGTGTTCCCGCCGATGACGGGCGGCGTTCGGCGCCGACGGTCGAGGTCACCGACAGCAGTTCCAACTCCGCGATCTGTCGCTCGAGTGAGGTATCGCCCGGCGGGATCGAGGTGGCGATGGCGCTCAAGTGCGCCAACACGGGAGCCATCTCCTCGCCCGAGGCAACGAGCGCGAGGCAGACCTGCGTACCCGCGACGCCGAGCCCCGGCTCCGGTGACCGCACGGCCGACAGCGTGTGAACGGCCTGATCCAGCAGGTCCTGATCACCGCTGCGGTGGAACTCCCCGCACAGGTACGCGGCAGCCAGTGAGCTGGTCGGTTGGGAACTCTGGCCGATCGGGCTGGATGCGGTCAGCCGGGCGGTGTAGAGGTCCAACGCCTCGGCGGCGTCCTCAAGATCGGCGATCATCCCCTGCGCGAGGGCGTGCTGAAGCATCAGCGCCTCAGCAAGCGAAGTCAGGCGGACGACCCCAGCTGCTGTTCGCGGCTCGAGCAGGGCTGCCTCGGCACGGTCGCAGACGATGTCCTCGACGGCCGGAACCCAGCGGAGCCGCACCACGACTGTGCCTCGGGCGGACCGCTGCTCGACGTCGTGGCTCTCCACCAGGTCGCTGACCAGCTCAATGTGGTCCTCGGTCTCCCGCATCTCCACCTCGTCGGAGACCAGCAGCGCCGCGTCGTCGTCTCGGCCGATCTCGATGACGTCGCCAACTGTGGCGAACAGCGATGCCGGCAAGGTCGAGGGCCATGACCGACCGACCTCCACCGGAGTCGGGTACCAGTCCCAATGCCAGGAGAAGGCGAACCGGCGGTTGCCCGCGAGCTCTATCCGACCGAGGTGAAGTCCATCGGCGGTGATGCGATCGACGTATCCCAGCCGCAATGATCCGGCGAGCAGCGGTCGGTCAGTCGGGGCCGGCTGAACGCAGTACGACGCGAGGGCGCCGGCGGCCAGGGCCCAGCCGACCTGGCCGGGAACGGGACACATCGCCACCCGCACGTCATCGAGAACCAGTGCAGTGTCGCCGATGGCGGCGAAGGCAATCCGCAGGCCCCAACCCGCCGACAGGATGTGGCGGACCACGATCCGGATCAGGCCGTCGACCTCGCAGGAGATCACGAGCTCGTCAGCATCGAGCAGCACATCGGGCCGGCCGGGGTGGTGGACCTCGCCGGCAATGACGACCTCCGACACGATCAGCCCGGTGAGATAGGGCAAGGACCGATCTGCCTCGTGGCAGACCGATGTGACGGTCCCATCTTCGTCGACCTCAAGCACTGTTTCCCCGCCGGTGTAGATCATCGGCGCCGCTGGCAGCGCCCGCACCAGAACAGGTTGCGCCCAGCGAGCACCTCCGTTCGAATACGCGATCCGCACAGCCAGCACAGCATCCCGGCACGGCGGTACACATAGACCTCCCCGCCATGGGCGTCCTGGCGCGGCGGCCGCCCCATCGCCTCGGCAGTGTGCTCGGGACGGACGGTGTCGATCCGGCCGTCGAGCACGCCCTGGGGCATCAGAGCCAACAGGTCGGACCAGATCGCCTCCCAGCTGCTTCGGCGAATCTGGTTTCCGGGACGATGGGGATCCAGCCGGTTTCGGAACAGCACCTCCGCCCGATAGACGTTGCCCACACCCGACAGCACCGACTGGTCCATCAGCAGCGCGCCGATGGGACGTCCGGACCGGTGGATCCTGGCCCACGCGACGTCGGGGTCGGCGTCGGTCCTGAGCGGGTCGGGCCCCAGCAGTGCCATCTGGGCCGCCACCTCATCCCTGTTCCGGAGAACGCAGAGCTGGGGGCCCCGCAGGTCGGCCACGGTGTCGGCGGACCGGATCCGCAGCCGTACCTCTCCACGCGGTGGGCCGGGTGGCGACAGGATGAAACTGCCGATCAGGCCCAGATGAACATGCAGCCAGCGGTCTTCGGAGAACAGCAGGAAGAGATGCTTGCCATGAGCTGTGGCAGCCGCCAGCTGGGTCTGGTTCAGCAGCGCCGCCGACTCGGCGAAACGACCTTGAGGGCTGGTGACCTCGACCACGGTGCCCGCGAAAGCCCGGTTCAGGTCCCGCGCCAGCCGGTGCAGCGTATGACCCTCGGGCATGGCACCTCACGATCCTTTCCCCGGCGTTCGAACACCGCACCCAGACCGCCGAAACGGCATAGGCTGTTCACTATGACAGGTGCGACGTCGCCTGGGACCCGGTCCCCTGGCGCGCCCTTGCCCTCAGTCCCCGACCGTCCCGACTCCGGATCCAGCGCCGCGTACGGGCATGAGCCGCGAGACCTGTGGCCACGCGACTTCGGTCGAGACGGCGTCTCTGGTCTGGTGACAGTGGACCGCGGGATGCGCGCCCGAGATGTGTCCCGGCCGTCGGTCCAGGACGAGGAGCTGGCCGAAGAGGTGGTCGCCGAACTGCTGGCCCGGGTCGACGGCCGGCGCCGTACGGTCCGCTGACCTGGCCGAGCGTTTGCCTCGCGGTCACCGCTGGCCCACACTGCCTCAGGTGTGCTGACCGCCGGCGGCTGCACGCTGCTGCTCGTACTCGGCCATCAGCCGGATCCGGCGGGCGTGTCGCTCATCCCCGCTGAATGCCGTGCTGAGGTAGGTCCGGACCATCTCCAGCGCCGCTGTCTCGGTGTGCATCCGGGCTCCGATGGAGATCACGTTGGCATCGTTGTGCAGCCGCGACAGCCGGGCCGTCTCGACGTCATGGGCGAGTGCGGCTCGGACCCCGGTGACCTTGTTGGCGGCCATCTGCTCGCCGTTACCGGATCCCCCGATGACGATCCCCAACGACCCCGGTTCCGCGACCACCGCCTCACCTGCCGGGATGCAGTAGACCGGGTAGTCATCCTCGGCGTCGTAGGCATGCGGACCGTGGTCGACGACGTCGTGGCCTTCCGCCGTCAGTTCTGCAACCAGAGTGTTCTTCAGCTCGAAACCGGCATGGTCACTACCAATGTGTACGCGCATGCCAGCACTATCTCAGGTGGGGCGCGGCGCCGGTGGGCCGGCCAGAGAGCATCGACGGGTCCGGTCGGTGCGGCCCCGCTTACCTGGCTGACCCTAACCTGGTTGGCGTGGAGCGCCGTAGCCTGCTGATGCTGGGCGGGCTGGCAGGCGCCGGCCTGGTGACGGGCTGCGGCGCGAACGGCGGCCTGACCGGTGACCGACGGCAGCGCGCCACCTGCGTGCCGAGATCCGCGCTGGATCCTCATCGCACGCTCGGCGACCTGGCTTTGGTCTACGAGGTCAGCCAGTCTCGGAGCCGGTTCTTCTTCGATCCCAGCTTCTTCGACCAGCTCCAGTCCTGGCTCGGCTTCTACCGCTCCACCGCCGGCAACGGTGACCTCGACCAGGCCTGGACCTACGGCAGCTGGATCGACGGGGGCGCCGGCTGTGACTCATGGCACCATGCCGGACGCGCCTTCGACATCGCTCGGCTGCGCCGGTCGGACCGGACCTTCGTCTCCTGTCGGTACGACCAGTGGCAGCGGCTGTCGGGGAGCGAGCTGGAGGCTGCTCGGAGGGGCTACTGGCAGCTCGCGGCCAGCCTGCATCTCTGTTTCGCCTCGGTGCTGACCTACCTGTACAACCAGGCCCACGCCAACCACATCCATGTGGACAACGGGCGCTCCGGCAACGAGCTCTCTGTCTTCAGCACGCGGTCCCGGGTGCAGGTCCAAGCCGTCCAGGCAATCTGCAGCTATCTGTTCGACGCGCCGGTGGAGATCACCGGACGATGGGACGCGGCGACGCGACAGGCATCAAGCGCCGTGCTGGATCGCGTCGGGCTGTCGGGGCGGCTGACGTCGGGCTCGGACAGCTGGCATGGGTTCCTGCGCGCCGCCGTGTTGCCGGCAGGCTGACCTACCTGCTTGCGTCCGGTCCGTTGCTTCCCAGCAGCCTTACCCGACCATCCCATCCATCAGCGGTCCGACGGTGCGGGTCCTCTTCAGCTCGAAGAAACCGGGGTGTGCGGCCAGAGTGACCACGGCGTCGAACATCCGACCGGCCTCCTCCCCCGCCGGCCTCGGTGAGACGACTGGACCGAAGACAGCGGCGCCGTCGACTCCGATGATGGGTGTGCCGACATCCAGTCCGACGAGGTCGATCCCCGCCGCATGCGAGGCCCGCAACGCATCGTCGTGGTCGCCGGTGTCGGCGGCCTCCATCAGGTCGGCGGGCAACCCCACATCGGCCAGCGCGGACCGGAGGGTGTCCAAGGACAGCTCCTCCCCGCGAACGTGTACCCGGGTCCCGATGGCGGTGTAGAACGCGCCAAGCTGCTCGGCGCCGTAGTGCCGCTCGACGGCAAGCGCCACCCGTACCGGTGCCCAGCCCCGGTCCACCGCCCGTCGGCGGTCCTCGCTGTCGGCGCGATCCTGGTTCAGCAGCGACAGGCTCATCACGTGGAAGACGGTCCGGACCGGGCGCACCTTCTCGACCTCGAGCATCCACCGCGACGTTAACCACGCCCACGGGCACTGCGGGTCGAACCAGAAGTCGACAGTGGTGAGCTCGGTGGTTGCTGAGGATCGAGGCTGCGGCTTCCGGGAGCTCTTGGCGGCGTGCTTCTTCGGCTTCGTGACGGACTTGTTGCCGCTCTTTCCGGGGCCGACTCGGTCCTTGCGCTTGCCCCGGGCGCGCTTGTCCTTGTCCTTGCCCCGCGCCTTGCCTGCTTTAGCCATGCAGGCAGCCTACGAGAGGTTGCGGCTGGCACCGGGAGCAGGCGTGACAAGATTCAAGTATGTTTCCCGACAACCTCGGTCGCGACGAGGCCTTGGCTCGATCCGAGCTGATCCAGACGGCTGCGTACCGGATCACCGTGGATCTGAGACCCGGCTCTGTCACCGACCAGGAGACGACGTTTCGCTCGACGTCGGTCGTCACCTTCACGGCGCGGGACTCGGGCAGCCTCCACATCGACCTGATCGCAGACCGGATCGTGTCGGCCACCCTGGATGGGTCCGCGGTCGATCCGGCCGGCTTTCGCGACTCCCGGCTGCCGTTGGAGATCTCCTCCGGTGGCCACGAGCTGACGGTGGAGTCCGTGATGCGTTACAGCAGGAGCGGCGCTGGCCTGCACCGGTTCGTCGACCCAGCCGACGGCCGCGTCTACCTCTACACCCAGTTCGAGGTCTCCGACGCCCGCCGGGTGTACGCCTGCTTCGAGCAGCCTGACCTCAAGGCGCGGATGCAGATCTCGGTCATCGCACCCGAGCGCTGGACGGTGATCTCCAACGGGGCCGACGTCAGCCGCAGCCAGGTCGAGGCGGGCTTCGACCGGTGGGACTTCTCCGCAACCGAGCCGATCTCCACCTACCTCAGCGGCATCGTTGCCGGGGAGTACGCGGTCGTCAGCAACCCGACGGCCTACCCGGGGCTGCGCAAGCCGATCGAGATGTCCATCCTGTGCCGCCAGTCGGTGCGAGAGCACCTCGACAGCGAGCGCATCTTCGCCATCACCCGTGGCGGCTTCGACGTCTTCGAGACTCAGTTCGACTACCCGTATCCCTTCGGCAAGTACGACCAGGCCTTCGTGCCCGAGTACAACATGGGCGCGATGGAGAACGTCGGCTGCGTCACCCTGCGCGACGAGTACCTTTTCCGCAGCCGGGTCACCGCCTCCAGCTACGACGCCAGGGACAACACGATCCTGCATGAGCTCGCCCATATGTGGTTCGGCGACCTGGTGACGATGAAGTGGTGGGACGACCTGTGGCTGAAGGAGTCCTTCGCCGAATGGGCATCGCATTTCGCCCAGAGTGTCCTGGACGAGGAGCCCGATCACGCGTGGGCGACCTTCTGCAACGCCCGCAAGACTTGGGCGTACCGCCAGGACCAGCTTCCCAGCACGCACCCGATCGCCGCCGACATGGTCGACCTCGAAGCTGTCGAGCTGAACTACGACGGCATCACCTACGCCAAGGGCGCGTCAGTGCTGCGCCAGCTCGTCGCGTACGTCGGTCGCGAGGACTTCCTCGCCGGTGTGCGAAGCTACTTCGCCAAGCACGCCTTCGGCAACACCGAGCTCGAGGACCTGCTGGTCGAGCTGGAGCAGGCCTCCGGGCGGGATCTGTCGGGCTGGTCGGGTGAGTGGCTGGAGAACTCCGGGGTCAACACCCTGCGTGCAGAGTTCGAGACGGACAGCTCGGGACGCTTGGAGACCTTCACCGTGGCCCAGACGGCGGATCCCAACTGGCCCACGCTGCGCAGCCACCGGATCGCCATCGGACTTTACAGCCTCAGCGCCGGCACGCTGCGACGAGTTGAGCGGGTCGAGACCGACATCAGCGGGGCGACGACCACGGTCGACGCGCTGGTCGGCATCACCCAGCCGGACCTGATCCTGGTCAACGACGACGACCTCACCTACGCCAAGGTGCGGCTGGATCCGCGCTCCCTCCGGATGCTGGTGGACAACATCCACGCCGTCGCTAACCCGCTGGCCCGAGCCGTCTGCTGGGGCGCCGCCTGGGACATGTGCCGAGACGCCGAGATGCTGCCACGCGACTACGTCGCGCTGGTGCTTCGCGGCGTCGCGGTGGAGTCGGACCTGACCGCCGTCGGAGCAATTCTCCGGCAGGGCCTGACTGCCGCGTCGACGTACGCGCACGCCGAACTCCGCGCCGAGCTGATGGCCACCTGGGAGCAGGGTCTGCTGGACCTGCTGACGGCGGCCGAGCCAGGTTCGGACCATCAGGTTGCGCTGGCCAAGGCGTACCCGTCGGCCGTGCGCTCCGAAGAGGGCACTCTCCGGCTGCAGACCTGGCTGGTGGGCGAGGACATTCCGGACGGGCTCGAGATGGACACCGACCTCCGCTGGCTGGTGCTGACCGCCCTGGCCCGTCTCGGCGTCGCCGACGAGGAGGCCATCGCAACCGAGAACGAGCGCGACAAGACCATCGCCGGTGCCGAGCATGCTGCCGGCGCCCGGGCCGCCCGACCGACCGCGGAGGCGAAGGCCGAAGCGTGGCGCGTGGCCGTGACGGAGAACTCCATCCCGAACTCCACCCAGCGCAGCATCTGCAGCCACTTCTGGCAGCCCGGTCAAGACGAGGTCCTCAAGCCTTACATCGAGCGCTACCTCACCGCAGCCGAGGACATCTCCGCCGCCCGCGGCGTCTGGGACAAGAAAACCACCAGTCTGCGGGACAACGTGCTGACGATGCTCTTCCCGCAGCCGGCCGACAAGCAGCCGGTGGTGGACCGGCTGGACGCGTGGCTGGCCGAGGCAGAGCTCAGTGACCCGGTTCGCCGGCTGGTCAGCGAGCGTCGAGATGACGCGGTCCGTGCGTTGCGGTGTCAAGAGGCAAGCCGATCAGGCCTGACGTGAGCGATGCGGCTCCGCGGGCGGGCGAGTCAGCCAGCCGATGACCGTCACGGTGTCCGACGTAGCTGCTGTGCTGGCTGAGCTCTATCCCCCTGCAACGGCCGAGCCGTGGGACCGGGTGGGGCTGACCGTGGGCGACCCGGCAGCGTCGGTGACCAAGATCCTCTACGCCGTGGACTGCACGTCGGATGTGGTCGAGGAAGCGGCCCGTGTCGGTGCCGATCTCGTGGTGGCCCATCACCCGCTGCTGCTTCGCGGTTTGCACGCGGTGACCGAGAACGATCCCAAGGGACGGATCGTCACCCAGCTGGTCCGCCGCCGCATCGCCCTGTACGTGGCCCACACGAACGCCGACATCCCGCCCGGCGGGGTTGCGGCCGCCCTGGCGGACGCGGCTGGGCTGATCTCGACAACGCCGCTCCTGCCGTCCTCCTCCGATCCGTTGGACGTGCTCGTCACTTTCGTACCGGACGATCACACCGCCACCGTGGTCGAGGCCCTCAGTGCCGCAGGAGCCGGCGCAGTCGGGACCTACGACCAGTGCAGCTTCCGCAGCCCAGGGCAGGGCACCTTCCGGCCGCTGCCCGGCTCGCAGCCGTACCTGGGATCGGTCGGCCGGCTGCAGAACGTCGACGAGGATCGGGTCGAGATGGTCCTGCCCCGAGACCGTCGACGTCAGGTCGTGGAGGCGCTGCTGGCGACCCACCCGTACGAGACTCCCGCATACCACGTGCTGGAGGTGGCATCGACCCAAGGTGACAGCGGACTGGGTCGGGTCGGCCCGCTAGCTCAGCCGGCCAGTCTGGCGGACTTCGCTGCTCACCTGGCGTCGGTCCTGCCGCGAAGCGGGGCCGGCATGCGGGTCTCCGGTGATCCGGAGCGGATGGTCTTCGTCGCCGCGGTGCAGGCCGGTGCCGGTGAGGACCTGCTGGAGGCCGCCCGTACCAGCGGAGCCGACGTCTACGTGACCTCCGATCTCCGGCACCACCCCGCCAGCGAGGCGCGGGAGTACAGCGGCGGGCCGGCTCTGATTGACATTCCGCATTGGGCCGCCGAGGCCACCTGGCTGCCCGTGGTGCAGCGGCTGGTCCATGCCCGGCTGACCGAGACCGGGACGACGGTCCCGTCCGCCGTCTCGGAGGTGGTCACCGACCCGTGGAGCTACCTCAGCTGAGACCGCCCCACCGGTTCCTCACCGAGGGCTCACCTGTTGGGAGCCGCCGCTCGGAGCTTCTCCAGCAGCGGTCCCGCAGCCCGGTCGAGGAACTCCTGCTGGCCCTGGTCTCCCACCTGGACGATCGCGACGTCGGTGAAGCCGGCCTCCCAGAACGGCCGAACCGCCGCGACCATCGCATCCAGGTCCGGCCCGCACGGGATCGCCTCGGCGATGTCCTCGGGACGGACGAACTGGCTCGCGCTGCCAAACCCGGCAGGGGTCGGCAGGTCCGCGTTCACCGAGAAGCCGCCGGCGAACCAGCGGAACTGGTCATGTGCACGCGCCACCGCCGCATCCACACTCGGGTCCCAGCAGATCGGGATCTGCCCGATCTTGCGGGAGCTGGTGTCCCGGCGGACCGCGTCCCATTGGGCGACAGCATCAGCGTCCGGCTCGACGGTGATCATATGGTCGCCCAGCGGCGCGAACCGCTGGATGGACTGCTCCCCGGAGACGGCGAGGCCGATCGGCACCCCGGAGTCGGGCACGTCCCACACCCTCGCTGAGTCGATCCGGAAGTAGCTCCCTTCCCAGGTCACCAGCTCGCCGGTGTGCAGCTCGCGAATGATGTGCACCGCCTCTTCCAGCATGTCCTGGCGCTGCGCCACGGGGGGCCAGCCTTCGCCGGTGACATGCTCGTTGAGGTTCTCACCCGACCCGAGGCCGAGCAGAAACCGGCCGTCGGAGAGCAGCTGCAGCGTTGCCGCCTTCTGCGCGACAACCGCCGGGTGGTAGCGGATCGTCGGGCAGGTGACGTAGGTGGCCAGCTCCACCTCGCTGGTTGCCTGTGCCACGGCGCCGAGCACCGCCCAGGCGTACGGCGCATGGCCTTGGGAGACCAGCCATGGTGAGTAGTGGTCGCTGCAGACCTCGAAGTCGAAACCCACCCGTTCCGCCGCGATGGCGTACGAGACCAGATCCTTGGGCCCGCTCTGCTCCGTCATCAAGGTGTAACCGAATCGCGTCATGATCAGTCCCTTCGGGTCGGCGGTGGAAGCGTTTGGCGCTCGTTCAGCCCATACCCCGGTAGCCGATCCCGTACGCGGGAGCAGCGACTACGGATCAGCGCCCTGGCGGCAGGGACAGCCGGTCGGCCAGGCCTCGCAGCCTCTCCACCAGCTCGGAACGCTCCGAGTCCAACATGCCTACCGCGGTGTTGACCTCACCAGGGATGGGAGCCGCGCGGCGCTCCATCGCCACGCCGTCTGGTGTCAGCTCAACCACCACCGTGCGCTCATCGGCGGTGTCTCGATGACGCCGGACCAGTTGCATGCTCTCGAGCCGCTTGATCAGCGGCGACAGCGTGCTGGACTCCAGCTGGATCCGGCCGCCGATACCGCCGACGGTGGATGGCCCCTCCTGCCAGAGCACCAGCAGCACCAGGTACTGCGGGTAGGTGAGTCCCAGCGGCTCAAGCAGCGCTCGATAGCGCGCCGTCATCGCCCGCGAGGCGGTGTACAGCGCCAGGCACAGCTGGTCGTCCAAGGCCAGCACGAGGGGGGGCTCCCCGCTCGGCTTCATGTCTTCAGACTAGATCGAGACTCCACACTCGGCGGGTGTCACGACGAACTGGGACGGCGGTTCCCAAGACCACCGGGGCTGGCGTGCTACGCCCGCAGATGCAGCGTACGAGGGGCGCGGGCCGCGTCGCCGAGCTGCTGAATGCCTGCCGCCAGACCACCGACGATGTCGTCGGCCAGGAACGAGCTCTGCATGGCCGCTGCCGCCAAGCCGCACTTCGCCGCGGTCAGCTTCATCGAGGCCTCCGATCCGCAGACGATCTCCAACGCGTGGAAGCCCGGATCACACATCACCAGGACCGACCGCTCCGGATCCGTCAGCGCGCTGTGCAGCCGGCGAGCGTAGCCGCGGGGATCTGCCTCCGAAGCACCGACATACAGGGAGAAGGTCAGCCCAGACATCTCTTCGGCGTTGTGCACGGCACGCTCCAGCCGAGCGAGCTCGGTGGGAGTGAAGGGCCCTCGATCGCCGCCGGGACTACCAGCGGGCACTAGCTCCGCCGGCCTCGGTCCTCTTCCCCGGGTCCAAGGCGGTCGCACCACCAGTCTCCGCGGTGCTGGAGTCGCCTGGTCCGTGGACCCAGACGTGGTCGTCGGTCCGAGTGGAGGTGCCTCGGCCCCTCTTCGCCAGCGCCGACGCCTTGGCGAGCACCACGATGATCAGGAATGTCAGGAGAGGGAAACCGATCAGGAGGCCGAGGACCTGCAGCGCAGAGGGGTCCCGAGCCTGCGGCCAACCCGCTAGCGTCTCCAGGGGCATTAGCATGCTCAACAGATCGCTCACGGGTCCTACGGTAGCCGGTTGCCGAACCGGGCGCTGAGTGAGTGTCGCCCGAAGGAGAGCCAGTGCCCGAAAACGCTGCCGTGCCGTTGCGCGTTGTGATGGATGCTGACCAGATCGCCCGCGCCTGCGCCCGGATGGCACACCAGATTCTCGAGTCCAACCGTGGAGCCGAGGGTCTGGTGCTGCTCGGCATCCCGACCCGCGGCGTACACCTTGCCTCCAGGTTGGCCAGCGCCATGAGTCTGGTGGAGGGCGAGTCCATCCCCGTCGGGTCGCTGGACATCACCCTGTATCGAGACGATCTGCGTCGAAACCCCACCCGGGCAGTCGGTCACACCTATCTCCCGGTCCCGCTCGACGATGCCGTCGTCGTGCTCGTGGACGACGTGCTCTTCTCCGGACGCACTGTCCGGGCGGCACTGGACGCGCTGGGTGACATCGGCCGGCCCCGCGCGGTGCGGCTGGCGGTGCTGGTGGATCGTGGACACCGGCAGTTGCCGATCCGGGCGGACCATGTGGGAAAGAACCTGCCCACAGCCGCCAGCGAGCGGGTCCGGGTCCGGCTGGCGGAGTCCGACGGCGTGAACGAGGTAACGATCGACCGACCAGCCGACGCCCGGCTATCGCTGAAGGGGAACCACCGCTGATGCGCCATCTGCTGTCCGCCGCCGACCTCGACCTCGCCCAGATCACCGAGATCCTCGATCTGGCTGAGGAGATGTCGAGCGTTCAGAACCGTCCGGTGAAGAAGCTGCCCGCCCTTCGGGGCCGCACCGTGGTCAACCTCTTCTTCGAAGACTCAACTCGAACCCGATCCTCCTTCGAAATCGCCGGCAAGTGGCTTTCCGCCGACGTCATCAACGTCAGCGCCAAGGGGTCGTCGGTCTCCAAAGGCGAGTCGCTCCGAGACACCGTGCTCACGGTGGCGGCTATGGGCGTCGACGCCTTGGTGATCCGGCATCACGCGTCCGGCGCTCCGTGGCAGGCCGCGCAGTGGATCGACGCCCACGTGCTGAACGCCGGCGACGGCACGCACGAGCACCCAACCCAGGCCCTGCTGGACGCGTTCACGCTGCGTCGGCATTTTCGCTCCACCGGTGCGGCGACCACCGACTTCTCCGGGAGGACCATCGCCATTGTCGGTGACCTGACACACTCCCGGGTGGCCCGCAGCAACGTACTGCTGCTGCAGACTCTGGGCGCCAAGGTGGTGCTGGTGGCGCCGCCCACCCTGATGCCGTCGGGGGTGGAGTCGTGGCCGGCCGCCACCAGCACCGACTTCGACGAGGTGCTGGACAGCTGCGACGCGGTGATGATGCTGCGGGTGCAGCGGGAGCGGATGTCGGGCGGCTACTTTCCGAGCGCCCGCGAGTACACCATCGGGTACGGGCTGACCCGGAGCCGGCTGAACCGGCTCCGACCGGGAACCGCGATCTGCCATCCCGGTCCGATGAACCGCGGGCTGGAGATCTCAGCGGACGCGGCCGATGCCGCCGACTCCTTGATCTTGAACCAGGTCGCCGCAGGGGTCTCGGTTCGGATGAGTGTGCTGTACCAGATTCTCGGCGGGGCGGACGAGACCGCCCTTGCCAGCGTACGAGAGGCTGTGCTGCGATGACGGAGGTGTTGATCACCGGTGCAGACCTGGCCGGTTGCGGTCGTGCTGACCTGCTGATCCGCGACGGCCGCTTCGTCGACCCGGGAACCCCCGGCGCGTCGGCGGAGCGGATTGACGCCGACGGTCTGGTCGCCCTTCCGGGGCTGGTGGATCTGCACACCCACCTGCGCGAGCCCGGTCGGGAGGACGCCGAAACCCACGAGACCGGCACCCGGGCCGCGGCCCGTGGCGGCTTCACCGCCGTGCTGGCGATGGCCAACACCGACCCGGTGACCGACACCGGCGAGGCGGCCGAGCACGTCGCGGCTCTGGGTCGGCGGGCCGGCCACGCCCAGGTCGTTCCGGTCGGCGCGGTCACCAAGGGGCTTGCTGGTGAGGAGTTGGCCGAGCTCGGGCTGATGGCGCGCTCCACCGCGCAGGTTCGGGTCTTCTCCGACGACGGTCGCTGCGTCGTCGATGCCCGGCTGATGCGCCGGGCGCTGGAGTATGTCCGGGCGTTCGACGGGGTGATCGCGCAGCACGCCCAGGACCCCCGGCTGGCCGGGTCCCAGGCCTGCTGCCATGAGGGGGCGATCTCTGGCCGGCTGGGCCTGCCCGGTTGGCCGGCCGCCGCCGAGTCCACGATTGTGGCCCGGGACGTGGCCCTGGCGGAACTGACGCGGTCCCGCGTGCACGTCTGCCACGTGTCCACCGCCGAGACTGTCGACGTGCTTCGGTGGGCCAGGGCTCGAGGCGTTCAGGTGACCGCCGAGGTGTCTCCGCACCACCTGATGTTGACCACCGACGAGGTGCTCGGCTACGACCCGACGTACAAGGTGAACCCGCCGCTGCGCCCGAGTGAGCATGTCGAGGCGCTCCGCGACGCGTTGGCCGATGGGACCATCGATGCTGTCGCCACCGACCACGCACCACATGCCCGACACGACAAGGAGCACGCCTTCGCCGAGGCAGCCTTCGGCATGATCGGCCTGGAGACGGCCCTAGCCGTCGTGGTCGAGACCATGGTGAACACCGATCGGCTGACCTGGGCCGACGTCGCGCGGCGTACCTCCATCGTTCCGGCGGAGATCGCCCGGCTGGGCAGCCAGGGCCGTCCGTTGTCCCCGGGCGAGCCTGCCAATGTCACGTTGGTCGACCCGACCGCCCGTGCGGTCGTGGACCGTGCCTCCTCGGACTCGCTGTCGCGAAACAACCCCTGGCATGGACGTGAGCTGCCCGATCCGGTGGTCGCCACCTTCTGGGGTGGTCGCCAGACCTACCGACGGACATAGGCGAGCACTCCGGCTCGCGCTCGCTACGCTGGCCCGATGCCTGATTGGTTTCCCAGCAATCTCGCCGAAGCGGCGCTGTTCACGCCGGTGCGCATCGTGTTCTTGATCTTCGTGGCCCTGATCACCCGGTACGTCCTGCACCGGCTGATCGACCGCGCCGTGCGCCGGACCATCGGCCGCCCACCCGCCCCGCGCTTCCGCGCTACTCAGGTTTTCGCGGCCGCCACCAGCCTGCCGCGGGAGCGCCGCGAGCAGCGGATCGCCGCACTCGGCTCACTGGGCCGCAGCTTCGTCACCGTGGTGGTTCTGTTTGCCGCTGTAGTGATGGTCCTGGCCGAGATGGGGTTCAACATCGCCACCATCATCGCCGGCACGTCGGTCCTCGGGGTGACCATCGCGTTCGGCCTGCAGAACGTGGTGAAGGACTTCGTCGCCGGCGTCTTCATGCTGGTGGAGGACCAACTCGGCGTCGGCGACTTCGTCGACATGGAGAAGGCAGCGGGAACCGTCGAGGAGGTGGGGCTGCGCGTCACCCAGCTCCGCGACGACGACGGCGCGGTCTGGTACGTCCGCAACGGGGAGGTGCTGCGGGTCGGCAACTTCAGCCAGGGCGGACCGGGCCGACCGGTCATGGCTGAGCCGGCGGCTCCCGCCCCATCCCCATAGCCACGTCTCCCGTAGCACGTCCCGTCGACACGCTGCCGAGGTCTGGGCGGGAGCCGCCCCTGCGTTCATTCGACCAGGGTGGCGTCCAGCGTGATGGTGGTGCCGGTCAGCGCCTTGCTGACGGGGCAGTTCGCCTTGGCATCCTGTGCCGCCTGCTCGAACTGCTCGGCCGTGATGCCGGGAACGGCTGCCTTCACGGTCAGTTTGACGCCGGTGATGCCCTTGCCGGCCTGGAAGGTCACGTCCGCACGGGTGTCGACTGTGCTCGGCGGCGTTCCGGCGCCGGCGAGGCCGTGCGAGAGCGCCATCGAGAAGCAGGTGGAGTGCGCCGCCGCGATCAGCTCCTCCGGGCTGGTCCGCCCGTTGGCCTCCTCGTCGGTGCGCGCCGGCCAGCTGACGTCGTAGGCGCCCAGTCCGGAGGATGTCAACTCCACCTTTCCGGACCCCTCCATCAAGGACCCCTCCCAGTGTGCGTTGGCAGTGCGAGTTGCCGCCATGTGCTGCTCCTTCATTGTGATCGTCGAACGTACGGTGTCGGCGGGCTCGGTCCCACCAGCGCCCATCTTGCCAGGGGGCCTCCGGGGGTGGGAGACAATGGTGGCGATGACCACTCCAGTCCCTCCTCAGACGTTCTACGACGCCGTCGGCGGCCACGAGACCTTCGTCGCGCTGGTCAGGCGGTTCTACCAGGGTGTCGCCGAGGATCCGCCGCTGCGGGCGCTCTATCCCGAGGAGGACCTCGGACCTGCGGAAGTCCGCTTCCGGATGTTCCTTGAGCAGTACTGGGGCGGTCCGACTACCTACAGCGAGCAGCGCGGCCATCCGCGGCTGCGGATGCGTCACGGTCCCTTCCTGGTCACCCCGGTCGCGCGCGATCGCTGGCTGACGCACATGCGGGACGCCATCGACTCCCTGAACCTGGCGCCTGCGCACGAGGCGGAGCTGTGGTCCTACATGGAGCGGGCCGCGCACTCGATGGTGAACTCTCTGGATGAGAACCCGCGCCCGATCACCGGCTTCCAGCTGTAACGGCTCCGCTCGGCAGGCCGCTCGATCGACGCCGGGCTAGCGGCCCGGGTACACCACCGGCTTCAGCGTCTGCGGATCCTTCTTGGATGCCTGCAACGCATCGGCGGCCTGCGCGAGGCCGTACTGCCCGGTCACCAGCCCGTCCAGGTCGACGGCGCCTGAGGCCGCCAAGGCGATCGCCGCGGGGTAGCAGTTGGCGTACCGGAACGTCCCGGTCACGACCAGTTCCTTGATCTGGATCAGCGCCACCGGCAGTTCCTGCGACGGCGCCCCCATTCCGACCAGGATCACCCGGGCTGCGGGGGCCGCAGCCGCAAACGCACCCTGGACCGCAGGAGTCACCCCGCTGCACTCCAAGATGACGTCGACCGGCGCGACCTGCTCCGCCAGCGGTCCGGAGGCGGCGTTCAGCACCTCGGTGGCTCCGCGCCGCTGAGCGATCTGGAGGCGGAACTCATTGGTGTCACTGACGCCGACCCAGGACGCCCCGCGCGCCCGTGCCACGTCGGCGCAGAGCAGCCCCACCGGTCCGGCGCCGGTGACCAGCACCCGGTCTCCGGGCTGCACGCCAGCCTTCTGGTTCGCCCAGATTCCCACGGACAGCGGCTCGATCAGCGCGGCGGCCTCCACCGACATCGACTCGGGCACCGGGTGCGCGCGATGGGAGGCGAGCACCACGTACTGGGCGAAGGCACCGTCAATGGGCGGGGTGGCGAAGAACCGCACCTCCGGGCAGAGGTTGTAGCGGCCAGAGAGACACTGAACGCACCGGCCGCAGGTCTCCTGCGGCTCCATCGCCACCCGCTGCCCGATCTCCCGGTCGGTAACGCCGGGGCCCAACGCCCGGATGGTTCCCGAGGCCTCATGTCCCAAAACGAGCGGCTGCTCGACCACGAAGTCGCCGATCCGGCCATGGTCGAAGTAGTGCACGTCGGAACCACAGATACCGACGGCCGCTACCTCGATCAAGACCTGCAACGGCCCGGGCTGCGGTGTGGCGGTCTGCTCGATCTCGACTCTCCCCTTGGAGATCAGGACGGCCTGGGTCTGCTCCGTTGCGACGGTGGTCATGGCGCCAGGTTAGCGAAGCAGCGTTCCGGCGCGACCAGCGCGTGACTCCCAGGCCGCCAACCGCGTCCGATCTGCCGGGGTGAGCGGCCTGGATTTCACCACCACGGTTCCAGCCGACGCATAGCGGGCCCCGCTTGCGGGGTCGGTGATGTCGGCGGCGAGGGTGATGGAGCGGTTGCCGATGGCCGCGACGACCGTACGGACCTGGTACGGCTCGATCCGGAAGTCCAGGGGCCGGAGATAGTCCAGATCCTGCCTGACCAGAACCCACATGTCCTCGGCGGTCCACTCCAGCGCCTCAGACATCAGCGCGATGCGGGCTTCCTGAATGTAGTCGTAGTACTTGACGTTGTTCACGTGTGCGTAGGAGTCGATATCGGACCAGCGAACCCGGAGGGCGAAGTGGTGCCCACCATCCGACCCGGGCCGGGGAAGGGGCCGAAGCGGCTGCCGGTCCATCCGGGCCGACTGCAGGGCGGACCGCTCGTCAGCGTGCAGCCGCCGGAGGGTGCTGGTGGCAAGGTCGAAGGGCGCTGCCCCGGTACGCGCCCGGGTAACCAGCTGATCGCCGTCGAACAGGCTGTAGGAGATGAAGAACCGGCTGGCACCCAGGCTGTCTACCCAGAGCTCCACCCGAAGCGGCTGCCCGGTGACCTGCACCGGATGCAGATACTCCACCTGATGGCTGACCACCAGCACGCCGGTGTCCAGCAGCCGATGCAAAGCCTCCGGGCCGGTCAGCAGGAAGTCGACCCGGGCCTCTTGAAGGTAGTCCAGGAATGCCGCGTTGTTGACATGCCCCTGTGCGTCCATGTCGCCCCAACGCATCGGGCACAGGTAGCTGTGGGTGGTCACGTCTGCATCGCGCGAGAGTCGTCCGGCCAGCCCGACCGTCAGTGCAGGCGCTCCAGAGGCTTGGTCGCCGGCCCCTCCAACACGCTGCCGTCCTGGGCGAACCGGGAGCCGTGCAGCGGGCAGTCCCAGGACTTCTCGGCATCGTTCCAACTCACCACCCCGCCCAGATGGGTGCAGACCGCGGAGACCGTACACGTCTGGCCATCAACGGTGGCCACCCCGGCGGGTCTCAGCTGGCTGCGTCCGACCACGCCGACGCCTTCGGTCGGCGGCTCGGCCGGCAGCGGGTGCAGCTCGGCGGAGCTCCACCCGCGCATCGCCGCCATCCCCATCCCGACGTTTGCCTGAACCGACTGCACAGCGCTCATTGGCTTGCTGAACCGACGACCGAGAGTCGCAGCCCACTCCGGCAGCGACTCGCCGAGGATCTCGGTCGAGATCCGCCGCGCCGCCATAGCTGCGTTGGTCATGCCCCACTTGCTGTAGCCGGTGGCGATGTAGACATGGCCTCGTCCCCGCGGCAGCTTGCCGACGAACGGCACGTGGTTGTGGGACGTGTAGTCCTGTGCCGACCACACGTGCGTGCGGACCGCGCCGGGGAAACGCTGCAGGGTCCACGACGTCAGATCGTCCACCATCAGCTGCGGGGACGGATGCCGCCCGACGTCGTGACCGTTGCCGCCGACGAGCAAGAACTCCTCACCACCCCTGGAGGCCGTACGCAGTGACCGAGTGGGCGAGTCGGTCGACAGATACATGCCGCGCGGGATTGCGCCAGGCACCCGGAACGCCATCGCGTACGAGCGCTGAGGGGTCACCTTCGCGAAGTACAGACCTCGGTCGAGGAACGGCAGGCCGGTGGCCAGGACGACGTTCTCCGCCGTGACGGTGCCCTGCTCGGTGTGCACCGTGGTCTCAACGGCGATGTCCACGTCCTGAACCCGGGCGTTCTCCACCAGGACCCCGCCACGCGTCCGAAACTCCGACACCAGTGCGAGCAACACGTCGAGGGGATCGAACTGGGCCTGCTCCGGCAGCCGTACCGCACCGAAGGTCGGGTAGCCGAGCTCGTCGGCCTCATCCAGCGAAACGTCCAGGCCGACGCGTCGACACGCGTCGAACTCCTTGCGAACCGCATCGGCCCCACTGCTGCTTCCCGCGTAGGTGTAGGCGTCCCGGCGTTCGACCGGCACACCATGCTCGGCGCAATAGCTCAGCAGCCAGTCCTGGCCCTCGCGGTTGGCTGCCAGGTAGGCCTGCGCCACCTGCTCGGAGTGGGTGGACAAGATCTTGGAGTACTGCGTCCCCTGCAACAGGCTCAGCTTGGCCGTGGTGTTGCCGGTTGTCACGGCGCCCACGAAGCGCGCCTCGAGCACCGCTACGCGCCGGCCCGCTCGGGCCAGCATCACGGCGGTGACCAGGCCCGTCAGGCCCGCCCCGACCACCACGTCGTCGTAGGACGCGTCGGCGGGAAAGCCGTCGTACTCCGCCCGGTCCTGCCGGTCCAGCCACAGCGATGTCATCCGCACTCCCCTTGTCAGCCCGGCGTACGACCCACAGCCACACTCCGGCGGTCGTGCTGCCCGGTTACCCCGATCGGCCCGCTCCGACACAGGCACGACCGATGCCAGAACCGTAGTGCAGCCGTCGAGCTCACGGGGGGCTTGGCCCGGGAAATCCCGACTCGTGTCATGCCCATGGGTCGTTTTGGGGCTGACGTGTCGTTTCCAGTTTCCATCGGTGGCCCTTAGGATAGGCGAGCCTAACCTTGGAGGGGACATGATCGGACCGGGAACAGGCTTTGCCGCACTTGCGCTCGTCGACGGGCTGGAGCGCTTCGGGAACCTCCCTGCGCTGCTGTCGGAGAACGAGGAGATCAGCTACGCCGAGCTGGCTCAACGGGTCACCGACGTCGCCGACCGACTGGGCACTCAGCGCCGGCTGGTGTTGGTGCATGCCGCCAACACCGTGGATGCAGTGGTCTCCTACCTGGGGGCCCTCCGAGGAGGCCATCCGGTCATCCTCGCCGACAGCACCAAACCGGCCCTGATCGGCGAGCTGACGCGAACCTTCGATCCCGACGTGGTCGTCGGCGCCGGCGCGTTCAGCGAGCGACGCGAAGGCACCCGGCACGACCTGCACCCCGACCTGGCCGTTCTGCTGTCGACGTCAGGCTCGACCGGCTCCCCCAAGCTGGTGAGGCTCTCCCACGACAACCTCCAGTCCAACGCCGAGGCCATCGCCGAGTACCTCGAGCTTCGGCACTCCGATCGCGCCATCACCAGCCTGCCGCTCGGCTACTGTTACGGGTTGTCGGTGCTGCACAGCCATCTGCAGTCGGGGGCGAGCGTTGTGCTGACCGAGCGGTCGGTCATCGACCCCGGTTTCTGGCGGGTCTTCGAGCAGACCAGGGCGACCTCCTTCGCCGGCGTACCGCATACCTTCGCGTTGCTCGATCGCCTCGACATCGCCTGGTACACCGCAAGCCACCTCCGCTACGTCACACAGGCGGGCGGCCGGATGCCGAGCGACGACGTCAGACGCATCGGTCAGCTCGGCGCCGCCAACGGCTGGCAGCTCTTCGTGATGTACGGGCAGACCGAGGCCACCGCGCGGATGGCGTACCTGCCGCCGTCGGAGCTTCAGAGCCATCCCCACTGCGTTGGCCGCGCCGTGCCGGGGGGGCAGCTGCACATCGAGTCCCCCGGCCCCGACGGGACCGGCGAACTCGTCTACACCGGCCCGAACGTCATGATGGGATACGCCGAGACACTGGCGGCACTTGCCGACGGCCCCGGAGTCCGCCAGCTGCGCACCGGTGACCTGGCCCGACGAACCGCTACCGGCCTGTTCGAGATCGTCGGCCGCCGCAGCAGGTTTGCGAAGCTCCTCGGGCACCGGATCGATCTCGACCGGCTGCAGGCGTCACTGACCCCGCTGGGCGGGTCGGTCGTGTGCGCGAGCGACGACCACCAGCTGGTGGTCGCGATGACCTCCGGCGATCCCGCGCTGCTCCGCCGCCGTGCGGTCCGCGGCACCGGTCTGCCTCCGGGTCTGATCCGCATCCGGCAGTACGCCGAAGTCCCGCGCCTCAGCAACGGCAAGCCGGACTATGAAACCATCAAGGCGCCCGACACCTCTGCACCGCGGCCTGCCGCTGACCGGGTGGCGACCATCCAGACCGTGTTCGCCGAGTCGCTGGGATATGACCGGGTCGACCCGTCTGCGAGCTTCGTCGAGCTCGGCGGCGACTCCCTGAGCTACGTGGAGGCCTCGGCTCGGCTGGAGGACGCGCTCGGGACCCTGCCGCTGCGGTGGGCCGAGCTGCCGGTCCGCGATCTTGCTGCGGTGCCAGCCACGAGCCCGCAGACGCCGGAGACGATCAGCCGCGTGGACACCAGTGTGCTGCTGCGTGCCATCTCCATTGCGCTCATCGTCTTCGTCCACCTCGAGGTCTGGGGTGTGCGGGGCGGCGGTCACCTGCTGCTCGGCCTGGCCGGGTTCGCCTTCGCGCGCTTCCCGCTGACCGCCGTCCGGCTCACGAACCGCATCACGCCGCTGGCTGCAGCCATTGCCCGGCTGGCGCTTCCCAGCATGGCCTTCATCGCTGCGGTCGTCGCCCTCAGCGACCGGTACGGCCTACCGAACGTGTTCTTGATGAACCACTACTTCGGACCTCCCGGCTGGAGTGAGCGTTGGAACTTCTGGTTCGTCGAGGCGCTGGTCGAGATATTGGTGGCGGCGCTGCTGCTGTTGTCCATCCCGGCAGTTCGGCGGTTCGAGCGGCGACACACGTTGCTGCTGCCGTCGTTGATCCTCGGCGCAGGCCTCCTCGTACGCTACGACGCCTTCGGATGGTCTGACATCGCGCAGCGGTTCGGCCGGCCGCACACCGTCTTCTGGATATTTGCTCTTGGCTGGCTCGTCGAGCGAGCCGGCACCACGGTGCATCGGGCGGCGGTCAGCATCGTGGTGCTGGCGACCTTATGGGGATACTTCCCCGAGGAGCCCCTCCGGGTCCTGATCGTGCAACTGGGGCTGCTGATGCTGCTCTGGCTTCCGCGTGTGCCCCTCCCCCGCCTGCTGGCCCCACTCGTGTCACGGGTCGCCGCAGCCTCCCTCTGGATCTACCTGACGCACTGGATCGTCTGGCCGTACCTGGCCAATACCTTTTCGCTGCCTCGGGCCGTGGTGGCGGTGGCCTGCATAGCCGCCGGTGTCGGTGCGGCCTCGGTGGCCGACGTCGCCCAGTCTCGGGTCATCGGGATGTCTCGCCTGGCTCGGCGGTCGGTGTTCGCTCGGCGTCAGGCTCGGGTCGGGTCGGTACGGTGGCAGCAGCGCCGACCAGCCTGAGGAGCAACTCTTGATTGATCCCAGCCCGAACCAATCCGGCCCGAACCCGAACACCGCGGCACAGAGCCCTGCCGCCCGGAGCCGCTCCACCGAGCCCGATATGGATCTGCCGCCCGGTCCGGAACAGCGGGTGGTTCTGATCACCGGAGCTTCCAGCGGGATCGGGCTGGCCGCCGCGCTGCAGGCCGCCGAGCGGGGCGACCGGCTCGCGCTGCTCGGCCGGAATGCCGAGACATTGGAGTCGGTCGAGAACCTGTGCCAGCAGCGGGGCGCCACCGCGGTGCTGGTGCTCCCCGCCGATGTCACCGACGCGGCGGCCGTGCAGGCGGCCGTGGACCGAGTCCTGGCCACGTGGGACCGGATCGACGTGACCCTCCAGTCCGCCGGCGTCGCCGGCTACGGGCTCTTCACCCAGATGCCGGCGGAGGTGTTCGACCGCATCATCGCAACCAACCTGCTGGGTACCGCGAACGTGATCAGGTCAGTGCTGCCCTCGCTGCGGGCCCGCGACTCGGGGACGGTGATCGTGATGGGCTCGATCATCGGCTATATCGCCACGCCGATGATGAGCGCGTACACCACCAGCAAGTGGGCTATGCGCGGGCTGGTTCGGACTCTTCAGGTGGAGAACCGCGACCGCCCCGGCGTGAGCATCTGTTATCTGGCACCGGCCGGTGTGGACACGCCCATCTACCGGCGAGCCGCCAACTACTCCGACCGCAACGGCCAGCCACCGCCGCCGGTGCTGTCGCCTGAGAAGGTGGCGGCTGCCGCGCTGCGCCTCGCTGACCGGCCTCGGCGATCTGAGCAGGTAGGCGCTGCCAACTTGATGGTGATGACAGGTTTCGCGCTGCTCCCCGGCGTGTACGACCGGCTGGTGACGCCGCTGTTTCGGCGGTTCGCCACCCGAGGTGGCCGCGTTGGCGCCGGTGTCCCCGGGAATCTCTTCAGTGGGTGACCAAGGCCCGGGCCGGGTGAGGCGACAGAAAGCATCCCGCCGCGGGGCCGGGTGGACCGGCAGCCAGCGACGGGATGCTTAGTGGTGCTGAGAGGCGCTGCACGCGGGGCGAGCGCCAGCGGGATCTACTGCTGGCGGGTCGCCTTGACGCGCTCGCCGCTTTCCTGCACGTCCTGCTTGACGTCAGAGGCGGCCGAAGCCGACTCGTCCTTGACGTTTTGCACGGCGTCCTGAGCGGTCGACTTCACCGACTCGGCAGCCTCCTGTAGCGGCTCACGGAAGCTGTCAGCAGCCTCCCGAGCGAGCTGGCTGGCCTGCTGCTTCACCGGCTCGATGTTCTCCTTGAGCTCCTGCACCGCCTCGTGCTCCTTCTGCGATGCGGGCAGCAGCGACGACACCAAGAGTCCGGCACCGAAGGCGATCAGGCCGGCGGCCAGAGGATTGCCCTCCGCACGTCGCCTGATGGTCTGCGGTGCCGATGCGACAGCGTCGCCGACCGACGACGCGGCGCCGCTGACCGCAGACTGCGCCGACGATGCCTTGTCGCCCACCGCTGCCTTGGCGGTGGACGCCTTGTCGCCGACGACTGCCTTGGCAGTGGATGCCTTGTCGCCGACAGCCGCAGTGGCCGAGTGGCCAGCGTCTGAGGTTGAGCCCATGATCCTGTCCTTCACTCCGACTGTTGCTTCCTTTACCCGGTTGACCTTGCGCTTGGCAATGTTCTTCGGGTTGGCCTCTTCGACCAGCTCGTTGACGTTCTCGCTCAGAGCAGCGCGCGTGCGCTCGATGTCGGCGCGGATCTCGTCTGGGTTGTCAGACATGTCGGTTCTCCTCTTCGTTGCCCTTCAGTGCGTTCGGAATCTTTCCCAGGGTGTCCGTGGTGTCGGGAATGCCGCGCACACGCTCCATCTCCTTCTTGCCGATGGAGAACAGAATCGCCGCGATGATGCCCCAGATCACTGCCACGATCAGTGCGGCCCAACCGCGTCCGATCGCGTTGCCGATCGCCCACCAGAGGGCGACGGACAAGAACAGCAGCAGCATGAAGCCACCGATGCCTGCCCCAACGAACATTCCGATGCCCTTACCGGCCCGGGTGCCTGACTGCTTCAGCTCGGCCTTGGCCAAAGCCACCTCTTGGCGCATCAGGTCGGACAGGTCGCGGGTGACGTTGCTCAACAGCTCACCGATAGAGCGGCCCTCGCTGCGTCCTGTCGGCTCGGAGCCGTACAGGTCCCGCGAGGACGACTCGGGAAGTGCCTCGCTCATGGCGTCACATCACCCCGGCCGTAGCTGCCGGCACCGGTCTGCGGAATGGTCGGGTCGATCGGGCTGTCAAGGCCCTGTGACGCAGCCGTGCCGTAACCAGTGGTGTCGGTTGGCGCTCCAGTCGCATAGCCGGCGCCCGCATACCCGGTGCCGGCATAGCTGGTGTCGGCGTAGCGGGTGCCGCTGTAACCGCTGGCGGAGTCACGCGCGTCCTTCTCCGCCTTGGCAGCCTCGCCCAACGTCCGGCTCAGCCGGCCGACGACGACACCGGCCAGCGCGGCGCCGAGCAGGAAGGTGCCCGGCTTGCGACGGGCGAAGTTCTTGACGCTTTCGAGTACGTCCTCCGGCTCGTTGCTCTCCAGCCAATGGCCGACCTCGCCGACCTTGCGGGAAGCCTGCTGAGCCAGGTCCGAGGCCGGACCGGGGGCGTCGGAGCTGGCGCCCATCGAGCCGAGCTCCTTGGCGAGCGAGTGCACGGTTGCAGCCAGCTTGTTCTGCTGGGAGCCGATCTGCTCCCGGACCTGACCGCGAGTCTGCTGCAGCAGATCCTTCGCCTGGTTCCCGACCTCGCTGGTCACGTTGCCGATCTCGCTCTTGGCGGTCTGGGCGACCTGCTTCGCCGCGCCGGCGGCGGAGTCCTTGGTGCTGGCGGCCTCCTCCTTCGCGACATCCTTAGTCGAGGCGCTCTGGTCGTACGACGGGCCGTCGGCGTAGCCGGTGCCGGCCGCCGAGGCGGCGCTCTCGTAGCTGGATCCGGAGAAATCGTCGAAACCGGTGCTAGACCCTGCTCCTGTCGCGGTGTAGCCAGCTGCGGGGGCCTCCGGGTCGAGTGGGAGTCCGCGATCACGCTCGTAGGGATCGGGAACCGTGGATGGATTCGTCATGTCATCTCCTCATCTGAGACGGATTTCGGTGCGAGCCGCGACCCCGCGCGCTTGCGCACGCTCAGTCACAGCACTCGCGACGGTAGCCCTCGAAGCCCGGCTACCGCCTATGTCGGTTGTCCTGCTGGACAGGTTGTGTTCGTCCTGGTGGACAGGTCGTTGTTCTTCGCTGACAGGTCTCTACTACCCAGCCGGGCCCAGATCATGCAGCCGATCGGAAATCAGCGGTCAGGCGGCGCGCGAGACGGCCGTCGGTCGGGTCAGCGCGATACCCAGTGCCACCATGCCGAGACCGAGCACCAGGTGCAGGTAGTCGTCCGCCGTGTTCACCGGCACGAAGTTTGCTGCCGACTCCTTGGAGATAACCAGCCCGTAGAGGAAGAGCACCAGGTAGACGATGCCACCGCCGACCAGGAAGTTGCGCGCGCCGGAGAGGGTGCGCGACAGCGCGAGGCCGGCCGCGCCGAAGATCAGGTGGACGAGATTGTGCAGGATTGACACCTGGAAGATGCCGAGCAGCCGCGCATCGGAGTGGTGGGATGCAAAAGACATCGAACCATAGTTGCTGGTGATGCCGGGAACGAAACCAAGCAGTCCTACGGCCAAGAATACGATCCCGACAGCGAGCGCTGCTTTCTGGACATTGGTCCTGGTTGCCCGTGCAGTGTGGGTGGAATAGGTCATTACTACCTCCATGGAGATTCGAGTGGATGGGTACTGCTCCCCGCTGCCGTTACCCACCGACCATTCGATGTATCCGCCCGTTCGGTTTGGTTTCCATTCCGTTATCCCGGCGCGAGATCGCCCAGGTGTGCACGTCTGGGATGGAGCTGCTGACCGCGCTTTCGCCGCCTCGCACGCTCAGGGGATGACCCGGCCCCTTCGCCGGTCGACGGCCTGCTGGAGGACCTCGTCCCAGCTTCGGAGGAACTTCTCCAGCCCGTAGTGCTCCAGGGCGTAGGTGCGCGCCGCACGGCCGCAGGCTCGGGCATGGTCGGGGTCGGCCAGCAGTGCCCGCGCCGCCCGGACCAGCTCATCGGGATCAGTGGAGATGCAGCCCGCCTCCGGCGGTACGGCTCGATAGGCCTCGGTTGCTCCGAGGACAACGACCGGCATGGCGAGGTGCATGGCTTCCAGCAGCGACAGTCCCAGCGACGTCCACCGGTTCAGATGGAGATACAGCCGGCGCTGCGCCATCGCCTGGTGCAGCTCGTTCATCGACAGGTTCCCCGAGTACCGCAGCCGTCGACCTGGGACGCCGAGCGCAGGCGCCAGCTGGTCGGCGTCAATGCCGAAGCAGTCGACCTCGACGTCGGGCACGAACCGGGTGAGCAGGTCGGCGCCGGTCACCCGCGACCGGCGTACCGGCTCGTTCACCACAAAGGCGGCCCGCGGCACTGCTCCGGTGTACCGCGCCCCAGGGTCGACTATCCCGTGCTCCACCACAGCGGTCGGCGTCCGTCCACAGTCCCAGATCAGGCGATTGAAATGAGTCACGTGCACGACGGTCCAGCCGTCGCGGTCGGCCAGCGGGTGACGGGCGTCGGGGACCTGCCTCGGCGTGTTGTGCTCCAGGAAGACTGCTGGCACCCCCGAACCGAGCGCCAGTCCCAGGTCCGCACACCGGGAAAGTTCCTCCAGACGCTGAACCACGACGACATCGGGAGGATCCAAGCTCAGGTCGGAGTCGGAGATGAGTTCCCCACGGACTCCCAGCCCAAGCCCGTCGGCGTGCACATCAGACTCCACAAAGAGGTAACGATGGTCGCCGCGGACGAAGGACTCCGTGTACGACCCATGCACCTTCCACAGCAAAATCCGCATCGACGTCCCTTTCTCGGGTAGCCGGGGTCATCATGCCCGGTACGCGATCTCCGCACGCGGGGGGCCCTCCGAGAAACGAGGCCTCTGTGGCACATACCCCAGGCGTGTTTACCGTCACTTACCGCGGGTATGTGTCCGGTTCGGAA
Source organism: Propionibacteriaceae bacterium (assembly GCA_035717205.1). Taxonomy (GTDB): domain Bacteria; phylum Actinomycetota; class Actinomycetes; order Propionibacteriales; family Propionibacteriaceae; genus Microlunatus. The sequence continues at coordinate 65,106 of DASTIW010000034.1, read as the reverse complement.
CAGTTCGTGACCCGTTCGCACCGCCAGAGGGAGACCATGCAACCAGCACACTCGGACGTCGTTTCGGCGGCCCGCGCCCCCCGCCCTCGCCTGCGGAGGATCGGTCTGCGGTGGCTCACCGGTGCGGCCGTGGCGGCGCTGGTGGTGTCGTCCTGCGCGAAGGGTGTCTCGGAGACCGAGGAGCCGGCCGACAATGAGTACGGGCCCAACGCCTCGATCAGCGGACAGCTCCAGGTGATGGGGTTCGGCGCCGGCGACGAGATCGCCACCACTCGCCTCGACCTGGCGAAGAAGGCGGTGAACCCGGCTACGGTCAAGCTGGTTGAGGGCGATCTGGACGTGCAGCAGTTCCTGTCGGCGGTGGCCTCCGGGAAACCGCCGGCGATCGTGTACGCCAACCGGGACCAGATCGGCACCTTCGCGTCCCGGGGCGCGATCATCCCGCTGGACAAGTGCATCGCTGGCGAGGGCATCGCCATGGACGACTTCAACGAGTCTGCCGTCGCCCAGGTGACGCTGAACGGCAAGGTCTACGGCATTCCGGAGTTCAACACGGTCCAGGTCACCCAGGCCAACGGCGACCTGCTGAAGAAGGCCGGGCTGACCATCGAGGACGTGAACGGAAGCAGCTGGGACAAGCTGACAGCGGCGAACCAGAAGCTGGCGAAGGCCGAGCGCGGCAAGATCAAGGTGATCGGCTACGACAGCAAGCTCCCGGAGTTCTTGCCGCTTTGGGCAAAAGCCAACGGGGCCGACCTGATCGCCGCCGACGGCAAGACTGCTCAACTCAACGATCCCAAGGTCGTCGCGGCCCTTGAGTTCGCCGTCAACATCTACGACGCCCAGGGCGGGTTCGGGAAGGTCAAGGCCTACCGCGACTCAGCCGACTTCTTCGGCAGCAAGAACCAGTACGCCAGCAGCGTCCTGGGGGCCATGCCGATGGAGCAGTGGTACATCAACGTGTTGAACGACGTGTCACCCAACGCCCCGATGGCGTTCGACACCTTCCGGACGCCGCAGAACGAGACCCTCGCCTTCGCCAGCGGGTCCGCCTGGGCCATCCCCAAGGGCAGCGCCAGCCCGGCGGCCGCCTGCCGACTGGCAAAGACCATGACCACAGTGGACAGCTGGGTGGCAGCTGCCAAAGTCCGCGCCGACAAGCGCGCGACCGAGAAGAAGGCCTTCACCGGCATCCTGACCGGCAACAGGACCGCCGACGCCAAGGTCAAGGAGATGGTGAAGCCGAGCGGTGACAGCAAGTGGGACTCGGGCGTGACAGCCGTGTACGAGGCCAACGGCGCCACCTTCTCGTTGCCCGCCAACCCTGCGGATGCTGAGTTCAAGAGCGCCTGGCAGGACGCGGTCAACCGGGTGCTGAACGGCCAGCAGGAGCCGAAGGCAGCCATGGACGCTGCACAGAAACAGGCCCAGGCAGCCTTGGACAAGGCCTGGGCTGGCTTCAAGGCGGAGTGACGATCAGGTGACCGCCCCCGCGGCCGTGACGGGGCTCCCCGGGGCACCTCGGAGACGACGCTCGCGGATGCAGCGGCGCGACACGCGCGCCGCCCTGCTCTTCATCAGCCCGTGGATCGCCGGATTCCTGATCTTCACGGCTTGGCCAGTGATCTACTCGGCCTACCTGTCCCTGACCGACTACGACGTGATCAACTCCCCCAGCTTCATCGGCCTGGACAACTACCGCCAGCTGCTCGCAGACCCGAAGATCGCGTTGTCGTTGTGGAACACGTTCTACTTCACTCTCATCCAGGTCCCGCTCTACGTTCTCGTGTCCCTGGCGTTCGCGTTGCTGCTGAACCAGGCCGGCCGCAGCTCGGGCTTCTTCCGGACCGCCTTCTTCCTGCCGAAGATGACGCCCCCGGTCGCCGTCGGCATCTTGCTGCTGCTGCTGTTCAACGGCCAGAGCGGATTGATCAACGTCGTGCTCGGTTGGTTCGGGATCAATGGGCCCGCGTGGACCACGGACCCGACCTGGGTCAAGCCCGGGCTCATTCTCATCAGCCTGTGGTCGGTGGGATCATCGGTGATCATCTTGCTCGCGGCCCTGCGCAACGTACCCGCGGAGATGTACGACTCGGCTCGCGTCGACGGAGCGAACTGGTGGCGACAGACCTTGCACATAACCATTCCGATGATCTCCGGGAGCCTGTTCTTCATCTTCATCGTCCACTCGATCGCCGCCTTCCAAACCTTCTCCGAGGCCTACACGGCGTACTTCGGCTCAGGCAACTCCACCTACAGCAATGACGCGGCCCTGTTCTACGCGATCTACCTGTTCCAGCAGGCTTTCCAGTTCCTGCACATGGGGTACGCGTCGGCGATGGCCTGGATCCTGTTCGTGATCATCTTGGTCATCACCTTGGTGCAGATGAAGGTCTCCAAACGGTTCGTCTACCTGGAGGGAGACCAGCAGTGACCTCGCACAGCCTCCCCCGGCGTCATGGCGCAGCCGATCGGCACGCCGACACCACCACGGCAGCGGCGACGGCCGCCCCCGTGGACACGGCCGGCGTTCTCGCGCCCGGTGACAACCCGCTCGCGGTCCCCCTGCGGAGCACGGCCGCTCCGCGTCGCCGCCGCCGCACCTGGGGACCGGTCCGAGTGCTGGTGCTGGCGGCCCTGATCTTGTCGACGGTGGTCTTCATCTACCCCTTCATCTGGTTGATCAGCGCGTCGTTCAAGCCTCGCAACGAGGTATTCGACAACAAGCTGATCCCGGAGACCTTCACGTTCCAGAACTACCTGAACGTGTGGCAGGAAGCCCCGATGGCGCTCTGGCTGGCCAACACTGTGCTGGTGACGGTGTTGGCGGCCGCGACGGTCGCCATCTCCAGCGCGATGGTGGCGTGGGGATTCAGCTACTTCCGGTTCCCGCTCCGGGGTCCGCTGTTCGGCCTGGTTCTTGCCACCATGATGCTGCCGGGCGCCGTCACCATGGTGCCGACCTTCCTGATCTGGAACAGCCTGGGGATGGTGGGCACCCTGACACCGCTGTGGGCCGGAAACCTCTTCGGTTCCGCGTTCTATATCTTCCTCCTCCGACAGTTCTTTCTTGGCTTGCCGAGGGAGCTCTTCGAGGCCGCCAAGATTGACGGCGCCAACAACTGGTCGATGTTCTGGCGCATCGCCGTCCCGCTGTGCAAGCCCGCGGTGGTGGTAACCATCCTGTTCGAGTTCCAGGCCGCCTGGACCGACCTGATGCGGCCGCTGATCTACCTGCGTGACTCCAGCACCTTCACCGTCCCCCGAGGACTGAAGGCACTGCTCGACCAGTACGGCTTCGGCGGCGAATGGCACTGGGAGATTCTGGTGACGGCCTCGGTGATCACCACCTTGCCGATGATCATCTTGTTCTTCCTCGGGCAGAGGCAGTTCGTGGAGGGAATCGCCACCACCGGCACCAAGGGCTGATCCCGGCTCCCCGGCGCCTGCTACGATGGCATCTGGACTACTTGCCAAGTGGTCCCCAGCATGGTCTAGTAGACAAGTGGTCGAGAATCCTGCCACTTCGAGACATCGAAGCGAAGGCAGTTCATGTCCCACCCACGTTCCCTGACCGACCGCCCCGAAGCCGACATCACCGATGAGCAGGCTCGCGCCGGCGCCCATACCGTCGAGTTGTTGCGTCGCGCATCGCTCGCCCCAGAGCCCGAACGTCGCGACCTTCTGGCGGAGGTGGTCGTAGCCCATCTCGGGCTCGCCGACTCGCTGGCCCGTCGCTACGCCAACCGTGGCGAGGAAGAGCAGGACCTCGTCCAAGTGGCTCGGGTGGGTCTGGTGGAGGCAGCGCAGCGATTCGACCCTGAGCGAGGTTCGTTCGTCGCGTTCGCGATTCCCACCATGACCGGGCACATCAAGCGGCACTTCCGCGACCACGGCTGGACGATCCGCCCCCCGCGGCGCCTTCAAGACCTCCAAGCCCAGACCAACCAGGCGTGGTCCGACCTCTCGCAGACTCTGGGTCACGCGCCCGGCGTGCGAGAGATTGCCGCCCACCTGAACCATCCTGCGGAAGAGATCAACGAGGCGCAGCTGGCGGGCTCGTGCTACCAGTTGGCGTCCCTGGACAGCCCGCTCAACGACCGCAGCGACAGTGCCCCTCAGGCCGACGACTACACGGACGAGTTCGACCTGGTCGACGGCCGAGTGAGCCTGGTTCCGCTGTACCGCTCGCTTCGCCCCGACCAGCGCCGCGTGCTCTACCTCCGGTTCGTCGACGGCAAGACCCAGCAGGAGATCGCCCGCGAGCTGGGCGTGAGTCAGATGCACATCTGCCGCCTGCTGGCCAGGACTCTTCGGGAGCTGCGGGACAAGATGGACGGCGAGGCTCAAGCGGCGCCGCTGCGAATCGACTCGGTTGCGCGCTCTGGGCCGATACGACGAAAGATCGCTGCCTGAGCACCGAACGGCAAGGCCTCGGCCGTCACCAACTCCCGGCCGGGGACGTTGGATCCAGCACGTAGTTATGCAGTAGCTACGCCTGAGCGAGTAATCAAGACGGGTGACGCATGACTCTCTCCCCCGAGATCTGTTCCACAACCAGCACGACAGCTATGAATACCGAGCAGCGCGACGCCGCTGTTCGGGATCTGTACGAGCAGATGATCGACGCCACCGAAAGCCAGGTCCAGGACCTCCGTGAAGGCGTGATCACACTCTGTCTGCCCTGGGCCGACGCGGTCAGCCGCAGGTTTCGGGCACGCGGAATCGCCGACGACGACCTGATCCAGGTCGGACGCCTCGGACTGCTGGAGGCGGTCGACCGCTATCGACCGGGTCCGTGCCCGTTCTCGGGTTTCGCGTACCCGACAATCACCGGCAAGATCAAGAAGCACTTCCGGGACCAAGGCTGGATGGTCCGACCGCCGCGTCGGCTGCAGGAGGCGGGCAGTGAGGTGACCGAAACCGTGCGCACGCTGTCCCAGGAGCTCGGCCGGCATCCCACCACCCAGGAGGTCGCCCACCAGATGCATGTCTGCGTGTCGGAGGTACGAGAGGTCCTCACGGTGGGCAGCTGCTTCCGACCCGGATCCATCGATGCACCGGGCAACCATGACGGCGCAAGCATCGGGGACAGCCTGCGCAGCACCGACAACGAGTTGGAGCTCGCTGAACTCAAGCTGCTTCTGGGTCCTGCAGTCCGCGGCCTCAGCCCCGAGGACCGCGAGCTGCTCCGGCTGCGCTTCGTCGAAGATCTGGTGCAGCAGCAGATCGCCGAGAAGCTGGGGGTCAGCCAGATGCACATCAGTCGCCGTCTGCGCCGGATCTTCTCCTCCATGCGAAAGGCGATCGGCGATATCGCGCCGACATCGACTGAGCCGAGGTCCCTTCCCACCAACGCGGCGGCATGACGGGGAGCTGTGGCTCGACCTGGACGTCCCAAGCCCAGGCGATCGCCTCAGCGCACCCGTGCTGAGGACGAGGGCCGGCCGGTTAGATCTGACGGCCGGCAGCCAACAGTCCCAGCCTTCGAAGCGCCTCCTTGTTTCGGGGGACGGTGAGGGTCTGGCGGATGGATTGGGGGATCGCCAGAGCCGGTCCTGCCGTGGCATCCTCCTCGATGCTCAGCAGCGACTCCCGGGGGCCCAGTCCCGCTATGGTGATGTTGACAGTAGCCTCACCAGTCGGCCAGCCACGGGCCTTGAGCAGCAGCCGCGACCCCGGCTCCGATTCGAGGACTTCGGTCCGATCGTTGATGACCAACGGCCACACGCCGAAAGAGTGGTGCAGGCGACTACCGACCTGCGGCCAGTTCGCATCCACGTCGCGAACCCGTGAGGCGCCGACCACCCAGCTGGCGTAGGTCCATCCGTCCGCGAGCACGTCCCACACCGCTGCCTGCGAGGCAGCCGCGTGGTGCCGCACTGTGGCGGGCTGGTTGCTCATGATCATGAATCCTTTCGTCTGCGGTCAGTCGACAGCGGTGGTCGGCTGCGAGACTGTCGGAATCGATACCGTGGTGTGGAGGTTACCCCGACGGGTGTGTTCCGACGCTGGCTGGATGACTCAACCTACAAGACCGTAGCGCCAGGCTCGCACGTCGAGCCCCGAACGTGAAGGAGATCCATGACCGCTCATGACGCCATTGTCATCGGTGCCGGACCCAACGGCCTCGTAAGCGCCAACCGTCTCGCGGATGCAGGGTGGGACGTCTTGCTGCTGGAGGCACAGCCGGTGGTCGGTGGAGCTGTGCACAGTGACCAGTCGGTGCACCCGGGCTTCGTCCACGACACGTTCTCAGCGTTCTATCCGCTGGCGGTTGCCTCACAACCGATCAGGTCGCTCCAGCTGGAGAAGTACGGACTGCGTTGGGCCCACGCCCCCGCCGCACTGGGCAACCCACGCCGCGACGGCTCCTGGGCTGTGCTGCACCGCGACATTGACGTCACCGCCGACTTGATGGAGCGTCAGCATGCCGGAGACGGCGCCGCCTGGCGGGAGCTGCACGACATGTGGCAACGCGTCGGTCCGAGCCTGATCTCCGCGCTGATGTCACCGATGCCTCCCATCAAGGCCTCGGCCGCGATCGTGGCCCGGCTCCGGTCGGTCGGCGGGCTCTCCTTTGTCAGGATGCTGCTGGAACCGGCCAGCACGTTCGGAGAGAGCCGCTTCGGCGGTGAGTCGCCGAAACTGCTGTTGTCCGGCAACGCCGGCCACGCAGACATCCCGTTGAACGCAGCCGGCTCCGGGTTGATGGGTCTGCTGCTGTGCATGCTGGCCCAGACTGGCGGATATCCCGCTCCGGTCGGCGGTGCCGGTGAGCTGGCCGCCGCGATGGCACGCAGGCTCAGGGCCAAGGGCGGCACCATCCGTACCAGCGCCGAGGTGTCGAAGGTCGCGGTGCGAGACGGGCGCGCGGTCGGCGTGATCTGCGACGGCGAACAGATCTCTGCCCGGCACGCTGTGATCGCAGACGTGGTCGCGCCCCACCTGTACGGCGGGCTGGTGGACTGGGACGAGCTGCCCGCCCGGACCCGCCGGGGCATGCGGCTGTTCGATCTGGACGGGTCGACGGTGAAAGTCGACTGGGCGCTGAGTGGTCCGGTGCCCTGGTCCAGCCCGCCCGAGCACGATCCCGGCACGGTGCACATCACGCCGTCGGTGGAGTCGATGGTGACCGCCCTGAACCAGGTCTCAGCCAGGCAGATCCCCGCCGAGCCGTTCCTGCTGGCCGGGCAGATGACCACTACGGACCCGACCCGGTCACCTGCCGGCACGGAGTCCCTCTGGGCGTACACCCACGTACCGCAGCAGCCCACCGGTGACGTCCTGGACCAGATTCGTGGGGTCTGGGACGCCGACGAATGCGAGCGGTACGCCGACAGGATCCAGGCGCAGATCGAGCGGTTCGCACCAGATTTCTCGTCCCGGATCCTCAGCCGCAGAGTGCTCGGACCGAAGGAGCTTCAAGAGCGAGACGCGAACCTGGTCGGCGGTGCCATCAACGGCGGCACCGCCGCGCTCCACCAGCAGCTGATCTTCCGGCCGGTCCCAGGGCTGGGTCGGGCCAACACGCCGGTTCGACGGCTGTACCTGGGTTCGGCGTCCGCACACCCCGGCGGTGGAGTCCACGGGGCCTGCGGAATGAATGCTGCCCGGGCGGCGCTCGCCGATCTCCGGCTGGAGGCGCTCAAGGTCTGGAAGTGATGCCGCCCGCAGCATCGAGTTCTTGGCGACTATCCCGTCGTTGGCGCCTCCGCAGCAACACTGCTGGCAGCACCGCGATGAAGACCACCAACAGCAGGGTTGAGCCAGCACCGATCAGCGCGGCTTCCCGCCCGACGACAACGTTGAAGATCAGCAGCACCGTGCCGGTCAGCACGATCGCTACACCCACCAGCGCACATCGGACCAGGACGTGTGCCGTCTGCACCAGCAGCTTCTTCGAACCCTTCCGGAACAGCCCGCGGTGCAGGTTGACTGGGGCCAGACCGAGAGCCGTGGTCGCCGCAGCCGCTATCACCAGCGTGAGATAGACAGTTCGTTCGAACGAGTCGAGCCTGGAGAATGTCGGCTGGAAGGCGATCGCCAGCAGGAACCCACTCAGGATCTGCGTGCCGGTCTGGGTAACCCGAAGCTCCTGCAGCAGCTCGTTCCAGTTCCGGTCCATGCGCTCGTTCTCAGTCTCGTCTCGACCGTCACCGTGATCGCCCCGACTCGCCCCCGGAAGGCGCTGCTCGGCCCCTGTGCGCTGACCATTCGCACTCTCGTTCCCGGCGGCGGCGCCGCCCGTGCGGGTTCCCGGGTCCGACTGTCCCGCCTGCTGTGGCATCCCTCCCCTTCCTCAGCTGCTGATTGCTCCTGCGGTGGCCTTCTCGCGACCAACCACCGCGCCCGATCTGGGCTTGAATCTGGACCGACCGGGTGTGGCTAGGTCCCGCGCGCAGGTCGTGCGCCAGAGCTGGAGATCTGGTGTCTCTCGCGAGCCTGGGTTTGAGGCTGGTCACCGGGCTCGCGCCGGTGGGGGTGTTCGAAGGCTGCACGGTCGGCGTCGTCGACGCCCGCGCTGACACCGTTCTCAGGTCCGGACACACCACCACCGAGGGTGCCGTCCAGGGCGGCCTCCTCCTCCGGTGTGGAGCTCTCATCCGACATCGGCTCACCTCCAAATGCGATCCACCTCAAGACTAGGACCTGGCGCCGACAGCTCGAGGATCACCTGAGGGAAACGTACCCGCGACTGCTGCGGCAGACCTCAGCCGGTACCGATCCGGGGCGCGGCGCAGTGACGAACGCAGCCAATGCTGTCGTCGGAACCGATGTGTGAGCCGCCCACCCGAGGGGTAGGGATCCGCCATGATGGACACACGTTCCTTTGCCATGGTCACCGGCGCATCGAGTGGGATCGGGTTGGAGCTGGCCCGACAGTTCGCAGCGCATGACTTCGACCTGCTCATCTGTGCTGAGAACGAGGGCATCGAGGCCGCGGCCGAGGGGCTGCGGACAGGTGGCGCCGCGGTGCGCTCCGTACGGACCGATCTGCGCACCAGGGACGGCGTCGAGGAGCTCTACGCGGCGGTCCTCGAGGCGGCGCGTCCGCTAGATGCTGCCGCGCTCAATGCCGGCATCGGCCGGGGCGGGCCATTCCTCGCGGCGGATCTGGAGGAAGAGCTGGACGTCATCCGGCTCAATGTGACCAGCACCGTGCACCTCTCGCAGCTGCTCCTCCGCGACATGGTGGCCCGCGATCGCGGCCGGATGCTGATCACCTCGTCCATCGCGTCCACCATGCCCGGGGCCTTCCACGCTGTCTACAACGCATCAAAGTCGTTCCTCCAGTCGTTCGCCGAGGCGCTCCAGAACGAGGTGAAGGACACCTCCGTGACCATCACCTCGTTGATGCCCGGACCTACCGACACCGACTTCTTCCACCGCGCGAAGATGGACGACACGCGGGTCGCATCGGGAAAGAAGGAGGATCCGAGCCTCGTCGCGCGGCAAGGCTTCGAGGCGCTGATGGCGGGCAAGGCCAAAGTGGTCGGGGGGTCGGTGTTCACGAAGGCGCAGATGGCTGCGAGCGCGGTGATGCCCGACACCGCGAAAGCCCAGCTCCATCGGCTGATGGCCGAGCGCTCCAAGGACCGCGGCTGATCGAGTCTCATCCAGCTGCCGGCGGCGGACACCGAGGCGGCACTCGTCCGGAAGCGAACGACCAGCCTGACAGGGCTAGGGTCAGATCATGACGACAACGGCACCGCACCGGCAGTCAGGTACGCGACGGACAGCGATCGTTACGGGATCGGCACGTGGCATCGGCGCGGCGATCGCACACCGGCTCGCCGCCGACGGCATGTCTGTCGGCGTGGTGGACCTTGACGAGCAAGGCAGCGCCCGGACGGCCAATGCCATCCTGGAGTCCGGTGGCCGCGCGATCGCCGTCCGAGCCGACGTCGCCGACGAGCAGGACGCCACCCACGCCGTCGATGAGGTGGCAGCCGCTCTGGGTCCGGTCACCGTCCTGGTCAACAACGCCGGCATCATCCGAGACAACCTGATCTTCAAGATGCCGGTCGACGACTGGGACAGGGTGCTGGACGTCCATCTCCGTGGCGCTTTCTTGATGACACGCGCAGCCCAGGTCCACATGACCCAGACCAAGTGGGGCCGCATCGTCAGCCTCTCCTCGACCTCGGCGCTGGGAAACCGAGGCCAGGCTAACTACGCCGCGGCAAAGGCTGGCCTGCAAGGCTTCACCAAGACCCTAGCCCTGGAACTGGGCAAGTTCGGCGTGACCGCCAACGCGATAGCGCCCGGAGTGATCGACACCGACATGACCCAGGCGGTCGCCGAGCGGCTCGGCGTTGATTTCGAAGACTGGAAGGCCGCAGCCGCCCGAGAGATCCCGGTCGGCCGGGTCGGGCGGCCAGACGACGTCGCTGCGGTGGCGAGCTTCCTGTGCAGCGAGGAGGCCGGCTACGTTTCGGGCCAGGTCCTCTACGTCGCCGGTGGACCCAAGGCCTGACCCGCGCCGACCCTCAAGGCTCTCCCCGGGTGCGCCGAAAACGCGATCCCGACTAGGCGCTGTCGTAGAGCTTGTTGAGCGTGTCCTGGTACTTCTTCTCCACCGCCTTGCGCCGGATCTTCAGGCTCGGGGTCACCTCGCCGCCATCCACGCTCAGCTCGCCGGGGAGGATGTCGAACTTCTTGATCGTCTCCCAGCGTTCGAGCTTGGTGTTCGCGTCGTCCACGTAACCCTGGATCAGATCATGCACCTGTGAGGTGCCAACCACCTGTTCGTACTGCTTGTCGCCGAGCCCGTGCTGTCCGGCCCAGTCGGTGATGGCATCGGGATCCAGCGCGATCAAAGCGGTGACGTACTTGCGGTTCTCTCCATGAACGACAACCTGGCTTACGTACGGGCAGGCAGCCTTGAGGGCCCCTTCCACCTTCTGCGGCGCCACGTACTTGCCGCCGGAGGTCTTGATCAGGTCCTTCTTCCGGTCGGTGATGCGCAGGTAGCCCATGTCGTCGAGCTCACCGATGTCACCGGTGGCGAACCATCCGTCGTCGGAAAGCACCTCGGCTGTCATCTCCGGCTGATTGTGGTAGCCGGTCATCACACCTGGGCCCTTGATCAAGATCTCACCGTCAGGGGCGATCTTGACCTGGGTTCCCGGGACCGGCGGGCCGACGGTCCCGAACCGCGGGGTACGGGGGTTGTTGACACAGCTTGCCGCACTGGTCTCGGTCAGTCCGTATCCTTCGAGAACCTTCAGTCCGGCGGCGAAGAACCACTCCTGGACTTCCCGGTTCAGCGCCGCCGACCCGGACATGAAGAAGTCGATCCGACCGCCCATCCGCGCCTTGATCTTGCTGAAGACCAGCCTGTCAGCCAACGCGTACTGCAGGGCCAGCAGCCCAGTGGGTTCGTCGCCCTTCAGCCGGGTGGGCACGGTCTTGCGACCGACGCCGAACGCCCAGTCGAAGATCTTCCCCTTCACGCCGTGCGAGGCGCCGATCATCACCCGGGCGCGGACCTTCTCGAAGATTCGCGGAGCCCCCGCCATGAAAGTGGGTTTGACATCTCCGAGGTTGTCGACGATCTTCTCGATGTTGCCGTCGACTGCGGTGGCGAAGCCGATCCTCAGCTGGATGGCCACCAGCGCCTTACCGAACACGTGCGACAGCGGAAGCCACAGGTATTGCACGTCGGAGTTGCTGATGATGTCGAACTCTTCGATCGCCACACCCGTATAGGTCCAGGCATCCTGAAGCAGCCGGACACCCTTCGGACGTCCGGTGGTGCCGGAGGTGTAGATCAAGGTCGACAAGTGCTCGGGCCCGACACCTGCGATGGCATGGTCAACCGCCTCCGGGTGTCTGTCCAGATGCTGTCGTCCCAGCTCCTGGAACTCCTCCCAACTGTGCACGAGCTCATGATCAGACTGTCCGCTGAACGACACGATCGCGCTCAAATTGGGCAGACTGTCGACGTGGTCGAGGACCTTGGCCACCTGGACATCATCCTCGGCGAAGATCACCTTCGACTCAGAGTCACCCAGGATGTAGGCGACATCCTCGTGCTGCGTCGTCGGATACACCGTGGTGGTGGCGCCGCCGGCGCACATGACCGCCAGGTCGGCGAGGATCCACTCGATCCTGGTGCTGGAGGCGATCGCCACCCGGTTCTCCCGTTCGATCCCGAGCGCCAGCAGCCCAGCGGCCAGGACGAAGACCCGGGCCTTGGTCTCGTCCCAGCTCAGCGACACCCAGCGCTCGTTCTCGCGATAGCGGAACGCCTCTTTGGGTCCGGATGCCTTGACCTGATCCAGCAGCATGGCTGCGACTGAAACCGGTCGCATCGCAAGTCGTTCGTCGACCGACACTGACATGACAACTCCCACAACTAGATCGGATCACGGACCTGGTCGCGCCCGAACAGAGAGGATCGGTGAGGCCATCCGCGTAGCCGCCAGCCTAGCCAACCGGCATGTTCTCGGGCCGTTGCCATCACGTTCTCACGGGGAAAACTCAGGTGAGCCGCTGCAGGATGACAGCCATTCCCTGTCCACCGCCGACGCACATCGTCTCGAGGCCGAACTCACCGTCGCGGCGCTGCAGTGCGTTCAGCAGTGTCGTCATGATCCGGGCACCGGTGGACCCGAAGGGGTGGCCCAGTGCGATGGCGCCGCCGTGGACGTTAAGCCTGTCCAGATCAATGCCGAGCTCGCGGTAGCAGGGAATCACCTGGGCGGCGAACGCCTCGTTGATCTCCACCAGATCCATGTCGCTGACGCTCATACCGGCTTGCGCCAGGGCCCGGCGCGAGGCCTCGATCGGACCCAGACCCATGATCTCGGGACTCAGCGCACTGACGCCGGTAGCCACGATCCGCGCCAGCGGGGTCAGTTCGAGCTCAGCCGCGCGGGCGTCGCTCATGATCACCACCGCGGCGGCGCCGTCATTGAGTGGACAGCAGTTTCCGGCCGTGACCGTTCCGTTGGCACGGAAGACTGGTCGCAGCGCGGACAGTGCCTCCACCGTCGTGCCCGCCCGAGGCCCGTCGTCGGTGGTGACCACTCGGCCGTCCGGACGGGTCACCGGGGTGATCTCGGCGGCGAAAGCTCCCTCCGTGATGGCCCGCTCCGCCAGATTCTGGGACCTGGCCGCGAACTCGTCCTGCTCAGCTCGAGACACCGCACGAGAGGTCGCCACGTTCTCGGCTGTCTGTCCCATGGCAATGTAGATGTCGGGCAACTCGTCGTCGAGGCGCGGGTCGAGCCACGGCTCATTCGTCTCAGCCGTGGCTGCAGACCGGGCTTGGGCCCTGGCGAACAGCGGGTTCTCGGTGGCTCCCGGCTCGATCCCGGCGGAGCCGAAGCTTTGGTACCGCGACACGGATTCGACGCCGGCAGAGACGAAAGCATGCCCCTCCCCCGCTCGAATCGCGTGGAACCCCATCCGCGCGGTTTGCACACTCGAGGCGCAGAAGCGGTTGATCGTCGCAGCCGGGACCCCGTCCAACCCGAGCTGGACTGCCACCCGCCGCGCGAGGTTGCCGCCATGCTCATCTCGTGGCTGGGCGCAGCCGACATAGATGTCGTCCAAGGTGGCGGGGTCGAAGCCGTCCAACCGGCGCAGTGCCGAGTCGATCACCCCAGCGACGAGGTCGTCGGGCCGGACGCTGGCCAGCGATCCTTTGACGGCGCGGCCGATCGGCGTCCGGGTGGCGGAGACGATGACAGCTTCCGGCATGGGACTCCTTGTGCTACGAAGTGGGTGGACAGACTTCCCGAGTCGCTCAGAGACCGAGGTCCCGGCCGATGAGCTCCTTCATGATCTCGTTCGACCCGGCCCAGATCTTGGAGACCCGCGCGTCGGCCCACGCGCGGGCGACCCGGTACTCGTTCATGTAGCCGTAGCCCCCGTACATCTGCACGCAGGCATCCAGCACATCGTTTTGGACCTGGGCGCTCCACCATTTCGCCTTGGCTGCGTCGACGGGGCCGAGCGCACTGTCCACCTGCTGCATCACGCAGGCGTCGACGAAGGCCTGAGCCACCTCGCAGCTGGTGACCAGCTCGGCGAGCTTGAACTTGTTGGCCTGGAAGCTGCCGATCGGCTGGCCGAAAGCCCTGCGCTCTTTGACGTACTGAAGCGTCTCGGCAAGAACCTGGCGCGCCTGGGCGAGATTGTTGATGGCGGCCCCGATCCGCTCGGTGACCAGGCGTTGCATCATGTAGATGAAGCCCTGGTCGACCTCCCCGATGACATTGCTCGCCGGTACCCGAACGTCGGCGAAGAACAGCTCCGACGTGTCAGCCTCCGGCTGGCCGATCTTGTCCAGCTTGCGGCCACGTTCGAAGCCCGGCATTCCGGCCTCCACCCCGAACAGGGTGATGCCGTGGGAGCGCTTCTCGGGGCTGGTGCGAGCGGCGACGATCACCAGGTCGGCGCTGTAGCCGTTGGTGATGAAGGTCTTGGAACCGTTGAGGATCCAGTTTTCCCCGTCGCGGATCGCCGTGGTCTTCAAGGCCGCCAGGTCGGATCCGCCGGAGGGCTCGGTCATCGCGATGGCGGTGATGAGCTCGCCGGTACAGAACTTCGGGAGCCAGCGCTGTTTCTGCTCCTCGGTGCACAGATCGACCAGGTACGGAGCCACGCAGTCACAGTGGATGCCGACGCAGGAGGAGTAGGCGAAGGCGAGCTTGGAGAGCTCCTCGGCCAGCACCAGCGAGTACCGGGGGTCGTTGGTGCCCGTGCCGCCGTACTCAGCGGGGATGTTCAGGCCCAGAAGGTCCCGTTTGCCCATTGCCAGCCACATGTCGCGACCGAACTCATGGTTTGCGATGTGCTTCTCCTGATTGGGGCGGAGTTCCCGGTCAACGAACTTCCGACACGAGTCGCGGAAGGCCTCGTGGTCGGCGTCGAAAAGCGTGCGCTTCATTGCGTCCGGTCCTTTGTTACTCGCCAGTAGGTATAGCCAGAGTACATCGCCGACAGCGGGTTCCGGAGGGTAATGAGAGGACTGCTCGACGCCGCTCGTCGGTGGCCGCGCGAGGTGATCTGTTGACTTCGCAGCCAGGTCGACCCGGCGGGTCACGCGGTTGAGATCGTCCGAGATCACGGAGGCCGCCGGCATTGGTCGGAGATGCCCCCGGTGACAAGTCGTGAGCGCACCGCCCGTTGTCACCGATGAGCCAGGCGTTAACCAGATGGTAGTTGAAATGTCAACTCATGCGGCTATGCTGGGTTTCATGCAGCAGGCGGTGACACCTCGATGGCTCAGTGCGGAGCAACAGCGCGTGTGGCGTACCTACCTGCTGGCCAGCGCCCGGCTCTCCGAACGGCTGGATGCCGACCTCCGCCAGTTCGGGATCGATCTGGCCGAGTACGAGATTCTCGTATGTCTGGATGAGGCACCCGAGCGACGCGTTCGGATGTCGGAGCTCGCCGAGGCGGTGCACCAGTCGCGGTCCCGGCTCACCCACACGGTCGCCCGGATGGAGAAGGGCAACCTCGTGTCCCGCCGCTCGTGCCCTACCGACGGCAGAGGCGTCTGGGCCGAGCTGACTCCCGAGGGACTCCAACTGCTGGCCGAGGCCGCCCCCAGCCACGTGGAGGGCGTACGCCGCAACTTCGTCGAGGCGGCCGGTCCCGCCGACTACGCCGCTATCGGCCGCGCCTTCGAGGCCGTCCTCTCCGCCACCTCCGCCTGACCCCACCCCCTCCCCTGGCGCTTCGGACCGGCGCGCGGGCTTGTCGGTTTCCCACGTTCACGTGGGATGTTGGCGCTTCCCCCACGTTATAACGTGTGGGGAGTGCAAGTGTCCCATGTGAACGTGGGAAACTTGTGACCAGAATCGACCGCAGGTACGGGGGCGGGCTGGACTCTGGTTAGCATCGTCAGTGCCCATGATCAGCCGCATCGCTCTCGCCGCCGACGTGGCGGAGCTGCATCTCCAGCTCCGCCGCCGCGGGGTGCAGGCAGTGGTCGACTCCACCAAGCTGACCCGGGCGATGTACTCATCCGACGCCTCCCTGTACCGGGTGGTGCCGAAGGCTGTCGCGCAGCCCCGCGACGTCGACGAGACGCTTGCTGTGCTGGATGCGGCCCGGGCTGTCGGGATGCCGGTCACCACCCGCGGCGCCGGTACGTCCTGCGCCGGCAACGCCGTCGGGCCGGGGCTGATTTTGGACACGTCGCGTTACCTGACCCGGATCGGTACCGTCGACCCCAGGACACGGACCGCCGTGGTGCAGCCGGGGGTGGTGCAGTCGTCCCTGCAAGCTGCGGCGGCGCCGTACGGTCTCCGCTTCGGGCCCGACCCGTCGACCCATACCCGCTGCACGATCGGCGGCATGATCGGCAACAACGCCTGCGGCCCACGGGCGCTCGGGTTCGGTAAGACCGCCGACAACGTGGTCGCCCTGGACGTTGTCACCGGATCCGGTGAGCGGCTGGTGCTCGACGGCACCAACCGGGTCGACGACTCCGCCAGCCTGCACGCGCTGTCAGGGGTGGTCCGCACCCACCTCGGGAGGATCCGGACCGAGTTCGGCCGGTTCGGTCGGCAGGTGTCGGGCTACAGCCTGGAGCACTTGCTGCCCGAGAACCAGTTCAACGTGGCCCGGTTTCTCGCCGGCACCGAGGGCACCCTGGCGGTGATCCTCGGCGCGACCGTCAGACTGGTGGCCGATGCGCCTCACAAGGTGATGATCGCCATGGGCTACCCGACCATGCCGGAGGCCGCCGATGCCGCGCCGCTGATCCTTCGCCATTCCCCCACCGCCTGCGAGGGCATCGACCGGCGGATCGTCGACGTCGTACGGCGCTCCCGAGGCGATGCCGCCGTCCCGCCGCTGCCCCGCGGCGACGGCTGGGTGTTCGTGGAGCTGGTTGGTGACGACGCTGGCGAGGTACGACAGCGTGCCAACGCGTTGCTTGCCGATGCCTCACCACTGGATGGCTGGGTGGTGAACGACCCGCTGCAAGCCCTGGCGTTGTGGAAGATCCGGGAGGACGGCGCCGGTCTCGCGGGTGTCAGCCTGGCGCGACCGGCGTACCCGGGTTGGGAGGACTCCGCCGTGCCACCGCAGCACCTGGGTGCCTACCTGCGTGACCTTGATCTGCTGCTGGCCGAGCACGGTCTGGACGGCTTGCCGTATGGGCATTTCGGCGACGGCTGCGTGCATGTTCGGATCGACTTCCCGCTGACGGAGCAGGGCGGCAGCGCCGTCTACCGCTCGTTCGTGGAGCAGGCGGCGGCACTGGTCGCCCGTTTCGGCGGCTCGATGTCCGGCGAGCACGGCGACGGGCGGGCTCGGTCAAGCCTGCTGCCGGCCATGTACTCAGCGGCGGCGATCGGGATCTTCGCCGAGGTGAAGGCCGCCTTCGACCCGGACAACCTGCTGAACCCAGGGGTTCTGGTGGACCCGCGGCCGATGGACGCTGACCTTCGGGCGGTGGCGATCCGGAGTCCCGACCGGTTCGCGACGGCAGTCCACAACTGCTCGGGTGTGGGCAAGTGCCTGGCGAACAACACACCGGGACTCGGCGTGATGTGTCCATCCTTCCAAGCCACCAGGGAGGAGAAGGACTCCACCCGGGGCCGCGCGCGCGTTCTGCAGGAGATGATCAACGGTGAGGTCATCGAGCTGGGCTGGAAGTCACCGGCGGTGCACGAGGCGCTCGACCTGTGCCTGTCGTGCAAGGGCTGTGCCCGCGACTGCCCCACGGGCATCGACATGGCGGCGTACAAGTCGCAGGTTCTCGACCACACTTACCGCGGCAAGGTCCGCCCTCGGGGCCACTACGCGCTGGGCTGGCTGCCACGGTGGGGCCGCTTGATCACCAGGGTCCGCGGGCTCTCCTCGCTGGTGAATCTGGCTACCTCGGCGCCGGGTCTGCGATCGGTTGTCCGATGGAGTGCCGGCGTGGACCAGCGGCGATCGCTCCCCCGGTTCGCCGGGATGGCAGCCAGCCGCCGGGTTCACCTGACCCAGCGCCCGGGCCAACGCGTCGTCGTCTGGGTGGACTCGTTCTCCGACTGCTTCGCCGGCGGCGGCGTCGAGGCCGTTGTCGCGGTGCTGGAGGCCGCCGGGTACGCACCAGAGTTCCTAGAACGCGCCGCCTGCTGTGGGCTGACCTGGATCAGTACCGGCCAACTCGATGGCGCCCGCCGACAGCTACGGGCCAGCCTCGACCAGCTCCACCCGTACGTCGCCGCCGGAACGCCGATCGTGGGTCTCGAGCCGTCCTGCCTTGCGGTCTGGCGCAGCGATGCCCCCGAACTGCTGGACGACGCGAGGGTCGCGGAGGTGGCAGCGGGAGTCTTCACGCTGGCCGAGCTGTTGGCCCGTACGGACGGCTGGCGGGCGCCGGACCTCTCCGGTGTCGAGCTGGTCGCTCAGCCGCACTGCCACCATGCGTCGGTGATCGGCTGGCAGGCCGACGCCGCGCTGCTGAACTCCACCGGCGCGAGCGTCACCACCGTGGGCGGATGCTGCGGGCTGGCCGGCAACTTCGGCGTCGAGATGGGGCACTACGACGTCTCGGTGAAGGTGGCCGAGCACGACCTGCTGCCGGCAGTTCGGGAGCACCCGGACGCAATTGTGCTCGCGGACGGGTTCTCGTGCCGGACCCAGCTCGCTGAGCTGGCCGGCCGTCAGGCCGTCACGCTGGCGGAGCTGCTGGCCGGCTCCCTCTCCGGACGACGGTCTTAGAGCTCCGCGGGGGTCGCCTCATGGCCGGCGACACCAGCGCTTCGCTCAGCCTGCTTCAACCGCGCCTCGTACAAGTGCCGGCGCCCCCCAGCCAGCTCGTTGCGGGCCTGGTCTTCCAAATCTCGGAACAGCGACCAGTAGTTCTCGTCGTAGTCCTCGACGATCTGGAAAGTCCAGCGGCCGGCCAGCACGTTGCGACCCAGCAGATCGCGTTCGATGCGGTCGGCGATGACATCGTGACCAGCGTCGCGAAGCGACCGGACCGCGTCCCCGAGCTTGAAGTCAGCCGAGCCGGTGAGCTGGTGGAACGAGTACAGGTGGCCTCGGGCCCGCTCCACGGTCTCCAGCGCCTCGGACAGCTCACCGAGGGCGCCCACGGTGGCGTCGCTGACGCCATCCGGGGTCGTGTGGGAAGGGTCGGGAAGGTCTTGGGTGGGGACGTCTTCACTCATGCGCAGAGCATGCCATCCCCCGCAGACACGGATCCGACCGGTCAGCCGCGGGTAAGACGGCGGTGAGTGGCTCGGTGCGGGCGGGCTGCTTCGGCGCCGAGCCGACTGATCTTGTTGGCCTCGTAGTCGGCGAAGTTGCCCTCGAACCAGAACCACCGCGCCTGGTTTTCGTCGTCGCCCTCCCAGGCGAGGATGTGGGTGGCGACCCGGTCGAGGAACCACCGGTCGTGGGAGATCACGACCGCACAGCCGGGAAACTCCAGCAGCGCGTCCTCGAGCGACTGCAGAGTCTCCACGTCCAGGTCGTTGGTCGGCTCGTCGAGCAGCAGGGTGTTGCCGCCCATCTTCAGGGTGAGGGCCAGGTTCAGCCGGTTCCGCTCGCCTCCGGAGAGCACTCCGGAAGGCTTCTGCTGGTCGGGACCCTTGAACCCGAACGACGCCACGTAGGCACGGGATGGGATCTCGAAGTTGGCCACCTTGATGAAATCCAAGCCGTCGGATACCAGCTCCCAGACGTTCTTCTTCGGGTCCAGTCCGGAGCGGCCCTGGTCGACGTAGGAGATCTTGACCGTCTCCCCCACCCTGAGCGTCCCGTCGTCGGGGGCTTCCTCGCCGACGATCATCCGGAAGAGGGTGGATTTCCCCACCCCGTTAGGGCCGACGACGCCCACGATGCCCGCACGTGGCAAGGAGAAGCTCAGCCCGTCGAAGAGCAGCCGGTCACCGAATCCCTTGATCAGCTTGGTTGCATCCAGCACCTGGCTACCCAGCCGTGGGCCGGGCGGAATGTTGATCTCCTCAAAGTCCAGCTTGCGGTTGCGGTCGGCCTCGGACGCCATTTCCTCGTAGCGGGCCAGCCGCGCCCGGTTCTTGGCCTGCCGAGCCTTCGGGTTGGACCGTACCCAGTCCAGCTCCCGCTCCAAGATCTTCGCGCGTTTGGCGTCCTTTCGACCCTCCAGCTGGAGCCGGGACCGCTTGGTCTCCAGGTATGTCGAGTAGTTGCCCTCGTACGGGTGGGTTCGGCCACGGTCCAGCTCCAGAATCCACTCCGCAACGTTGTCCAGGAAGTACCGGTCGTGGGTCACCGCCAAGACAGCGCCGGCGTAGCTCTTCAGGTGGCCTTCGAGCCAGTGAACGGACTCCGCATCGAGGTGGTTGGTGGGCTCATCGAGCAACAGCAGGTCTGGCTGCTGCAGCAGCAGCTTGCACAGCGCGACCCGGCGTCGCTCACCACCGGAGAGGATGTCGACGCTGGCATCGGGCGGTGGGCAGCGCAGCGCGTCCATCGCCTGGTCCAGCAGTGAGTCGATCTCCCATGCGTCGCGGTGGTCCAGCTCGGTCTGCAGGTCCCCCATCTCGGCCAGCAGCGCGTCAAAATCGGCGTCCGGATCAGCCATCGCCGCCGCAACCTCGTTGTAGCGGTTGACCAGTCCCTTGGTCTCCGCCACCGCCTCCTCAATGTTCTCCAGCACCGTCTTGCCCTCGGTCAGCGGCGGCTCCTGCAGGAGGATGCCCACGCTGGCCTGCTTGGCCAGCCGCGCCTCACCGTTGTTCGCCTTCTCCAGGCCCGCCATCAGCTTCAGCAGCGTCGACTTGCCGGTCCCGTTGGGCCCGACCACGCCGATCTTCGCTCCGGGGAGGAAGTCCAGGGTGACGTTGTCCAGGACAACCTTGTCTCCAAGGGCCTTGCGGACGTTGTGCATGGAGAAGATGAACTCAGCCATTCAGACTCAAACCTTTGCCTTGATCCAGCGCCGTGTGCGACCGGTGCGCGTGCAAACCTATCGGTCGTACGTCACCCACCCAAACGCCTTCGTCACGGCCAGGGCGGCACGGTGACCGCCATCACGGGTAGAACTTCTCCCCCGCCGCCAGCATGGCGGTGAACCTCTGCAAGCGCTGCTGACGGGTCGCCGGTCGGACGGCCGTCTTCAGTCGGAACAAGAAGGCGTACCGGTTCTGGGAACTGAGCGTGGCGAAGAAGGCGGCCGCGTCGGGATGGCTATCGAGGAACTCCTGCAGGTCGGCGGGTACCTCGATGTCAGCCGGTCCCTCGTACGCCGCCTCCCAGAAACCGGCAGCCTTGGCGCGCTCGATGGCGGCCAAACCCGGCGACCGCATCCGTCCTTCGCTGATCAGCTTCTCCGCTTTGTCGACGTTGATCTTCGACCAGACTGACCGAGACCTGCGCGGGGTGAACCGCTGGACGTACCACCCGTCGTCCCAACGCCGGGCGAGCCCGTCCACCCAACCGAAGCACAGTGCGGCCTCGACCGCGTCGGCGTACGTGATGGATGGAGCGGGATTGCCCGCCTTCGCCAGCATCAGCCAGACCGCCGACACCGATTCATGTTGGTGCTCCAGCCAGTCCTCGAAGTCACGCTGGCAGGGGAGCCGCAGAATCAGCTGCCCGTCCTTGGGATGCCTTTCGGGCACCTCTGCCATTGACCCACCCCGGAATCTAGCGATCGGAAACGCCAGGTTACCGGGCCACCCGCCCAGCGGCGCCCTCCCCGGGGGCGACTCAGGCGACCTTGCGCTCCTTCTCCCGAGACCGGACGCCAGCCGGCTTCTGATCGTCCGCCTCCGGTTCCGGCGCGGCCAATCCGTCCGCCAGCGGCTGCCGCTCCACGGCGTCGAGAAGCTCGTGCAGATCTGTTGCGTCCTCAACCGGCTGCTGGCGCTCCAGCTTGCGGAACGCGCTAGTGCCTCGCGTCATGTCGTGACCGATCACCTGCGCCTCGAGCACGGTGCGCTCGTACGTCACCGAGTCGCGCTCCCACACCTGCGTTCGGAGCTTCCCGGAGACGATCACGGCGTCACCCTTGGCGATGCTTGCCGCAGCGTTCTCCGCCAGGGTCCGAAAACACGTGACAGTCAGCCAAGTGGTCTCCCCATCGGCCCAGCCACCGGGCCGCCAGACCCTCGGCGTGCATGCCAGCCGAAAACTGGCTGTCGCCGTCTTGTTGTTGCGGAACTCGATCTCACCGCCGACCCAGCCGCTGATCGTGATCAACGCCTCCATTGCCACCCTCCTCATCCCATCCCGGTTGCCGGGATGCTGTGGCAGAAGCCTCCGCCGCGGCTTGGACTTCGTCCGAGCGGCGGAGCGGGCTGTGGACAGTGGGACGACCGCAGCGACGTCTGTGGACTCAGCGGAGTCGCTCGAGCGCCGTCCTGGCCGACTCATAGCGGGCGATCTCGCCGTCGACGCCTTCCAGCACCTGCTTGCGGGTGACCTGGGCGATGGCGCGACGAAGTTCCTGACTGGCCTTCCCAGCTCGGCGCCGGGCGCCGACCTCGACACCGATCCGGCTGATGCCGGCCAGCAGGATCCCGGCCAGCACGCCGCCGACGGTGAGCACGGTGGGCGCCGGGAATCCCCACCACGACACTCTCGGCAGCGGTGGCAGCTGCAGGTAGGCCAGCACGAAGGCGGATCCCAGCCAGGCCAGGCCGATCACGACTGCGGCGACGAGCAGCCACTGAATGACCCGAACGAGTTGCCACCATCGGCGGTGCCGGTCCAGGTCCAGGTCGGTGGTCGCCACGGCGTGGTCGAGGCTGTCGGGAAGAGCGGCCGCGTTCGCCCGGGCAGCGGTTCGGATCGCGTCCGACCAACCCCGGGTGAGTCCGCTCGATGCCTCATCGGAGAGGGCTCGCAGCGCGCTCTCCACCCTGGCCTTCGGTACTCCCGTCGCGGTGGGGAGTGAACTGCGCCCTACTGGGCCGGACTCGATCGCGGCGGTCGGTCTCCCGCCGCCGAGCTGGCCCAACCGCAGTCGCCGCAACGGATCGGGCTTGAACTTCGCGACCCACGAGAGCACCGGCCACCCGGTGGCCAGACCCCCGCGCAGTCGCCAGGCGTTGCCAACCGCCTCGGTAACCAACGGCACATTCGCGGCCTCGGCCAAGGCTGCGTTGAGGCGGTCCACCGAGCGCCGCGATACCGGACCCGCTGGCGCAGTGCCACCGGCAGTGCGCAGACGCTCCGCCGCTGCGGCCACATCGGCTGCCAGCCGTCGGGCCGCCGCTCGCTTGTCGGCCACCTGAACTGCCAGTCTGCTGCGCAGCCGCTCAACGCCTTCACCGGTGGCGGCGGACACCGCCATCACCTCGATACCATCGAGGCCTTCCGATGCCAACAGCCGGCGGAGGTCGCTCAGGCACTGGTCACGTTGCGTCGGCGTGAGCAGGTCGACCTGGTTCAAGACCACCATCATGACGTCGGCGTGCTGGGCGAGCGGCTTGAGGTAGCGGTTGTGCAGGGCTGCGTCGGCGTACTTCTGCGGGTCCACCACCCAGACCAGCATGTCAACCAGCTTCACCAGCCGGTCGACCTCCATCTGATGCGCTACCTCGGTTGAGTCATGGTCGGGGAGGTCCAGCAGCACCAGGCCGTCCAGCGCCGCGGCCATCTTCGGGTCTCGCTCCAGCGTGTGGCGGCGAGGAATCTGCAGCCAGTCCAGCAGCTCCTCCGCCGAGTCCTCACCCCAGCTGCAGGCGAGCGCGTGGGCGGTGGTGGGACGGCGAACGCCCACGGTCGCCTGCTCGGTCTTGCTGATCGCGTTGAACGTGCTCGACTTGCCCGAACCGGTCGCGCCTGCCAACGCAACAACGGTGGCATTCCCCGAGACCGCGAGTCGTCGGTCCGTCTGATCGATCACCCGCCGAGCCTCACGCAGCGCCTCGTCGTCAACCCGCCCTTCGCACAGGTCGGCGGCCTCACCCAGCACCCGCACCCGCTCCACCAGCCGGGAGGTCGGGTCCTTCCGCGCCATCAGCGCCGATCCCGGCGGTCGGTCGGATCGTCCTTGGGCACCTCGACGAACTCGGCGTCGACGATCTCGCCGAGCGCCTCCTCGGGCAGCGTCTGCCCTACGTCCACCTGGCGTACCGAAGGTGCTTCCAGCTCCAGCCGCTGCTGGCTGGCCAACGCGGGCGGCTCCTCCCGGGCGGCGCTTGTCGGTAACCCTGCGGCCCGCGCCCTCTCGACCGATTCGGCCGCCCGCCGCAGCCGGTCCGCCTGCTCCCGGTCCACTTCGAGGCCGTCCAGAACCGCGTGGTACCGCATCAGCTCCGTGGCCATCAATGCCTCGATCCGGCCATCGAGATCCTCCTTGGCGGTTTGGGCGAGGCGGCGGACCGCCTGGTCGCCGAAGACCGCCTCCAGCACCCGCTGGGCGAGCACCGCCGTACCGCCGGCGACCCCGACCTCGGCCCCAATGAGTCCCCCGGTGTGGGCGAAGACCACGATCATCAGCGCCACACCGACACCGTTCACCCCGAGAGCCAGGAAGCGGGCTTGGGATCGCTTGCCCATGCCTTCGTCGGCTACCAGGTCCAGAACCGCCCCCTGCCAGTCCCGGATCGCCCGGGCGGCGGCGGCCGGAAAGCCGCTGGAGGTGTGGGCCAGGTTCTCCGGTGCACCTGCCAGCAGGTGGCGGCCGGCCGCGTTAGCCTGCCAGGACGCCTCTGCCCGCTCAGCCGCAGCCGCGGCCTCTTCTCGGACCAGAGCCTCAAGGTTCGACTCCACCGCCACCTTCACGTTGGCGGCACCCGGCGGCTCGCCCTTGAACGCCGCGACCACCCGGTCACGGAGCCAAGAGATCTTCTGCTCCAACGCGCGGAAGAACTCCCCGGTCCCAACAAACTCGTGCCACCGGGCGAGTACCTCTCCACGCAGCAGCGTGCCGTCCTGGGTCTGAACGGCCACGGTGCGCACCGCCTCGGCATAGGAGTGGTCCACATCGGTGCGCAGCCGGTCGATCGTCTCGACCTGCTCGTCGAGTGCGTCCGCCAGCCGTGGGGTACGGGCGGCCAGTGAGCCGATCGCGCCGTCGAGCGTGCGCTGCACTACCTCTGATCGACTGGCCTGGTCGCGCGCCAGGGTGGCCAGCCAACTGCGGATCGGCTGGACGGCGGCGACCGGCAGCAGTCCCTGCTCATCCACGTGTGTCTCGGGTACGCCGAACAGTGGAGACCCCGCCAGGCCACGTTCGGTCATCAGCTGGCCCAGATGCGGCGGTACCTCTGTCATCGCCCGTGGCGGCACCCGATCCAGCACGACCGCGACGGCAGCGCTGCGCTTGGCGGCGGACAGCAGGAAGTCCCAGGGGACGGCGTCGGCGTACCGGGCGGCGGAGGTGACGAACAACCACAGATCGGCGGCAGCAAGCAGCTGTGCGGCCAGCACCCGGTTCTCTGCAACGACCGAGTCGATGTCGGGCGCGTCGAGGATCGCCAGACCAGCCGGGATCGAGTCATCGGTAACCAGCTGCAGCGAGTGCGCGTCCTTGGTCCTGCCGGATGATCGCGCCAGTCCCGGGAGGATCCTGTCGTCGGCGAACCATTCCGCATCTACTGGATGGTGCACCAGAACGGGTGCCCGGGTGGTGGGCCGGATAACGCCGGGCTCGGTGACGCGGCGACCGACGAGGGAGTTCACCAGCGTGGACTTGCCGGCGCCAGTGGACCCGCCGACGACGGCAAGCAGCGGTGCGTCAATGGTGGCCAGGCGCGGCAGTACGTAGTCGTCCAGCTGACTGGTGATCTCGGCGACGGCCCGCTGCTGCTCGACGGCATGTGGCAACGGCAACGGCAGCTTGACCGGCAGTACTGCCGCTCGAAGGTCGACCAGGGCAGCTTCAAGTGCCGAGAGCTGCCTGCTCGTCATCGACGCTCCTACTGGCCGGGAGGTTTCCAGGTGGGATCAACCTCGGAGTACTGAGTAGCAGTTTGCCCCAAAGGTGCGTCGACTAACCCGGGGCCATCGGGGAGCTGCGCCGGCGCCGGATAGTTGCCCCCGATTCCGGCGGGTCCCGGGTAGCTCGGAGGTGGATAGACCACCGCCGCCTGTTCAGTGCCTCGGCGCAGGAACGCGGGGCGGGAGATGCTCGGGTACGGCGCCCTCCCTTCGGCGTGCACAATCGCCCGAGGGCGCAGGTCACGCGCTTTCGCGAGCAGCACCTTCTCTCGGTGAAGTCCCGCGGTGTCGACCAGGCCGCGGGTGATCGCGTCGCGGAGGTACGCCAGCTCGGTCATCGCCCGCTGGAACGAGCGGGTGGCGAGGAAGACGTCCCCTCCGGTCAGCAACGCGTGCCACAGCGCCTTGGTCCGCATCCGGAGGCGGGACAGGTCCACCGCGTCCGACGCCGGCAGCCAACCGAGCCGGACGTAGTCGACCAGCCGCTCCCGGATCAGCCGCCCCTCCCGAAACAGCTGCCGGACGATGAAGACCGTCATGCCGATCACCAGCGGCAGTGCCACGCCGAGATAGACGAGCAGCAGTTGCACACCCGAGACGAAGGTTGCCGTCGCATTGAACAGCATGTGCAGCAGGCAGGCGGCACAGAAGCCGACCAGAGGGGCCAGCACCCGGACGAGCTTGCTCTTCGAACGCAGCGCCACCGCGAGCCCAATGCCGGTCATCGAGGTGAACAAGGGGTGCCCGAAGAAGGTCAGCAGGCCTCGTAGCACGAACAGCGACTGCAGCGCCTCCAGCGGGGGCACCTCGCCGAACGTCTGCGCGGCATATCGGTAAGCCCGACCGTAGTAAAGGATGTTCTCCACGAAGGCGAACGCCGCCCCCGAGAGGCCGGCCAGCACGATTCCGCTGAGCCGGCTGACCCACTGGTAGCGCATCAGGATGGCTAGCCAGAACAAGACCGTCGCCTTCGACGCCTCCTCCACGAACGGTGCGACGTAGATGGCCGCCCTAGGCCCGCTGGCCGGGTCCCCGTCGCCGATGATGCTCAGATGTGCGGCCGCCCAGCTGTTGACCTGAGCGGAGACGAATGTCGCGACGCAGGCGCCCCAGCCGAACGTCAGCAACCAGACCCACACCCGTTGCGGGCGGAACCGGTCGGACCACAAGAACAGCAGTGACAGGGGGATGGCAGTGACAGCGGCGTACTTGGCTGCGATCGGGACCGCCTCCGTGCCGAGGCCGATCAACCGTCCGCCCGGCACATCCTGATCGGGAACGACCTGGCGGTACAGCAGCACAAGCAAGGTTGCGTACACCGACAGCATCACCACGCTGAGCCAGAAGAGCGGGCTGGTCAACAGCCGTTTCGGCAACGGCTGGGACCGGTCCGGCTCCCGCGGGATCCCCGATCGGGCACTGGCTCGCTTCTGCTCGACGGTCACCGACACGCAGCCAAGGCTACCCATCGCGAAGACCGCCGCACTGCTATGCAGACGCGGTCAGAGGAGCCAGCGCTGCGATCGAGCAGCCGTTACGCCCGCTGAGGCGCCGGAGCGACCCGGTTCAGCCAGTACGCCAGCAGCGCCGGCACCAGGCCGAACCCGAAGAGACCGAGCGGCGGCACCCAGGAAAGCAGCAGCAACCACCCGAAGAGCACCACGACGCAGGCGAGGACGGGCACCGGCTGGGCGGCGAACCGGTCGCGCGCACCATTCCACAGGCTGCGCCAGTTCTCCGCTTCCCGTTCCTCCTCATCGGCGCCACCGGGCTCGGGCCGCCAGGAGGACGTCCCCACCCAGGCCAGTCCGGACACGTACAGCCCGGTGCACAAAGCGCCGAGGGCGAGCACCGTGCCCACCCCAACGCCCTGCACAATCCCATCGAAGCTGGACCAGAGGAAGATCGACGCCACCACCAGCAGCGCGTACGCCAGCACCAGCAGGCTGACGACGGTGAACCGTCGAACCGCCCAGCGGAAATGCGGCCAGAAGGTGCCGACGATCGCAGTGTCCTGCCGGAGCAGCATGTCGTCCATGGAGCGCTGCAGGGCCAGTGCTGCTGGCACGACGGTGACGACAGCCAGGCTCGCCACCATGAAGCAGAGGTGGAGCAGGATCAGGTCCGCAGCCCTAGTCAGCCACCCGGCCACCCTCGCCCGCAGGCCGGGCACGAGTTCGGTCACGCGTGTGAGCCAACCACGACCAAGCCCGATTTCCAAGCGGCGCGGCGACCCGGGACCGAGGCCGGACGTCTGTTCTGGTGCTCTACCTGCGCCCTGGCCCGGCGACCAAGTGGAGAGGCCCCCGCCAGAGTCCGTCACTTTGGCGGGGGCCTTCCTGTTGCCCGCCCCCGTCGGGGTGACACAACGCACGGTGGAGGGGGTCGGGGGGCAACCCGCATCCATCGCTAGGTCAAGTATGGAGGCCACCCAGGCGTTGTAGAAGCGGCGAGCCGAATGAGTCGCCCCCTAGTTTGCGGGGCATCGCGTGCGTCGTCTGTCCCTAGCCGAAGGCCGGAAGCGCTCCACACGAGTGCGCGCCATCGGCGCCGGGTGCTGCCGTTATACGCCGGTCCGTATCCAGGCTGTGGTGTCGGTGGGTAGCCGATCGCCGGCCAGGCAGCCGCTGGTGAGCACAACGTTCCCGCGCGGCAGCTCGATCGCCGTGTTCCCGAAGTTGGTGATGCAGTGCCAGCCCGAGCGGCGAAAATGCAGCACGTCGGCCACCGCGGTGTCCATCCAGGTCAGCTCGGCGTCAGTCAGCCGCGCGGCGTCACCCAGCAGCTCGGTACGGGTCGCCAGCGCGTTGCGGTAGAGCGACAGGGTCGAGTTCGGATCGACTTCCTGCAGCTCGACGGCGTAGCGGCCGAACCACTCGGGCTGCGGCGGCTGGGCACCGTTTGGCCCGAAGCCGAACGACCTGCCCTCCGCCGTCCACGGGAGCGGCACTCGGCAACCGTCGCGACCCTTTTCCCGGCCTCCGGACCGGAAGGCCATCGGGTCCTGCAGGTCATCTGAACCAAGATCGGCCACCTCGTGCAACCCGAGCTCTTCACCTTGGTAGATGTAGGTAGATCCCGGCAGCGCAAGCAGCACCAGCACCGCCGCCCGGGCGCGCCGCTCACCCAGCCCACGGTCCAGATCGGGCTTCGTGCCGTCGGTGAGCAGCCAGCTGCGGGCTACCTGCTGAGCATTGTGCTCGGAGTCGACGGGAAGCCCGTAGCGACTCGCCACTCGCGGCGTGTCATGGCAGCCCAGTAGCCAGGTAGTGGTGGAACCGCTCTCGCGCATGTCGGCCAGTCCTGAGTTGATCACCCGCCGGTAGTCCTCGACCAGCCAGTCGGCGTCCTGCATCTCGAAGTTGAAGGCCTGTCCCAAGCCCTCGGGGGAGGCGTACTTGGCCCGGCGCGTCGGATGCACGGACGCCTCTGCTACGGCGAACCGTGGAGGATCGTACTCATTGAAGACCTGGCGCCACTCCAGGTAGATGTCGTGCACGTCGTCGCGGTCCCACAACGGATGTGATCCGTCGGCCCGCAACATATCGGCGACCTCGCGCCACGGTGCGAAGGGCTCGGTGAGGTCCTTGACCAAGCCATGGGCGACATCCACCCGAAATCCGTCGACGCCGCGGTCAGACCAGAATCGCAGAGTCGTTCGGAAGTCGGCACGAACGTCTTGGTCGTCCCAGTTGAGGTCGGGCTGTTCCTTGGCGAAATGGTGGAAGTACCACTGTCCGTCGCCGATCGGTTCCCATGCCGACCCACCGAACAGCGACTCCCAGTCGTTCGGCGGTTCGCTGCCATCGGCGCCCGAGCCGTCTCGAAAGATGTAGCGCTCACGCTCGCGGGATCCCCGGCCGGCACGGACCGCGTCGGTGAACCACGGATGCCGGTCAGAGGTGTGGTTCGGCACGATGTCGGCGATCACCTTGATGCCGGCGTCGTGCAGCGCGGTGACCATGGCGTCGAAGTCATCCAAGGTCCCCAGCCGGGGGTCGACATCGCGGTAGTCGTCGACGTCATAACCCCCGTCGGCTAGGGCCGAGGGGTAGAACGGGCTCAGCCAGACCGCATCCACGCCGAGGCGGGAGAGGTAGGCCACCCGTGAGGTTATCCCCGGTATGTCGCCAATGCCGTCCCCGCTCGCGTCAGCGAAACTGCGCGGGTAGATCTGGTAGACGACTGCACTGCGCCACCACTCCTGCCCGGCTGGAGATTCGACCTGAGGAAGGGCAGATTCAGTCATCTTGGGCAATATACGCCAGGCAGTTCACGACGTTTTTTGACCTCGGCGCATTCGCGACCAGCACGCCGGGGCGGCCTTGCCTAGCCGGCCCACTCGTTCCTGGCGGCTGGCACCGGGTCGCTGCCGCCCGCCGATCCGGGACGGCATCTGGCCAGCCGACGAACCGCCAACCAGCTTCCCCGCCGCAGCCCGTGCTCCGCAAGAGCCTGCAGAGCGTAGTGCGAGCAGGAGGGGCTGTACCGGCAGCACGGCCGACGCCTTTTCGCGCTTACTTCGGTTTGGTAGTGGCGAATGGCGTCCGTCAGGAAGCCGAGCAGCCAGTGCCGGACTTCCTCCCGGCGCCAGCCCCGGAGCGGCTTGGCCAGTGCTCCGGATCGACGCGCCAGGGATGGGCTGACCAGTAGCAGTTGCGGTCCACAGCCGATCAGCTCAGCCAGGCAGCAGCCAGCTTCCAGCATGAGGAGGTCCCGTACGCAGGAGTTTCCGACGGGTTGCCGGCGGTAGCCGCCGTACCGCGAATAGCCGCCGCGCCCGTAGCGCGGGGACCGGAAGCCACCGAAGATCGCCATGTCGCGAACCGTACCAACATCGGCGGGCGGGACGGTGGCGGAGGAGGGACCATGGGGGGGACAGTCGTCTCCTCCGCTTCTACCGACTACGAGTATCAACGAGAATTGAGGCTTCTGCGATACCCAAAAGACGGGGTCGCTATTGAGCTGATCGCCTTCCTACACTGCTCTTGTGGCGACGTGTCTGACGGCACGGCGGCCGAGAATCGGGGGGTCTTGGCCCTAGCGCCGACGCTGGGGGCCTCGGACGCGGCCGTCCGAGACCCCTGGTGTCATGGCAGACTGGATCATCAGCTTCGCTGGGAGTGGACTGACCTGCGCTAGGCCGAGGCCCCGGTGTAGCGGCGGAGCGCAAAGAACCAGAAGAGCCGGGAGGCGACCAGAAAGAGGACCGCCACGCCGATCGATAGCACGGCACCGGAGCCGGTGAGCTGGCCCGTGATGGCTTGGGCCGGCACGGTGACCGCGAATGCGATCGGCACGACGAAGGTCAGCACCAGCCGCAGCCCGCCCGGGAAGATGGTGACCGGCCAGCGACCCGCGTTGCCGAACAGGGCCTGGAAGATCACCAGGATGTTGTCCAGCTTGACGAACCAGAACGCGCAGGTGGACAGCATGAGCAGGAAGCCGTAGACGATCGCGAAGCCGGCTACCAAGGTGGCCAGGAACAGCGCGACCGAGGCCACGTCGAGCCCGACGCCGATCCGGGTAAGGCCGAAACTGATCACGCCGACTCCCACCACGACGTCGGTCACGGCCTGGGGAGCGACGACCTGCGAGCTGGCAAGCAGTTGGGAGTCGGCCGGTTTCGTCAGCACGAAGTCGAAAGTGCCCAAGCGAATGCCTTCCATCATCGCCTCCATCGACGGCCGGATGACCAGCCCGATCAGGCCGCTGATGAAGAAGTGGATTCCGATCAGCACCAGCAGTCCCTCCGTGGTCCACCCCCTGAGGTCGGCGGTGTTGGCGAAGACGACTGAAAGTCCGAGTAGCTGGGTGAGCAGGCTGATCAGTGCGTTGAGCACGGCGATGACGAAGTCGCTGCGGTACTGGACGATGTTGAGCACACCGACCGACAGATAGGCGCCAAGCACCCGGACGGAATGCATCTCAGGCCCCTACGGCGCTGTAGCGTCGGGTTGCCCGGCTCCAGAGGAGCCGCAGCACCACCACGGCGATCGTGATCCAGATGACCTGCGCGGCGTACCCCAGCAGCAGGTCGGTACCGAGACGCCGGCCCAGCAGAACCTCCACCGGAAAGGCCAGCGTCCACGGGAATGGGGTCCAGGACGCGACGATCTGCATCCAGCCGGGCAGCACCGAGAGAGGAGCGAACTGTCCGCCCAAAAAGGTGAACAGCGAGAAGAAGACCGTGTTCATCGCGGACACCTTGGTCAGCCAGAAAGCCGACAGTGCCACGCACCACTCGACAATGAACCGCAGCACCATGGCCAGCAGCAGTGCCGGCAGGAAGGCGAGCACCGACCCGACCGAAGCTGTCGAGAGGTCGGCGTGGAAGATCACACCGAGCGCCACTGCCGCGGGCAGGATGCCCACCAGCCCGATCAGCTTGTAGCTGACGTTCTCGCAGATGTCGTTGTGGATGGGATGGACCGGTCTCAACAGCAACGGCGAGAACGCGCCGGTGCGGATCCGGTACTCGAACTCCCACATGTGCCAGATGAAGGTCAGGTGGTCGACCACCATCATCACCAGGAAGTACGCCACGAACTGGTCCGCCGTGTAGCCGCCCGTGCTGCCCGAGCCCGCCACCGTTCGCCACACCACGATGAAGACCAGCGGCTGGATCACACTGGTCACCACCCAGATCGCCACGGCACCCCGGTACGCCAGGTTGACTGCCAACGAGGAGGCGAACTGGCGACGGTAGTAAGCCACCAGCGCCGCCGCCGAGAACCCGCGGAACTGCGGGCCCGCCACCTGGTGCTCGGGCGTAGCGGACCGGTCATTCAGAGGCTGATCCATCGTGGGCCTCCTCTGCCTCAGGTCGGGCGAAGACGTCCTCGATCACTCGTTCGATCGGGGGGTCCTCGATAGTGAGGTCGACCACGGGAAGGGCGGCCAGCAGTCGCCCCGCCGCGATGGGCGTCTGGGCCTTGGCCACGCGGACCGTCACCCCCGTGCTGGTGCGCTGGGTCACCGTGCCGTCCACCAAGGTCTCTATCTCGGCATCGGAGATGGCGCTGCCTCCCTCCATCTCGATCGCGATCACCTTGTGCGCGGCAAACTGCCCGACGAGCGCCGCCAGGCTGCCGTCGAACAGCAGCCGTCCTCGATGGATCACGATGACGCGCCGGCACAGCGCTTCCACGTCGGCCATGTAGTGGCTGGTCAACATCACACATGCGCCGGTCCGCGCGTTGTACTCCGAGATGAACGACCGGATCCGTCGCTGCATGGCCACGTCGAGCCCGATGGTCGGCTCGTCCAGGAACAGCACCGCCGGATAGTGCAGCAGCGAACCGGCGATCTCGCACTTCATCCGCTCGCCCAGGCTGAGATTGCGAACGGGCTTGCGCAGCAGATCCCCCAGCTCCAGTAGGTCGGTGAGCTCGATCAGCCGGCGGTTGAAGTCGGCCGACGCGATCCGGAAGATGGCCTGGTAGAGCCGGTAGGAGTCCAGGACCGGGATGTCCCACTGGAGCTGGTTGCGGTTGCCCATCACCAAAGCCATCCGGCTGAGATAACTGCGGTCTCGCTGCCACGGGGTGAAGCCGAGCACCTGCGCCGTGCCGACAGTGGGGTGCAACAAGCCCGAGAGCATCTTCAGCGTCGTCGTCTTGCCCGCCCCGTTCGGACCCAGAAAGCCGACGACCTCGCCGGGCTCGATGCGAAAGCTCACTCCTGCAACCGCCTCGACGCTGCGAGTGCGCCGCCGCACGAGCGAACCGAGGGCAGCCCTTATGCCGCCCTCCCGCTCGGGAACGACGTAGGTCTTGCCCAGTCCCTCGACCGTGATGTCGGCCATGTGTTGAGTCCAGTCTCTCCGAGGTCGCGCCTGCCCGCCCTATGCGCCGCGGGTCAGACGTCAAGGGTGTGGGCTGGGCCGTGCCCAACCTACAACTCGGGTCTGACAGAACCTCACCGTTTTCAGCGCTCCAAGTCACCGATGGAATGCGGGATACGCAGGTGGTCGCCCACGGGCGTGGTCGTCGGACAGCACCGCCGCTTCCTGGGCAAGTTCTGAGATCACCGATCGATCTGTCATCGCTGAGCGCGGGCACCCGGTCAAGTGCGCCGGGCCTGTCGCCACGAGGTGCACGTGGGTGTCGATAAGTCCCGACATGACGGTTGCGTCGCTATAGCGGAGGACCTCCCATCGGTCATCTAGCACAGGAAACCCCTGATTCGACGGCGACAATCGTGTTCTCCTCAATCCGCACCGTGACCGCGCCCGAACGGAACGTCTCACCGTCGAAAAGCAAGGAGCACTGAACCGCCATCATGCGTTGTCGGTGCTTCTGAGCGTGCGGCCGGTCAAGCACACGCACTGGGGTCCTGAACGCACGCATCCTGTGTCGGCCGCAGTCCGGTCCGCACAACGTGGTGTGTCGAGTTCTCTACTGGCGCGCCTTCTCGGGCCTTCGGCGCCTCAAGCGCTCCAGATGCCTAACAGTTTGGCTCGCTGATCACTTGGATGCTGAGACCCACGACGGTTGGATTGCTTAGCCGTTGAAATCTTTGGCTGATCTTGAGGTATTATTGACCTTCCCTTGAGGTTGTCCCGCGAGATTATTCCTGTCGGGCCGGGGGGACCGACGAAGCAAGCGGCAGACGTAGTTTGGGGGAACAGCCTGTCGCCGAGGCCGACACAGCCACCACCGGACCCGCCGATCAAAGTTGATCGTCGAGCCTGGTGGTGGCTTCTTCGTTCACGCGCGGCAGTATGCACGCAGCGGACACCCCGCCTTCCCCCTTCGACGACGCGAATCCGGGAGCACGGTGTCACCGTCAGGCCGTGTCCTGTTGCGGCCATGTCCAGTTTCGGACAGAATCTGGTCTTCCCAATCCTGCCAACGCCCACTACTTTTGAACCAGTGGGCGGGGATGAACCCCCGAGCATTCTCGCCCACTCCTTCTCAACTGGTAGCCGATGCGGCCCTACCCCCCAGGGACCGCGTCGGCTTCTGGGTTGTCCCTCTCTGGCGGCAGCTCGGCCGCCTCAGCTCTCCCGGCACTCCACCGCACAGGGCCGCATCACTGATCGATAGCTTCTCGTACTCGTCTGGGTCTTTGACGACGGCGGTCGCGGCACTGGTCTGGCGGCCCCTCGTACGTACAGGGTGCGGCGGCTGGCCATCCAAGAGACGCAAGACCTCTCGAAGACTGGCTCACCGTGCCCACCCCGTGCGCGATGATCAGGACCGGGGACGGCCGGATGGGGGGTGGCGATCTCGGTCTCGGACCGCAACCGTTGCCAAGTCTGGCGCGTCAGCGTCACCGTGTTCTCCAGCCCGCACGACGCCTGGAACCTTGACACCGCCACCCGAGTCGCCGGACCGGCCAGCCCGTCGATCTGCCGGGTGAAGAAGCGCAGGCGCGGCGCGTGCCGCCTGCGGGGCCGTGACCCACCGGTCGGCTTCGATACCGGCCTCGATGGCGCGACGCTCTACGACGCCGGATCTGTCGCCGGTCGCACTCGCACTGACGGTGCCCACTGTCGTCGATGAAGAGCAGGTCGCGGCACTGATGAGGATCGCCATCGCTGCCGCTCCGCGAGCCTTGCCGTGCACCTGCACGATGCGCCAGACTTGATCACCTAATCCGGCTGTCCTTTGACACCGGGCCGGCGGTCAGCCGTCGGAAGGACGCCGGCGGACCGGGGGGCTGCTATGCCTGCGCTGAAGGGAGCCTTCGTCACATGGGGTGCGGGGCTCCTCGGAGCTCTGCCGAACGTGGTGGTCTTCCAGTTCAACCCTGAGACGGTGAGCCGTACGCCCGGGCTCGCGATGCCGTCCACGAAGCCGGACGGGTCTGGGGCGGCCCCGTCGGACCAGCCGGGCGAGCCGGACGAGACGCTGTCCTTCACAATCCGGCTCGATGCCACCGACCAGCTGGCCGGGGGCAACCCGATCGCGGCGGCGGGCGGGGTGCTGCCGGCGCTGTCGGCGCTGGAGCTGCTCATGTACCCAGCCGCGTCGCCCGCGGTGGCCCTGTTCGGAGGGTCCGCGCAGCAGCACCGCAGCCCGCCCGCCAAACTGCCGACGGTGCTCTTCTTCTGGGGCGCCCACCGGCTGCTGCCGGTGACCATCACCAGCATGTTCGTCACCGAGCGGGAGTACGACCAGCTGCTCAACCCGATCCGGGTCGAGGTCAACGTCTCCCTGCAGGTGCTCACCCCGGTGCGGCTCGCGGCCGACGCCCGGCTCGAGCGGGGCGCCTACCGTTACACGCAGTCGGTGCGAGAGGTGATGGCCGCGCTGAACCTTGTGAACGCCGCCGGCGACGCGCTGGGCGTGGTCCTGTGACCGCGCCCGGGAGCCGGTATGCCGAGGTCGCCCGGCGGACCCGCGTGGTTGACCTCGGGGACGGGGAGCTGCACCCCGTGCTGCCGATCCGCTTCCTGCCGCCGCCCGAGGGGTTCTTCGAGCACACGGTCGTCGATGGCGACCGGCTGGACCTGCTGGCGGCGCACTACTACGAGCAGGCGGACCGGTTCTGGGTGCTGGCGGACGCCAACCCGGCGGTCGACCCGGAGACCCTGCTCGTGCCCGGCGCCCGGATCGTCGTCCCGCCCGACAGATCCGGGTGAGACCGTGCCGGACAAGGTCTTCGAGCTCCGCTGCGATGGGACGACGGCCGCCGAGCTCTACCCCGACGTCGAGTTCGTCGAGGTGGACGAGAGCCTCGACGGCACCTCGTTCGCGGTCCGGCTGCGCCTGCATGCCGACGCCTCCGGCGAGTGGGACCACGTGCCGGATGAGCGGTTCACGCCGTTCACGCCGCTGGGCGTCTCGCTCGGCTTCACCGGTGGCGGCGGCCCGGCGGCGCTGGTCGAGGGCTGGACCGTCGGCAGCACGCTGACCCTCACCGGCGAGGAGGCGTACCTCGACGTCCTGGGCCAGGACGCGTGGGCGGTTCTCGACCAGGAGGAGAAGGTCGTCGCCTGGCCCGACCTGTCCGACGCGGACATCGCGCAGCAGATCCTCTCCGGCGCCGGCCT
Organism: Propionibacteriaceae bacterium; assembly: GCA_035717205.1. GTDB lineage: Bacteria > Actinomycetota > Actinomycetes > Propionibacteriales > Propionibacteriaceae > Microlunatus. The sequence continues at coordinate 28,262 of DASTIW010000034.1, read as the reverse complement.
GACGGCCGACGTCACCCCGACCTCACCGCTGCGCGCCGCGGACATGACCACCGTGGTGCAGCGCGGGACGGACGGCGCCTTCCTCCGCGAGCTGGCGCGCCGCAACGGCTTCCAGGTGCGCTTCGGGGTCGCGGGGGGCCGCCCGTCGGCGAGGTTCGGGCCGCCGCAGCTCGACGGCTCGCCGCTGCCCGACCTGGCCGTACGGTTCGGCGCGGGCAGCAACCTGCGCTCGTTCCGGGTGACGGTGGAGGGCCGGCACCCGCTCGACGTCAGCTCCGCCCAGGTCGACCCGCTGACCCGGCAGCCGGTCGACGTCGAGGTCAGTCGCCCCCATGCCCGCAGCACCGGCCGGACCGCGCTCGCGGACCTCACCGCGGACCGGCTGACCCGCGCCGCCCGGCCGCTCAAGGCCGCCGGCAACCTGCTGCTCGCCGCGACGGCGGCCGCGGACCCTACCGAGCTGCAGGCCCGGGCGCAGGCCGCGCGGGACGAGGCGGCCTGGTTCGTCGAGGCGGCCGGCGAGGTGAACAGCGACGCGTACGGCGCGGTGCTGCGGGCCGGGCGCACCGTGTTGGTCAAAGGCGCCGGGTCACTGCACAGCGGCCTCTACCAGGTCACCCGCGTGGTGCACCGGATGCATCCGGCGGGTGAGTACCGACAGCGGTTCGAGGCCCGCCGCAACGCCGTCGGCCTCGACGGCACGGAGCGGTTCGCCGCCGGTTCCGGGCTCGGGCTGGGACTGGGCTGAGGGCATGGACCCGCTGGAGCACGTCGTCGCCCGTCTGGTCGAGCGCGTCGAGAGCCGACACTTCGGCAAGTACCGCGGCGTGGTCACCGACGTGGACGACCCGCGGGACCTGGGCCGGGTGCGGGTGCAGGTGCCGCAGCTGGCCGGCGACGTCGAGCTCGGCTGGGCGCTGCCCTGCCTGCCGTACGGCGGGGCGCCGGGCGAGGGGCTGTTCCTGCTGCCGAGCAAGGGAGCCGGCGTCTGGGTCGAGTTCGAGGGCGGGGATCTCGCCTATCCCGTCTACACCGGGTCGTGGTGGGGCACCGACGAGCGGCCGGAGAAGGCGACGCCGGCGCAGCGGGTGCTGCGCACCGCGTCCGGGCACGTGATCGTGCTCGACGACGACGCCGAGACGCTCACCGTCACCGACGCGAACGGCAGCTCCGTGCGGATGGATGCGGATGGGATCACCATCGAGGACGTCAACGGCAACACCGTGACGATGACCTCGGACGGCATCACCCTCGACGCGCCGACCGTCGTCGTCGGCGGCAGCGGCAGCGACCACCTGGTCGGGCACTCCGCGCTGGACACCGCCCTGCAACAGATGATCCAGCTGATCAGCACGCACACCCACACCTCGGTCCCGAGCGGCGGGCCCACCTCGCCGCCGGTCGCCCCGGTGACGCTCGACATCGGCTCCGCGAAGTCGCCGCACCAGGTGGAGCTGTAGATGGCGACCGGCGCGCGGTTCCTCGGCCTCCCGGTGGCGGTCTCCCCCACGGGCGCGCTCCGCACCACCGACCACGACCAGCACGTCCGCGACCTGGTGCTCCAGGTGCTGCTGACCGAGCCCGGCGAGCGGGTGAACCGGCCGGACTTCGGCTGCGGCGTACGCCGGCTCGTGTTCTCCGCGGGCAGCGAGGTGCTGCGCACCACGATCAGCTTCCTCGTCATGCAGAACCTCGAGCGGTGGCTGGGGGACCGGATCAACGTCGAGCAGGTGGACGTGCGCGCCGAGCCGAGCGCCGAGGAGGTGCTGCTGATCACCGTGGTGTACGTAATCCGGCGAACCGCCGCGCGCACGGTCGTTTCCGTGGGTGTCACCCCGACCGGCGCCCTGCTCCTCCCGCTGGCGGCGCGATGAGCGCCGCCCCGGGCCCGCCGCTGGCCGGCACGATCCCGCCGCTGCGGCCGGGCCTGGTCGGGATCGCGGGGGTCGACGTCGCGGACGCCGACCGCGCCGCCGGCGCGCCACCGCGGATCCGGGTCACGCTCCAGCCGGCGAACGCGATCGAGCTCGCGCCCTGGCTGCTGCAGCGCTCCGGGTACGCGCTCACCGGCGGGGCCCGGCTGCATCCCCGGGTCGCCGCGATCGACCAGCCGGCCGGGTCACCCGCCGTGGTGGTGCTCACGCTGGAGAGCGAGGGCGACCGGAGCACGTACGGCCTGCGGCTGCGCGGCCCGGGCGCCGACCCCTTCCACGACTCGGCCGTGCTGCGCTTCCGGCTGGACTGCGCGACGGACGCCGACTGCGCCGCCGAGCCGCTCGCCGAGCCGCCGGCGACGCGGCCGTCAGTACGCGTGGACTACCTCGCCCGCGACTTCGAGTCACTGCGGCGGGCGCTGCTCGACTTCGTGCCGACCCGGGTGCCGGGCTGGACGGAGACCAACGAGGCCGACGCCGGGGTCATGCTGCTGGAGCTGCTCGCGGCCACGGCGGACGGCTTTGCGTACGTGCTCGACCGGGTGGCGAACGAGGCCTTCCTCGGCACGGCGACGCAGCGGCGGTCCGTCGCCGGGCACCTCGCGCTCGTCGGCCACGCGCTCGACGAGGGCGCCTCGGCGGAGACGCTGCTGCACCTGCGGGTGGCGCGGCCGCACCTCCTCGCGACCGGGTTCGCCGTCCGGACCGCGGTGGAGCCGGCCGACCAGGCGGCGGTCTTCGAGACCGTCGCGGACCGGCTGCTGCGGCCGGAGCACAACGAGATGCTGCTCTACGGCTGGGACTCCCCCGACGGCTTTCTCCCGGCCGGCGCGACGTCGGCGTACCTGACCGGAGAGCTCCCCCGGCTCGCCGCGGGCGACCTGGTGGCGCTGCGCGACACCGGGACCGGCACGGCCGAGCTGGTGCGGCTGGCCGGCGCGCCGCAGCCGGTGCCCGCCGCCAGCTTCGGCACCCCGCCGCTGACCCTGATCAGCTGGGCCGCGGCGACGCACGCGGACCACCCGGTGGCGCGTACGGTCGTGCTCGGCAACCTCGTGCCGGCGACGCACGGCCGGACCGGCCGGGCCCGCGTGGTGCTGGGCGGCGGCGCGGGCTTGTCGCAGTCCGCGGCGACGGCGAGCGCGGAGGCGATCGCCCGGCCCCAGACGGCGCGGCCGGGCGACCCGGTGCTGGTCACCGTCTGGGGGCTGCCGGACGGGACCGAGGTCGTGCTCGTCGTCGAGGCGCCCGACGGCGACCAGCAGCGGATCGTGCTGACGCAGGACATCCCCGGCGGCGTCGAGGCCGCGGTGGTGCCGCTGCCCGCGGACGCCCCGCCCGGCACTTGGCGGGCGCTGGTCGGGACCACCGTCGAGGAGGCGCTCGGCGCGCCGCGCGCGAGCGCGAGCTGGGAGGTGGCGGGGATCGGCGACGCCCCGACCGCCGCGCCGGCGGGACCGCCGCCGCGGCTGCGGGTGCCGGTGCCCGAGGCGCCGCTGGCAATCGACGCGGCCGGCCGGCCGCAGCTCGTGGCCACGCTGGACGGGGTGGCCTGGGCGCTGGTGCCCTCGCTGCTCGACAGTGGCCCGCGGGACCGGGTGTTCACGCTCGAGCTCGCCGAGGGCGGTACGGCAACCCTGCTCTTCGGCCAGGGCGGCACGACCGCCGACGACCGCACCGCCTTCGGCCTGCGGCCCGCCGACGGGTCGGTGCTCGACCTGCGGTACCGGATCGGGCTCGGGCTCGCCGGGAACGTCGCCGCAGACACGCTGACCGTGCCGGCCGCCGAGGACGGCAGCTCCCCCGGCGACTGGTTCCGCGCGGTGACCAACCCGGTGCCCGCGACCGGCGGGCGGGAGCCGGAGAGCCTGGCGGACGCGCGCCGCACCGGTCCCTCGGCGGCACGCCGGCGGCTGGTCGCCGTCACGCCCGGCGACTACGTGCAGGCCGTCGCGGACTTCGACCGCGCGGCCGGCGGCGGCCTGGTGGCCCGGGCTGGCGCCGGCTTCCGCTGGACCGGCAGCTGGCCGGTGGTCGAGCTGGTGCTGGACCTGGGCGGCGGCGTCACCCTCGACGACACGCTGACCGCCGACCTGCTCGCCTTCCTCGGCGACCGTCGGCTGGCCGGCTACGACGTCCGGCTGCTGCGGGCCCGCGAGCTGCCGCTGCAGCTCACGCTCGACGTCTGCGCCGCACCGGGGTTCCTGGCCGAGGCGGTCCGGCGCGACGTGGCCGCCGCGCTGCGGCCGGGGCCACGGCCCGACGGCACCCGCGGCTTCTTCGACCCGGCCGGGCTGAGCTTCGGTGACCCGATCATCCTCAGCCGGCTCTACCTCGCGGTCACCTCCGTGCCCGGGGTGCGTTCGGTGACCGTCGACGTGCTGGCCCCGCTGCACTCGGTGACCACCGCCGACGACACTGCGACGGTGCTGGCCACCGGGCAGCTGTCGGTCGGCCGGGACCAGATCGCGCGGCTGGACGACGATCCCTCCGACCCCGAGCGCGGCCGGCTCACCGTCGTCATGGCGGGCGGCCGCCGATGACCGTGACGGGCGAGGGCCGAACCGGCAGCTTCGGCCGCCGGGCCGCGAACCCGCCGGGTCTGGACCGGATCCGGTACCGGCTGGGCTCCTTCGACACCTTCCGGCGAGCGATGCTCGACGGGCTGCCGGAGGACCTGGCCGGCTGGCGGCAGAACGACGCCGCGCCGGACCACGCCACCGGGGTGGTCGAGGCGTGGGCGTACCTGGCGGACAACGCCTCGGTGTACGCGGAGCTGGTGGCGAACGAGGCGTTCGCCCGCACCGCGAGCCAGCCGGACTCGCTGCGCCGCCTCGCCGAGCTCGTGGGCTACCGGCCCGCCCCGGGCGCGGCCGCCCGGGTGCTGGTCGCGCTGACCATCGACCCGCTGCGGGCCGGGGAGGTGGTGACGGTGCCGGCCGGGCTGCGGCTGGGCGGACGCGCCGGGCCCGACCGGCCGCCGGTGGTGTTCGAGACCGACCAGGCGGTGGACGCCCGGGCCGAGCACAACGCCGTCCCGGCCGCGGCGACCGGTCGGGCCGACCAGTTCGCCCCCCTCTCCGCGCTGCGGACCGTCGCCGAGATCTCAGCGCCGGACGCGACCGCCGACCCGGGCGGCGCGGGCGGCGCGGGCGGCGCGGGCGGCGCGGGTGGCGCGGGTGGCGCCGCGGCGGGGGACTTCAACCAGATCGCGGGCGACCTCGGGCTGGTGTTCCCCGAGCTCGCCCCCGCGCTGCTCCGAGCCGGCACGCCCACCGCGCCCGGGCCCGAACCGAGCGCACCGCTGCCCGCCGACCAGCAGCTGCCCGACCCGGCCTCCGAACCGCGCCGCACCGTCGTGTTCGCCGGCACCGGGCTGCGGGTGCGGCCCGGCGACCACCTGTTGGTCGTGGACAGATTCGGGGCCGACGGCGCGCCCGCCGGTGAGGGCCGGCTGCGTGCGGTGGTGGATATCGATGAGGACCGCCGGGCGGACCGGACCTCGCTCACCTGGGTGGAGGACGACACCCGCTACGCCACCCGTCCCGGCCCCGACCCGGCCGTCTTCCTGCTGCGTGCGGCCGCCCGCCCCTTCGGCGCCGGCGCACCCGCCTGGTCCCAGCTGTCCGCCGCCGCCAAGGTCCTGAACCCGACGGACTGGGACAGCACCACCGGGAAGTTCCTGCCCGACGACGGCCAACAGCTGTACCTCGACGGCACGGTCGCGAACGCGGCGGCCGGTAGCCCGCAGGATCCGTCCTTCGCCGTACTGGTCGACCTGGGCGGCGGGCCGCGGCACTACCGCACCTTCCGGGTGACCGGCGCGGACACCGTGACCCACCGGGCCTTCACGCAGCAGGCCGAGGTGACCCGGCTGACGCTCGGGTCGGCGATCCCCGCGAACCGGTTCGCCCGGCGGAGCACCCGGGTGCTGATGGCGTCCCAAAGGCTCGAGCTCGACGACCGGCGGCCGCTGCCCGAGCCGCTGGCCGGGGACCGACTGCTGCTGGCGGGCCTGCTGCCGAACCTGCTCCAGACGCAGACGGCGATCGTCAGCTCGACCGTGCCGGGCGCCGACGGCGGCGAGAGCGTCCTGGCCGAGCCGGTCTCGATCGCCGCGGTCAGGCTGATGGGCGGCGCGGGCGTCACCGTGGTGACCCTCGCCGCCCCGCTGGCCTTCGTGCACCGCCGCTCCCGGACCGTGCTGCTCGGCAACGTCGCCCTCGCCAGCCACGGTGAGACGGTGCCGCTGGAGGTGCTCGGCAGTGGCGACGGCACGGCGGCGCAGTCGTACGCGCTGCGCCGGGGCCCGCTCACCTACGTGCCCGACCATGAGGGGACGCTGCGCAGCACGGCGCAGGTGGCGGTCAACGGTGTGCGCTGGACCGAGGTGGACTCGCTCGCGAACCGGGACGACCCGGTCTTCACCGTCGGCGAGCCGGCCGACGCGCCCGGCACCGCGGTCGTGCGCTTCGGCGCGGGCCGGTCTCGGCCGCCCAGCGGGCGGGACAACGTCACCGCTCGATACCGCCAGGGCCTCGGCCGGGACGGGAGCCTGCCGGCGGGCGGGCTGACCCGGATCGTCGACGCGCTGCCCGGCCTGCGCGGGGTGCGCAACCCGTTGCCGGCCGAGGGTGCCGCCGACCCGGACGACGCGGCCGACGTACGGCAGAACGCTCCGGCTTCACTCCGGACGCTCGACCGCGCGGTGTCGGTGGCGGACCTCGCCGACCTGGCCCTGACCTTCCCCGGCATCGCCCGCGCCCGGGCCGCCGTGGTACTCGCCCCCGGCGGCGCCGAGGAGCTGCGGCTGGCGGTGGCGCACCCGGACCGTACGCCCCTCACGCCGGACGGGGCCGGTCGGCTGCGCCGGTTCCTGGACGCGCGCCGAGACGTCAACCAGGTGCTGCGGATCGTCGACGCCGACCCGGTGCCCGCGGACGTGGCCGTGGTGGTCGACGTGGACGAGCGGTTCGGCCAGCGCAGCACGGTCTCGGCGGTGCGGGCGGCGCTCGCGCAGCGCACGGCGCCCGACGGCACCCCTGGTTACCTGGCTCGGCTCGGCTTCGGCGAGGCGCTGCGGATCGGCGGTGTACACGCGGCCGCGCAGGAGGTGCCCGGCGTACGCCGCGTCGTCGTCACCCGGCTCGCGCCCGCCGGCCGACGGAGGCCGCCGCTGGTGGAGGAGTCGGTGCCGGTGCCGGCCACGGGCCTGATCGTCGTCGCCGACGACCCGGCCGACACCGCCGGCCTGCGGGGGCGGCTCACCGTGCTGCTCGGCTCCGGGGGGTTCGCGGAATGACGCATACCCCTGACTTCTGGCTGGACCGGCTGTACGCCCGGATCCCGGCCTTCTACCGGCAACAGGACCTGGAGGCCGCCCGGGCGCTCACCCCGGGCCTCGACGACGAGCAGGCGCTGGCCCGGGCCCCGCTGCGCGGCCTGCTGCGGACGGTCGCGGAGCAGGTGGCCGCCGTCCGGCAGGACATCGACGACCTCTGGGACGACTTCTTTCTGGAGACCGCCGCCGACTGGGTGGTGCCCTACCTGGGCGACCTGGTCGGCACCCGCCTGCTGCCGAACCCGGTCGGGCAGAGCAACCGCCAGGACGTCCGGAACACGCTGGCGTGGCGGCGGGCCAAGGGCACGCCCGCGATGCTGGCCGACCTGGCCCGCGGCACCACCGGCAGGCCCGCCGACGTGGTGGAGGGCTATCGGACGCTCGCCTGGACCCAGCACGCGGACCACGTCCGGCTAGACCGGCCGCTGACGCCGGACCTGCGCGACCCGGTCCGCCTGGCCGGGCTCGGCACCGCCGCCGACCCGTTCGCTCATCTGCCCGAGCTGCGCCCGCCGGGCCGGCCGGGGGTAGCCGGTCGCGGCCTGAGCGCGGGCCGGCACGAGCTGCGGACCGCCGTCTTCCACCTCCGCCCGCTGCAGGTGTTCTCGCTGCGCGGGGTCACGCCGGCGGCAGCGGGCCCCGGCGTGGAGCCGGCGGCCGACGCGCGCGCGTACACCTTCGACCCGCTCCACCATGAGGGGCCGCTGGTCGCCGCGGGGGGCGTCCCGGTGGACCTGGCGTCCTTCCGCGCGGACCCCGCCGCGAGCTTCGGGCCGGACCGGGACCTCGTGGTCCGCCGGGCGGGCGTACCGCTCGCGCTGGCAGCGACGCCGACGGCCGCTCCGGCGGCCGCGGCCGGCGACACGGCCGTCGCGGACAACGAGCCGGCCGAGGACTTCACGTTCGGCAACCCGCCGCCCGGCACCCGGCTGCACCCGACCGAGGGACTGCGCGTGCTCGACCCGTCGCTGCTCCACCGGCTGCCCGCGCCGGTGCGGATCACCGCACTGTGGCTCCCGGACGGGCCCGCGCCGGGGCCGGTCCGGCTGGGCACGCTCGACTCGGCGCGGCTGCCCGACCAGGCTGCGGCCTTCCAGCCGGAGGCCGCGATCGACGTGGCGGGCCGGCTCCTGCTGCGGCTCGCCGCGGCCGGCGCGCAGCCCGTACGCCTGCCCGCGTGCGAGGTCGCGGTGCGCGACGACCGGCCGCCCCGCGCGGCCCGGAACGCCGGGCGGCCGTCGGCCGCGAGCCGCTGGGAGGGCGCGCTGGTCGCGTACCTGCCGGAGGCGTTCGTCACGCCGGGCGGGGCCCTCGACCTGCTGGTCGGCGCCGACGGCTCGTGCTCCGCGGCGGTGCCGGACGCCGCCGGCATACTGGTCCGCGGCCCGCTGCGGCGCGGAGCGCAGGGCCAGGCGTGGCCGCCCGCCGGGCCGGTCAGCCCGGCCTCGACGCCGTACGTGCCGGGCAGCGGTGTGCACCGGGTCCGCGGCGCCGCGCTCGCCGACCCGTCGCGGTTCGCCGCCGCGCCGGCGCTGGTCGCCGAGGTGTACGTGGTCGCCGGCCTGCCGCAGCTCGCCGGGGCGGTCGCGACCGCGGACGTGCCGCTGACCGCCGCGCTGCGGCAGCGGTTCGCGGTGCCCGCGGCCGAGACCACGTGGCGGGCCGGAGCCTTCCTGCCGAGCCGGGACGCCGCCGCCGACCGGCTGCCGGCCGAGCGGACCACCGGCACCCTGCTCCGGCTGACCACTGCCGCCCCGCTCGCCGCCGGCGCGCCGCCGGAGCTGTGGCCGCAGTCCGAGCTGGTGCTCACCGACCGGGCCGGGACCGCGCTGCTGACCTACCTGCCGGAGGCCGACCTCCTCGCCGGACCCGACGACACCGCGGGCGCCTGGTTCGCCGTCGGGACCGACGGCTCCAGCTGGAGCGTGCCCGCCGAGCCGGCTGCCGGCCCGCCGGGCACGCTGCCGCCCGGCGCCGTGCTGGCCCGCGTGACCTGCGGCCAGGTGCTGCCCCTGGAGGGCGCCGTGCCGCTGCGCCGGCGGCGGGTGGTGACCCGCGGTCCGTCGACCGGGGAGCTCTACGTCGACCCCGTACGCGGGCGGTTCTGCCTTGCCGGGGACGACCCCCTGCGGGGCGTCGCGCCCGCGGACCGGGATCTCACCGTCGACTACGCCGAGGCGAGCCCGGGGCCGGTTGGTGCCCGCGGCGCCGTACCGGACCCGGAGAACGCGGCGTCGCTCGCGCTTCCGGTCACCCGCGTGGTCGCCGGGTCCGGCGACGCGCCGGCCCGGCTGCCGCTGTCCCGGATCCACCGCAGCGTCGCCGCCGCCGTCGCGGCCGCCGCGGCGTCGTGGACCGCGACCGGAGTGGCCGCCGACGAGGTGATCGAGATCGCCGACAGCGCCAGCTACCCCGGCCCGGTGCCGGTCGACCTGGCCGTGACCCCGGCCGGCGGCCTCCCGCCACGACTGCGGATGGTGGTCCGCGCCGCCCGCGGCGCCGTGTCTGCGCGACCCTGCCTGCTGCCGGGCACCGCGGCGGCCGGCCCGGCCGCCGACGCGGCGGTCGTCGTCGCTGGCCCGCCCGACGTCTCCCAGGTGGAGTCGCTGACGCTGGAGCGGTCGCTGCTGCTCTCCGGGCTGCTCATCGGCGGCCCCGTCCGGGTGGGCGGCGGCCTGGTCACTGAGCTGGGGATCGGCGGCTGCACGGTCCTGCCGGCCGCCATGGCCGGCCGCGCCGGTCCGCCCGACCCGGCCGTCGGGTGGGACGACGAGGACGCGCACCGGTCTCGGCTGGTGGTCTCGGCCTCGATCGTCGCCGGAATCCGGACCGGGAGCGGCGTGGCCGAGGTGGTCGCGTCCGACTCGGTGCTGTACCGCGCCGCCGCCGGCCGGACCGGGCTGGCCGTGGGCGGCACCGGCCCGGCGCCGGCCTGGGACGACGAGGCCTCGGGCGCGGCCGACGACCCGCCCGCCCGCGCGGTGCGGCTGCGCCGGGTGACCGTGATCGGACGCCTCCGGGCCGCCGAGCTCGAGGGCGACGAGGCACTGCTCGCCGGCCTCGTTCTGGTCGACCGGCGGCAGAACGGCTGCCTGCGGTTCTGCCGGGTGGAGCCAGGGTCCGTGCTGCCGCGGCGGTACCGCAGCGTGCCGACCGACGCGGACCTCGCCGCCGGTGACGAGGCGCGCCCGTCCTTCGGCTCGTTCCAGCCCCGGCAGCCGCTGTTCGCCGCGCTCGGCGACGCGTCCTCGCCCCTGCTCCTCGGCGCGTCCGAGGCGGGCGACCAGGTCGGCGCGTACGCCGGCGCGTTCCCCGGCCTGCGCCGCGCGAACCTCGCCGCCAAGCTCACCGAGTTCCTGCCGGCCGGGCTGCGTCCGGTCGTCGTGCTGCACGAGGGCTCGCCCAGCGGGCTCGGGACCCCGCCGTCCGAACGCCGGGTTTCGTCCCGGGGAGGAGCATTCCGATGAAGGCTGACCTGTCCCGACTGCGCAGCGCCGAGCCCACCGACGAGTGGCTGCAACAGCAGGGCCGGCTCTGGCTGGACTCGGACTGGAACGAGGCGGTGCTGGCCCGGCTGCGGCACGGGGAGTGGCAGATCGGCGACCTGGTCGGGCGCTGCGGCCGGCCGCAGCCGGGCACCGCGTTCCAGCTCGGCGACGCCGGCGGCGGCAACCTGACGATCGGCGGCGGGGCCGGCCCGGCGGGCCACCTGTACGTGGACGGGGTGCTGGTCCACAACGACGCCACCACCACGTACGCGACCCAGCCGGACCTGCCGGGCGCGCCGCCGCTGCCGCTGCCCTCGGCCGGCGGCGCCGAGTGGGAGCTGGCCGGCAACCTCGGCACCGCCCGGGCCGGCCACCAGGCGGTCGCGATCGCCGACCCGGCCGGGCCGCGGGTCCTCGTCTGCGGCGGGACCAGCGCGGGCGTGGTCACCGCGGCGGCGGAGCTGTTCGCGCAGCCGACCAGCGCGTGGACGCCGGTCGCGGCGATGGGGGCGGCCCGGACCGGCCACACGGCGACCGTGCTCCCCGACGGCCGGGTGCTGGTCGCCGGCGGGCTCGGTGCCTCGGGGCTGCCGCTGGCCTCGATGGAGATCTACTCCCCGGGGACCCGGACCTGGAACGCGACGGGGTCGCTCGGCAGCGCGCGGACGGGGCACACCGCGACGCTGCTGACCTCCGGCCAGGTGCTCGTCGTCGGTGGGTTCACCCGCACCAGCGGCTCGCTGCCCGCCGGCGGCGGCACCGCCGACGCCGTCGCGGAGGTGGAGATCTGGGACCCGCGCACCGGAACGGTGACGGCCGCGGCCCCGCTCGGCCGCCGCCGCGGCGGCCACACGGCGGTCCGGGTGGGCCTGCCCTCCCCCGGCTCGGTGCTCGTCGCGGGCGGCCTGGACGGGCAGGCGCTGGACTCGTGCGAGATCTTCGACGTCGCGACCGGGCAGTGGACGGCCGGCCCCGACCTGAACGCGGCGCGGACCGCGCACACCGCCACCACGCTGGCCGACGGGCGCGTCCTGGTCGCCGGCGGCAGCGCCGGGGGCGTACCGCTGGACTCGTGCGAGCTGCTCGACCAGGCCCGGACCGGCGGCGCGGTCTGGTCGGCCACCGGCGCGATGGCCTTCCCGCGCACCGGCCACGCGGCGGTGCGCGTCCTGGCCGGCCACGTCCTCGTCACCGGCGGCCACCGGCAGGACCGGGCCCTGGCCGCCGCCGAGCTGTTCGTCCCGGCGAGCGCGCGCTGGATCCGGGTCCGCGACCTCAACGAGGTCCGGGCGTGGCACCGGTCCACGCTGCTGGCCGACGGCTCGATCCTGGTCAGCGGCGGCACCACCGCCGCCGCGCCGGATCCCGGGGCGGGCGGCGAGAGCCCCGGCGCCGAGCTGCTCGCGCCGCTGCAGGCCACGGTCGGCGTCGCCTACCTCGAGGTGTGGCGCCGCCCGGTGAGCTACCTGCAGGAGGACAACCGCGAGGTGGCGCTCGGCGGCCCGGACACCACCGTACGGTTGCGGACCGTCGCCCAGGTCCGAGTGGCCGGGGTTCCGGCCGGACACCGCCCAGCCATGCTGGGCTGCAGCCACGCCGCCACCTACCTGCCGGACGACGGGTCCGGCCGGCTCTCCACGGTCGACGCGCCCGCCGTCGCGGCGGACGACTGCGACGTCACCTCGGACGGCACCTACACCGGTCGGGAGAACCGACTCTATCGGGTGGAGATTCTCGACCCCGGCGAGATGCTCGGCGCGCGCGGCCCGGTCCCGCTGGCGCTGGCGAGCGACGCCGTGACCGGCCAGCTGGTGCTGATCACCGAGCCGATCAGCACCGAGGCGGCGGCGGCGCTGCTGATCGGGACCTGGGACCTGGTGGCCGGCTCCGCCACCGGCGCGGTCCGGGAGGCGGTCGCGATCACGTCGGTCATCGCCGGCGCGCGCCGGGTCCAGCTGCGCCTGCCGCTGCGGAACGCGGCCTACAACGTCGCCGACGGCGCGGCGCTGGTCCCGCGGCGCGACGTCGGCCGGCTGGCGGTCGCGGCGCGGCTCGGCGACCAGTCACTGCGGCTGGAGCCGGGCGAGGGGCCGGACCCGGCCGACGCCGGGGCCGGTCCGCTCGCCCGGCGCGGCTGGTTCCTCCGCGACGGCGCGGCGAGCGAGGCCGTCACGATCACCTCGTACGACCCGGGCACCGGCACCGCGACCCTTGCCGGCGGTCTGCGCACCGCCTTCCCGGTAGGCACCGAGCTGGTGCCCCGGGCGCGGTTCACCTGGTCCGCGGACAACGCCTCCTTCGCCACCACCGTCGGGTCGGTGGTCCGCGCCGACCTCACGGCCGGCACCACCACCGTGCAGGTCGGCAGCCTCGGCCGGGACCAGGCGGGCCGGCTGCGGGCCGGCGACCTGGTGGAGGTCGGCGGCGACACCGACGAGCTCGGCCCCGGCCGCGGGCTGCTCTGCCGGGTCGCCGCCGACCCGGACCCGGACGCGCTGACCGTGACGCTCGACGGCGCGCACCCGGCGCTCACCCCGGAGCGCTCCGCACAGCTCGTGGCCGACCACCTGGTGCTGCGCCGCTGGGACGGGATCGGCCTCGTCGGCCCGGACCCGGTTGACCTCGGCGACGGCGTACGGATCCAGCTCGGCGGCTACGACTTCCGCGCCGCTCAGTACTGGTGGTTCACCACCCGCGCCCGGGACGGCTCGGTCGAGCGGCTGGACAACGTCGCGCCGCACGGGATCCAGCGCCGTCGAGTGCCGCTGGCGATCCTGCACTGGAGCGCGCCGCCGGACGGCGGCATCGAACTCGACCACGTCACCGACTGCGTGCCGGTCTTCGACCCGCTCACCGACCTGCAGGCCCGGCACGTCCGCTACGACGACGCCCTCACGCGCCTCGGCGCCGACACCGTACAGGAGGCCATCGAGAAGCTCGCGCCGCAGCAGCAGCTGCCCCGGGTGGACCGGGCCGGCACGAGCTGGCGGAACGACCGACCGCTGGCGGTGAACGAGTTCAACGCTGGCCTCACGGTCCGGTTCAGCGAGCAGATGGCCCCCGCCAGCCTGACCGACCGGACGTTCGAGGTGTGGCTGCACATTCCGGACGGTGACGGCCCGTTCGTCCGGCCGATCCGGGTGCCTGGCGTGGTGACGGCCGGGAACGACCCGGGGACGCCGGCCGGGACGCCGGGCGCGCGGCTGGCGACGTTCCGGCCGCGGTCACCGATCGACGCTGCCCAGGTCGGCGAGTGGGCGAACACGCTCAAGACCATCGACAGCGCCGTCGGCGTACGCGCCGTGGTGCTGCTGCGCGGCGACAAGATCCTCAACCTCAGCGAGGCGCGGGCGCTCGACGGCACGGCATTCGGCCGGCTCGTCCGCGACGGCTACGACCTGGTGACCGAGCTGACCCTGCCCTCGGGCGACGGCCGTCCCGGTGGCGACTTCGAGAGCTGGCTGTTCCTCACCGGGTCGCCCGCGCCGGTCCGGGTGACCCGGATCTCCCCGGCCAACAACGCGGTGCTGCCGGCGTTCCCGGCGTCGATCCAGGTGATCTTCTCCAAGGAGATCCGCCAGGACAGCGTGACTCCTGAGCGGGTCGTGGTCCGCCGGCTCCTCGGCAACGTCCAGGTGCTCGGGTCGGTCACGCCCTTCCCGTTCAACCCGGCGGCGACCACCTGGTCCGGGCTGACGTTCACCCCCGGGACGATGCCGCCGGGCGTTGCACCGGGCACGTGGGAGATCACGCTGCGGGACCTGGTCGACGTCGACGGCCTGACGCTGGACGGCGCGGGCAGCGGCACGCCCAGCCCGTTCGTCTCGCGGTTCACCGTGAACCCGCCGGTCCGGGTCCCGGTCCGGGTGGCCCGTACGTCGCCGGCCGACGAGTCGGTGCTCAACGCCTTCCCCTCGGTGATCCGGATCGAGTTCGACAAGCCCGTCCGGGTGGACACGCTCACCCCGCAGACCGTGCACGTGCTCCAGGCGCCGCTCGCCGACCCGGTCGGGTTCGACGACGTCGAGGGCACGCTTATCCCGCAGCCGCCCATCCAGAACGGCCTCACCCGCGCTGTGGAGTTCCGGGCGTTCAACCCCGGCTCCGTCGTGTTTCCCGGCCTGATCGTGGTGGACGTCCGCGGCGACGGCCCGCCGGCAGTCATGGACGAGGACGGCTTCCCGCTCGACGGCGAGGGCACCGGCAGCGACCGGGGCAGCCGGTTCAGCTTCTCCTTCGACGTCGGGCGTGTCGACCGGTGACCACCGCTCCGCGGGCGCGCGGCCGCCCACCGCTGCTCGGTCGGCTCGACCCGCCAGCCGACCGCTATCTGCGCGCGTGCCTCGGCACGCTGGCCGGCACGCCGGGCGTCGACCTGGTCGGCGCGTACCTCTATGGCTCGTCGGTGATCGGCGAGTTCCAGCGGGGGCGCAGCGATGTCGACCTCGTCGCCGTGGTCGGTCAGCCGCTGCCGGCCGGCACGGCGGAGGCGCTGACCGAGCGCATCCTCGCCGTCCCGGCCGGCTCCGCGAAGGGGCTGGACCTCGCCGTCGTCACCGCCGCCGCGGCCGGCGTACGGTCGGACTCCCCGCGCTACGAGCTGGAGCTGCTCACCTTCTACGCGAAGCCGAAGATTCCCGCTCCGGACGCCGCGGATGAGGTCGGGGACCCCCGGCTGGTGATGAACTTCGCCTGCTGCCGCGACCACGGCATCGCGCTCACCGGGCCGCCCGCGGTCCACGTGTTCGCGCCGGTCGACCGGGACCGCTACCTCGCGGTGCTCCGCGCGGAGCTGGACCTGCGGCACATGCCGGCCCACTACCTCGTGCTCAACGCCTGCCGCGACTGGCGGTTCGCCGAGGAGGGCTTGATCTGCTCGAAGGTCGAGGGCGGCCGATGGGCGCGGGACCGGGTGGCCGACCGCTGGCTGGTGGACGCCGCGCTGCAGTGGCAGACCGAGTCGGCCGGCCCCGTGCTCGACCAGCTGGTGGTCCGGCAGTTCCTGGACGCCACGGCTCAGCGGCTCGGAGGCTCCTGGTGACCGGCGCGACCGGCGCCGACGGGCCGGGTCCGGCGGAGGTGGCCCGCCGGCTCGCCGCCGAGCCGCGGGTCCGGGCGGAGGGGCCGCTCGTCTCGTGCGTCCTCGTCGTCGGGCACGACCTGTACGCGGCCCGCCGCGGCGCGCGCTGGTTCGCCGAGCAGGCGTACCCGGCCCGCGAGCTCGTGATCGTCACGCCGTCTTGGGTCGGACCCGCCTCCCGACTGCCGGAGCGCGTGCACGAGCTGGCGGCGCGGATCGTCGTCGCCCCGGCCGGCACCACCGCCGCCGGCCTGCGCGACCTGGGCGCCGAGGCCGCCGGCGGCGAGTTGGTCGCGCTCTGGGACGGCGACGCCTGGTACCCGCCCTGGCGCCTCGGCTACCAGGTCGAGGCACTGCTCGCCTCCGGGCTGCCGCTCTCGGCGGCGTCGTCGTCGGTGCGCTGGGACCCGGCGGCGAGCCTGGTGTGGGCCGGCGATGCCGACCAGTGGTCGACCACGCCGCGGGTGTTCGGCGCCACCGTCTGCCTGCCTCGGACGGCGTGGCGGGGGCAGTCGTTCTCCCAGCGCGGCGGCCGGGTGCACACCGACGGCTCGTTCCTCCTCGACGTCTCGCCCGGGCAGCTTCACGTGCCGCGCGGGACCCACCCGTGGGTGGTCGTGCGCTCCGGGTCCGCCGGCCCGGAGGTGGGGCCGACGGCGTACCCGCACGGCACTGCCGTCCACCTGCTTGGCGCGGCGGTGCGCGCGTGGGGCGTGCCGTACGCGGTCGACCTGCCCGCGCCGGCCCGGTCCGCCGCTGCGGACCCCGCCGGGCACCGGCCCGAACCGGTGCAGGTGCCCGTCCCGGCCGCGCCGGTCGTCGCTCCGGTCCCCGAGCCGGTCGCCCGGCCGGTCGCCGAAGCGCCCGCGCTGCTGAGCGACCCCCAACCGCTCGTCTCCTGCATCATGCCGACCTTCAACCGGCGCCGGTTCATCCGGCAGGCGGTCCGCTACGTGGAGCGGCAGAGCTACCCGCACCTGGAGCTGGTCGTGGTGGACGACGGCGCCGATCCGGTCGGCGACCTGCTCGACGGCCGGCCCGGCGTACGGTATGTGCGGCTCGTCCAGCGCACCACCACCGGGCAGAAGCGGAACATCGCCTGCGACGCGGCGGCCGGCGACATCGTGCTGCAGTGGGACGACGACGACTGGTACGGCCCGGACCGGGTGTCTCGGCAGGTGGCCGGGATCCTCACCGGCGCGGTGGACGTGACCGGTATCGGCATCAACCTGCTGCTCGACGTCGACACCATGGCACTCTGGGCGACCCGGGAGGCCGAGGCGGCGCAGCCGGAGTTCGCCACCCTCGAGTCGATGGCCGGCGGCACGCTCGCGTACGCCAAGGACTGGTGGCGGCGGGCGGGCGGCTACCCGGATGCGTCGCTCGGCGAAGACGTCGGTCTGCTGCAGCGGTTCGTCGACGCCGGCGCTCGGATCGCGGCGGTGAGCAACCGCGGCTGCTACGTCTACGTCCGGCACGGCCTGAACTCCTGGCGCTTCGAATACGACCCGGACGAGGGACCGCCGGGCTGGGCACCGGCCGGGGCCGGGCCACTGCCGGAGGACGACCTGGCCTTCTACGCCGCGCTGAGCGCCGGGAGCCTCGCCGATGCCCTCTGACCCGGTGCTCGTCACCTGCGTGATGCCGACCCGCGACCGGCGGGTGTTCGTGCCGACCGCCGTCCGCTGCTTCCTCCGGCAGGACCACCCTGCGCTCGAGCTGGTCGTCGTCGACGACGGCGACGACCCGATCGGCGACCTGCTGCCACCCGACCCACGGATCCGCTACCTGCGGATGTCCGGCCGTCGGTCGATCGGGGTCAAGCGGAACATCGCCGCGCAGGCCGCGCACGGCCGCATCCTCCTCGGCTGGGACGACGACGACTGGCACGGCCCGGACCGGGTCTCGGTGCAGGTCGCGCCGATCATCGCCGGCGCCGCGGACGTCACCGGGCTCGGCGCACCGCTGTTCCTCGACGCGCCGGGCGGCCGGTACTGGACTTTCGACGACCCGCCCGCGTGGTGCCTCTACCAGGGGGCGGTCGTCGGCGGCACGCTCGCCTTCGACCGGGACTGGTGGCTGCACAGCGGCGGGTTCCCCGACACCTCGGTCGGCGAAGACGTGCTGTTCGCCGACGCCGTGCGGCGCCGGCACGCGCGCCTGGCGGCGGTGCCGGCGGACGGCCGGTTCGTCGTGGTACGGCACGGTGGGAACACCTGGCGGTTCGAGGACCGGGACCCCGGCTGGCTGCGCGCCCGGCGCTGGCGGCCCGCGCCCGCGTGGCTGCCGGCCCGGGACCGCCGGTTCTACGCGAGCCTGCGCCGGCCCGCCCTGGTCGCGGTGGTGCCGTCGTGAGTCCGGCGCGCGCCGGCCCGTCGGCGGCGGCCCGGCCGGCCCGGGTCGCCCAGGTCGCCCCTGAGCAAGCCGTCGCCGCGCTGGTCCGGTCCGCCCCGGCCGGCCACGACCCGGAGGCCGCGGAGCGGCACGCGGACGCGGTGGCCGAGCAGCTCGCGCCCGTGCTGGACGCGGTCCTGCTGCGCGGGCCCGCGCCGCCCCGT
The DNA here is from genome assembly GCA_035717205.1 of Propionibacteriaceae bacterium. Classification (GTDB taxonomy): domain Bacteria; phylum Actinomycetota; class Actinomycetes; order Propionibacteriales; family Propionibacteriaceae; genus Microlunatus. Next base: position 9,861 of record DASTIW010000034.1, on the reverse strand, counting down.
CCAGCCGGGCCTCCACCGCAGCCGCCGCCGCACCGTGCCGTGCCCCCGGCGGGGCCCCCCGCGGCGCCCGCGGCTGCGGCCGGCACCAGTACGCCGGGCGAACCGCTCGCCCCCGCGCTGGCCGAGAGCCTGGCGCCACTGCTGGGCACCAATCTCGACCCGGTCCGGCTGCACCGGGGCCCTGGCCCGGCCCAGGCGGCCGCCGAGGTCGGTGCCCACGCGTACAGCTACGGCGCGCACGTGGTGCTCGGCGCGGGCCAGGGCGACCCCGCGACCTCGACGGGCCGCCGGCTGCTCGCGCACGAGCTGGCCCACGTGGCCGCCCAGGCCAGGCATGGCACCGCCCTGGTGCAGCACCAGCCGGAGCCCTTCAAGCTGCTGCTCGCCGAGCTGGAGGTGCCGGACTTCCTCCGGCTGCTGCCCGAGGTGTTCAAGGCGCTCGCCACCGTAATCCTCGACGCGGTCGCCCTCGGGAACAAGGTATCCCCGCAGGTGCTGCACCCGACGGCGTGCTTCCTCTACACCGAGAACTACGTCGTCATCACCAACCCCGACGGCACGGTGCGTCAGCTGATCGAGCAGGACCGCGCGGCGCCGGTCATGCTGGCCGAGCCAATCGTGGTGCTGCGCGAGCTGAGCAGCGGCATCGCCTGGCTCGTCGGCACCCGGGGCGAGGCCATCGCGATCCAGTCGTACCGCGGGTTCGGTGGCCGGCCGGACCCGTCGCACCAAGCCGGCGAGAGCGTGCTGCTCGCGTACATGCCGGGCCTGTGGATGCCGGCCGAGCTGGTCCGGTCGCTGGGCCGCCGCGTCCGCGGCCGGTCGGGCACCGAGGCCGAGGCGCCGGAGTGGGCGCGGCGGGCCGCCGCCCGGCAGCGTCGTCGTCGGGGCGGCGCGGGATCCGAGGGCGAGGGGCCCGGCGCCGGCCAGCAGGGCCAGGGCCCCGGCGGGGGTGGCACCGAGAAGTCGGTGCGGGCGCCGGGCTCCGGCCAGCCCGGGGACCAACCGCCCGCGGCGAAGCCGCTGCGCGGCCCGGTCCGGGTGACGGCGAGCGTGACCCGCACCGGCGCCCCGCAGCTCACTGTGACAATCGACCGCGCGACCACCAACGTCCCGCTGCGCGAGGGCGAGCGCGATGAGGCGGTCGACCGCCGGGTCGACGCGGCGGTCGACCGGCTGCAGGAGTCCCGGGACCCGTCGGCGCACGAGAAGGTAGCCGGCAAGGGCAGCGCCACCGCCACCGGGTTCGCCCCACCGCCGCCCGGCACCAGTGGCGCGGTGGTCTCGACCGAACAGGCCCAGGAGCAGGCACGCTCGTCCGGCACCGCCGCGACGCCCCAGCAGCGAATCCCCGGCGCCCGCGGAGGCGCCAACGCGATGCCCTACCCGGCGACCCTGCTGATGTCCGGCGTCGAGCCGGGCGACGCCGCGATCAGCAGCGCCGGGGCGACGAACCGGTTCACGATGAAGCTCGACTACGCCGCGCTGTCCCTCGGGGTGCAGGACGAGACCTTCAACCGGATGCAGTCGGTCCACTTCTACTGGGAGCTGATCGAGGTCACCGGTCTGACCCGTGGGCAGGCCGAGCAGCGGGTGAGGGGCACCGCCGCCGGGGGCGGCGAGCAGCAGACGCCGCTGGGCGCGCTGGGCACCAACCTGTCCCGCGACGCCCGGGCGGTCGCCGAGGACCAGGAGAAGGACCTCGCGATGATGCGCGACTGGCCCTGGTCGGCCCAGGCCGCGTACCTCACCGTGATCGGCCTGTCGAACACCGTACGGCTGCTCGGCTCGATCATCGGCAGCTTCGTCGACGAGCTGACGATGCCGCTCAACGAGCGCTCCATCGGCTTCGACCGCGTCGGCGACTTCGTGATCCGCTGTGTCGCCACCCCGGTCTGGTCCGACGAGGCGGTGGCGGACCCCGCGCACCACGTGCTGCGCGCATCCAGCATCGCCGCGCTGCCGATCCGGGTGCAGTGGCTCGGCGCGCGCGCCGCGGAGGCCGCCGACCGAGAAGCGACCTCCGTCGCCGAGGCCCGGGCGCAGCTCGAGGCGGCGCTGCGGTCCGGCAACGAGCGGCGGATCGCGGCCGCCCGGGCGACGCTCGAGCGACTGCTCCGGGCCGGCCGAACCGGCAGCTTCGACCTGTTCACGCAGTCGCTGGCCGCCACCCGGCGGCAGCTGGCGGCGGCGGAGGCGCTCGCGGAGCACGTGCGGAACCGGGCCGGGGTCGATGCGCTGTCGGACGACGAGGTGCTGCTGCAGATCCACCTGCTGCAGACGGGCGGCTCGCTCGAGGCCCATACGGCGGCCCTCAAGCGCCAGCTGGAAGCGCTCACGGCGAACGGCAACGAGGCGTGGATCCGGGCCGAGCACGACAAGTTCGCGGCCGTGGGCGGCACCACCGACTTCCGTCCACGGCTCGCGCTCGCCAGCCGGGAGACCGGCCAGGTGAGCGAGATCCGGACGATGCTGGGCCAGCTCGGCCCGTCGCAGTCGTACGAAGGGCACCGCCGCTGGGCGCTCGTGGACATCACCTCGCCCGGCAGCCGCGACGTCTACGTCGGCGAGTCCGGCCTGCCCGGCCACGCGGGACAGGTGGCCGCTATCCGCGACGCCTTCCGGCGCTTCGCCGAGAACGCGGGGTACGGGCGGGGAACCCTCGCCATCCGGCTGCCCGAGGAGCTCGCGACGGCGCTGGGCGCGCCGGTGCCGATCGAGGCCCAGATGGAGTCGGCCCCCGGCGACTGGGGCCGGGTCAAGCAGCGGCTGCAGGACCTCGCCACCGTCGCGGAGATCGCCGGCGTGTTCGTCACCGGCGGCACCGCGGGCGTCGTCCTCGGCGCCGTCGGCGGGATCGCCGGGGCGATCACGGCCACCGACGCCCTGGTCCGCCGGGCCCGGACCGGTCACGTGCTCGAGCTGGGCACGCTGCTCGACGTGCTCGGCGTCGTCGGCGGTCTGGCCGCCGTCGGCCAGGCCGGCGCGCACACGGCCCGAGGGCTGGCCGAGTCCATCAGCCGGGCCAGTGGCCATGCGCCCGCGTGGATCGACCGACTGGAGGCGACGGAGAAGGTCCTGCACGTGCACGCCAAGCTGGGCAACGTGCAGCAGGTCATCTCAATCCCCGCCTCGCTGCTGTGGGAGTGGAACGAGGCGAGCGAGGCCACCGGGATCACCGACGGGGAGCGGAAGTCCCGCCAAGCCCGTGCCCTGCTGCGCGCGATGAAGGACACGACGGTCTTCGTGGCGTCACTCCGCACCCCGGCCGCCGAGGAGACGGACCGGACCCGGCCCACCGGACACGAGGAGCTGCCGCCGGGCACCGGCGCCCCGGAGGCGGGCGCCGTCGCCGAGGGCCGCGAGCCACCCCGCCCGCCCATACGCGAGCGGCCGCCGGCCGAGTCAGCCCGCGGCACCGGCGATGACACGCCGGACCCGGCCGCCGCCGATCTGGAGACCCGCGCCCAGGAGCTCGCGAAGCAGCGGCTGGCGGCGCAGCGCTGGGCCGAGCTGGGCCTGCAACCGGTCGAGGGCGTCGGCACGGAGCCGCGCCGCGAGGCATCATCCGAGCCCAGCCGAGGGGCCGAGGAGCAGCGCCGCCGGGACGCGGACGAGCGCCGCCGACCCGAGGACCGCCGCCGCGAGGACGGGAGCGGCGACGGCGAGGAGCACACCGCGGCCGGCACCACCCGTCCCGGCCCGGCCGGCGGGCCCGGCGCGGAACAGGACGCGAACCCGGGCGAGCGCGCGAAGGTTGTCACCCTGCTGGAGCTCCGGCTCGGCGCGGAGCGCCCCGCCGGCCCGCTCGCCGCCGGCCGCGAGCGCGCCAAGCCCGGGGCGTTCGGTGAGCGCACCCGGTCCGCCGAGAGCGCCGTGGCGATGTACGACCACGCGGTGGCCGCCGCCCAGGGATCCGAGGTCGGATTGTTCTACAACCCGTACACCGGCGAGTTCGCGGTCCAGGTCGGCACCGAGTTCAGCGTCCGGGCGCCGCGCGGCGACGGCTGGCACGCGCTGATCCACCTGCACCCCAACGCCGAGAACGTCATCGTCCGCCGGCTGCCCGCGCCCGCGGACGTCTGGCTCGCCGTCCGGGCCGCGTTCCGCACCGGCAGCCACACCGAGTTCGTCCAGTCGACCCGGCCGGACGGCTCGACCGGCATCACCCGAGTCACCGTCTCGACCGAGCCGATGCGGATCGTGGTGGAGATGCCCGCGGCCCCCGGCGAGCCCGCGCGCCGGATCGAAGCGGACAGCCCCGAGGCGTACGCGAAGGAGTACTCGAGCGAGGCCGTCCACCTCGACCCCGCGTCGCCGCTCTACGAGTGGGTCATCCGCGACCTCGACGACTTCTTCCGGCTGCGCCGCGCGGAGGCCGACGACGACACGCCGCTCGAGCGGGCGCCGGAGAACACGGCGGCGGGCACCGCCCCGCCGGGCGCCCCGCGCGCCCCGCGGCGACCGGTCCCGACCCAGGAGCAGGAGCAGGCGCTGGCAGAGATCGTACGACTGCGGGCCCGGCTGTACGCCTGGCGGCGGCGCGCGGGGAGCGACAAGGCGGCGGGCTCGGTCATCGACGAGCACCTCGGCCACCTGCGGAGCCTCGCCGAGGCGGCGCGGCGCGGCGACCTGGTGGAGGGGGCCCTGAGAGGCATCCGCGAGGACCTGCCGCGGCAGCAGGCGGTCGCCCGGCCGGTCGACGCGGGCGATGCGGCGCAGCTGTCCCGCCGAGCCGGGCGGATGGCGGAGCGCTCGCGGAGCGACGAGGCACGCGCCGAGCTGACCCGGATCTCCCGTGAGGCCGCCGCGCTCGCGGGCCGGATGCGCCGCAGCCGCCGCTACGACGGCCGGACGGAGCTGGACACGCTGAACCGCCAGGCCCGGCGCGCGTCCCGGGAGGACTACGAGGTCTACGTCGACCTGACCCAGCCGGGCGAGCGGGCGCAGTTGGTGGGCTGGTTCGAGGAGCGGCTGCTGCCGCTCACCGGCTCGCCCGAGGGCGTGCTGCTCTACCAGGACGTCCTCGGGCACCTGGAGTCGGCGGACGCGCTCACCCTCGCCCAGTCGCCCCGCACCGCGGGGCTGGACGTCGCCCGGACCGGCGAGATGCGCCGGCTGGTGCTGGAGGGCATCGCCCAGGGCCGCTACACCCCGGAGTACGTCGCCGCGTTCGAGGCGGCAGCGCGGGGCCACGACGACGGGTGGCCGCGTACGCCGAACGGCGAGGCGTGGCACGTCGACCACGTCGGCGAGCTGTGGCTGGGCGGCGCCGACGACCCGACGAACTACCTCGCCCTGCCGCCCGAGCTGCACCGGCTCAAGACCGACATCCTGGCCAAGTTCCGGGACGAGTACCGCTCCCGCTCCGCCCCGGAGGAGAGCCGCGACCTCCGCGCGACCGACCCGCCGGAGCCCACCGGCGAGGAGTGACCTGATTACCGCCCAAACACCCATGCGTCAGGTCGAGCCTGGGCGCCGGACGTAGCTGGCGCATGGGAGTGCACCGGCGAGGAGTGACCGCTCAGCGCAGCGCGGTTCGCAGGGCGTCCAGCCAGGCGCCGGCGATCCGTTCCGCCACCTCGTCGTCACCCTCGCGGCCGAGGTCCGCGGCCACCGCGCCGGCGGGCAGCGACTCCAGGTCGACCCGCCGCGCGGGCGCGCCGAGCCGGTCCAGCGCGGCCGGCGCGAGCGCCTCGAAGCGGGCCAGCGCGCGCCGGACGATCGCGTCCACCCGGTGCCGGTGCTCCGGCGGCACGTCCAGGGTGAGCGCCAGCCCGTCGACCCGGATGTCCAGCCCGGTCACCGCTCCGCCCCGAAGCGGAGCACGCGGGGCCAGTACGGCCCGAAGTCGGCCGGCGCCGGCACCCGCCCCACCTTCTCCAGCTCGCGTCGCAAGCCGGCGAGCAGGCTCACGGTGCCGATCGGCCGGCCGAGGGCCGCGGACTGGTATGCGGCGTGCAGCACGGCGTTGCGGATGTGCCCGCCGGTCACCGGGAAGGACGCGAGCACGTCCCAGTCCAGGTCCGGCTCCACCGGCGCGGCCGCCGGCAGCTGCACCTGCCAGATTCTGGCCCGGTCGGCCGGTCCCGGCGGCGCGAACCGGACCGCGAAGGCGAGCCGGCGGAGGAACGCCTCGTCCAGGTGCCGCTCCAGGTTGGTGGCGAGGACGACCAGCCCGTCGTGCGCCTCGATCCGCCCGAGCAGGTAGCTGATCTCGATGTTGGCGTAGCGGTCGTGCGCGTCCTTGACCTCGCTGCGCCGGCCGAACAGAGCGTCCGCCTCGTCGAAGAAGAGCAGCCCGTCGGTGCTCGCCGCGGCGTCGAACACCCGGCCGAGGTTCTTCTCCGTCTCCCCGATGTACTTGCTCACCGCGGCGGCGAGGTCCACGACGAACAGGTCGAGCTCGAGCCGGGCCGCGACGATCTCCGCGGCGAGCGTCTTCCCGGTGCCGGGCGGCCCGCTGAACAGCGCGGCGATGCCGGTGCCGCGACTGCTGCCGACGCCGAACCCCCAGTCCGCGAGCACCGTCCGGCGGCTCGCAACGGCGGCCACCAGCTCATGCAGCTGCGCGGTCTGGGCCGGCGGCAGCACCAGCTCGTCCCAGCCGCGACGGGACCGGATCCGCCGCGCCGCGGGGCCGAGCCCCGGTCCGGTGCCGTTGCGGGCCGCGAGCTCGACGTCGGCCAGGGCCGGCGGCCGGCCATGCAGCCGGGCGGTCTGCGCGGCGGTCGCGACGACCGGCGCGATCCCGGCCACCCCAGCCCGGAACCGCGAGGCGAGCGAGGACGCGGCCGACTCGTCCGCGGGCACCCCGGCGGCCTCCAGCGCCACGGCCCAGCCGTACGCCAGGTCGGCGACGCCGGCCGGCGGCACCTCCAGCGATACCCAGGCCGCCGCCGGCGCGGTCACCGGCTGCGCCGAGGCCAGCACGGTGACCCAGCCCGCCCGGTCCAGCACGGGCGCGATCTCGATCAGGACGGCGTCCGGCGCGGCCCCGTCGCCGGCGAGCTCGGGGCCGGGCAGAGCGAGCGCGAGCAGCGCCGGGGCCGCGCGCGCCTCCAGCGCCGCCTCGCAAACCGCGTCCGCCACGGCGCCGCCCGCGGCCCGGACTGCGGCCAGATCGAGGACCAGCGTCTCGATCCCGAGCCCGGACCCCACCTGGTGTGCGAGGTCGAGCGCCCGGGCGACGGGGCCGCCGTGCAGGCAAGCGACCAGCCGGTCGCCGGCCCCCCGGATCGGCCCGGTCGAGCCCTCCGGTCCCCACGCGCCGGCCGCCAGGATCTGCCCGGCGGCCCGCGCGAGCACCTCGACCGGCTCGCTGGGCGACCCCGCGGTCGGGCCGGGCGGCAGCCGGCGCAGCCACGGCCGGTCCGGTCCGTGCGAGCGGCCGGCGAGCAGCTCGAGGGCCACGTCGGTGAGGGCGACCAGCTCCGCCGGCCCACCGTGCAACCCCGGGACCACCCGCAGCAGCCCACAGCCGCGCAGCGGTGCGTCGGGTCGCAGCGCGAGCAGCCCGGAGGCCCGCTCGGGCAGCCCGCCGCCGAGCAGGTCGAGCGCGAGCGGCGCACGGGGCCGGTCGCGGGCCGGGTCGCCCTGCGCCGCCGCGCACCACCGGCCGTACCGGGCGTCGAGCTCAACGCCCAGGCAGAGCACGAGCAGCGTCACCTCCCACGGCGTGAGTCCGGCGGCCGCCGTGAGCCGGGCCAGCGGCAACCTGACCTCCCGGGGGGTGGCGGCGACCCGCGCGTCGATGCCCGAACGCAGCTCGTCCAGCGCGTCGCCCACAGGCTCCCCTGCGCGCCGGGCGGTGACCGCCTCCAGCGCGAGGTCGAGCACGGCGAACTCGGCCCGCAGGTGCTCCCAGTGGTCGGCGAACCCGGGCGCGGGCGTACCGGCCCCCACCGCGGACGGGCGCAGGTCGGCCATCGCGTCAGGCCGTGACCCGGATCGCATCCGACCGGTGGCCGTCGACGACGACCTCCACCAGGTGCTCCCCGGGCGTCAGGGCCCGGGCGAACTGATGGCTCACCGCGGCGGGATCGGCCTGCGCCCCCAGCGCGTACTCGGCGCCGTCCACCCGGAGCCGGACGTCCTCGCCGTCCAGCCGCCCCCCGCGTACGGTAAGTCGGCGCTGCGCCGCGTCGTAGCCCGACGCCCCGGCCGCGCCGTCGGCCGGCCGGACGACCGGCGCGACGAGCAGCACCCGTGGCGGCGTCAGCGCCCCGCCGTCGAGCCGCACCCGGACGGCGTACCGGCCGTTCGGGATCCCGCCGGCCGGTGCGAGATTCGACGCGGCCCCGGCCGGCAGGTGCACGCTCACCGTCATCGCGTCGCTGCGGGCGGCGTCCACGGGGGCCGTCCACCGGGGCTGGGTGCCGCCGGGGTCCGTCGCCACCAGCTCGGCGGCGCCGGTCAGGCCGGAGCCGGTCACCACCACGACGGCCGGACCGGCGAGGTCGAACCGCTGGGGCGTCACGGCCGCCGCCCACGGTTCGACCCGGAAGAGCGTCCCCGGCGGCGACGTCGCGCCCAGAGTGACGACCACCTCGGCCTCCGGCCCGGCGGGCAGCGCATCGGGCAGCTCGACCGTGACCGTGCCCGGCTCGGCGGCCCGCACCGGGGCCGGGACCCCGGCGACCGTCACCGCGGGGACGCGGCCGGGAGCCGTCAGCCCCGAGCCGCGCAACATCAGCGTCGCGGGCGTCACCCCGGCGGCGAACGTGGCGACCGGCCCGGCGGCCGGGTCGAGCGCGTCCACCCGCGGGGCGGCGAAGGGCGACACGTCCAGCACCGTCCGGGTCACCTCGCCCGGCCGCACCGGTGGCTCGTCCGCGTACAGCTGCACCAGAGACACCTGGTAGGCCACCGAGAGCCGGTACGGCTTGCCGATCGTCCCCCAGATGTGCGAGAGGTCCTCGACCGAGAGCGGGTGCAGCCGCACCCGGACGTCCTCGAACGAATCGCGGAGCGCCGCCGCAAGCTCGGTGTCCGCGTCGAATCCCGGCCGGTGTACGGCCCCGAGGATCGGCGCCTCGTGGAGCGCGAGCATCGCCTCGCCGAGCGCCGCGTGCGCCTCGTCCTTCTCGTCGGCCTCGCCGGGCTTGGGCCCGAAGGGGGTGAGCAGGTACCAGAGCTCCAGCGCGAGCACCGGCCGATCCCGCGGCGGCACCCCGGCCCGGTCGCCCGGGAAGGGCTCGTTCTTGGCGTACGGGCTGGCCGTGACCTGGTAGAGGTACAGGTTCACCCCGCTCCCGACCGTGGGCGGGTCCTCCCCCGGCGGCAGCAGCGTGACGAGCCGGCCGGGCAGCGCCGCGGCCAGCAGGGCGCGCAGCCCCTGCGTCGCCGCGGTGACGGCCTGGCCGCTCATCTCAGCGGCCCAGCCGCGCGCGGTCGAAAGCCGACACCGAGCGCAGCGCGCCGCGGCCGGGCGGCTCCGGCTCCGCGGTCTGCGGGGCGCGCCGCGTCGCGGTGGCCGGCCGATGGACGACGGTGACCTCGACCCGTCCGATGTGGACGGTGACCCGCGCGGTAGGCGGCGGCGCGAGCGGGGCCGCGAGCCGCGGCCCGACCGGGGACGGCGGGTCCGGCCCGTCGGCCGCCGGCGGCGGCATGGGCCGGGCGAGCGACTGGTCCCGGGGCGGGTCGGCGGGGTGCGGGAGGGGGACGATCGGCGCGGACGGGACCGGCGCCGCGGGCGGCGCCGCGGGCGGCGCAACGTGCGCGTACGCGGTCGGGGGGTCCGGCCGGGGCCCGGCCGGCGGCCGGGCTGCCACGGGCGGGAGCGGCTCGGGCCGCGCCGCCGGACGCGGCGGCGGCACCGGGCGCGGCGGCGGCACCGGGCGCGGCGGCGGCACCGGG
>DASTIW010000033.1:0-99387 GCA_035717205.1 Propionibacteriaceae bacterium | reverse complement strand
CGTCACCAACGCCCGTACCGAAGGCTTCAACCGAATCATCAAGCAGACCAAAAGGGTTGGCTGCGGCTACCGTTCGATGACCAACTACCAACGCCGTATCCTCAGCCACATCGCGGTCACCCGACCGCAAAGATCAGCAGCATGAACGGAGACCACCCCGCTCAAGTACCAAGAGATTCCGATCGAGGCGAGCGGCAACGGGTAGAGCTGCTCGGCGAGCGTGAGGGGGTGTGCCGCCGACCAGTGACTCGGCCCGGGCGACCAGCAGGACGGTCGCAGAGATCAGCCCGCCCGAATCTGCTCCGAGGAAGAAATGCGCGTGGTCGCGACGCACAGATGGCGACCGCGGCTGCCCTAGCCAGCATCGCATCTCACGCTGAGCGCGGCCGGGAGGGAAGAGTCCGACACGGACGCTAGTCACGGCTGCGCGCCCGGCCGACGATCAGCGGTCGCACGATCCGGGGCATCCCCCGCCACGCGGCCGACCGCACCGGGCCCGGCACGAAGCCGCAGGTTGCGATCAGCTCCCCGGTCTCCCGGTTGCAGTGGCAGCCCCGCGCGAAGCGCCGCCATGGTGCGGCCAGGAGGTCCTGCCAACAGGCCAGCGTGGGCGAATCGCTCCGGACGTGCTCGATGAAGAGCAGCTGACCGCCGGGGCGCAGCACGCGGGCAATCTCACGCAGGACCACGTCGGGGCCGTCGACTGTGCACAGCACCAAAGTCGACACGACTGTGTCGATCGACCCGTTCGCGAACGGAAGCTGCTCCGCGGACCCATCGACCACCCGGATGGGACGTAGGCCGCCGTCTCTCAGCCGTCGTTCCAAGCGGGAGCGCATTGCGGCGTCTGGCTCGACGAGGACCAACTCGTCGAGGTCGTCAGGGTAGTGGGGCAGATTCAGGCCGGTGCCGCCGCCGATTTCCACAGTGCGCCCGCGCGCCTGGCTGAGCTGTTCGGCGCGCAGCGCGCGCAGGCCCGACAGTTCGCCGACCCACAGGAAAGGGTCGTAGAGGACCGCGAAAGCGCGCGCCCAACGTGTCGCGGTTCTCTGTGTCGCGGCTGATTGCGTGATGGATGACTGCATAGCTGCGATCATGCGCTCGGCACGGTCGCCGGCGCTTCCCTCGAGGAGGCCATCTGACGACGATGGCCGATTCGGGCCACGGGCCTCAGATCAGGCCCAGCCGAGTCGCCTCGGCCACTGCTGCCGCGCGCGAGCCGCGGCCGAGTTTGTGGCGGATGTTCGCAACATGGCGATGGACGGTGTGCTGGCTCAGGACCAGCTGCTGGGCGATCTCCCGGTCGCTCAACCCCCCGGCGACGAGCGAGAGCACTTCGCGCTCTCGGGCTGAGAGCAGGTCGGCGGCCGACTCGACGGCCGGCGCGCCTGCGGGCTGGGAGACGAGCGCTGACCGCAACGCGCGAGCCACGGAACCCGAGTCGCCAGCCCAGGGGAAGTGTGCGCTGCCGTCGAGCGGGACCAGGATCGCGCCGGGGATCGCCGCCGCGAGCTCGCGGGCGAGCCGATATGGGATGGCACGGTCGTCGCGGCGGTGCACAACCAGCGTGGGGGCGCGAACCAGCTCAAGCTCGGCCGCACGTCGTTGCGGTAGATCAGCTCCAGCAACGCCCGCGGCCGTCTGCGGACTTGTCGCCGCTCGCTGGTAGCGCGCGAGCCGCTCCAACTCAGAACTGTCGTTTTTGCCCAGAAAGATGCCCGCGAGCACCCGTGAGCCCAGCCCCCAATGCGACCGGACGGTCGCACTCAGCGCCTCCCGGACTTCGGGGGACGTGAGCGCGGCGCCGTCGGCGTACGCGCCGTAGAGCACCAGCTGGCTCACCCGCTCGGGGAAGCGGGCCGCGAGGGCGATCGCCGCGCAGCCGCCCGACGAGCCGCCGACCAGCACCACCCTCTCGAATGCCAGCTCGTCGAGCACCGCGCGCAGCAGCGAGACGTCACCGTCCAGCGTGATGTCCTCCTTGCGCACGTCACGATCGGACATGCCGACGCCGAGCCGGTCGTAGCGCACGAGGGTGTAGCCGTCGCTGACCGACTCCCACAACCCGCGGAACGCCGGGTCTGCCCAGTCCAGCTCGAGGTGACTAACCCACCAGGCCACCGCGACCAGCGGCGGCCCGCTGCCGGTGACCGTGTACGCGACGCGCCGACCGGCGTACGGAAGAAACCGTATTTCCGTCCTGCCCGAGCCCATCTCGCCAGGGTGTCACACCGCCGCTCGCCCCGGGGCCGGCTCCCGCAGTTGACTATGTGCACGCTGGCAATTGGACATGCGTCGGCGGCCAGACGGTGAAGTTGGCCGGTCCCCGCAGTCTGCTGACCGACAGGGGCGACTTCTTTGTTGGGTTCAAGCAGGGCCTGTTCCGCCGTCCGCGACCTCCACTCCGCCACCGGAGAGCGACTTGGCTACTCCCGGGGGCGGCCAGCCGACGAAGGTACCCGGAGCCGTCCCCGTGTGCTGGGCGGCGCCGCAGCCCGGCCCGGAGAGCTCGGTCCTCATTCCCGTCGTCAGAGGGTACGCGGTCACCCGAGCCGATGGCCGCTGGTCGGTCTCCAAACACTTCGGCGATCCGCTGCCGGCGTAGCATTCGAACCGTGGTAACGATACAGGATGTGGCGAAGGCTGCTGGGGTCTCACCGATGACGGTGTCGCATGTGATCAACGAGCATCGGCACGTCAAGGAGTCGACCCGTGCGAAGGTCTTGGCAACCATGAATGATCTTGGTTACCGGGTTAACGTGGCCGCGCGGAATCTGCGTACCGGACGAACCGGCACGATCGGTTTGGCTGTGCCAGAGGTCGACCGGCCCTACTGGGGCCAGCTCGGGGCGGCGATCATTTCGGCGGCCGAACGGCATGGCCTTCGGGTGGTGATCGAGCAAACCGGTCGCCGACGGGAAGAAGAGCTCAACGCTGAGCATGTCGCGCAATAGGCTGTACGACGGGTTGATCCTCAGCACGGTCGGTCTGGGTACGGCAGACGCGGATCTGCTCAAGGTCGGCTACCCCGTGGTGATCTTGGGTGAGCGCATCTTCGACGGTCCGGTCGACCATGTGGCGATGCCGAATGTTGAGGCGGCCAGGGCGGCGACGGAGCATCTGATCGAGCGCGGATGCCGCCGCATCGTCATGGCGGACGGTTCCCTCACGGGTGAGGGCGACGTGTCCAGCCTGCGGCTCAAGGGGTACCGTCAGGCACTTCGGCGGGCGAAGATCCGATTCTCCTCAGAGCTTGTGGTGAGCTTCGACGTCTTGAGCATGCAGGCCGGCGCAGATGCCGTGCGCGGGTTGGCGGCGCGGGGGGTCGAGTTTGACGGCGTGTTCTGCGTGACCGACACGATGGCGATCGGCGCCCTCCGGGGCCTGGCCGATCTCGGGCTTGACGTTCCCGGGCAGGTGAAGGTGATCGGCTTCGACAATGTGGCCGAGGCGGCGTTCACGGTTCCGTCGTTGTCCTCGGTCGATCCTGGGATGCAGCAGATCGCCAATAAGGCTGTCGACCTGCTGGTAGGGAAGGTCTCCGGCACGGTACCGGCGGACACCCATGAGCAGTTCGTGACCGACTACAAAATTCTTGCCAGAGAATCCACCGTGGTCTGACCCCGCGACGTCACACGACGTTGGGTTTGACCGCGGGAGAACGGTTCCCTTCACCCCGGTCCGCACCTGGACATGCCGCCGCCGCGATGAAGCGGTCAGCGGTACAGGTCTTTCCCGACTCCAACAGCATCCAGCTCGACGGCCGCGAACGAATGCGCCGGCAACTGAATGATCAAGGTGCCGGCAGACTGCTTGATCCCGTCCAGCTCTCGAGGGGCGACCGCAGCGGGCCGCTCGGCGGTGTTGTAGTCCGCCAGCAGATCGGCGCTGAGAACTCGCGCCCGTCCCACTTCGAAAGCACGCCGCGCAAGTCCACTTCGACGATGCGCTGCCGACTCCGCGTCCAGATTGGTGAGGGACAGCAGCGCCGAACCGTCCTTGGTGCTGGCGCTCATGCTCAGTGTCCGCAGGATTGAATCGCCAACCGGTCGGACGTCCGCGGGCGAGGTGAAGTGAACGTCCAATCGCGTTGCGTCGTGGTGGCGCTTGTTCATCTCGAACACGTGATAGGTGGGGGTGAGGATCAGCTGCGCCCCGTCGCTGTGCAGCACCGACTGAAGCACGTTGACCGTCTGGGCGAGATTCGCCATCACCAGCCGTTCCGCGTGGTGGTGGAAGATGTCGAAGTGCAAGCCGGCGACCAACGCGTCGCGTAGCGTGTTCTGCTGGAACAGGAAGCCGGGATTGGTGCCGGGCTCGACCTCGAACCAGGTGCCCCACTCATCGACCACCAGACCGATCCGCCGGTTCGGGTCGTAGCAGTCCATGATCGTGGAGTGGCGGGTGATGAGCTCGTCCATCCGCTGGGCGTTCATCACCGTCTGGTAGCACGCCTCAACGCTGAACTGGGACGCGCTGCCCTTCGCCCCGGGAAGGTCGGTGAAGGCCCATTCCGGCGGCTGGGCGAAGCTGTAGTGGTGCAGGGCGATCGCCTGGAACTGCTCATGGGGGCGGCATCCGCTGCCGAGGTCACCGATGGTCTTCATCAACGCCTCCGTCCAGGCGTAGTCGTCGACGTTGGGCCCGCAAGCAATGCGGTACAGCTCGTGGTCGCCGTGATTGCGGCAGTACGTGCCGTACTGGCGGGCCAGGTCGGCGTAGTGTTCGGGCCGCATGTTGCCGCCGCAGCCCCAGCTCTCGTTGCCCAGACCCAGAATGTGACCCGCCAGGACTGCTCACGGCCGTTCTCGCCGCGCAGGCTCGCCATCGGGCTTCCGCTAGGTCGGGTCAGGTACTCCACCCACTGGCTCATCTCTTCGACTGATCCAGAGCCAATGTTTCCCGCGATGTACGGCTCGGTGTCGAGCAGTTCACACAGGCGCATGAACTCGTGGGTACCGAATTGGTTGTTCTCTTCGACGTCGCCTCAGTGGCTGTTCACCACTGAGGGCCGGTCCTGCTTCGGGCCGATGCCGTCTTTCCAGTGGTACTCGTCGGCGAAGCAGCCACCCGGCCAGCGCAGATTGGGGATGTCGATCTTCTTCAGCGCCTCGACCACGTCGAGCCGGATGCCGTCATCGTTGGGGATGGTTCTGTCCTCGCCGACGTAGAAGCCACCGTAGATGCAGTTGCCCAGATGCTCGGCGAAGTGACCGTAGATGTGCCGGCTGATCACCGGCCCTGTGATGTCGAGGTTGATGACTGCCTTGATCGTGTCGGTCACGTCTGCTTCCTTGTCGGGATCGTCGAGTAATGGGCAACTGCGTTGGCTGGGGGCCCTACGCTTCGGACCCAGAAATGGACGGTTGGAGTCGAGTCAGCCTTTCACGCCGCCGGCGAGCAGACCGCTGACGATGTGCCGCTGCGTGAAGCTGAAGAAGACCACGATCGGCAGCAGCGCAAGAACGCTGAGGGTCATGAACGACGGCCAGTCGGTAGTGAACTCGCCGACTTGTCGTAGCGAGCCGGGCCCGAACCGCCAGCCTCCCTGGAGTTAGCAGTCCTGTATCGGTACACATGTATCGGTACATGAAACAGTTGGCTTGGCAACTTCCGGACGTGGTGAGGTGACAGCGCCATGGACGCGAGCCTTTAGGATCGTCGAGATGCCAGGGCCGACGACATGAAGCGCGCCGATGGGTAGGGAGCGCACGCTCGCACAGGTGTACCGACATTTCGGTGGCGTCGACGCCGCCGGCATTTCACCGCTGTACGAGCGCGTCGCCGTTGCCCTGAGTGAGTCGGACGAGGCGATGCGCGCCATCGAGGCGGCGCCGGCGCGCAGGCGGCATCCGGCGGCATTCCTCGCGGCTCTGCATGATCTGGCCCTTGCTGGACGCGCCCCGGCGCTTGCCGCGGCCTATGACGCTGGGGATGGTGATGCGGCCGCCGGCGCGGCGATCGACACGCTGCTCGACATGACCGACTCGGTAGTGGCGATCGCAGTGCGCCGGCGTACGCGGACCAATGAGACCGGACACTGTGCCGTGCTGTATCCGGCCATTGCCGAGGCGGCGCGGCGGGTGGGCGCGAATGCGGTTGGGCTCATCGACGTGGGCTGTTCGGCGGGGTTCAATCTCAATGTCGACCGCGTTGGCATCGCCTACAGCAACGGACAGTGGCTGGGCGATCCGTCATCTCCGGTACGGCTGTCGTGCTCGATTGTGGGTCACCGGCCCGTTCCTACGCAGGCGATCCCCGAGGTTGTCGCCCGGGTTGGCATCGACGTCGATCCGGTCGATGTGACGGACGCGGATGACGCCCGATGGCTGCGCGCCTGCCTGTGGCCGGATCAGCCGGAGCGATTTGCCATGCTCGAGGCGGAGATCGCGTTGGCGGCGACCGCCCCTCCGCTCTTGCTGCAAGGTGACGCCGTCGAGGTGCTGCCGGATGCGTTCGCCCATGTGCCCCCGGATGCCTTGCCTGTCGTCACCACGACGTGGGCGCTGTCGCACTTCCCGCTTGAGAGCCGGCTGCGGTTTCTGCAGCGCCTCGACGAAGCGGCGGCCCGCCGGGCGGTGGCGTGGGTGTCAGCGGAGGGGGTCGGAGTCGCACCATCGATACCGACACTGGGTGATCGCCGCGCCTCTGGCCACAGCATCATCGGCGTTGCCGTGGTGGATGGGTCGGTTCTGCACGCCGAGGCCATTGGCCGTTGCTGGTCGCAGGCCCGCTTGCTGGCGTGGCTGGCAGACTCGTAAGCCTCTCGGGGTTGGCCCCCTCAGCTCGCGGCTCCCGTATTACCCGGCGGTCCATCGAGCACGGTGGGCACGTACTCCAACAGTTGAAGCCCTCCCTCGAAGGTGCGGCTGTCGACCAGGTCGAGCCTGATGTCGGGATATCCGTCGTAGATACGATCTTGGCCGGTCGCACCGGTGATGACCGGGAAGACGACAACCCGGAAGCGATCCACCAGCTGGGCCAGGATCAGCGACCGGCACAGGCTCACACTGCCCAGCGTGCGCAGCTCGATGTCGCTGTCCTCCTTCATCACTCGGACGGCTTCGACCGCATCTCCGGGGACCAGACGCGTGTTGGCCCAGGTCAGCGGCTCGGTGAGCGTCGCGGAGAAGACAACCTTCGGCACCTGGGTCAAGAACTCGTCGACCCCCTCCGCGCCGCTTGCGGCGAACGCTGCCATCAGCCGGTACGTCGTCGCTCCCATCAAGACGGTGTGCGAGGGCTGTTGGTCCAGCCAGCCGAGATACTCCGGGCTTTCCATGCCCCACCAGCCGGGCCAGCCCTCGGCGGCCCCGTAGCCGTCCAGTGAGGTGATGAAGTCAACCATGACTGATCCCATCGGATTCCTTCCGTCGAAGCGAGGTCCGGCTCTCCACGCTAGAACGCAATGGCCGGAAGCTCCATCCCTCAATCGCGCGATGGGACCGGCGGTGCATGGACAGCCATCGCCCGGGTCCTCAGCATCCATTGCCAGCAGGTACCGGTTCGCATAGGGTATACGTATGCACTTGACGGCCACCGACCGCGCTCGGATCACCGGCACTTTCCACGTCGTCCGTGAGCCGAACCGCCCCGACGTGGCCGCTCAGTCAAGCCCGCAGGTCGTCGAGACCGTATCCACGATGCTGCGTGAGATCGAGCACGAGGGGCTTCCGGCGGTCCGCCGCTATGCCGAGAACCTCGACGGCTGGACCGGAGGTGACGACTTCGAGATCTCAGAGCGCGATGTCGCCGAGCTCACTGCCGATCTGCCCTCCGACCTCAAGGAGGCACTTGACGCCGGCGCCGAGCGGACTTACCGATTTGCCCGGATGCAGCGCGAGCGTCTCACCGACTTCGAGGACGAGGTGGTGCCGGGTGTCGTCTGTGGTCAGCGATACATCCCGGTGAACAATGTCGGCGCCTATCTTCCCGCTGGGCGGTTTCCCCTGCTGGCGAGTGCCTTCATGACAGTCGGCGTCGCCCGAGCGGCCGGAGTGCCGAATATCATCAGCGCTACTCCGCCGTCGCTGCACGGCCGTCCGCACCCCGCTGTGCTGTACGCAGCCAAGGCTTCGGGCGCCGAGCGAATCTTCGCCCTCGGCGGCGTCCAGGCGCTTGCTGCGATGGCCTTCGGCCTCCTCGACCGGTCGCCTGCCGACATGGTCGTGGGCGCTGGCAATGCCTTTGTGGCCGAGGCGAAACGCCAGCTGTACGGCAAGGTCGGCATCGATGTCCTGGCAGGCCCGTCGGAGGTAGCCGTGATTGCCGAGGAAAGCGCGGCCGCGCAGATGGTCGCCGCGGACCTGCTGGCACAGGCTGAGCACGGTCCGAGCTCGCCTGCCTGCCTGGTGACTACCTCCGCCAAGCTCGCCGCTGAGGTGGAGATCGAGATCGAGCGCCAGCTCGCCGGACTTGCCACCCGCGAAATCGCCGGCGCCGCGTGGCGGGACTGGGGCTCGATCTACGTCGCAGACTCCGCCAAGACGGCGATCGAGATCATGAACCTGCTAGCGCCGGAGCACCTGGAGATTCTGGCGGACGATACGGACTTCTACCTGGAGGGCCTGCACAGCTACGGCTCCCTTTTCCTGGGTGACTGGTCAACCGTCGCGTACGCGGACAAGGGAATGTCCGGCACGAACCATGTGCTGCCCACGGCTCGCGGCGCCCGTTACACCGGAGGGCTGTCCGTGAGCCGGTTCCTCAAGCAGGTGACCTACCAGCGCGCAACGAGGGACTCGACCAGGGCTCAGGCTGAGTACGTCGTGACCATCGCCGACTTCGAGGGCATGCCCGGTCACCGCGACAGCGCCCAGTTGCGGCTCGATCTGATCAGCGGAGCGACTGCGTGACTCGACCGTCGCTCAGTACGGCGTCCGGCCCGGGCCCCATCCCGCAATGGTGGGCCGGGGTTGGCGGTCGCTCCAACACCCCTATCTGCGCATGCGTATGTCTGTGCTAGGCGCCGGGGTAACCGGCCAACCAAGGAGGACACTGTGACAAATCGACGACGAGGTCTACTGCTCAGCACATTCGGCCTGAGCGTGGCACTCGCTCTGGCCGGTTGCGGCGCGGGATCGCGCACCGGGGCACAGACGGCCACAACCGTAGCCTGCAGCTTCGACAAGCCGGCGCAGGCAACCACGGTCAACGTGCTGGCCTACAACTCCTCGGCCGTCGATCCATTCAGCAACACCATGGTGGCCAGCTGCAGCCATGACAACGTCACGGTGAAGCACGACCCCATCGACTTCCCCGGGCAGGTACAGAAGACCACGGCGACACTGTCCAGCGACAACGGTTCGTACGACATCTTGGAGACCTACTCCTACGTCATCCCTGATCTGGCCAGCAAGGGAAAGCTCGAGCCACTGGACGACCTGTTCGCCAAGCACGCCGACAAATACACCTTGAACGACATCGATCCGGCCATGGTCAAGACCATGAGCTACGACGGCAAGCTCTACGGCCTGCCCATGCAAGCCCAGATCCACGTCATGGCCTATCGCAAGGATCTGCTGGACAAGAACGGCATCAAGCCGCCGACGACATTCTCCGAGCTCAAGGCAGCCGCGGAGAAGATCAAGTCAGCCGAAGGCATGAAGTACCCGATCGCCTTCCCCATGCTCGCGAGCGGCGACCTGGCCACGGCCTACGGAGCGGCCCTCTCGTCCTTGGACAAGGGCCTGGTCGACCCGAGCTCCAAACGGCCCAACTTCGACACCCCGGAAAGCGCCAAGGCCTTGCAGGCGCTGAAGGATCTGATGCCGATGATGGATCCGCAGGTCACCACCTTCGACCAGCCGAAGGTGCAGCAGCAGCTCTACAACGGCACTGCAGCCTTCGGCTGGATGTTCTCCGGCCGGATGAACGACCTGACGCAGCAGAAGAACAGCAAGTACTACGACAAGTTTGGATTCTCGGCCCCGCCCGCCGTCGAGGCCGGTGGCACGACCTTCGGCGCGCTGTCTGTCGACGGCTGGTCGATTCCGTTCAACACCAAGGTGGACAAGGATCTGCTGTTCCAGATCATGGCCGCGTCGGTCAGCGAGGACGCGTCCAACTCGGCCATCCCAGATGCCTACCCGGCCCGCAAGGGGCTCGACCAGAGCAAGTCGCCCTATGCTGCGGCGGCCGACGCCGGCATCGCCAACCTGCGTGACCCAGACCCAGGGCCGTGGAGCCCGCCGGTGACGAATGCCACTTTGCCGGTTATCGCCGACGTCATCACTGGCAGGATCTCCATCGCCGACGGCCAGGCCAAGGCGCAGGCCGTCGCGGAGAAGGAAATGGCCGCCTACAAGTAGGCATCCATGAGCGGAGAGCCTGCTCAACCGTGACTGGGGCCTGCATCGAGGTGCAGGCCCCCAGCCGCTCGTCAGAAGCGCTCGGTCGGCAGCATCGCGAACTCCGAGGCGATGCACCACCTTCAAACATGGGAGTAGCCGCATGAAGTTCCGGCAGTTCCTCTTCCTGATCACGCCCAGCGTGATCGTGATGTTCGGCTTCATGCTGATCCCCCTCTACCGGACTGTGCGGTGGAGCTTCGAGAAGGTGAGCTACGGCGAGCCTGGAGAGGGCGTCGGCCTCGCCAACTACGCGGCCGCGCTTTCGGACCTCCGGCTCGGTCGGGCGCTCGTCTTCACCGTCGGCGTCACTGTTGTCGTCACCGTCTTCTGCCTGGTTACCGGTTACCTCCTGGCCGTGCTGATCAACGGCCTGGGCAAGATGCGGCCGATCGTCCTGGGCATCCTGCTCATTCCGTACGTGCTGCCCCACGTGGTCGGCGCAGTCGCCTACTCCTGGATGTTCGACACCAACTTCGGCGGTGTGATCAACTTCTTGATGAACGGTCTCACCGGCGGTGCCTTCGGCGAGCCGCTGTGGTTCACCAGCGCCTGGCCCAACCGGCTGATCGTCGTCACGAACGTCATCTGGTTCATGCTGCCGTTCG
Source organism: Propionibacteriaceae bacterium (assembly GCA_035717205.1). Taxonomy (GTDB): domain Bacteria; phylum Actinomycetota; class Actinomycetes; order Propionibacteriales; family Propionibacteriaceae; genus Microlunatus. The sequence goes on along the minus strand of DASTIW010000033.1, from coordinate 88,430 downwards.
CGATGCTGATGATGCTTGCGGGGCTGCAAGGCGTGAGCCAGGAGAGCCTCGAGGCCGCCGAGATCGACGGTGCCAGCACGCTACAGCGGCATCTGCACGTCATCATTCCAAGCATTCGCGGAGTGATCGGTTTCGTGGTGTTGATCTTCACCATGGACGTGGTGCGGCTGTTCGACTCGCTGATCCCGCTGTCGCCGCAGGCGACCACCCTGGGTAACGAGTCGATCATGTACTACGTGTTCCGAGTCGCTTTCGCCGACGGCGCCCAGAACCTCGGACTGGGAAGCGCAATCAACATCTTGACCATCCTACTGATCCTGGTCCTGCTCTATCCCTCGATCCGCGGTGTCATCAAGGAGGCTCGCGCCGCATGACCATCCAACTGACGCCGGCGGACGGCGCCGACGCGCTCAGCATCAGCAAAGCCACCACCGGAGCGGCCGCGCCACGACGGCGCCGTGGCCGGAAAGTCGCGGTCCTCACCGGCTTGTTCCTCGCCGCGACCTGCGTCGTGATGATCTTCCCCTTCTCTGGACGGCCGTCTCCTCCAGCAAGCCAACCGACGTGGCGTTCTCGAACCCGCCGGTCTTCCGCTATGCGCCGACCCTGCAGCCTTATGTCGACCTGTGGCAGACGACCAACTTCTACCTCTACCTGTTCAACACCGTGATCGTGGCCGTCATCAGCACGATCGTGGCGTTGGTCATCGGGTTGCCTTGCGCCTACGCACTGTCGCGCTACGGCGGCGTGGCATCGATCGTCCTGCTGGTGATGGCACTGATCTTCCGGGCGCTGCCCCGGTTCGCCGTGGTGCTGCCCATGTACGAGATCAGCAAGACGCTGGGTGTCTACGACACCACGTACGCGATGGCGGCCGCGTTGATCACGATCAACCAACCGTTCACGATCTGGCTGCTGCGCAACTTCTTCGCCGAGATACCGAAGGAGCTGGACGAGGCCGCGATGGTCGACGGCTGTACCCGGCTCAGCGTGCTACGCAAGATCATGATCCCGCTGATGGGTCCCGGCATCCTTACCGCCGGCATCTTCGTCTTCCTGTTCGCCTTTCAGGAGTACCTGACCGCGGCGGTGCTGACCGACGTGAACGCCAAGACGGTGCCGGTCTTCATCGCCACCCAGATCGGACAGAACCTCCCGTTGCTGCAACAGGCTTCTGCGGCCACCGTTCTGCTGACCCTGCCGGTCATCGCGATCGCCTTCATTGCGCAGAAGTACCTGGTGGCGGGCTTGCATTCGGGTGCGGTGAAGGGCTGAACCACCTCGACGAGCCCTTGGTTCTCCTACCGGGGATGAACTGCTCGGCCGCACTGTGGTCAAGGCTGGCGCTGACGAACTGCGTCGCTGTGATCACTCCGCGGCTGACCGAGCGAGCGCTGGACGCCCAGGTCGATCGGCTGCTCGACGAGTTGCCGTCCCGATTCATGCTGGCCGGGCTTTCGCTCGGCGGCATCGTAGCCATGGCTTTGGCCCGTACGGCTCCAAGGCGGGTGGCGTCGCTCATCTTGCTGTCCACCAATCCGTACGCCCCGACGCCGGAGCAGCGGGGCGGTTGGCGCGCGTCCCGCGCCGCGCTGAACACCGGCCGCACCGCTCGCGAACTGCAGGCGGGCTGGCTTTCTCTGCTGCTGAGCGAGCCGGCGCGCGACCGGCCGCAGCTGGTCGAAACCACGCTGCAGATGGCCGACGATGTCGGGGAAGCTGATCTCGACGCCCAGCTGGCGCTGCAGGAGACTCGCGTCGATGAGCGGGCCGGCCTCGCGCAGCTGCGGTGCCCGCTGCTGCTGGTCGCCGCCGCGGACGACGCCCTGTGCACTGTGGCTCGGCACGCTGAGATGAGTCAGCTGGTGCCCACGGCGAAGTTGATGATCGTCCAGAACTGCGGGCACCTGTCTCCGCTGGAGCGGCCCGATGCGGTGGACGCCCAGCTGGGGCGGTGGTGTTTCTCCGCGTCTGCTGGCTTCTAGGAGGCGCCGCCCCGCACGTCAGCAGCCGGCGTCGAGCCGGCGGCCCGCCAGGTCGGCGCCCTCGGCCAGCGTCGCAAGCTTGGCGTACACGATCTCCGGATCTACTGCGCCGAAGCCCGCGAAGGTCGAGAAGCCGCAGTCGGTTCCGGCGATCACCCGATCGGGCCCGACAAGGTCCACGAAGCCACGGATTCGATGGGCAACGACGCGGGGATGCTCGATGAAGTTCGTGGTGGTGTCGATCACGCCCGGTATCAGCACCTTCTCCTCGGCAATCTTGTCGCGGTGCTCGATGAACGCCTCGAGGTCGTGCTGGTGCCGCGGATTGGCGGTCTCGAACAGCAGAGCTGCCGGTTTCGCCCGGAGCAGCACCGGCAGGATCGTGGCCATCTCCACGTCGCGGTGGTGGGGACCCTCATAGTTGCCCCAGCAGACATGCATACGGGTCCGGTCGGCGGGCACATTGCGGAGGGCGGCGTTTAGTACCTCGACGTGTCGCGCGATCCGAGCAAGGTACTCGCCCTCGTCCCGGTCCTTGTACATCATGTGCCGGCCCAGCCCCAGATCCGGACTGTCCAGCTGCAGCGTCAGGCCGGCTGCCACGATGGCCTCGTACTCGGGTCGCATCGCCTCGGCCAGGGCTTCGAGATAGGCGTCGTCGTCGGTGTAGTAGTCGTTGGGTTGAAACAGCGCGATCACGCCTGGCGATGCGGCGTTCATGAAGCCCACTGGGTTGCCGTGCCGCACCCTGGCAGTCTCGAATCGGCGGAGGTCGTCCTGCAGCGGCTCCAGAGTGGCCGGCGCTACCGGACCGACGCATCGAGGTCGGCGGTACGTGGGCGTGCCCCCGCCCTTCGCCTGTCGTTCCAAGAAGCTTGGGAAGTCTTCGAGGTCGGCCGGCGCTCGCCGGGGAGAGTCCCCGGCGAATCCGGTGATCCGATCCTTGATGTAGGTCGCGTAGCTGATCTTGGCCATCTCGCCATCGGAGACGATCGAGATGCCGGCGGCCACCTGGCGCCGAACGGCATCGTCGACCGCCTCCCCGATCGTCGTGTCGAACGCCCGCGCTTCACCCGGCTCGCCGCGTTCGGCGGCAAGCAGCAGCTCCGTGACTGCCGCCGAGCGGGGGAGCGAACCGACGTGAGTCGTACGGATCGATGTCACAAGGCTCCTCGTAGTGCGGCCAAATGCTGCATCAGCGTATGCGTCAGGTTGTACGTGACCAGTGCGGCGCCGCCCGCGAACGCCGCCTCCGCCTGTGCGCGGTCGCTGACGATGTCCATCCGGATGGATTGATGAGCGGCGAGAACGCGATGCACCTCAGCCAGCGACTCGGCTGGATCCGGGTCGTTCTCAGACGTGGAGATCCGCAAATCCGCGGTGCCAACCATGATCCCATCCAAACCAGGTGTGCCGACGATCCCGGCCGCGTTCCGGACCCCGGTCGGCGACTCGATCATGCCCAGCACCAGCGTGGTCTCGACCGAGTGACGGCGATGTGCCTCGACGTCGACGGCGCCGAACGCGCCCGCGCGCCCATAGGTTGCGAAGCCGCGGCGACCGAGCGGCGGGTAGTGCGCCGAGGCAACGAGGGCGGCAGCGGCGTCGGCGTCGTCGACGTGTGGCGCGATCACGCCTTCGGCGCCTTGATCAAGCGCACGCAGTACGAGCGCCGGCTCGTCGGAGCCGACCCGGACCAGCACCGGCGTGCGGTGTGCATCGGCCAGCGCCAGATGACAGCGCAGGTCGGTGAGGTCGGCCGGCCCGTGCTCACAGTCGATCACGAGGAAATCGAATCCGGAGACTGCAGCCATCTCCAGGAGATCCTCCGACGGCATCCGCAGCAGCACCCCCAACAGCCGCTCGCCGGCTCGCAGCCGAGCCTTGATGCTCACGCCACCATCCCAGCGGAGAGATCGACGTCCGCACCGCACAGCCCCGGCATGCTCAGCATGGCGACGACGGCCGCGCCCACCTCGTCCTCGGTGACCATTCGGCCCAGCGCGGCCCGGGAGACGAAGGCCTGCTCGGCCGCCTCGTACGAACTGCCGGTCCGCTCCGCCTCCAGCCGGAAGTTGCGCTCCATCCGCGGACCGACGACCGGGCCCGGCGACAGGGTATTGACGTTGACACCGTACGGGCCGACCTCGAACGCCAAGGTCGAGGTCAGGCCGATGACCGCCATCTTGGAGGCGCAGTAGGGCGTGCGCCGAATCAGCGGCCGTTTGCCCGACACCGAGGCGACGTTGATCACGTCCCCGCTGCCGCGGCGAACCATCGGCGGCAGAAAGGCCTTGCAGACCAGGAAGACCCCGCGGACGTTGACGGCGAACACCTCATCCCACTCGCCCGGCTCGATCTCGGTCAGCGGTGCGACCGGCCCGGCAACTCCGGCGTTGTTGATGAGGATGGAGACCTCCGTGCCGTCCAGCGACGCGGCCAGGTCGCCCACCGACGCGGCATCGGAGACGTCACAGACCCGATAGCAGGACCGCTCGCCGAGCTCCCGGCAGACCCGCCGCAGCGGCTCCACCCGCCGTCCAGCCACCACCACGGCCGCGCCGCGGTCGTGCAGGGCTCGCGCGATCGCGGCACCGAGCCCGGTGCCTCCGCCGGTGACCAGCGCCGTCCGCCCGTCGAGCGGCCCCGATGCCGATGTCATTCGTGCCGGCCGGCTTCGATCAGCGGCGGGCTCTCAGCCAGCGCGGCGTCGATCCACTCGTGCTGGTCGCCGTACACCCGCCAGGCGCGCACGTCACCGGAGCGCGCGTGTCCCTCGAACAGCTCCACCCGCGCCGCCCGACCGCAGACCCGGCCAAGATCGCCGGCGGAGGCGTCGTTACGGACCTCCTGATAGGTCACCGTCTTGAGGTACTTGCCGACCCAGAGACCCCCGGTGTAGCGAGCGGCGCCGAGGGTCGGCAGCACGTGATTGGTGCCGATCACCTTGTCGCCGTAGGAGACGCAGGTGTTCTCGCCGAGGAAGAGTGCACCGAAGTTCTGCATCTTCTCCAGCGCCTTTCTCGGGTTGCGGGTCAGCACCTGAACGTGTTCGGCCGCGAAGGAGTCGGCGATTGCGTACGCCTCATCGAGGTCGTCGGCGACGATGACCTGTCCGAAGTCGCGCCAGGCCGGCTCTGCGTAGTCCCGCGTCGGCATGCCGGGCAGAAGCACATCGATATGTGCGATGGCCTGTTGTGCCACCAGGTCGGAGGTGGTGACCAGGATCGCCGGTGACTCCGGCCCGTGCTCTGCCTGCGACAGCAGGTCGACCGCGACGACGAACGGGTCGGCAGCATCATCGGCGATGATCAGGATCTCGGTCGGGCCGGCGAAGAGGTCGATGCCCACCTCGCCGTAAAGCTGGCGCTTGGCCTCCGCTACGTACGCGTTGCCGGGCCCGGCGATCATGTGGACCCGGTCCATCAGCTCATTGCCGATGGCCATCGAGGCGATCGCCTGAATCCCGCCCAGGAGGTAGATCTCGTCCGCGCCGGCGAGATGCATCGCCGCGATGGTGGCGGCCGGGATCTCGCCCCGGATCGGCGGCGTGCAGGCCACGACCCGCGGGACGCCAGCGACCTTTGCCGTGATGATCGTCATGTGGGCCGAGGCGGTCAGCGGATACTTCCCGCCGGGGATATAGGCGCCAGCAGCCTGCACGGGGACGTGTCGATGTCCGAGGATGACGCCGGGCAGGGTCTCCACCTCCACGTCGTGCATGGACTCACGCTGGATCACGGCGAATCTGCGCACCTGGTCCTGAACGAAGTTGATGTCATCGAGGACCTGCTGCGGCAGGCCGGTGAGAATCTTCTCGATCTCATTCTCGGTCAGCCGAAACCCTTCCGGCGTCCAGCCGTCGAACCTGTGGGAATACTCCTTCACGGCGGCTGCCCCACGCTCCCGGATGTCGGCAATCACGTTGCGGACCGCGTCCTGCACGTCAGCCTGCGCCGTGTCGAGGAACGACTTGGTATGAGCGGACTTGATGGACCTGACCAACGGGGACGACTCCTTGGCGGAAGCAACGGACTGGCATACGTATGCCACGCTAGGCCCTAGAATGGTGACAGTCAACCGCGACAAACTTTCTTGGGAACGGAAGCTGCGATATGTTCAAGGGGAAAGGGTGGCGGAGATGGTGACCAGCCGCGACGTCGCCCGGCTTGCTGGGGTGTCGCAACCCACCGTGTCGCGGGCCCTGCGAGATGATCCGCGCGTCTCCACCGAAACCAAACAGCGGATCCGCAACGCGGCCCGCGTTCTCGGCTACGTGCCGAGCGAGACCGGCCGGGCTCTTTCCAGCGGGCGCACACGCCGGGTCGGGCTTTTGCTCACCGACTTGGAGAACCAGTTCTATCCGCACATCATCGCTTCGATGCACGACGAGCTCGAGGCGCACGGCTACCAACTTGTGCTGCACACCGAGACCACCGACACCGATGGTGTCGCTGAGCGATTGGTCGCCAACGGTCTCGATGGCGTCATCCTGGCAACCACGACCCTGGATTCGCTGTTGCCTGTCCGGCTTCGGGACAGGCAGATCCCGTTTGTCTACTTCAACCGCAACACCCCGTCTGTGGCGGCGGATGCGGCGCTCGTCGACTCCACCCGGGGATTGACTGAGGCGGCCGACGAACTGGTTGCCCGGGGGCACCGACGGATCGCCGGCATCTTCGGGCCGGCGAACACCAGCACGGGTTCGTGGCGGGAGAGTGTTCTTCGGTCCGCGCTGCTCGCTCACGGCATCCACATTCCCGCCGAGCTGACAGTCCACGGTCCGTTCGACTTCCCAACCGGGTTCGACGGAACGCACCAGCTGCTGCGTCTGCAGAACCTCCCGACAGCGATCGTGTGCGGCAACGACGTCGTGGCGCTCGGTGCACTGAACGCGGCAGCTGAGCGCGGGGTCCGGGTGCCGGACGACGTCTCGATTCTCGGCTTCGATGATCTGCCGGCGGCATCCTGGCCGATCATCCAGTTGAGCACGGTGGCTTTCGATCTCGACCAGATGGCTCGGGCGGCGATCCGGCTGCTGATTGCGCGGCTGGGCGCTGAACAGCAGGCCCCGTACGCCACTCAGGTCTTCGACAGCCGCTTGGTCTTGCGGCGCACAGTGGGGCCGGCGCCCGTCGGGTCGTGAGCACCACTGGGTGCCTTGCGGGTCCTTGTGCATACGCATACACTCGTGGACACGCTGGAGACGAAGGAGCATCGATGCCGCTGGAGGAGATCGCGTACGAGCCGTACACCGATCCGGAGGAGTTCATCCGCGAGGTAACCGACTTCATCTGGGTGGACCGGGCGATCGGCTACATCCGCCAGAACTACGAGCCCGACTCGGTGGTCCACACCAGCCTCGGCACGATCAACGGCCGAGATGACGTGATCAGCGGCAGTCTGATGCGCCAGGCGTACGGTGCTAACCGGATTGGGCAGGCCGAGGACGTCGTGTGGGAGGCACGTGGAGACGACGCCTTCCTGAGCTCGCACCTCGTCTTCGGCGCCGGCGCTGACCTGCCCCACATGAGCCGGACGATTGCGAACTGCCTGTATCGGCGCGGCCGGATGGTCGAGGAGTGGGTCGTGCGCGACACCCTGGCCGCGGCCCTGCAAGAGGGCCTGGACCCCGACGTGCTCGCGGCGGCAGTCGCGTTCGTCGGCTATACCGGCAGCATGACGCAGCCGGCGCCGGTTGACGTTCTCGCAGCAGGAGACAGCGGCCCGCGGTCGGATGACTACCGACCCGAGGCCCAGCTGGTCCTGGAGTTTGTGGAGCGGGTCTGGAACGGGCGCGAGTTGGAGAAGGTCCACGACTTCATGATCCGCGACCTGTTCCTGCACGACGTCGGTTATCGCACCTGGATCCGGCCCGAAGGCTACAAGCGCTCGCTCCTGCGGTTGCTCGCGCCGTTCCCGACCGCGAGCTTCGAGGTCCGTGACCTGCAGACCAACTACGACGAACGATATGGGGGACTGCGGATCGCGGTCTTGTGGAAGCTGGTGGGCGACTACATCGGTGTGCCGGATTTCGGGCCGCTGACCGGAGCCCGTACCGAACTGCTGGGCGTCTCGCAGTTCCTGGTTCAGCGCGGCCGGATCGTCAAGGAGTACCGGGTCTACGACCAGATCGCACTGCGCGCCCAGATCAACGCCGGCCGCGGCGAGCAGCCGTACCTGAAGATCAACATCTATTGATTACCGCATCGCACATTGACCACACCGCACACACGCCCACGCCGCACCTACCCTGCATTGCAAAGGAAATCTGGCCATGACCGACGTCATCGTCTCCTCGGCTGAGGTCCAGCGACGGACCATCCGGCGCACCGACTGGGTGGCGGAGAACGCCGCCTTCATCGACTGCCGCACGCCGGGGTCCGACCGCAAGTCCAACTACGCCTTCATCGGCCCCGGGGTTTCCCAGAACTCCAAGCAGTTCGTCAACCTCAGCGAACCGCACGGCTACAACGTCGGCGCGGCCGGCATGCCGAACGGGGTGACGAACAATCTTCACCTGCATTTCACCGCCGAGGTGTTCCTCAACTTCGGTGGAGTGTTTCGGGTGCGTTGGGGAGTCGACGGCAAACAGGGTGAGTACATCTCCCACGACGGCGACGTGGTCAGCGTGCCGAGCTGGATCTTCCGTGGCTTCACCAACGAAGGTCCCGACGACGGGCTGCTGCTGACTGTCCTGGGCCACGACGTGACTGGGGGAATCATCTGGGGACCGTCCGTGCTGCGCGAGGCCGAGTCCCATGGGCTGTACCTCACGGCCGACAACCGTCTGATTGACACCGTTGCGGGTGACGACCTGCCGCCGGAGATACCGCTTATCACTCCGATGGAGCAGGAATACATCGACCAGCTGACGCCTTACACGCGCGAGGAGATGCGGCATCGGGTGATCCAGCCGGGCGATCGCCGCTACAGCGCTCGGTCATTCCTTTGCACCGGGCTTCCAGGTGGCAACGCCGAGTTGGCGCTCGCCATCGGTTACGGCATGACAGAGGACCGGCGCGCGGTGCCGCAACTTCACGAGCCGCACAGCTTCAACGTCAGCTGGCTTCGCGCTGTGCCGGGTGAGGGGGTTCTGCGTCACCGTCATTCCGAGTCGCAGACCCTGCTGGTCAAGTCCGGCCGGTGGCAGGTGACGCTCAACAGCGGCGTCCAGGAGGAAGTCGTCGTACTCGATGAGCTGGACATGCTGTCAGTCATTCCGCGAAGCTGGCGGCGCTTCGAGTTGCTGGAGGCGGGCGAGAACTCCGCCACCGGCGAAGCCGGTGAACTGATCGTCGTCAACAGCGGGGACGGACGGGTACGGCTGGAGTGGGCCAGCGATGTGGTCGCGCAGGCATTCGCCGCCGGCTGGATGCTGGACCCGAACGGCTACGTTTCACCTGCCGGGGTGATGATCGCCGCAACCGAGGATGACTAACGCCGAGGGCCCTAGCGTCCCCCTGACCACCGTTGGTGCCTGCCAGGTGGCGATCGACATCGACGATCCGACCGCTACCCGGGCTGCGCTGGACGCCGCCGTCGGCTCGGCGGTGCGCGCCGGCGCCCAGTTGGTGGTGCTGCCGGAACTGGCCGTCTGTGGCGGCGCGTTCTCGACCTCGGCAGAGGCCGCCCAGCGGTCGGAGCCCGACGACGGACCGTCCGTCAGCTGGTATTGCGAGCTGTCGAGGAGGTACGGCATGGTCCTGGTGGCGGGATTTTGTGAGCGCGGCCCCGACCGGCCCTACAACAGCGCGGTACTGGTGGACCACGGCCGGATCCTCACGGTCTACCGCAAGACTCACCTGTGGGGGATCGAGAAGGAGATCTTTCGGCCCGGTGATGCCCCACCGCCCGTCGTGGGCGCCAGCCTCGGCCGGATCGGCGTCGTCATCTGCTACGACCTCGAGATCCCCGAAGTGAGTCGCAGTCTGGCGCTTCGGGGTGCTCAGCTGATCGCAGCTCCGGCCAACTGGCCGCTGTTGCCGCGGCCCGCGGGCGAGCGGCCGGCGGAAGTGTTCAAGGCGCAGACCGCTGCCGCGGTGAACCGCACGTTCGTCGTGGTGGCTGACCGCTGTGGGGTCGAGCGCGGCCAGGACTGGATCGGCGGCAGTGTGATCTGTGGACTCGACGGCTACCCGCTGGCGGCACCGGTGTACGGAGAGCCGACGGTCCTTCTCGCCGAGGTTGATCTCGAAGCGGCTCTGGACAAGAGCTTCGGACCGTACAACGACGTCTTCGCTGATCGCCGGACCGAGTTGTACGGGGACGGTTGCTGAGGCGACGTTCCTCGATCAGGTCAACGCGGGGTAGCTGATGGGTTCGCTGCAGCCGCTGGTGAGGGACAAGGTGGCGGCTTCGGCGATGGCCTGGGCCTTGAGCCCGTCTGCCAGCGACGGCGTGATCTCCGTTTTTTGGGAGAGGGCATCGACGAAGTGGTCCAGGGCTGCGGCGTAGGTAGGCCGCACCCGCTCGAACCAGCCGGGGTGGAGTCCGTTGTCAATCACCTGTCCGCTCTGGTAGCGCCTCACCGTCCCGGTTCGGTGACGGCGTGCCTCGATCATGCCGCCGGAGCCGAGCACCTCGATTCGTTCGTCATAGCCGTAGGCTGTGCGGCGGGCGCTGTCGATCTGCACCAGTGCACCGGTTGGCAGGCGAAGACTGACCACCGAAGTGTCGACGTCGTTGTAGTCGGTCAGGCGGGGGTCGGCTAGGGCCGATCCGGTCGCGTAGACCTCGATCGGGTCGAGACCGGAGATCCAGCGCGCAAGGTCGAAGAAATGGACAGTCTGGTCCCGGAGCTGACCGCCGGAGACCGCGATGTATTCCAGCCCAGGCACGGCGGGGCCGCGAGTCGTGAGCTGGATCAGTTCCACCTCACCTACCTCACCCGCTGCGACGGCTGCCTGTAGCTCGGCGTAGTCCCGGTCGAAGCGGCGGTTGAAGTCAACCATGGCCCGAACACCATGCTCCTGCGCGTATCGAGCGGCGTCGGTTGCACGGTGGAGATCCAAGTCGACTGGCTTCTCGCAGATCACCGCAAGGCCGGCATCGGCGGCGCGCTTCAGATGCCCGGCGTGGGTGTCAGTGGAGGATGCGATCACAACGGCGTCGATCTGGTCGGTGTCGAAAGCATCATCAATCTCACTTGTCGACCGGGGGCCGTGACTGCGCGCCAGCTGGTCGGCACGAGTCTGGTCGGTGTCGTACACCATGGCGAAATCCACGTCCGGATGAGCGGCCAGGTTGTGCGCGTGAACGGTGCCGATGAAGCCGGCACCGAGCAGTGCGAAGCGGTACATGCTCTTCAGGCTCCTTCGCTGTAGGCATGGGTGCCAAGATCACCGACGACGCTGGCCCGCCCGCCGATCTTGGGGTCGGTACGCCACCCGGCCTGCTTCGAGCCGGTCAGCTCGAGCGCAGTGGCGTTCCAGCCGGAGGCGTGCTCGGCGGCCACGAAGGTGATCTTGCCGACGAAGTGACTGTCGTCGGGCGCGGTCACCACAACCAGGTCGATCCCGTCGGCCCGGGCTGCTCCGCGTTCGGCCATCTGTTCACAGTCGGAGTAGACCCGGTCCGGCGCCACACCGAGCCGGACGCCGAGATCTACAGAGGATCCGCGGTCCTGGCCGAACACTCCCGCGACCAGGTCATAGCTGTCGTCCAAGCGCATCGCGAACCGATGGGTCTTTTCAAGGTCGGCGCCAACCCCGCCGCCCACCATTCCGGCTCGCAGTTGTCGTGACCTGACCCAGCCCATGAGATACCCCTGCCGATTGGACGAACCGTTGGACCCGTCCACGATAGGGCACGTCAGCGCACCGGCACCGTCTCTGAAGATGCGTTCCTGTGGAGGAGCCGCTGCCGCGACACGGTGAAGCTGTGCGGGTGGGTCGGGAGCGTCCGGTGCCGTACCGTTGCGGGTGTGACTGCACCCAGGCTTCGCGGAGGACGCGCCCAGTGAACGACGAAGCGCGGTACAAGAGTGGCAGGGGTCGCCTCGTCCTGGGCTGGCTGCTGCTTATCGTCGGTGTGGCCGCTCTCGTTCTTCCTGGGCCGGGCCTGCTGCTGATCGCCGCCGGACTCGCGATCTTGGCGCAGCAGTACGAATGGGCCCGCCGCCGGCTTGAGCCGGTCAGGTCGAAGGCGTTCCAGCTCGCTCAGGCCAGCGTCCGAAACTGGCGCACTGTGGCTGTCAGCCTCGCGTTGGCCACCGGGTTGATTTCGGTCGGGATCGTTTGGGGCTGGCGACCGGCGCCCCCGGCGTTGTGGCCCTTGTCCGATCGTTGGTGGTTGCCCGGTGGTTGGGGTACCGGCTCCAGCCTGATCGGATCAGGTCTGATTGCAATCGGACTGCTGATCTACAGCCACGGCCGCTTTCACACTGCAGCCCAAGATGGCCAACCGGCGCCACTGCACTCATAGCTCGATCTCGAAGAACGACCGGTCGTCCGCGAGCACCTCAACGGAGATGACGTCTGGATGCAGCGCCTGTGCCTCCCGGGCCTCCCGGATCGCCGCGCCCAAGGCGATCCGGCGGCCGGCGATGGTGCGGTTCTCCGAGCAGTTGAACCAGATGGTGAAGGGGCGCGGATCGGCAGCCAGCCTGGTGTCGATGATCGTCTTGATCACCGAGGGGTTCGGGTTGCCGTGGGCGCCGTCAGCGCAAAGAACGTAATGCTCGGCCAGCACCTTGCTGGCGAACGCCCTGCTCAGGTTGTACTCGGAGCCGTGGTGTTGGACCTTAAGACGTCGCACCGAAATGCTGCACCATCGGGAAAGCAGCCTGCGGCGGCGAGTCCGGCAAGGAGCTCGTCCTCGGCGGCATCCCCGGTCAGCAGGCAGGTCTTTCCGTTCTCCTCCGCCAGCAGGGTGATGGACGCGCGATTCGGCGGGGTGACCCGCGCCGCGTCGGTCTTCTCGAGAATCTCGGTGGCGGCTGCGATCGAGGCGAGCACGCTCTCAGCCTCGTCGATGGAGAGGCCGAAGGCGGTCGTCAGCTCACCGCCGGCAAGGTGCCGGCCACTGATCCCAGCTCCGACAACTGGATCCGGTTGCGGCTGCACAGCGCCGAGCTGGTGCTCCAGCCACTTCTGCCATTCGGCCCGGAGGCGTCGCAGATGCTGCTCCATCGGTCCGATGACCTTCAGCGTCGTTGCGCCAACTGACTCGACGTGCATCGGGTCGCGAAGGAGCACAAGCTTGCCGAACCCGGCATTGTGCGGAATCGGGGTTTCGTCCTCCACGAGCTTCAGCAAGTTAACGCCATCGGCGATGCTCTCGGCCAGGTCTGTCACCGATGCGAGAACGCCCTGGGCACTTGCGGGCAGGTTCGTGGCGGCGGTGGGAACAAGCTCCATCGCAGCCGACACGCGTCCGGCGAATGCGGTGATGGGCCCAGCAAGATCGCGCAACTGTGCACGCCAGGAGTTGTGCCACAGGCCCTTGATCTCGGGTGGGCGTGGACGAGCGGGCTGCGGAAACGTGGGATTGCGGCCCTCGCCGATCTGATAGTCGTACACCGCCCATGCTGACACGTCCTTGAGCAGCGAGATGACTCCGGAGATGTGGTCGGCATCGATGTGGCTGACCACGACCAGGTCGATCGCATGCCCGCTGTCGACCAAATCCTGCAACACCGGACGCGTGTGCTGCTCAAAGCTTCGCGTGCGTCCACCGTCGACCAGGACATGATGACCATCAGCCGATGTCAGCAGCAGGCAGTCGCCATCCGCGGCGAAGAAGACCTTGATCTTCATTGCGCGGCCTCCAGCATGTCGGCGAACTCGACAGTCCTCCGTACGCACGCCGCTGCGTCGACGACGCCGAAGCCGGTGTCATTGCGCCACCCGAAGGTCTGTCCCGGCAGCGGTGCCGAGGTCGAGCGCATGATGCCCTGAATCTGAGCCGCGGTGAGCTCGGGATGAATGGCCAGCATCAACGCGGCGACACCGCAGACATAGGGACTGGCCATGCTGGTGCCGGTCATCTCGATCCATCGGACTCCGCGATCGAAGGCGCACGCGGCCACCACATCCGTGCCCTCTGCCGCGATGTCGGGTTTGAATCGGCCGTCCCGGGTGGGTCCGCGGCTGGATGTCACGTGCACGGCATTACGACTGACGTCCACGTTCGCCACCGACAGCAGGCGCTCGGCGCAGGCCAACGAGTTGATCATGCGGTCATTGGTGTACGAGTCTGGCGCGAAGTAGGAGGGATAGTTCCACTGACCGGTCGCTCCGGACAGCCGCCTGGGATCATCACGCTCGATCCAGGCATCGAATCGGCCGTCGCGGACGACCACTCCGGTGAGTCGGATCCGCCATTCACCAGGCGCGATCGGGCCCAGTTGTCGGCTGCCGTCGTCGCTGATCGGTCCGAAGAAGGGCGACAGCAGGACCGATATCCGGTTGAGCCCGTTGGCTGGGTGATATGACTCGCTATGCACGCTGACGACGGTTCCATTCTTCAAGATCTTGTTTCGGATCTTCTGCCCCTGGGAGACCGGACCGATCCAGTTACCGCCGGGAGGCTTGAGCTCGACGTCGAAGCGGTCCTGCGGCCCGTACCAGATCTCAAGCTCGTTCTCGGAGACGTCGGCGATGCGATCCGATCCGACGATCCAACCCAACTCCTGTCGGAGGTTGGTGGCAGGAACGGTGCCGCCCGCGTGGATCCGGCCCTTGATGAACCCCGAATCCAGCGAGGAACTCGGTTCGACCTGCCCCGCGTTCCCGGCGGCCACACAGACGCACCTGCCGCGGGTCGCCAGCGCGTTGTCGATCCACCGCGCCATCGAGCTCGAGGTGTCATGAGCATGTCCGTTGGTCCCGAGGCTGATGTTGATCGACAACGGAAGCGGTGTTCCGTTCCCGAGCCGGGCCGCCACCTCCAGCAGGTACTCCACCGCGTCCGCGATCCGGGTTGAGTCGTAGAAGCTTGATGACGCCTCCACATCCTCGGGTCGCAGGGCCACCACAACGCCGGCCAGGAACGCGTTGCGTGCCACCCCGCGGTTTCCTGCGGAGATCGAGGCGACGTGCGTGCCGTGGGAGCCGAACACCATCTGGGACTGGGGCTCCAGGCTGGTTGCTGCCATCCGCCGACTCTCAGCCGCAGCGATGGCAGTATTCATGTGTTCGGCGAGGATTTCCGAGCCGTAGTTCAGAGCAAAGCTGTCGTCTGGTCGACGAGAGAGGGGGGCAGGCCGCGTGGTCCCGGCTTGGTCCCAGATCGCGACCCAGCGGGTCCGCCCGTCGCCGTCGAGGAAGTCGCTGTGTGCGAAGTCGAACCCGCCAACGTCGATGATGCCGACGAGGACGTCCTGGGCGTGCCGGTGACGGCGACTCTCGGCGGTGACGCGTCGCAGATCAGCGCGTGGGCTCGTCCCGCTGCGACCCACCACCGGCTCCGGACCTCGAAGCGGCTGACCGGGCTCGACGTAGGAGATTCCCCTGATCCTCAATAGCTGCGGCATGCGGTCCGCGGATATCTCGACTGACGCGGTGTCAACCTTCCATCGCACCCGGGTTGCACAGTCCGCCACCGCCTTGATCGCCTCTGCGCGGGTGGTGGGGTCGAGGTCGCCGTCAAGCTGGACGAAGACGCTGAACCCAATGGCCTGCGGGGCAGCCTCCGCCGGCTGCTCGGACGCCAGTCTCGCGACCTTCCTGCGCGGCAGGATCTCGACGTGCGCCGCCCCGGTCGTAGCTGCCGGCGCACCACTGAGGGCCAGCGTAGGTGCGGGTGGCGCTTCTTGCGGCTCGGCCGCGGTGACGCTTCGGAGATCGGCGACGGAGGGGCACTGTTCAGCACGTCCACGGTTGACCTCGTCAGAGGCGCCGAGAAAGACATCGAGCTTGGGGGAGACGTACGGGTTCAGCGGAACAATCTCCGGTGTTCTCATCGCTTCTCCTCCCGCGGTTTCGCTGTCTCAGCACGTAGGTGGCGCGGACGGCGTCGGCCTGCACACACAGCCGGTGTAAGACGATCATGGACCGGTGAGGCCTCCCGGGATAGTGCCGGCACCGAAAATCTGATCAGCCGTAACTTAGCCGTTGCCTTCCTCGAGGGCCATCGCTACGCTGAAAGCGGTGGCTCAGGGGGAAGCTCGCCGTCGCGGAGATGACGCGTTCACATCACTCGGTTCTGCCACCTTTTGCCTTATAAGGAGCAGAAATGGCCGATGCACCCAGGCGCACACCCTCGAAGAAAAGCGCCGCAAATACCTCACGTGATGAGGACTCGAACCAGGCCGCAGAGCCTCAGGAGAACCCTGAGCTCCTCGGATCAGAGGAGATCCGAACGGCCATCATCTCGGGCCTGACCTTCGGCGCCAAGGCCGTTCAGTACTCGGTTGTCGACGGCCGCGCAATCTTCGAGGGCGATATCGACCTCGGCAGCGTTGAGGACGTCGAGAAGAGCAACGCGGCGATGCGGGGCGAGGGCATCGAGGAGGGGGTGACGATCACCGGCAGCCAGTTCCGCTGGCCGAACGGTGTGGTTCCCTACGATATCGACGCCGCGATGCCAGACCAGCAACGAGTTGCCGACGCCATTGCTCACTGGGAGGCCAACACTGTCATCCGATTCGTCCGGCGCACACCCACCAACGCTGCCAGCCATCCCAACTACGTCCATTTCCTGCACGGCGGCGGCTGTTCCTCGGCTGTCGGGATGAGAGGAGGGCGGCAGGACATCTCCCTGGGCACTGGCTGCGATGCGGGCCGCGGCATCCACGAGATCGGTCACGCTGTCGGCCTATGGCATGAACAGAGCCGAGAAGATCGGGACCGCTTCGTCACCATTCACTGGGAGAACATCCAGACAGGCAGAGAGCATAACTTCAACCAGCACATCAGTGACGGGGACGACGTCGGGGTTTACGACTATGGCTCGATCATGCACTACGAGCGCACCGCTTTCAGCAGAAACGGGCTCGAGACGATCACGCCGACGAATCCAGCTACGGCGCAGATCGGTCAACGGGTGGCACTGAGCCAGGGCGACCTGGCCGCCGTCGCCAGCATGTACGGCAGCCCCGCACCGGTCGTCACCGGGGTGAAGAAGGTGCTCGATGACGGACAAGGCGGTTTCTTCAAGAAGTTCCGCGATGACCGGCCGCCGGTCAAGAAGACAGTCGATGATCCTCCGGCTTTCAAGAAGGTGCGAGATGACGGCCCGGGCGGAGGAATCAAGAAGGTGGTGGACGACACCCGTCCGATTCCGATTCCCACCCCGAGGCCACCGGTGGTTTTTCCCGGGCTGAGTCCGGTGGGGGCTGGAGGCGGGCTGTCACCGTTCCTGCTGTCGACGGGACATCATGCGGACGCGGCTGGCTTCGAGGCCGCGGCAGCTGAGGCGCTCGAGAGCGCCACGGCGGCCGTAGAGGACGCCCGCCGCAACGTCGTCGCGCTGCAGACGGCATTGACGGCGGCAACGTCGCAGCTCGCGCAGGCCCAGGAGCGCTACGACGCTGTGGTGGCGTCCATCCAGTCACTGGGCTGACGCAGTGATCCTGCTGGTATCCCATGCCGACGACGACCACCTTCAGCCCATGCTCAGCGAGCTGGACCGGCTCGGCAGCGAGGCGGTCGTGGTCGACACGTCCACGATCCCGGCCACCACGGCGATGTCCGCAGTCCACTCGACAGAAGGCGACGCCTGGTGTTTGCGCCTGACCGATGGCACCCGGCTGGACCTGGGCCGATGCCGGTCCGGCTGGTGGCGGCGGGCGTTGCCGCCAGCTCTCGATCCGCGAATCCTCGACGGCGACCAAGCCGCATGGGCGGCGAACGAGACGTACGAGGCGATGGCCGGCTTCTGGGACGCGCTTCCGATTACCTGGGTCAGCCCGCCGCGGGCGATCGAACTGTCGATGATGAAGACCTGGCAGCTGCCGGCGGCTCGCGCTGCCGGACTGGCGATTCCTCACACCATCATCACCAGCGACCCCGACGAGGCCAGAACCTTCATCGACAGCTTCGGTCTCGGCCGAGTGATCTGCAAGGCGTTCTCAGCCACCCAGCAGAACTGGCGCGAAACCCGGATGGTCGGTGCAGCCGAGTACCAGCTGCTCGACCGCGTGTCGGTCGCCCCGGTGATCTTCCAGGAGTTTGTCCCAGCCGCGGTTGATCTTCGTGTCACGATCGTTGGTGAGGAGATCTACGCCGCCGCCATCCACTCCCAGGAGTTGCCGTACGCCCTTGACTTTCGGCTGTTCCTGGAGACCGAGCGTGGAGTACGGATGGAACCCGCCGAACTGCCGGACGAGGTCGAGTCCGGGCTGCTGCAGCTGCTGAAGTATGCCGGTCTTCGATACGGCGCCGTCGACATGCGTCGCACGCCTGACGGCCGGCATGTTTTTCTGGAGGTGAATCCTGCGGGACAATGGCGCTTCGTCGAGGAAGTGACGGGCCAGCCCATCACGGCGGCGATGGCGCGGCTGCTCACCCGACTGGACGCGGCGTAGGTGAACCCCGGAGGAGGATCCCCATGGCTCGGATCTCGGTGCAGATTGAATGGCCGGAAGGACTTCGGGAGTTGCCTGAGCTAGCCCGAGGCTGGATCACCATCCAGGACACCACCATGGCTGATGCCCCCGCTGTGGTGATCGCCGAGACCACCATCGACAACCTTTCACCGGATCGTCCGGTGACTGCCGAGATCGAGGTCGGTGAGGTCGACCTCAGAGCCGACCTGACTGTTCGGGTGCATGTCGCGAGGTCGGGCCAACGGACCGGGACGGTCGGTGTCGGCGACCTGATCTCCACCCAGTCCCATCCGGTTCTGACGCAGGGCCATGGAAACTTTGTCGTCGTACCGTTACGGGTCGTCGGATCGTAAGGGATGACCGGCGGAACGACTCGCATTTCGCTGGCGGATCTGCGTAAGCCGATAGGCAAGCAATAGGCCGGTCGACGAAGTATTGCGCCCGCTTCTTCCCCGCTGCTAGCGTGCTTATTCGTCGCGCAACTGCGCGCCTTGGATAACGACACATCCGCTGGGGGGCCTTATGTCGTACGGTTTCAGCGACTCTGGGTCGCGCGTTCGCGCGGAAATCTGTTTCGAACACCAGAGAATCCCTGCCTGCGTTCCTTCTCAAGCAGCGGTGTAGGCGGTAGGCATGCGCGCGCGTATCAGCCGCCATCTTGGTCTCGTGCTGGCGAGTGCCCCCACTGAGGAGGCCGCGGAACCGTCGGTCGGGCTTGGGCTGGCACCGGAGCCCGCGGCTGCCCGCGAGATGGCGCTGCCGGTGCGTGCTCTACGGCCCGGAGCAGAAGCCGCCGCGGCGTTGGAGGTTCCGCCGGAGTTCAACGGCAGGGACTACGCGATCTTCCTGCTGCGGGTCGCCGCGGAGATCGAACATTCCCTGATGGCGCAGTACCTGTTCGCCGCCTACTCGCTCGGCGGCCCCGACGTCCCCGCTGATCGGCAAGATGACGTCCGAACCTGGCAGGAGACGATTCTCGGAGTCGCGAAGGAGGAGATGGGCCACCTGATCACGGTCCAGAATCTGCTGACCGTTCTCGGTGCACCACGCCAGTTCGACCGCGACGACTACCCGCACATCAGCCCGCTCTATCCGTTCGGCTTCCGGCTCGAACCCCTCACCCTGAACTCGCTGGCCGCCTATATCTGCGCCGAGAGCCCCGCGCAATGGAACGACGACGAGGCTGCCGAGATCAAGGCACGCGCGCAGGCCAGCGTCGGTGACGTCGTCAACCGTGTCGGTGAACTGTTCGACCAGCTGATTCGGCTCATCGAGAGCACCACCTTGGTGCCCGACGCAGCCTTCAACTCCGCGACCATCGCGTTCCAGGCCCGGTGGGACGAATGGGGGCGGGGATACCGTGAGGGTCAGCGCGGGGCAGAAGCGATGGCTGGTCTCCCGAACCTGCCGGCTCCGGAGCTCGTCATCCTCCCGGTCGACTCCCGGGCAGCCGCACTTGCGGCACTTCGTGCGGTGGCCGAACAGGGAGAGGGGTTCGAGGCGCCCGCCGATGACAACGGCTCGCACTTCGAGAGGTTTCTCGCGGTCTACCGTGCGCTGACGGCGTTAGGTGACGGCATCCGCGACGTCGTACGGGATATCGCCGCCAATCCCACTACCGGCAGCATCGACGGCGGCGATCCGGACGACCTGGATACGCCGACCACTATCACCAACCCTGACGCCCTGTTGTGGGCGCACCTTTTCAACGTGCGGTACCGCAAGCTGCTGGTGAACCTCTCGCATGCCTTCGAGCTGGCCGACGACCCGACTGACCTGACGACGGTCACCCCGCGCGGAGCCCTGATCCACCGGACTTTCTCCGAGATGTACAACCTGCGGGCCATCGCCGGCTTGCTGGTGCGACTACCGGTGGACGCAGACCAGCCGGATGGTGCACGCGCGGGCCCCACGTTTCAGATGCCGTACACGCTGGTGCTGCCCTCTGCTGAAGCGGATCGATGGCGCCTGCATCGCGACCTTCTGGACGCCTCCGGCCGGCTGATCACCGGACTCAGAGCAAGGGTCGGTGCCGGCGACGGTCAGGACTACCTCGCGGCTTTGTCTCAGTGGGACGAGATCGAACTGGGCCACGTCGAGCAGCTCATCGGGGTGGCAGTTCCTGCCGGAGCCCCTGCTGGTGGAGCGACACCGTGATCCGCGAGATCCGGCTGCTGCCGCCGTTGGCCATCGCCCGATTCGGCGCCGCGCCGACCCCCATGGACAACTACGACGTCACCGTTGACCCCGAACGTCCGCTCGGTCACCGACTGCTCCGACCTGCGGAGACCTTCGAGGTGGACGTCACTACCGGGGAGATCTCACGCACCTTCGTCCCTGCAGGGGTCACGTTCACCGAGAGCGGCATGGTCCGCCCGGTCGCGCCCTTCCTGGAGGTTTGGGCACTTGATGATGATCAACTCCAGCCGCTGACCACAGACCTGCTTGCGGCCAACGGCGCCTCCGCTGCCGGTCTGACCTGGCACGTCGAGGTCGCCAATCTGAAGGTGTTCCGCCGTACCCGCGATGAGGCGGACAAGGTCAGCGCGGATAGCGGCGAAATCGCCGACCACGTACGGCATCCGCTGGTCGGCAGGTCGCCGAACTTCTGGCCCGGGAAGTCGATTCCGTTCGGCTCTGTGCAGTTCATCCGGCCTACTGCCGCGCATCCGGAGATCCGGCTCCGGTTCACGCCGGCGCCCGGGTTCGTCTACGGCTCCAGCCGGACTTCACCGCCGGTGGGAGCGCCAACAGATCCCAACGTCCGCGACGTCGTGTACGACGCCAGCAGGGGTCGATGGCTCGGCTACCGTGACCAAGGGCCCGAGATCACGGTGCCTGGTCAGATCTACGCGCTGGACGCCCAGCAGGCCAGCCGGGGCTACCTGGATGACGGGTGTGATGGCATCGTCCGGGTGAGCCTCGCGATCGGCGGTCGAACGCTTTCCGCCTTCGGTCGGGTCGGTGTCGGCCCACCGACCTATGCACCAGATGGTCTGCCGATCCGCTCTGTGGCCGACGAGCTCGAACAGGCGTTGTTCGGTCCGGACGTCCAGCCGGGGCAGGCCACTCTCGAGCAGGTGGAGGAAATCGTCCGACGTGCTTTCGAGAGCGTGCGGCTGATGAACACGGCGGCGATGAACTCCGGCGGCATGGCAGGTCACGACGTCGGTGAGGGTCGTCGCGCGGATCCGATCATGGCCCGCTCTCTGGTGGACACCCTCGCCCTGGAGCAGCTTCACGAGAGCATCCTGGTGGCGCTCCGCAGCGGTGCTGCGCCGTGGTTCGCCGACGTACTCCGCGACTACGACGAGGTCGGCGATCTGTCCGACCGTGGCCGACGCAAGATGCCGGCGATGATGCGAGGCGCTGACGGTCGACACCTGGCCCTGACCCGCCGCCAGGTGGCGCTGGTGCGCGCGCTCGTCCACGGCCCGATCTTCCCCGACACCGAGAAAGGGACGCCGACGTGAGCATCGAGCCGCGCAACCTGACCGCACAGCTGCATCACCGCGCCGCCGGCAACCCGCCCAGCACCTTGCCGGAGTCGGCTATCTCGAACTGTTTCCCCGGCCTGGAGTTCGACTTCCGCAACGTGTGGCGGCGGATCTTCACCGGGATCGAGATTCACGAGGCCACCGGGCTGGTGGTGAGCGCGATGGATGAGCTGGTCCGGCTTCGAGGACGGCTGCTGATCCAGGTCGCCGACTCGCCGACCTGGATGCCGGTACGCGGTCCGTCCCCGACCGAGCCGGATGCAGAGCTTGGCTTCACCTGGCTGGAGTGGTCCAACGCGCTGGCCGGAATCCTGGCAGCATCGCCGGGTGAGCTGGTTGCCTGCACCTTTCTCGACGTGGAGTCGACACCACAGAGCACCGAGACGGTCGAACTGCGACTGCGGTCGGTCTTCGCCCGGAGCGAAGCGACCGGCGAGATGGTCCCGCTGATCGATGAGGTGCTGGCGGCTCCGGGTGAGCTGACCCAGAGCCTGTGCTCCCCCTGGCAGAACGACTATCGCGAATGCGGCTGCTACTACTGGGCAGCCAGCCGGCCCGACTACGTCAACGTGGAGCCGACCGCGCAGGGGCCGAGTATCGGCAACAACTGGTTGGCTCGGAGCCGCGAACCCAAGCGCTACAACGTCGAGAATGCGCGGCAGATCTCCTACGAGGAGCTCTTCCGCAACTGGCAGGGGCTGCTGCGATTCATCGTCGAGGGACGAGACCATGACTGATCGTCGAGGGACGAGACCATGACTGAACTCTTCGAGCTCTCGGCCCCGCACACCTCACAGGCACATCTGATCAGCAGCGGCAGCCAGCGGCAGCTCTTCATCCCCAACGGCAGCCGGGTCTATGACGTCGACCCCGCGACCTTCGAGGTCCTCGACCGGTTGAACCGCAGCGGCGACGAGGAGGGGCTGCGGGACAGCCTGTCCCGGCTCGGCCTCGACGCGCCGACCTACATCGACGACACACCGCTGTCCGAAGCACCGGTACGGGCGCTGTCGCTGGCAGTGGCTCAGAAGTGCAACCTCGGCTGCAGCTACTGCTACGCCGATGGCGGCAGCTTCGGCGGGCCTCGTACCGAGATGGCGATGGAAACCGCGATGGCATCGGTTGAGCTGCTGTTCTCCGAGGTCGGCAGGGGTGAGCGGGTCAACCTCGCCTTCCTTGGCGGCGAACCGCTGCTGAACCGCGCCGTCATCCATGCCGCCACCGAACGTGCCGAGGTGCTGGCCGCCGATCGGGGTGCGGCGGTCGGGTTCTCCATCACCACCAACGGCACTCGGCTCACCGAGGACGACGCCGACTTCTTCGAGGAGCACGGGTTCGCCGTCACGGTTAGCCTGGACGGGCTCGGTCCGGTGCACGACCGGCTGCGCCCCTTCCTCGGCGGGCAGGGCAGCTTCGACAAGATCATCGAGCGCCTGGTTCCATTGCTGGCCCGGCAGCGGCGCATGCAGATCTCCGCCCGGGTCACTGTCACGCCGGTCAACCTCGGGTTGCCGGAGGCATTGGACAACTTTGTCGCCCTGGGCTTCCATGGCGTCGGGTTCTCGCCTCTGCTCCGGTCTCCGACCGGCAGGGACGAGCTCGGTCGGACGGAGCTGGCCGTCATGCTCGACCAGATGGTTGCGTGCGGGCAGGAGTTCGAGCGTCGCGTGGTCGCCGGTCAGCGGTACCCGTTCACCAACGCCGTCACCGCTATGCGGGAGATTCATCGCGGCACGCATCGGCCGTACCCCTGCGGTGCCGGGGCGGGTTACCTCGGCGTCTCTGCGGACGGCGACCTGGCCGCCTGTCACCGTTTCGTCGGAGATCCCGACGCTGCCTTCGGCAGTGTCTCGGCGGGCGTTGACCGCCGTCGCCAGCTCCGCTGGCTCGATGAGCGGCACGTCCACCGACAGGAGCCCTGCCGGAGTTGCTGGGCGCGCTACCTCTGCGGCGGTGGCTGCCACCATGAGGTCATCGCCCGCGGCCGTCCGGCCTGCGACTACATCCGCGGGTGGCTGCACTGGTCGCTGGGCGCCTATGGCCGCCTGTTGACGGCTCGACCCGACTACTTCGCATGACCCGCATCCCGTGCCCGCGCCTCACCGGACAGCCCCCGTGCAGGTGATTGGGGACGTCGATGTGTGTGTTGTCGGCGGCGGTCCCGCCGGATCCTCGCTGGCGACGCGGCTCGCCCACCTCGGATATCAGGTGCTGGTCGTGGATCAACGGTCGTTCCCGCGCTCACACGTCGGGGAGTCGCTGAGTCAGGGCGTCTGGCCGGTGCTCGAGTCGGTCGGGGTGCCGCGCTCGCTCGTTCAGGCCGATGCAGTTTCGGTCAGGGAAGCCGCGATCCGATGGCACACCGACGACGAGCAGCGGGTTGCGCCGGAGGGCACCGTGACAGTTGACCGAGGGAGGTTCGACGAGATCCTGCTTGATCATGCTCGGGCGGCCGGGGCCACCGTGCTGACCTCCGTACGAGCCGTCCAACCCAGACGCTCCGCTCCGGGCTGGAGTGTACCGCTGCCGGACGGAGAGGTCCGGGCGCGGTTCTTGGCCGACGCCAGTGGGCGACGCCGGTTGCTCGGCGGACGACCCACCCGAGTCTCCGCGAGGATGATAGCGCTGCATGCACGGTGGCGACCCGGCACTGTGGAAAAGGGCTCACAGAGCTGGGTCGAGGCGCTCAGTGATGGCTGGCTCTGGGGCGCTCTCCTGCCCGCCGGGGACATCCGGGTGATGGCCTTTGTCGACCCAGAGACGCTCGCCGCTGAAGATGCCGAACGCCTCTTCCGGCGACTCCTGAGCGCCTCACCCCGGTGGTCCGGCCTGGTCGACACGCTGCCGATTGCTGGGCCGGTCCAAGTCTGTGACGCCACCAGTTACGTCTGTGCCCCAGCGGTCGACCAGGACTCCATCCGGGTGGGGGAGGCGGCGTTTGCCATCGACCCGCTGTCCTCGTCCGGGGTGCAGACGGCTATCCAGACCGCGCTCGCCGCGTCAGCAACTGTCCACGCCAGGCTGAGTGCGGGCGGCGACGGCGAAGCGGGACTGCAGTACTACAGCGAGCTGGTGCGGACGTCGGTCACGCACCACGCGGCGACGGCCGCCCGCCAGTACGCAGAACACGAGCAGTTCGCGGACCGGCCGTTCTGGCGTCGTCGCAGCGCCGGCGCCGAGCGGGCTCAGCTCCCCAGCCCACCGATCACACCGCTGTTCGCCTGGCTGCCGCAGCGAGTACGCCTACACCCGACCGCCGAGCTGCGCACAACGGCGTGTCTGGTCGGCGACACCGTCGAATGGCGCCGGGCGCTCACCTCGCCGCAACTCGACAGGCCCGTTGCGTTCCTCGGCGGAGCCGAGCTGGCGCCGCTGCTCGAGGTGCTGGCGTCTGCGCCCACTTTGGGCGCCGCGCTGAGGCGCTGGGAGGAGCTCCTGCCTTCGAGCCTTGCGCCGCAGATCGCGGCGTGGCTCGGCCGGCATAACCTGCTCGAACCGGTCACGAACCTGACATCGCCCCCGGTCAGCCCCTCGCTCCCGGTCAGCCCCTCGCTCCCGGTCATAACAGCATCGTGACCTCCAGGAGACCTGATCACCGAGTTGTCGACTCCTCGCCTCACCGACCGCCAAACTCACGGGTCTGCTTGTAGACCAGCTGGCCGTTCTCGAGCACCTTGATCTCCAGATCCAATGAGGTCGGCTTGTCGTTGGCGGCGGTCACTGCGACGCAGTCGGGGTAGTAGCCCGGCTCGGCCCGGCAGTAGGCCCGCTCCACCTGCTTCGCGAGTTCGACGAGTTCCAGCATGCGCTCCCGAGGCAGCACAGGCTCGGTCAGCTCGGGCCCATCCGCGGTCGGCTTCGCGAAGCGGGTCACCGTCAGGCTGATCGGCTCGACATCGGACACGAAGGCCGCAACCGTCACCTCGGAGTAGGTGCCGGGATCTGGGTTGGTGACGAGGTTATTGCCCTGCTGCACCGAAAGTGAGTAGCCGTAGACGTCCTGGGTGTTCAACACCCGCGTAACAACCACGGCGTTGGCGGCCACGTCGGCCTCCGTGTCGTAGGCCGGCAAGATGGACAGACCCATGGCGATGCTCGTCTGGTCGATCCGTGCGAAGGAGCGTTCTTCGACGGCGCGCTTGTTCCACAGGCTGGCGTACACGCCCTTGACGGCACAGCCGACGGACTTGGGCTTGACCTTCCGCTTCACCTCGCCGCCGGGCTGGCCGGATTCCTCCACCCGGCAGGCGCCCTCTGGACGGTCGGGCTTGTCGGTGTCCGCCGCGTAGCTGTCATGGAGGCCGGCGCCGTCGAAGTTGGGCACGTCTTCGGCATTGGCTGAGGACCGGACCTTGATCCTCCCCACGCCGGGAATGACCTCCTCGAGTTCAGCGCGGATCCGCTCCAGCGCTCCCGGTGGGAACGACGCAGCCATGAAAGCCGCCTGCACCGCGGATGCCTTCTCAGCAAGCGAACGAGGGGAGAGCTGACCGGCCTGTTCGGCATCAACCAGCTCGCTGATCATGGTCTTCAGCCGGCCATTCGGCGGATGGTCGACGAAGTCGCGGTACGCCTGCAGCGGTACGCCGAAGCCATGCGGGACCAGGTCGTAGCCGCGGTCGGCGCTCGGGCTGCCGTGGTCACCGATCCGTCCTAGCACGTCGCGGTGAGCCAGGAACCCCAGGTTGGCCGCCTTGGAGCCGTACCGGGCGGAGAACCCGCGCGTCTGCTGCGCACTCCCAGCCGCCATCTCGTCATAGGAGCGCAGTTCGGTCTCTGGTTCCCAACGGAGCGGGATCAGAGGGCGATCCAGCCGCTCGGCGAGCTTCTGCGCAACGACCTCGTCGGTTGTCGGCTCCAGCGTGAAGTCGTCCTTCGCGACGACCAGATGCACCGGCTGTCCGGCGAACGGCGCCAGCCGCGGATGATCCGGTGCGGCGGTACGCAGGACAGCGTTCGGGGTGTTGCGTTCCTTTGACTTCAAGTTGACGTGGGAGTTGGTGTCTTGCACCGCTCGGGTCAGCACGCCGGCGACAACCGACAGATCCAGAGGCAGCTCATCGAATACCGGGATGTCGGTGGGACGAAGGTCTGAGCTGTCGGTCGGGAAGATCCGCAGGTGGCCCCACGCCTCGCCGGTGTTGAGCGGTAGGTACTGGATCGATCCGAGGATCCTGTCGAGCGGAAGCAGTTCGACTCCGAGCGCGGCGAGCTCTTCGGCAACGGCGGCGACGGTCTGCTGGCTGCCGGTGGGCACGAAAGCGAACCGTGCGTCGGAGATGTGGATCTGGTCCTTCACCACCCGCGCGCTCTCCACCACGAGCTCTTCACGGATGACGTCTTGGGGGTAGAACTGCAATCCGTAAACGGGGATGGGGGAATCACCCAGCAGATAGCTATGCAGGACGCCGGCGACGTACCGCTTGGATTGCGTGAAATAGGTGACCTCGTTGAACGTATCGAGATCCTCGGGGATTCCCAGGACAACCCGGGCGAAGTACCAGTGGTACCGGGCCTCCAGCGGAGTCTGGCCGCCGACAGTGAACTGGCCGTTGATGAATCGCACCGACAACTGCGTCGGATCACGCCGGTCGATCAAGAATTTCGAGACCCGTCCGTTGGACACCAGATCGCCGGCCGTCTCAGAGATCGCGACGAACTGCTCAACCGACTCGATCCGGTCGAGAGCCAGCGGCAGCGCATCCCGTGAGGGGGGTATCCGTGAGGGAGGTATCCGTGAGCGGGAGCCGGAGGAATCGGCCAGTGACTCCGCCGGTATCCGTGGTAAAAATCCGACCATGCCGCCACCTTTCGGGGAATGAGGGGAAGGATCGAGGAGAATCCGACTCCAAAGTGATGCAGACGTTACTCCGCAGCGGCTCGCTCAGCGGGTGAATCCCTGAATGCGTGAGCGTGCGCCTATTTCGCATTCTGCGAGGTCAACCGCCTTGGGGGCTGGACTTCAGCGACTCTCGTTCAGCGGTCTGGAGAACTAGCTGTCCCCACTGGCCGTTCTCGGTGCGGAAGATCTGTTCGACTCGATCAACGTTTGTGGGAATATCCTCACCCGACTGCAGCTCCCACTCGATCTCCGCTTCCTCCAGGCTGTTTGCGGCGTCGGTGTAGAGCTTCGCAACCTGATCGAAGCCCATCAGCTCTTCGAACGCTGTGAGGGCGCCGGCAAGCGCGGCCAGAAGCGCACCGACGACGCCCATCGCGGCGCGATAGCCGACGGAGTCATCAAGCAATGCGGCAATGCCGGCCATCCCGGCGAGGAGCAGCAGAATGGTGCGCACCGCAGTTGCCTGCGTGTGCGCCCGGAGATATTCCGCGGCTCGACCCGAGTAGAAGAGCCGCTGGTCCTTCAGACGCAGCTCTTGGTATGCCAGCCGAAAGTCTGCAAGCCGCCCACTCATTCGAGCTCCTTTCCAGACCGGATGGACACGACAGCGCGGCGCAACGCGTGCGCACGGTCAGCGTCGGCGTACCGTCCGGTGGCTGACAGGTAGCGGAAGTGCAGCGCCCGTAGTCTCTCGGCTTTGACCCGGGCAGTCAGGTAGTCCTGCTGTCGGCTCGTTTCCTTGACCCACCTTCCAGCCGCCGCCAAGCCGACCCCGAACAGGGCAAGCAGAACGCCGGGCCACGCCTGACGCGGGAAAACGGCCTGGAGCCCCCCTAAGCCGGTGACGACAGCCGAGCCCAAGATCATCACGAGCTGCTGACGGCGATACCGGTTCTGACCGGACAGGGCCAGCAGGTCGTACTCTCGGAAGGCTGGCGCAACGACCTTGTCAAGCACCTCGAAGTCATCAGCCAGCCCGGGGTAGCGGGCGACAGCGTCTCGAGGAATCACTGGCGGCGACTCGAACCGCGAACGCCACCTGGGAAGTCGTTTCAGCAACGCTGCGACCACGTCTTCTCCTCTGGTGTCAGTGCTAGCTCAGCAGCGCTTGTCGGAGGGCCGCCAGCACGCCGTCGGCGTCGGCGAGATGAACGACGTGGACCAGAGGTGACTTGGCGAGCGCCGTGGAGCGGGCGTCCCCTCCCGAGCCCGTTGTGGCACCAGCGATGTCATCCGCGGTACGTCCGGAACCCCCGACGACGAGAACTGGTCGGTTGGCTGCCACGCTAAGCGCGATGTCGTTGTAGGTGATCTCCCCACCGTTGATCACCAAGGTTGCCGTCGGTCTGCCGGCCGCGATCGCCGTAGCAGTTGCGGACATCCAGGGCGACTCATCCCCCCACTTCGAGCCCGGCACCAGGACGGCGTGAGTGTGGTGGGCCTCCAGCGTGACCTTGTCCGATGAGAGGGAGCAGTCGTCGTCGGGCCCAGTGATCGTTCCGGCCGCAACCACCCCGATGAGAGGAAATGTTGCTGCGACACTGTGATAGGACTCGCCGAGAACTCGCATGACCCCGGCGTCGGTACCCCCGTCGACAACGGCCACGTTCCACTGCTCGAGAGCAGGGATCACCCACTTGCTCAAGAGCTTCTCCGTGCCGGCGAGGTGCTCGTCGCCAAGCCCACCGGCGCCACCGACACATACCAGCACTGGTCGTCCGAATGCGACGCCCAGCCGTCGGATCGCGTCGTCCAGGTCAGCGATCCGCTGCACGCGGACACAGAGCGGACGGACACCAGCCAACTGACGGTCCACTGAACCTCCGATGCTGACCAGCTCTCGGCTACACCAGCAAGCGGCACGGGAACGCCACCACGCAGACTGGCCAACGCGGCCAAGCGTAGCAACTCCGGCGACGTCGGCCGTGACCCTGCAGCGGCGGCCAAGGTGGCTATCGTGTCGTCCACGCCGGGTCAGCATCTTGGCCGCCGTTGTTGTCCACCAGCTTGCGCTCCCGGTTCCGGTCCCCGCCCAGGTCGGCGATCCACAGGTCGGAGTTGCGAACCGGGCCCCTCCGAAAGGCGAGCTGAGATCCGTCGGGTGACCAGGTGGGTGCCTTGTCCTGACCGGCTCCTGAAGTCAGCTGGTCGGGTCGGTCCTGCACACCGGCCCCGACGCCGATCCGTCCAATCCATCGTTGGCCGCCTTCGGCATGGCTGAAGGCAACCTGATCGCCGTCCGGCGAGCATGCCGGGTCGGCGTCTTGGCCCGGCTCTCCGTTCGTCAGCCGCGTCGGCTCGCTCCGTCCGTCGGTTTCCACGCGGTAGAGCGCGCCACCGTCCTCGGTGGCCTCGGGGGGATTTCGCCAGTAGACGACTGTGTTCCCACCCTCGCAGAAGGTGGGGTCGTCGAGCTTGCCGCGATCAAGGGTACGCAGCACCCTGCCGTCCAACGAGACGACGGTGAGCGCCGCTTCATCGTTTGGAAAACCCTTGCAGGCCATGACGAGTACGCCATCGACCGACAAGGCGGGGCGTCCCAACCGGGGGCAGACGTCTGCTCCGAGGGAGAAGAGCAACTGCTCCTCCTTCCCATCCGCCGAGACCGCATGCAGAGATCTCGGCCCACCGACCGGGTCGCGGACGTATAGAACTGTCCGTCGGTCATGAGTGATGACCGCTGCCCGTTCGTCGTCTCGTTGAGTCAGCCTCCTGCCGATGCCGCCGCGGGAGTTGAGGACTCGGATCCGTTGCACCCCGTCATGGGTCCATCGCCAAAGGAGCACGTCGTCGCGCAGCGGTGTGGCGGACTTCGGCAGGCCTTGCGTGACGGCCTTCGGCGTAGGGTCGGCTTCGGCGCTGGCAGTGGGTGAGGAATCCCCTCCGTTGCCTGCTTGGAGGATTCCGACTGCGATCAGGGTCGCGCTGATACCGCCAGCCACAACGCAGGCAACCAGCCAGGTCCTTCGGCGGCTCGCATGCGGCGCGTTCGCGGTTTGGGGAGGCATCGGGGTGACGCCTACTTCCGAAAGCTCGTCCCTCGTCTGCT
The DNA here is from genome assembly GCA_035717205.1 of Propionibacteriaceae bacterium. Taxonomy (GTDB): domain Bacteria; phylum Actinomycetota; class Actinomycetes; order Propionibacteriales; family Propionibacteriaceae; genus Microlunatus. Next base: position 57,565 of record DASTIW010000033.1, on the reverse strand, counting down.
CTTGCTGCGGAGCAACCCAGTCGTCGATCGAGCCGCTGAGGCTGGCGTCCGCCGGATCTGGGCTGATGTCCGGCGGGTCTGGCGTCGAGTCGTCCACGTCGACTTCCGGAGCCGGGTTGACGACCGGGGAGGCGCCGTACTTGGGGATCTTGCCGGTCTCCGCACCTGCGCTGACGAGTACGTCGTCGAGAACCTCAACCAGCTCCTCTGCATCGCGGTTGAAGTGCCCAGGCGTCAGCTCGAGGGCCTGCCGTCGGGCCAGCGGGGTCATGCCTGGTGGTAGCTCCTCGACGCTGGGCATGTGCGCCCCCCCGACGAGGAGAGGTATGACCCGCACCCGACGCTTGAGCGCAACCTCTATCTCAAGCCGAACGAAGTCGCCCGGGTCATCCAGTCTGCGGCCGCGGTGGTCGGCGATGGTGGCCCATTCCGGGCCAATCAGCGCGAGCAGGACGTCACACGAGCTGACGGCGGAGGTGATCTTCTCGACGAAGTCATCGCCGGGCTTGAGATTGTCCACATCCTTGAAGAGCTGAGCTCCGCCGAACTCGTCACTCAGCCGGTCATAGAGCCAGCCCGCGGGGTAGGCAGCGTCCTCCCGGCGGTAGCTAATGAAGATGCGACCCGGACGGCCAGCCGGTACCTGAGCCATCGGTTATCCCCCCGAACTGTCGACTCATCCTCATCACTCATCACGCATCACTCATCATATGAAGCCGTTCGACACTTGGCCGCACAATTCGCGGCTCGCTGGTGTAAGGCCTGTGCTCAGTTGAGGACGGCCAGCCCCTTTCGATACGAGCACGACAGCCTGCGCCATGGGCGATGTCACAGGTTGCCGCGACGTTCCTGCTCCCGTTCGATGGCCTCGAACAGCGCTTTGAAGTTGCCCTTGCCGAAGCCCAATGATCCGTGCCGCTCGATCAGCTCGAAGAACACCGTGGGCCGATCACCGATCGGCTTGGTGAAGATCTGCAGCAGGTAGCCGTCCTCGTCTCGATCGACCAGAACTCCTCGACTCTGTAACTCTTCGATCGGAACTCGCACCTTGCCGATGCGAGCTCGCAGCTCCGGGTCGGAGTAGTAGGACTGCGGAGTGTCCAAGAATTCCACGCCTTCGGCGCGCATCGCGTCCACTGAGGCAAGAATGTCGTTCGTGGCCAGCGCGAGATGTTGGACTCCCGGGCCGCTGTAGAACTCGAGGAACTCGTCGATCTGGCTTTTCCTCTTGCCGACGGCGGGCTCGTTGAGCGGGAACTTCACCCGGTGGTTGCCGTTGGCTACCACTTTGCTCATCAGCGCGGAGTAGTCAGTGGCGATGTCGTCGCCGATGAACTCGGCCATGTTGGTGAATCCCATGACGCGGTTGTAAAACCCCACCCAGGAGTTCATCTCACCCAACCGGACATTTCCGACGACATGGTCGAGGGCGGAGAAGATGCGTCGCGGCGAGCCCGTGCGTTTGGCGTAGCCGGAGCTGCAGGGCACGTAGCCCGGGAGGTAGACGCCGTCGTAGTCGGACCGGTCCACGAGGGTGTGGACGGTGTCGCCGTAGGTCGCAATGGTGGCGGAGCGGATGGTGCCGTGCTCATCGGAGGAGTCGTGGGGGGCCGTGACCACCCTGGCGCCCTGAGCGCGGGCGTGTGCGATGCAGGCGTCCACGTCTGGAACCTCCAAGCTGATGTCGGCGACGCCGTCACCATGTCTGCGGTGGTGGTCCAGTAGCGGGCTGTCCGGGCTGACACCCCCTTTGAGAACGAACCGGCAGGCGCCGCTGGTGAGCACAAACGCCTTATGGTCCCGAACCCCCGTCTCGGGGCCCGCGTAGCCGACAAGCTCCATTCCGAACGCGGCCTGGTAGTGCTGCGCCGCCTGCGTCGCATTGCCGACTACCCAGACCACTGCGTCCCAGCCGGTCACCGGGAACGGGTCCTTGCTTTCGTCGTACTCCACCAAACCCACGAGGTCATGGAGCTGGGTCAGGTCGAGGCCAGCAAGAAACTCGTCGTGGGTGAGCACTGTGTGGGTGAGGACATCGGTCATACCGTCATCGTCCTCGACCCGGCAATCTGTGCAACCAAGCTGGTGAGCACTATACAATTTGCTCTATTCGCTTCGATTGCAACCGGGGAGAAAGGTCACAATGACCAGCCTGGCCGCGCGTGTCGACGAGCTGGACGCGCGCATCCTGCACCTGTTCAGCAGCGAGCCGAGGATCGGAGTGCTGGAAGCCAGCCGGCGCCTGGCGGTGGCGCGCGGCACGGTGCAGGCGAGGCTGGACCGGTTGGAGCGGAACGGGGTGGTCACGGCCTGGGGCCCGCGCATATCTCCTGCGGCGCTGGGTTACGGCGTCACAGCCTTCGTCACGTTGGAGATTGTCCAGCACGAGGGTCGTGAGGACATTCGCAACCGGCTGGCCGAGATCGCGGAGGTCTTGGAGTGTTGGACGGTGACCGGAAACGGTGACCTGTGGTGCCGGGTGGTGGCCCACTCCAACGCGGATCTGCAGCGCGTCCTCGACGCGATGGTCACCGATGCGGGCGTCGTGCGGTCGGTTTCTCTGATCGGGCTCGCGGAGCTGATCCCGTACCGCATCGAGCCACTGGTGTTGCAGAGTCGGCTGTCAGCTGGTGCAAAGACTTAGGAGCGCAAAGCGCGGTTCCAGCTGAGGGCGTACGCTTTGTCGTCGCAGGCGGCGCCAGCCTCGCCAATCTCGAGTGGTCGGAAGGTATCGATCATCACAGCCAGCTCGTCGAAGTAGTGCTTGCCGATAGACGCTTCGGCGGCCCCGGGTTGCGGGCCGTGCGAGTGACCGCCCGGATGCAGGGAGATCGAGCCCAGGCCGATGCCGGATCCCTTGCGGGCCTCGTAGTCCCCGCCGCAGTAGAACATCACCTCGTCGGAGTCGACGTTGGAGTGGTAGTAGGGCACCGGAATCGACAGCGGGTGGTAGTCCACCTTGCGAGGTACGAAGTTGCACACCACGAAGTTGGTGCCCTCGAAGACCTGGTGGACCGGTGGTGGCTGATGCACCCGACCGGTGATCGGCTCGAAGTCGTCGACGTTGAAGGTGTACGGGTAGAGGCAGCCGTCCCAGCCCACCACGTCGAACGGATGGCTGGTCGCGACCACGACGGAGCCAACCATGCCGTGGGGTCCCTTGCCCCGGTGCAGCGTGTAGATCTCCACATCGGAGCCCTCCTTCAGCAGCGGAGACGTCGGGCCGTGCAGATCCCTCTCGCAATACGGGCTGTGCTCGAGCAGCTGACCGAACCGGGACAGGTAGCGCCGCGGGGGAGTGATGTGCGAGCTGGCCTCGATGGCGTACGCCTTGACGGTGCTGTGGGGAAGCCACCGATGAACTGTCGCCCGGGGCAGCAGCACGTAGTCGCGGTCGGTGAAGGACAGCGCGCCGAACACTGTCTCCACGGTGCCGTGACCGGACTCGATGTAGACACATTCGTCGCCGATCGCGTTGCGATACAGCGGTGAGGTCTTGGCTCCGACAGCGTAGGAGATCCGTACGTCGGCGTTGCCGAGGACCAGTCGACGGCCTGTGACCAGGTCGACCTGGGCCGCATCGGTGTTGGCGAACAGCTCCGGCAGCCGAAGGTGCAGCGGGCGTAACGGGTGGTTCGCCGTCGTGGACCGGTCCGGCAGGTCCCAGACCCGGGCGTCGCTTATCGCCGAGGGAATGCCGCGGTGGTAGAGCAGCGACGAGTCAGAACTGAACCCTTCCTCGCCCATCAGCTCCTCGGCGTACAGCAGGCCGTTCGGCTGACGAAACTGGGTGTGACGCTTTGGCGGAACCTCTCCAACGCTTCGGTAGTAGCTCATGAACAACCCTAGCGCCGAGAGCGGGCACCGAGGCGTTCTGATCGGCGCCCTCACCCGGGGCGTGAGTTAGCCTGCGTGGATGAGTGCGATCGCCGCCGTGTTCGAGGGTCTGGTTGACGACGCTGCGATGTTTCCGCCGGGCAGCGCGGAGGTTGCCGACGCCGTGGCGGCGCACCGGGAGTATCGCCGGTCGTGGTTTGCGCCGCTGATCGGGCCGTTGGTGGTCAGCGACCAGAAGCTGGCAGGGGTGGGGCGGGCGCTTTCCGGCGGCGGGAGCGATGCCGGACGTGACGAGGTGCTGGCGGTGAGCGTGGTGAACACCAGCGGCGCCGGCGGGCTGGTCAGCCTGGCGCAACGCCACGTTGCCGGTGTCCGGGTTGTGGCGATCGAGTCCGCCTTGCGCGATCTGGACGATCTGGCCGGCAACGCTGCACGGGTGGTCTCGGCTGCCGCGGACCTGGACGACGAGGTGGCCGTCTTCGTCGAGATCCCGTACGCGCCGGGCTGGGAGCGGGTCGTCTCGGAGGTTGAGGCGGCGGGGCACTTCGGCAAGATCCGTACCGGTGGCCCGGACCCGCTCGACACGCCCGCCGCCAACCAGCTGGCGCGGCAGCTCAGTGTCCTGATCGAGGCGGACCTGTCCTTCAAAGCCACCGCGGGGCTGCACCACGCGTTGCCGACTCCAGGCGCGGATCCGGCCACGCCGCGCCAGCACGGGTTCCTCACCCTGCTGGCAGCCGTCGCCGCGCTGGTGGACGGCGCAACGGAGCGAGATGCCGCCGACCTGCTGTGCAGCGTCGACGGAGCTGCGCTGGCCGAGAGCATCGGGGGCTGGAGCCAGATCCAAGCCACCCGGACCCGGCGGCGGTTCCGAAGCTTCGGCTGCTGCGGCGTGCTGGACCCGGTGGGCGACCTGGTCGCACTGGGGTTGGTCGCGGAGCCCTCGTGAGCTGGTTCGAGCCCGCCGTATCCGATACCGCCGCATCCGGGCTCTCCGCATCCGGGCTCTCCGCATCGGGGCCCTTCGGCCGCGACGAGCTGCCCTACGGCGTCTACGCGCCTGCCGGTCTGCCGCCCCGCGTCGGCGTCGCGGTGGGGAATCGGGTGATCGATCTGGCCGCGGTGTGGCGCGTGCTCGGACACGATCCCGCGGTCTTCGAGCAGCCGAGCCTGAACCCGTTCCTCGCCCAAGGCAGACAACGTTGGGACGCTACCCGGCGGCTACTCCAGTCCCTGCTTTCCGAGCCAACCGGCCGGGCGGTGGTGGAACCGCACCTCAGCATGATCGAGGACGTGGAGCTGCGGCTGCCGATCGAGGTGGCAGACTACGTCGACTTCTACGCCTCCGCAGATCATGCGTGGAATGTCGGCCGAATCTTCCGGCCGGATGGAGATCCGCTGACACCCAACTGGCGGCACATGCCGATCGGTTATCACGGTCGAGCCGGGACGGTCGTGGTTTCCGGCACGGAGGTCATCCGGCCACGGGGGCAGCGAAAGCCGGCGGATGCGCTGACGCCGTCGTTTGGCCCGAGCCGCAGGTTGGACATCGAGGCCGAGCTGGGCTGGGTCGTCGGCGTCGGCTCCTCGCTGGGCGATCCGGTCACCGTGGAGCAGTTCCGCGAGCATGTCTTCGGCGTGGTGATCTTGAACGACTGGTCGGCCCGTGACCTCCAGGCCTGGGAGTACGTGCCGCTGGGACCCTTTCTGGGCAAGAGCTTCGCCACCTCGATCTCGGCCTGGGTGTTGCCGATCGAGGCGCTGGAGGACGCCCGCATCCCGCTGCCGGACCACCGGCCGGCCCTGCTTCCCTACCTCGCCGCCGCCAGCAGCGGCTACGCCATAGACGTCGAGGTTGAGCTGAACGGCCACCTTGTCAGCACCTGTCCGTACGCCGAAATGTACTACTCACCGGCGCAGATGCTGGCCCACCTGACCGTCAACGGCGCCCGGCTGCGGACCGGCGACCTCTACGGGTCCGGCACCATTTCCGGACCGCTCCGCCATCAACGAGGAAGCCTGCTGGAGCTCACCTGGAACGGCTCCGAGCCGCTCGACCTCGGCGAGGCAGGCACTCGGACGTTCCTGGAGGACGGCGACGAGGTCGTGATGCGGGCCGTGAGTCGGGGGCACAGTGCAGCCCGTCTCGGGGAGGTTCGGGGCACCATCGTGCCCGGCCCAACCTGACGTACGCTACGAACCACTGCTCAGGCGGGCCGCTGCTCAGGCGGGCGTCGAGGCGTCGTGCATCAGCCGCTGGACGAGGTCGTCATCCACGTCGTCAAAGAACCTGCCGACGACATCCTCGACCTCGCCGAATCCGTCGCCGCAGAAGAGGACCGGCTGGTAGCGGGTGATGTCGTACGCCTGCACGCCCATCCGTGCCACATCGAGCGGTCGAAGCTCTGCCTGTTCGACCTGCTGAATCTCCCCGTACGAGGAGAGCAGGCCTGCCCCGTAGCTGCGGACCTGTCCGTGCTCTCGGAGCACGCCGAACTCGAGGGAGAACCAGAAGACCTTGGAGATGAACTCCACCGCTTCGCTGGTCTCCACCCGCCGCACCGCTTGACCGGCCGTGCGGTAGATGGCCGCGAAGCGCTCGTGGGCAAGGCAATTGCCATGGCCGACCACCTCGTGGAGGACATCCGGCTCGGGCGTGTACAGCGGGACCGAGTGGTGTCGGACGTACTGCGTGGAGTGGAAGATGCCGTCGGCGAGAGACCCGTAGAACTGAAGCAGAGGCACCAACCCGGCGGCGGGAACGTAGTGGAACCCGGTCAGTGGCCGAAGCAACGCGTTCACTTCGACGAGCTGAGGAATGTGGTCCTCCGGCAGCTGCAGCAACTGCTTGCCCTCCAGATACAGCGCGCAGGCGTGCAACTCGTGCAGACGGTGCAGCTCGCCGCAGACGATGCGCCAGACCTCGTGCTCGGCCTCAGTGTACGGCGCGGTCGGCGGAGGTCTGCCGGGCTGCCATTCCATTGCCAGCGCGGCCAGCGCGTTGCGACGGGCGCGGTACTCCGGGTCAACGGCACCGGGATGGTGATCGCCGAGATGCACGGTGATGTTGCCATCCTCGGAGCGGGTCACCGGTGCGTAAAGCTGAGCCTCTTCAAACATCGCTGCCTCCGGACAGTTCCCGAACCGATCTGCTGGGGTGGCAGCCCGCACGGGTTCAGACCGGACAGGCGACCACGTCGTAGTCCTGGAACCAGCGTAGGCGTGTCGGCAAGGCGGCTCGGCCGGACGTCACTTCGTCCGGGAAGCACTACGAGCGACGGTGAGTCAGCGCTGTCCAGCCAGCTGCGGCAGGAAGGCATCCAGAGCAGCGGCGTAGGCGAGATACCCGGCAGCGTTGGGGTGGAAGGCGTCTGGCCCGATGGCATTGATGAAGGGATCCGCACTGCCGATGCCGTGGCCGGCGAAAGCCGTCGTGACGTCGACAAAGGTGATGTCGATACCCGCCGCCCGTGCGCCAGCCACGGCGCCGGCGATCGTCTGGTTCAGGGTCGTGGTCGCAGCGTTGATCGCATCGATCGTGGGCTTGTTCGGATTGTCCAGCGACGGCGGCTCAAACAGGTAGGGATAGCCGGTGACGAGAATCTCAGCGTTCGGAGCGTTGGCCGCTACCGCGCTGTAGGTGCTCAGCAGACGACTGCCCAAAATGCTGAGCCCTCCCAGCTGCGGTTGCGGGCTCAGCATCCCAACAGCGCCGGCGATGGCCGTCTGGCACTCGACGGTCGGGCCTGCCGCGCACGCAGCCGCAATCGCCGCCACCCGCAGGTCATTCCCCCCAACCGTCAGAGTTACCAACGTGGTACGGGGGTCGAGCGCCGAGACCTGGTCTGCGATGACATCCGCCGTCGTTGCCCCGGTGCAGGTGGCGTTGCGATGGAGGTTCACGTGCTTGACCTCGTCGAGCAACTCGGGATACCCGTTTCGACTCTGCAGACACTCGTTGCGATAGTTGCCAGCACCTTGCCCTGCGGCGTAGGAGTCGCCCAGGGCGACATACTTCACGTTGCCGGACTGGTGGGCGGAGGCCGGAAATGCACCACCGGCAATGAGGCCGATCGCGGCGAGGAGGATAGCAACGAGACCTGAGAACAAGCGGTGGCGAGCCTTCATGGCGCGAACCTACTGCAATGTGCGGTGTTTCGTCGCACCTTCGGCAAAGTTCTCGAGTTTGCCAAATGGCTGGAATATCCCCAGATGCTCAAAAAGCTCTGGAGCATATTCCTCAATCAGGCGTGCCGCCAGTGTGCTCGACGGTGAAGAACTCGTGGGAGTGCTCGGCGCCCACGCGCTCGAACAATGCGAGAGCTGCTGGCGGCTGCCCAGCTGCGCGCATTGCCATCAGGGCATCGCGGTCACGCCACAGCGACTGAATCTGCCACCTTCCGTTCTGACCGCGTAACAGCTCGGTACGGAGCAGGCCGTCAGGCATCGGACCCTCGAGCAGGGCCTGGAAGCCGGCTATCAGGTCTGCCTCTCGCTCCGGCGACACCTGCGCTGACACCACCGTCAAGGTTGGCAGGGACTGCGGGTTGCTCATGCCGTCAAGCATGAGGCACACCTGGCGGAAGGTACAGCGAGGCGCTGGGGTGGGTCACGAAGCGGCTCTCCGCGCAACGGGTGGAGTCGGCGCGCGGGTCGCGGGGTCAATCGGTGCCAGGTCGGTCATCAGGGGTTGCGCGCTTCACGCCGCCAGCGCTCCATGACCTGGCTCATCTCGGTCGCCAGGAACTCGAAGAAGCGCGCGGTCTCATCCAGCCTCCGGCCAGCCGGCGTGGTCAAACCGACGGCGTCGACACCTTCGCGGCTGAGCCGCGCCCACTCGTGCAGGTCATGTTCTCGGTTGCCGACGATCTCGTACCAGTGGTCACCATAAAGGCGGTAGACGTCGCGACGGTCGCCGGGGCGATGCGAACGGGTGACAAGGTGCACTTGGATCAGGTACCTGACCGCACCTGAGACTGCCGCAGGACTTGCCTGCAATGCGTCGCCCAACTCCGCAGCGGTGGCTGCACCCTCGTCACGACTCAGCAGCAGGGCGAACACGCGGGCCGCCATCCGGGGCATGCCGCTGGCCACCATGCCGGCCGCGAAGCGCTCCACGAACGCGTCGGTCTCGGAGTCGAACACCTCGGTTGCCACTCAGAAACTGTATCGTATGTCACGAACGTTTAGAATTATCTGAAAGTTGTGTAGTTTGGTGGCATGACCGAAGTGATCGCGGTCGGTGGTCTGAAGAAGACCTTCGGCCGCACCCGAGCTCTAGATGGGCTCGATCTCTCCGTGGCTCGCGGAGAGGTACATGGCTTCCTAGGCCCGAACGGGTCCGGCAAGTCCACCACCATCCGCATCCTGCTGGGACTCCTGCGACCCGACTCGGGGAACGCACGGTTGCTCGGTGGGAACCCGTGGACAGACGCCACGGATCTGCACCGCCGCCTCGCCTACGTTCCCGGAGACGTCAACCTGTGGCCACAGCTCACCGGCGGTGAGGTGATCGACCTTCTGGGACGGCTTCGCGGCGGAGTGAACCAGGCGCGGCGCGACGAGATGCTGCAGCGCTTCGAGCTGGACCCGACCAAGAAGGGCACCGCCTACTCCAAGGGGAACCGGCAGAAAGTAGCCCTGGTGGCTGCGCTGGCCAGCGAGGCGGAGTTGCTCATCCTGGACGAGCCGACCTCTGGACTGGACCCGTTGATGGAGGAGGTCTTCGCCGAATGCATCGTGGAGCAGCGTCGACAGGGACGAACCGTTCTGCTGAGCAGCCACATTCTGTCGGAGGTGGAAAGTCTGTGCGATCGCGTCAGCATCATCCGCAGAGGTCGAACGGTGGAGACCGGGACGCTGGCAGGTATGAGACATGTAACCGACACGGCCATCGACGTGACTCTGGGGTCGACACCGCCCGATCTGGCGCGGTTCCCCGGCATCGTGGACGTGGAGGTCGACGGCAATCGGCTGCGGTGTGTCGTGCCGACCGTCCGGCTAGGCACGCTGCTCAGAGAGTTGGGCCGGTACGAGATCGCGGCACTCACCTGCCAGCCGCCTACTCTGGAGCAGCTGTTTCTTCGGCACTACGGCAGTGAGGGCGACGGCGAGAACGCGGGCGGCGACGCCGGGAAGAGCGCCGGTATCGCTACCGAGCAGAAATCTGGTCCCCAAGCGGCCCGAACAGGGATGCCGGCATGAACGCCCTTTCCGGTACCCGAGCGTTGCTGGGCCTGAACATTCGGCGCGACAAGATCCTGCTGCCGGTCAATGTGGCGACCTTCGCGGCCGTCGCCGCCGGCTCGGCGGCCGCAACTGTCGGGGTGTATCCCGACCTTCCCTCACGGGTTCAAGGCTCGGAGCTGATCAACGCAACGCCGGCGCTGGTCGTCATGTACGGCCGGGTCTACGACCCGACATCGGTGGGTGCGATCTCGATGATCAAGATGATCGGCATGGGCACGGTCATGGTGGGGCTCTTCGCGCTGATGGTCGTCATCCGGCACACCCGGGCGGACGAGGAGCTGGGTCGGCTCGAGCTGGTGGCAGCAGGCTCGGTGGGTCGGTACGCGCCGCTGGCCGCTGCTGTTGTGGTCGCAGTTCTTGGATCGGTTCTGATCGGGCTCACGACGGCCCTGGCGCTGATCGGCACCGGGCTTGACGTCGTCGGCTCCCTCGCATTCGGCACGAGCTGGGCCGTGGCCGGGATTGCCTTCGCTGGCGTCGGTGCGGTCGCCGCGCAGCTCACGGCCGGCGCGCGGGCGGCACGCGGCCTCGCGATCGGCGGCCTCGCCGTGGCGTTCGTGCTGCGTGCCGCCGGTGACACGATGGGCGGCGCGGACCCGAGCTGGCCAACCTGGCTGTCGCCCATCGGATGGTCCCAGCAGATGCGTCCGTTTGCGGGTAATCGGTGGTGGGTGACGCTGCTCCCGCTCGCGCTAGCAGTGGCGCTGATCGGCTCGGCGACCTGGTTGCTGCGCTACCGCGACGCAGGCGCCGGGATGCTGCCCCAGCGGGCGGGCCCTGCGCGTGCGGTCGGCTGGCTCGGCACGCCGTTGGGGCTGGCCTGGCGGCTGCAGCGCGCAGCGTTCCTGGGATGGCTGTCGGCTTTCGTACTGCTGAGCTTTGTTGCCGGGCAGATAGTCTCCAGCATCGGGGAGTTGCTCGACTCCCCAGTCGCCCGCCAGTTGATCACTGCACTCGGCGGTGTGGACGGCGTGGCGGATGCGTTCATCAGCGTCGAGCTCAGCTTTGTCGCAGTGTTCGCGTCGGCGTACGGAATCAGCGCCGCGCTGCGACTGTCGGGGGAGGAAGCATCCCTGCGGGGCGATCTCGTCCTTGCGGGCACCGTGGGCAGGATGCGCTGGGCGGTCAGTCATCTGATCATCGCGATGGCGGGTACCGGACTCTTGATGCTGGCCTGTGGAGTCGCCCTGGGCCTCTCGCACGCCGCTCAGAGCAGGAGTCCGGACGTGCTTGGCAGCGATCTGGTTGCAGCGGTTGTTCGACTGCCGGCGATCTGGGTGCTGGTGGGCCTCACCGTGGCGCTCTATGGTCTGTCGCGTCGAGTGGCCCCGGTGGCTTGGGGCGTTCTGGTGGCCACTTTCTTGGTGAGCGAGATCGGGCCACTGCTCGACCTGCCGAAGTGGGTCCGACAGATGTCGCCGTTCAGCCATCTGCCTGCCCTTCCAGGTGGCGAACTCGCCTTCAGTCCGCTGCTGGTTCTGCTCGCAATCGCAGCTGTCCTCGTGATGGTAGGGCTCGCAGGAGTCCGGCGTCGCGATATCGCAGTCGGCTGACTTCCAGGATGCTGCTTGCCGGGCCCAGGGTCTGTGGGGGGCATCCGGGTCGGGCATCAGGTCGTCGGCGTGCCACCAGCTCAGCTGGGCCGCGAGCGCCGCTGATCGCTGCTGCGCTGTAAATGACCAACATCATCTGGTCGCCGGCGCCGGGCCCGGAAAGTCTGAGAAGCCCGAAAACAACCGAGCCGCCCCTATACCTGCTGGAATCGCCGACCGTATTATGTGCCCCATGTCGGATGATCCCAGAGTTGCCACCGTCAACGAGCACATGCGGCTCGAAAATGCTCATGACTTCTCCGGCTGCATCGGTGAGTTCACTCGGGCGAAGTACGAGGTCATAGCCGACGGCGGTCTGTTCGACGGGCCAGATCGTGTCAATGACTTTCTGTCGGAGAATGTCAAGGCCTTTCCGGATTTCAAGTTCCTTCCCAGCCGGGTGTCGCCGGCCACGGATGCGGTGTTGGTGGAAGGCCGGTTCACCGGCACCCACCTGGGGACCTGGCGTGGCTTGCCGGCCACGGGTAAGAAGGTCGACTTCCCGATGTGCCTGGTCTTCGACTTCGAGGGCGAAGCCATGGTCAGCGAGAGACTGTACTTCGACCTGAGCTCGCCACTGCGACAGCTGGGGGTTGCCGACGATCCCAACAGCTTGCGGGGCAAGGCGACGATCATCCTCACTCACCCAGTGGCGATCATGAAAGCGGTGCTGCGCAACCTGCGGCTCGCTGGCCAGGGCAGGACCCGCCGGATCGCCGGATCAGAATCATCGCCGACCAGCTGATGAAGATTGTGATCACCGTCCTCTACACCATTTTACTGGTGTGGGGTTTCAGTGTCGGGGCCCGTCAGATCTATCAGGGTTTCAAGAGGCCCCGTGAGCTGCTGAACCCGCTGTTCGCCAACCGGATCGCCATTCGGCTCTTCACGGTGCACATCATCGTTGTCACGTCCGACTTGTTCTTGATCGGCCCCTTCGCCATCGCCAACAAGAGCACGCTGTGGTACTGGGGCGGCCGGATCGCGCTGTTGATCTCGTCCATGCCTATCGTGGCCTTCTTCAACCGCAACCCGCAGTCGTTCGGCAAGCTGATCGGCCGGTGGGTGGTCTTCCGCAACTTCTTCGAGTACGCGCTGCACATCCTGGTCGCCGCTCTGGCGGTCAACTGGTTCTACTACTACCTGTTGCTGTGGTGGCTGGTGGCGTACCGCTACCTGGATGTCGGCCCCCGGCGGGCACTTCAGAAGCTCTACAACACACCGGAGAAGAAGGCCGCCCGGCCCTGGGCGCCCTGGTTGAACTGGGGAGTGATCGTCGCGCTCTACATCTTGGCGTTCATCGTCGTCTACAACCAGCAGATCCTGTTCGCCCAGGTGCCCGGCCCAGAGGTGCCGGCCCACGTGCCCGCACGCTGGGAGGTCGCTCTCGTCGTCGGCGGCAACCTCGGGCTGGTGATCTTCACCTGGGTGACCACCCGGAAGTACACCGACTCGCGGCTCGCTGAGGTCGCTGGTGAGCATGCCACCATCCCGGCTTCGAAGTACTGAAACGAAAACTCAGGCAGGCTAGGAACAGCACGCCAGCGGCGTAGAAGAGAGGAACCTCGTATGAAAGCCAGTCTTCCCGACCGGTTGATCGCCTCGGTCGCCCATTTCTTGGACCGCAGGTTCGGTTGGGACAAGCTCCCCGTTCCTCTGGGCATCCTCACGCTGGTAGGGATAAGGACCCGGCTCCGGGAGCGGAACCTCTACGACACGGGGGTCAGGGAGATGGACGAACCCCCGGACCCGCGCTGGCTCAAGGCGCGGACGCCCGACGGCACGTACAACGATCTGAGCAAGCCGGCAATGGGCTCCTACGCGAGCCGCTTCGGCCGGAACATCCCGTTGGAGAAGACCTTCCCGCAGAGCGAGCCTGCGATCATGGACCCCAATCCGCGGAGAGTCAGCAAGGAACTGCTGACCCGGGACAAGCTCATTCCGGCCGTCGGAGCAAACGTCTTGGTGTCAGCCTGGCTGCAGTTTGAGGTGCACGACTGGTTCAGCCACGGCAAGAACGCCACCGAGAACCCCTGGAAAGTGGAGCTCGCCGAGGACGACGACTGGCACCAGCACCCGATGCAGATCGAGCGCACCCGGCCCGATCCCGACTACGACCCGAGCAGTGGACTGGCGCCGACCTACACCACCGACGACAGCCACTGGTGGGACGGCTCGCAGATCTACGGCAGCGGGAACGAGATGGTGGACCTGCTTCGCGGTGAGAACGGGAAGCTGCGCCTGGACCCGGACGGCATGCTGCCGGCTGATCTGGAGCAGAAGATCGACCTTACCGGGGTGGCAGGCAATTTCTGGATGGGCCTGGGACTACTCCACACGCTCTTCACGCACGAGCACAACGCGATCGTGGAGATGCTGCAGAAGAACTACCCGGGCCTCACCGAGGATGAGGTGTATGACAAGGCGAGGTTGATCAACGCGGCCCTGATGGCCAAGATCCACACCGTCGAGTGGACGCCGGCCGTCATCTCGCACCCGACCACCAAGCTTGCGATGAACGCGAACTGGTGGGGACTGGCCGGGAAGCGGATCACCCAGCGCTTCGGACGGCTCTCGCGCAGCGATGTGATCAGCGGCATCCCAGGATCGGGAACCGACCATCACGGCATCCCCTATTCGCTGACCGAGGAGTTCGTCGGGGTGTACCGGATGCATCCGCTGCTGCCTGACGACTTCACTTTTCAATCGATGGGGGACAACGCGCTGCTCGGTGAGCTGACCTTCCGTGATCTAGGCGCCCTGGATACCCGGCGACGGTTGCAGGAGTTCGGAATGGTGAACTCCTTCTACTCCTTCGGTCTGGGCAACCCGGGTGTTGTCTGCCTGCACAACTACCCCCGTTTCCTGCAGGAGTTCCACAAGCCCGACGGCACGATCGTGGACCTGGCCGCTACCGACGTCCTTCGGGTCCGCGAGCGCGGAGTGCCCCGATACAACGAGTTCCGCAGGCTGTTGCATATGAAGGCTCCGGCTACTTTCGAGGAGCTGACGGCCAACCCCGAATGGGCGCGGCAGCTGAAGGAGGTCTACGACGGCGACATCGAGAAGGTCGACATGATGGTCGGCAACTACGCCGAGCCGCTGCCCAAGGGCTTCGCCTTCAGTGACACTGCCTTCCGCATCTTCATCCTGATGGCGTCCCGGCGTCTGAAGAGCGATCGGTTCTTCACCACCGACTACCGTCCCGAGGTGTACACCGAGGAGGGTTTGAAGTGGGTGGCCAACAACACCATGATCTCGGTGCTGCTACGTCACTATCCCGACCTCGAGCCGGCGCTGAAGGGCGTTGAGAACGGCTTCGCCTCATGGAACCGTGTCGGCTGAGGATCGTCAGCCTTCTCAGCATCGCAAAAGGCAGAGCACGCCGAGTCTGGTAGCGCGCTCAGCGCCGTGGAGCTACTTGGACGACAGTCCTCGTTCGGTCGACCTCGCGGAGCAGTAATGTTCGGACCACCGGTCTTGGAGGGGGAGTCGTGACAGACCAGAGAAGCGAATCGGCGGAGCTGACCAACCGGCTGCTGGTGAAGCTGCGCCCCTCGAGCGCTTTGGCCGCGGCTGAGGGACGCGTCCACCTACGGCCCTTGTTCGACACCGGGAGACCCGCGGGTTCCTTCGAGCTGGACTCGGATCCCCAGTGGTACACCGCCGAGCTGCCCGATGGTGCAGCCACACCGTGGGACCTGGCCCATGGGCGGGTGGCGGATCAGCTCGGCATCGCGGAGTCGGACGTGCTCTACGCCGAGCCGGACATCCTGCAGCACAACGTCTACGTCGACGTCAACGAGGAGGGCGCCGCGGGTGCGCTGGCCGCTGGCGAGCGATGCAGCGCTAACCCGCAGGACCGAGCGGACGGCAAGGCCGCCGGGCCCGACGTGTTCGCCTGGCACCTCGGGGACGACTACTCCCAGTTGGGCTCCGCCCGTGACAGTGTCAGCTTCTCGGAGCCGCGTACCCGCATCGCGCATCTCGACACGGGCTACTACCGCTCGCACGAGACCGTGCCTGAGAAGCTGGTGTCGCAGCGGGAACGTAGCTTCGTCGAGGACGACGTTGACAAGAACAGTGCGATCGACCCGGACAACCAGGTACCCGTGATCGACAACTCCGGTCATGGCACCGGAACCATCGGAATCCTCGCCGGTGGCAAGGTTGCCGCTCAGGGTGGGATCTACCTTGGTGGCGCCTACGCCGCCGAGGTGTTGCCGGTCCGGATCTCTGACCGGGTGGTGCTGATCCGCACGAGTGCTTTGGCGCGGGGCCTGGACTATGCCGTGAACGAGGCCTGCGACGTGATCACGTTGAGCATGGGCGGACTGCCGTCACGGGCCTGGGGAGAGGCGGTCGACCGCGCGTACGAGCGTGGGGTCTGTATCTGCGCGGCTGCGGGAAACCACGTCGGAGTGGTTCCGCCGCACACCCTGGTGTATCCGGCTCGCTACGACCGCGTGATCGCCGTCTGCGGCGCCATGGCCGACGGCAGGCCGTATGCCGACCTGAAGGGTTCGGCTCTCGAGGGCAGCTTCGGACCTGCGTCGGCGATGAGAACGGCCATGGCCGCGTACACGCCCAATATCCCGTGGCCGCGGTACGGCTGCGACGACGCGATCCGGCTCGACGGTCAGGGCACCTCCGCTGCGACACCGCAGGTCGCTGCCGCGGCCGCCCTCTGGTTTGAGAAGTACAAGAACGAGTTGCCCCCCAACTGGCGTCGGGTGGAGGCGGTACGGCATGCGCTGTTCAGCGCAGCACTCAAGATCGACAAGGAGCATTTCGGCAATGGGGTGCTTCGAGCCCGCGCCGCCCTCGAGGTACGGCCGCGATTTGACCTGCCGCAGAGCAAGGTCAGCGAGGGGTCGTTCTCGCTCTTCCGCATCATCACCGGCCTCGGGCTGGTGGAGCAGCCGCCACGTGAGCAGATGTTCAACCTGGAACTGGCGCAGCGGTGGCTGCTCAACCCGGAGCTTCAAGAGATCGTCCCCGACCCGGCAGCCGCGGCCCAGCTGAGTAGCGGGAAGCTCAAGCGCTTCATGAGCGCACTGATCGAGGATGACAAGGCCTCGATGGCTCTTCGCAAGCACGTTGCGGCTCGGTATCCAGTCGCGACAGGCCAGTCGGCGCCACGTACCGAGAAGACCAAGGCTGTCGTCCCCGACGTGGTCAAGGCATTCGATGCCCTACCCAACATTGAAAACCCACCCTTTCGTCGGGTCCGGGTGTACGCAGTTGACCCCAGTTTCTCGACCCGTCTCGACACGGCCGGGATCAACGAGGTGACGCTGAAGATTCGCTGGGAGACCGTAGGCGCGGGCTCGTCCGCGGCCGCACCCGCCGAGGCTGCGCAGGCGGCTGATGTTGCTGCTGCCAAGCAGCAGCCTGGTCCGTTCGGGAAGTACTTCGCGATCGACGACGTCGATGCCACCGAGGCCTCGTACGGGGTCGTCGACCTCGACGATCCGCGACTGCTGGCGCAGGACGGTTGGGCACCGTCAGAGGGCAACCCGCACTTCCATCAGCAAATGGTGTATGCGGTCGCCATGAAGACTGTCGAGCACTTCGAGCGGGCGCTCGGCCGTCCGGTCCAGTGGCGACCGAAGACGGTGGACGGGAAGGGAGTGTTCACTCCGCGGCTGCAGATCCGGCCGCATGCGCTGCGCCAGGCCAACGCCTACTACAGCCCGGAGGAGGTTGCCCTGCTGTTCGGCTACTTCGATGCTTCGGCCGACGATCCGGGCAATCTGCTGCCCGGCAGTCGCGTGTACTCCTGTCTCTCCCACGACATCATCGCCCATGAGACCAGTCACGCAGTTCTCGACGGAATGCAGCGCCACCTCAACGAGCCCTCCAACAAAGACATGCTTGCGCTCCATGAGGGCTTCGCCGACATCGTTGCCCTGATGCAGCACTTCACCATCCCTGAGCTTTTGGAGCATGAGATCGGCCGGAGTCGTGGCGACATCGAGGCCGAGACCGTGCTCGGCAGCCTGGCCGTTCAGTTTGGCTATGCCACCGGAGGGCGAGGCGCACTGCGTAACGCGATCGGCCACCTGGATGGCAAGGTATGGAAGAGGTTCGAACCGGATCCGGCTGACTACGAGAAGGCCCTGACGCCACACGCCAGGGGGGCGGTCCTCGTGGCGGCCGTGTTCGACGCGTTCATCGCCATCTACAAGTCCCGCACCTCAGACCTGATCCGGCTCTACACCGGTGGTACTGGGGTGCTGCCCAACGGTGCGATTCATCCAGATCTGGTGGGTCGGCTCGCCGACGAGGCGACCAAGGCAGCCGCCCATGTGTTGAGCATGAGCATCCGCGCGCTCGACTACCTGCCGCCCATCGACGTCACCTTCTTCGAGTACCTGCGGGCGCTGGTCACCGCTGACTTCGACATCGTCAGCCACGACCACTACAACTACCGCGTCGCCTTTGTGGAGGCCTTCCGCCGCCGTGGCATTTTCCCGGAGAACCTCTCCTACAACCCGACAGAGGACACCCCACGCACGCTTTCGGTCGACACGTTGCGCTGGCGCCGTCCGGAGCAGGGCGGCTCCTCACAGAAACGCTGGGATGACATCAAGCAGCAGTACGGCGCAGTGGTCTCGGGACTCAAGGACTACGCCGATGTCTGCCTCTATCTCAACGATCGCGACAAGCTCTTTCAGGTGACGCAACAGAAGCGCGAGGATCTGAAGGCGCAGCTGACGACGGCATTCCAGGCTGTGCCTGAGTTCGCCGAAGAGCTGGGCATGGATCCGCAGGACACGTTCGAGGTGGAGGAGGTGCGCAGTGGGATGCATGTCGGCCCTCTCGGCAGGCACGTCCCCCAAGTTGTCGTCTCGCTGACGCAGTCCAAGCAGGTCAAGCCCCAGGGCGAGAAGCCGTTCACCTTCCGCGGCGGATCCACGATCGTGGTGGATCTGACCGTCCCCGAGGTTAAGTACTGCATCCGCAAGAGGATCAACAGCGACAGCAGGCAAGCCCGCACGGCGTCCTTTGTCCGCTACTCCGAATCCGACCCGCTGCGTGCGTTGTTCTTCAGTCCAAGCCGGAGAGAGCCGTTCGCGGCCCTGCACCTCCTCGGCGACGACACCACCTAGCCTTGTGGCGAGTCGGGCGAAGGGCTGCTCTGTCTGATGCGGCGCAAGCCGTTTCAGCTGCGCTTCTCCCCGACCTCCTCGTCGTGGCTGAGCCAGGTGGAGGTGGACCGCCGCCGCGGAGTCCGTCCGGGCCCCATCCCTGGTGGGGTTCCTGCAGTCGTTCGAACAACTCCGGAACCGGCTGCGGCTGGTGGACCACCGCGCCATCACCGACGGTGACCGGCGGGGCGTGCCGGACGCGTTGACGCAGCCCTCCATGCTGCGGGTGCTGATGCAGGTGCTGCGGCTCTCGCCGGCATCGCCCAAAACCACGCCCTGATCGCCCGCGACCACGGCCGCTCCCTCCCCGGCTGCGACCGCCCCCCCAAATGGTGCGAACGACACCACATCACCGAACGGGTCGACGGCGGCACCACCGACCTCGACAACCTCACCCTGCTCTGCCGCCACCACCAGCACAACTACGCCAGCCGCGGCTGGCGCTGCCGGCTCAACACCGACCGGCTCCCCGAATCGCTACCACCCCGATGGATCGACCCACACCAGCACCCCATCATCAACAGCAGAATCATCGCCCACCTCCAAAGCCGGCGCCGACGACGCCGCCGACACCCCGACACCGGCACCACAATCCAAACCTCATCAGAACGCACCCATGACGACGTCCGACTCAGCCGGATCTTCGGTGGTCAGCGATGACGGCGGCTATCACCCGCCGTGCGGCGTTGGCGACGGTCTGATCGGTGTAGATGCTGCCGACCAAGGTGATCAGGGCCTTCCAGAGGGCCCAGCTTCGACCACGCGCCCAGGTCGCGTCGTCCAGGGACAGCGCCGAACGGAAAACATCCTGAGCATTCTCCTCGAACAGCGTCCAGGCGATCACCAGGTCGCACGCGGGGTCACCGACACCGCAACACCCGAAGTCGATAACGGCTGACAGCCGGCCCTCGCGCACCAACAGGTTGCCCGCCGCGACGTCGCCGTGGAACCAGACCGGCCGCCCGTCCCACCGGGCGTGCAGACCGGTATCCCAGATCTGCATGCTGATGCGAGTGTCGACCTGGCCGTCCAGGGCCTCGAGGGCGCGACGCGTTTCGTCGTCGTAGGTTTCCAGCGGTCCGCCGCGGAAGAAAGAGTGGGCGCCGGCGGGCGGTCCGCCGGTTGGGTCGGTCTGCTGCAGCGCGATCAGAAAGTCGGCCAGCGTGCGCGCGAACTCCGCAGGATCGTCGATCTGTGCAACGACTGCACTCGCCCCGTCCAGCCATCGATAGACCGACCAGTTGTACGGGTAGCCCTCGCCGGGGATGCCCTTCGCCACCGGCACGGGAATAGCAAGTGGCAGCTGGGGGGCTAGGCGGGGCAGCCAAAGGTGTTCCTTGTCGACCTGGGGCGCGTACCCGGCATCGCTGGGCAGCCGCGCAGACATGCCGTCCCCGAGCCGAAACGTCCGGTTGTCCCAGCCGCCGAACTCCACCGGTCTAACCGGTAAGCCCGCCCAATGCGGGAACTGCGATCTCACCAGCCGTTCGACAAGCGCCGCATCGATGTCCGGTCGGGCGTTCCGCTTAGAGCCGCGGTGATCCGTCGCGTCCACCTCGTTCGTCACCTCGGAAAGTTTGCTGCCGTTCCGGCATCGGTGCAAGCAGATTGTCTTCCGCGCGGTGTGCCCTTCTTTGATCCTCCCAGCGTCGACGGGAGCCGCTGATACGGTGGAGTTGGAAGGGATAGCGCATGACTGTCGACGTCTCCACCGAGATCACCATCGACCGCCCGCTACAGCAGGTGGCCTCCTTTGCTGCGGACCCGACCAATGCCCCGCGGTGGTACGTCAACATCGAATCAGCCCAGCCGCAGACGCCGGCACCGTTGAGGGTGGGTTCGACCGTCGTCTTCGTGGCACACTTCCTCGGCAAGCGGCTTCGCTACACCTACGAGGTAACTGAGTATGTGCCGGAGCAACGCCTGGTGATGCGCACGGCCGAGGGTCCTTTTCCGATGGAGACCAGCTACACCTGGCGGCCGGTCGGTGGCGGCACGTCCATGACGCTACGGAACCGAGGTGAGCCGCGAGGCTTCTCCAAGCTGACGGCTCCGCTGATGGGGCGGGCCATCCGTCGAGCAAACCGCGCCGACCTCGCCAAGCTGAAGGCACTGCTGGAGGGCGGCGGCTCCTAGCTCGTGCCCTAGGCTGTCCGCACTCGGCCTGAAGTCCGCGTGCCGGGGGAGGCGCGGTCGTCGGTCGATTCGCCCAGACAGGAGTTGAACGCCATGAACGCCGTACCCCCCGAACGGTCTCGCCGCTGCGCTGTCGTCTACAACCCGACGAAGGTCAGCGACCAATTTCGGAGCCGAGTGGAGCAGCTGGTCCAGCAGGACGGCTGGATCGACACCCTGTGGCTGGAAACGTCGGCGGAGGATCCGGGTCGAGGGATGACCCGGCAGGCCGTGGAAGCCGGCGTTGATTTGGTCATCGGCGCGGGCGGCGACGGCACCGTGCGGATCGTAGCCGACGGACTGGCTCGAACGGGCATCCCGATGGGCCTCGTCCCAGCCGGTACGGGAAACCTCCTAGCCCGCAACCTGGACCTGCCGCTGGAGGAGGAGGCGGCGATAGCCGTCGCGTTCGCCGGTCATACCCGCACCATCGACCTGATCAAGCTGACCGTGGACGACCGCCCCGTTGAGCACTTCGCGGTGATGGCCGGTATCGGTGTGGATGCGATGATCATGGACGAGACCAACCCGGACCTGAAGGACAAGGTCGGGTCGGCTGCCTACTTCGTTGCCGCCGCGAAAGCGATGGGACGACTTCCGGTTGCCATGAGAGTCCAGCTGGACGGTCGGCGCCCGGTCAGGCGTCGCGCCATGTTATGCGCCATCGCCAACGTCGGGGAGCTCCGGGGGAACCTGGTCCTGATCCCCGGCGCCCAGCCTGATGACGGTCTGCTCGACCTGTACATCGCGTCCCCGCGCCGGTTCACCCACTGGGTCAAGCTGGCCCTACGGTTGATCACCCGCCGGCCCAAGAAGGATGACCAGGTTGACCAGCGACCGGGGAAGGTGGTCAAGGTGATGATCGCGGGAAAGGACAACTACCAGCTCGATGGCGACGCCGTAGGCGAATGCACGAGCCTCATCGCCGAGGTGCAGCCGGGCGTGCTGACGATCTGCGTCCCGACGCCCGAGGTTGGCTCCACCTCTCGACGGTGAGCTGCTCCACCTCTCGAGGCCGAGGTACTACGACGATCGGACTATTGCGGAACTTCTTTTGGCGGGTAAATGCTCGAATGGCTGCGGGCATCGACGGTCCGGTCGGCCTGCGGCATCCGCACTTCTGGAGAGGTAACCATGCCCAGACCGGTTCGTCGTCACTCCCACTCCCAAACCCGCCGGGGCCTTCGACTTCTCGCCGGGTCCGTAGGGCTGCTTGCCTCGGCCATGATGGTCGCCGGCCCAGCCGTCGGGTCCGAGCCGGGCCGAATCGGCGACCCGCTGCCGGATGTTCCGCCGGGTCCCGTACAGGTGGGACTGGAGTCTGTCACGCGCGACGTGATCGCCCCGCTCGCCGGCATTGTCGCCCCGGGGCGTCCCAACATGCTGTATCTGGTCGACCAAGTCGGCCAGCTCAAAGAGCTGGACCTCACTGCGCCGCGGCCGGTGACATCGGTCCCCACCGCTCTCGACGTCAGCTCGCTCCTTGTCGGCCCACAGGACCCCAAGGATGAGCGGGGCTTCCTCGGCGCCGCGTTCTCACCGAGCTTCGCCACCGACGGACGCCTGTACACCTACACGTCGGAGGCATTCAATCCCGCCACCCCGGCGACGTTCCCGCTCCCACCGGACCCCCCGGGTCCCTGTGACCTTCGGGGTGTGCAGCCCGACCATCGCAGCGTGGTCCGGGAATGGCAGCGGACCAGCACCAATCCGCTGGGGTTCGAGGCGGTGGCGGACAGCCGGGTGCTGTTCACGGTGGACCAGCCCCAGTCCAACCACAACGCCGGTGACATGACCTTCGGGCCTGACGGGATGCTGTACATCGCCTTCGGCGACGGTGGGGGGGCGGACGATCAGAACTGCCAGACGAACTTCGATGGCAACCCCATGTTCGGCCACGGCGCCAACGGCAACGGCCAGAACCCCACCAATCCCTTGGGCGACATCCTTCGCATCGACCCCACCGGAACAAACGCCGCTAATGGAATGTACGGAATCCCGGCGGACAACCCCTTCGTGACAAGTAACCCGCGCGGTGAGCTGCCGGAGATCTTCGCGACCGGCTTCCGGAACCCGTTCCGGATCTCCTTCGACGCAGCCGACTTCAGCGCGGCGAATGCAGGGCGACCCGCAGAGCTCTGGGTCGGTGATGTGGGTCAGAACGATGTGGAAGAGGTTGATGTGGTGCGGGCCGGGGGCAACTACGGTTGGCGGGTCAAGGAGGGCGCGTTCCAGTTCAATCCCGACGGGTTCGCCCTGAAGGGTTCACGGTCGGACGGGTTCGTGTCCGCCCCCACCACGGCAGGATTCGTCGACCCGGTCGCGCAGTATGACCACGACGACGGCACCGCGATCATCGGCGGGTACGTGTACCGGGGTACCGAGTCGCCCGCCCTGACCGGCCAGTACGTCTTCGGGGACACGTCCCGACGGCTCAACAACGCACACGGTCGCCTCTTCGCCACCTCGGGCGCCAAGGCGGGCCCCCACCAGGTCGTCGAGCTCCGGGACGGACCCCTGGACGTGCAGCTGATCGGCTTCGGTCAAGATGCCGATCGTGAGCTGTACGCCCTGGTATTCGAGCCGGGCGCAACCGGAGACGTGCTGCACATCACCGGATAATCGACGTCTGCAAGACCAACGTAGGCAGCTCTTCCAGCGCAGAGCTGCCTACGCTCAGTTCCGACGCCGTCCCCTCCACCGCCGAGCGATCGCCTGAGGCAGCGCATCGATCTCGGTACCCTCGGCTCGCAGCCCTGCCCGAGTCAGCCGCCGGGTGCGGGCGAGGCTCACCAGCCCGAAAGCCCACAGCAGGTACTGGAACGTGAATGCCACCTTGAAGTCGGTCATGGTGTGCCGGGCTCCGTCCGCTCTGAGGTCCAGAATCACACCTACAGCGAAGATCGTCATCAACGACGCAACGAATCCGCCCATGTTGACGATGCCGGTCGCCGCCCCTAACCGGGTCCCCGGGTTGAACGTCCGCGCGAAGTCGAAACCCACAGCAGACGCCGGGCCGTACGCAGCCAGCACCAAAATCAACACGACGCAGAGGGGCAGAGGGGTCGGACCCGGCCAGAGCAACACCACCGTCCAGGTGACCACGGTCAAGATCAACACACCGAAGATCAGGTTCGATCGGCGCATCGGGAACCGTGCGGTCAGCTGGCCGAGTGTGGGCCCGACCACGGTCGCCGTCAGCACCATCAAGGTGAGCAGGCCGCCCGCGAGCCTTGGTGTATAGCCCATCCCGACGGTCATGAACGGATAGCCCCACAGCAACGCGAACACCATCCCCGAGAACTGCGTACTGAAATGGGACCAGAGCCCGAGCCGAGTGCCTGGATGTCGAAGCGAGGCCACGAGGTCCCGCCCGGCCTGGCGCCAGTTACTGGCAGGTGCGCGCGGTGGTGCGTCTGATGGCTGGTCCTGGACGAGTAGCACCACGATGATCGCGGCCAGCACCCCTATTGCGGTGGCACCGAGATACGCCGGGGTCCAGCCCGGTCCTGCCAGCGCCGCGACCAGCGGGATTGTGCTGGCCACTTGCCCGAGCTGGCCCAGCAGCCCCGTCAGCTGGGTGACCATCGGAATCTGCCGCTCGCCGAACCAGGCAGGGATCAGCCGCAGCACACAGATGAACGTCATCGCGTCGCCGCAGCCCACCAGCACCCGGGCGATCAGCGCGCCGACCGGCTCCGACGTGAGCGCGAGCAACAACTGGCCAGCGGCCATCACCAGCCCGCCGGCAGCGATCATCGCACGCGGACCAAGCCGATCGACCAGAACGCCAACGGGAATCTGCATGGCGGCGTAGGTCAGCAGTTGAGCCACCGCAAACGTCGACAGCACCGACGCGCCAATGGCGAACCGCTCCTGAGCAGCGCCGGCCGCCACTCCCAGCGAGGTTCGTTGGAAGACGGCCACCGCATAGGCCAGCACCCCCACGGACCAGACCAGCCAGGATCGTCGGCTTGGGGTGGGCACGTACCCATTCTTGACCTGCCGGATGAGCCGAGCACGCCCACCCGAACTGAGGGGCTCCGAGGCAGCGCCGGCGCCGTTGGTCACCGCGGCCCGCAGGCGTTGTCTGCAGAGCTACCGCTGCGGTTCCCAGAGCGTTCGAGGCGGCGTGCGGATCGACCGGCCCATTTTGGGGGTATGGCGAAGGAATCTGGACGCAGACCCTTTCCTGGGGGAGACACTCGGCGCGGCGGCGCCGGTCTCGGAGGAGACAGGTCCACGCCTTGCCGTGGGCACAGGGGGTTAACGTATGCAGGATCATCCAGGCGCTGACGCGCGCGTCTGCCCATTCAGCGGCGCGTCGGTCGACGCTTCGGCGAGTGGGGTGAATCGCAGGGGGTTCCTCGCCGGACTGGCGGGGCTCGCCTCGCTTCCGCTGCTGGGACGTCCAACAGCCGCCACGGCGGCCGGGCGCTCGGCCGTCACGGCAGCCAGGACGACCAAACGGGCTTCGAGGGGCTCACACGGTCAACTGCTCCGCGGCATCGACATCGCGATGAAGTCCGGTCGTGGCAAGGAAGCTCGCTTCGGCCTGATGTTCAAGTCCTTGCCCGCCTTCAACCCGCCGGACACCTTGCTGACGACCCTGGCCCGGCGGATGAACGACGGCAAGAAGCCGCTGAACGACGTCAAGGACAGCGACACCGGCTATGACATCCCGGTAATCCCGGCCGGCTATATCTACCTGGGTCAGTTCATCGACCACGACATGACCCTGGACAAGACTCCGCTGAGCCTGCAACAGCAGGACGCCAATGCGATGACCAACTACGACACGCCCCGGTTCGACCTCGGCAGTGTCTACGGCAAGGACCCGGCGGGCAGTCCAGAGCTCTACGACCCCACGCGGCCGGGATACCTGCTGGTCAACGAGCACGACGGAGTCCACGACCTGCCGCGCGACGACCTGGGTGCCGCTTATCTGGGTGACCCGCGCAATGACGAGAACCTCATCGTGGCGCAACTGCATGTGGTCTTTCTTCGGCTGCACAACAAGCTGAGGGACGAGGGCCACTCGTTCATGGCCGCACAGCAGCTGGTCCGGTGGCACTTTCAGTGGATCATCGTCCACGACTACCTCACCCGCATCGTTGGCGGCGACCTCGTACGAAGCCTGCTGCGGCGCACTGGGTCCGGACCGATCCGCTTCACCGGCACGGTCTACAAGCCCAAGAATCCGCTGCGGCCATACATCCCGGTGGAGTACGCGGGCGCGGCGTTCCGCTTCGGTCACAGCATGATCCGCGCCGAGTACGAGGTCCAGGACGGGCACACGGTGCCGATCTTCGCGCCCGACGGCCATCCGGACCTGCGCGGTAGCCGCCCCATCCCGGCGGATCTGTGGGTCGACTGGAACTACTTCTTCGAGATCCCCGGCATGGACACCCCCGACGACCGCAACATGGCCCGGCTGATCGATACTCAGATCTCACTGCCACTGGCGAATCTGCCGTCGACGGTCGTCGCTCGCACTGCCGGGGCGATCGTTGCGCTGGCGGAACGGAACCTGCTCCGTGGGAAGCGGCTGGGACTGCCCGCAGGGCAGGATGTCGCCAAGGCCCTCGGAGTTGCGCCACTGACCAATAAGCAGCTGGGGCTGGAGGAAGCCGGCTGGAAAGGCAAGGCCCCGCTGTGGTTCTACATTCTCAAGGAGGCCGAGCTGCTTGGCGGCGAGAGGCTGGGTCCGGTCGGCGGCCGGATCGTGGCCGAGGTGATCCTTGGGCTGCTGGCAGCCGACAAGACCTCGTACCTGAACGCGCGGCCCGGGTTCAACCCGGGCGCGGGCTTCACCATGGGTGACCTGGTGCTGATGGCCGACGCGATCGACCCACGGGCGCGGACCAAGCAAGCCGATAACGAGGATGCCGAGACCCCGACGACGTGACTGAACCGCTCGACGAGACCGAACCGCCTGACTGAGGCGGAGTGGCTGCACGATGAGGCCGTCGAGGGACCGTAAGTCGAGGGACTTCACGACGTCTCGGAGGCTCGCGGACGCCCGCGCAAGGCGTGCACAGTCGAGGCTGGCCTCAGTCCGCCGGGCCGGGCGGCCGGTGTTGCTAGCCTTAGCGCCATCATGCACAACGACCCGCCTGAGGGTATCGGCCGTCGTCTGCTCAGCGACTGGGCAGCCGAGGAGCGATGACCGAGTGGACGCTGCTGGCGGTGGCCCTCTTGCTGGTCGCTGCTTGCGGGGTCTTTGTGGCGGCGGAGTTCGCGCTGGTCACCGTGGACCGGCCTACGGTTGAAAGAGCGGCTGCGGCCGAGGATCGGCGGGCCAGTGGAACCCTGAGGGCGCTGCGGTCCCTGTCGACACAGTTGTCTGGCGCCCAGCTCGGCATCACAGTCACCAATCTGGCCATCGGTTTCCTGGCGGAGCCGGCACTGGCTGTCCTGCTGCGAGCGCCGCTTGGCGCCATCGGGGTACCGGCGGCAGCCTTGACGCCGACTGCGCTCACTGTCGCACTGATCTTGGCGAACGTGGTGACCATGATCTTCGGCGAGCTCGTGCCCAAGAACCTGGCCATCGCCAATCCGCTGGCCACCAGCGGCGCCACCCAACTGTTCCAGCGCGGGTTCACCCGAGCGATGAGCTGGCCCATCAAGCTCTTCAACGGCTCCGCGAACGCCATTGTGCGTGGCCTCGGAATGGAACCGCAGGAGGAGCTCCGCTCGGTCCGCAGCCCTGAGGAGATCGCCTCCCTGGTCCGTCGGTCAGCACGCGAAGGGGTGCTGGACCGCGACACCGCCTCGCTGGTGGAACGCTCGATCGCCTTTGGCGACAAGACCGCAGAAGACATCATGACTCCCCGCGTGCACATGCACTCGGTACGCGCGCAAGACCCCGTCGCCTCCATTCTCGACGCCGCTCGTCAGACCGGCCACTCGCGATTCCCGGTAGTGGAGTCCAGCGCGGACGAGATCGTCGGCATGGTGCACATCAAGCATGCGGTCGCCATCGACGTCGCAGACCGGGACACCGTCGAGATCAGTCAGATCCAGCAAGAGCCGCTGCTGGTGCCAGAGACTCTGCCGCTGGACCCGTTGCTGACGCAGCTGCGGGCCGAGGGGATGCAGCTGGCGGTCGTCGTCGATGAGTACGGCGGCACCGCCGGAGTGGTCACCCTGGAGGACGTTATTGAGGAGATCGTCGGTGAGATCAGCGACGAGCATGATCGACTCGGCTCCCGGGCACGGCAGCAGCGCGACGGCAGCTGGTCGCTGTCCGGGCTTCTGCGACCCGACGAGGTGGCCGCGGCGACCGGAGTCGCGGTGCCCGAGGGGGAGAACTACGAGACGCTGGCCGGGCTGGTGCAGGAGCGCTTCGGCTTCCTGCCGCAGGTGGGCGACGCGATCGAGATCAAGATCCCCCGACAGCTCGACCTCGACTCAGATGGCCCAGACGTCGCCGGCGAGCAGCTGGTCACCTTCACGGTCCAGCGGCTGGAGGGCCGCCGGCTGGACCGCATCACCATGGTTGTCCACGACGACATGGGCGACAGCCAGCCTCGGCGCCGCGGCCGGAGGGACGACGAATGAGCAACGTCGCCGGTCTCGGAATCGCCGCCGTGCTGCTCGCGCTGAACTTCTTCTTCGTCGCCGCCGAGTTCGCCCTGATCTCGGCCCGGCGTACGCAGCTGGAACCGGCCGCACGTGCTGGCTCTCGAAGTGCCCGGACCACACTTCGGGCCCTGGAGGACGTGACCCTGATGATGGCCGGGTCCCAGCTCGGCATCACCGCGTGCACCCTGGGTCTCGGAGCGGTCGGTGAGCCGGCCGTGGCGCACCTGCTCGAGCCGCTCTTCGAGGCGGTCCGCGTACCGGACGCCTTCGTGGCACCGGTGTCGTTCGCCATTGCCTTGTTTGCGGTGGTGACTCTCCACGTGGTCGTGGGCGAGATGGTGCCGAAGAACATCGCCCTGGCCAAGCCCGACCGGGCTGCAGTCCTGCTCGGCCCGCCGCTGGTTGCGCTGGTGACGGTACTGAAGCCGATCATCTGGCTGTTGAACCGGATTGCCAACCTGTCCGTACGGGCGCTTCGAGTGGAGCCGAAGGCCGAGGTCAGCTCGACGTTCACCTCCGAGGAGGTCCGGGGTCTGGTGGACGAGTCGCGCCAAGAGGGGATGATCGACCAGAACTCCTACGAGCTGCTCTCCGGCGCGCTGACCTTCACACGACGGACCGTGTCCGCGGTGCTGCTGCCGGTGGAGTCCTTGCGGGCGGCGAGGGCTGACAGCACACTCGCCGATATCGAGCAGCTGTGTGCCGAGACGGGCTACTCACGATTCCCGGTTACCCGGCCCGCCGAGCGAAGCGTCGACGTCCTCGGATACCTGCACATCAAGGATGTGCTGGATCCAGACCCTGACCGGCGCCACCAACCGATCCCGGGGAAGTGGCTGCGTCCGATGGCGACCCTCGGTTCCGACAGCCTGCTGCGGGATGCCCTCAAGGTGATGCAGGCCCGGGGGTCGCACATGGCCCGAGTCGTCGACGATCACGGAGGATTGCTGGGAGTGGCGGCTCTGGAGGATGTTCTGGAGGAGCTGGTGGGAGAGGTACGCGATGCCGCTCAGCAGACTCGTACCGACGGCGTCTAGCGCGCCGCCCGCCCGCACGCCCCTCGCGCATCTTCCCATCGCAGTGCCTCACTCATCGCCGGATCGCGCACGTCGCCTGACGGCTAGGCTCGAGCGCATGTCGGAGGCGGAACGCGCACTCGCGCGCAGGTCCCCGGCCGAACCCGCGGTCGCAGGCGGAAGCGGCGCCGGCACCCGGCGACGCAGGCTCGTGCTGGCTCTCTGCTGCCTGCTGGTAGCCGTTGTCGGTCTGGGCAGTTACGTCGTCGACCAACGTCGCGCCGTCGTACCGCTGTATGCGGGCACCGTTGCTGTGGGCGCGGGTGGCATCGCCGTCGAGGTGCCGGACGAGCCCGACCTGCTGCTGCCCGGGACCCGGGTGCTGCGATCAGCTCCGGACGCGGCCAGGCTGGCCGCCGAACAGCGGCGCTGGTTGGCCGCCGGCAGCGTG
Organism: Propionibacteriaceae bacterium; assembly: GCA_035717205.1. Lineage (GTDB taxonomy): Bacteria > Actinomycetota > Actinomycetes > Propionibacteriales > Propionibacteriaceae > Microlunatus. The sequence goes on along the minus strand of DASTIW010000033.1, from coordinate 27,504 downwards.
CCCTCGGTGCCCGAGCTCGGCAACACCACCCTGCTCCGAGATGCACTGCTGGACCTGCGGGTGCTCGCCAGCGAGCACGGTGTGGCGGTCGCCGGATGGTCGCAGCCGTGGCACTACGTGTGGCCTCGGGATGCGGCGCTGGTGGCGGCGGCGCTGGCCCGGACCGGCCACAATGATGACGCCGAGCAGGTGATCAGCTTCCTGCAGCGCGTACAGCCGCAGTCGGGTCACTTCCATGCCCGCTATCTTCCCGACGGCAGCGGTATCCCGGACTCCCGCGGTGTGCAGCTCGATGGGCTGGGCTGGGCGCTGTGGGGCATGCGGGAGGTTGCCGGACGCCTGCCAGCGAGTGATCGGGGCACGTTCGTTCGGCGGCATTGGCAGCTCCTCGACCGGTCGTCGAAGGCCATCCCGTCCGTGCTGGATCCTCGAACGGGGCTGCCACCGGCCTCGCCGGACTACTGGGAGGTGGCTGAGGACGAGCCGACCCTTGCGACCGCCGCCGTGCTGCACGCCGGCTTGCGGTCGGCAGCCACCCTCTATCGATATCTGGCTGCCGACACCGCCGCCACCACGGCAGCCCAGGCAGCGGACGAACTGGCTGAGTCGATCGAGGTCACCTTTGCTGCCGACGGCTATCCCCGTACCGCCGGTGGACCCGCCGACAGTGCCGACCTCGGGGTCGCCTTCCTGCTGCCGCCGTTCGTTGACCGGGGCGCACGCTTTGATCGGGCTGTCCAGGTGTGGCTGGACTCCGCCGGGCCGATGGCCCGACAAGCCGGCGGTCTCGCACCGGGCGGGTCATGGCGCGACGACGGCGTCAGCTGGACGACCGCTACCTCGTCTCGTGCGATGACCGCGGCGTCGCTGGGCCGTCGGGACGAGGCCGTCGCGTGGTTGCGTTGGCTGGACGAGCACCGAACCAGGCAGGGGTCGATCCCGGAGAAGGTGCTGTACGACGGGAAGCCCGCTTCAGTGGCTCCGCTGGCGTGGGCGGCGGCCGCCGTGCTGATCGGGGCCAGCGAGATCAGCGGTTGATCACCGCTGTGCGGGCCGAGTGGCCGGCGCGACCGCATGATCGCGATGGCTAGGCTGTCCCTTCATGGAGACCACGTGGTGGCCGGGGCCGGGCTTTGACGAGCTGCTGCAGCGTGCCACCGCGCTGCTCAGCGCACCATCTCGAACCATTCTGGGCATCGCCGGAGCACCGGGAGCGGGCAAGTCGACGCTTGCTGCAGAGCTGCTTGCCGCCTTGTCCGCGACCAGCCCCGGAGCGGTCGCGCTGGTGGGCATGGATGCCTTTCACCTGGCGCAGCGAGTGCTGGACCGCCATGGGCTGGCTGCTCTCAAGGGTGCGCCGGAGACGTTCGATGCCCTCGGCTACATCGCCGTGCTGCAGCGGATCAAGACAGCGACGGGTACGGTCTACGCCCCGGAGTTCCAGCGGGAGATCGAAGACTCGATCTCGGGAAACGTCGAGATCGGACCTGAGGTGCGGCTGGTGGTCACTGAGGGCAACTATCTTCTGCTGCCCACCCCTCCATGGGACCAAGTGCGGCCACTTCTCGACGAGGCCTGGTTCGTCCGTGTAGATGACGGCACTCGGCGGCGGCGACTCTCGGCCCGTCACGAGTCCTTCGGGCATGCTCCATCAGCCGCACACAGCAAGACCCATGGCAGTGACGAAGCCAACGCCCAGCTGGTGAATGCCGCACAGAACGCGGTAGACGTCTTGATCCGGGTGCCGGACGCCTCAGCGAGGGGTCCCGCCGGTTGATGGAGACTGACGGCCGCTGACGGTGCATCAGACGGTCGAGGACCGGCGACGTCAGTGGGCCAACCACACCTCAGTCAACCGGGCGGAGACCAGGTCGCGCCAGGAACCGTCGAACGCAAACATCGCCAGCGTGGCTGGGGGAAAGCGGCGGTTCAGCAGCTCCAAAGCGGCGGCATCCGACGAACCCGGATCGGCAAGCTCTCTTGCGAGCCCCGGGATGGCGGGTGCATGTCCCACCGCCAGCGCGACCTGCACCGAGTCGGGCAGCTCACGAATGAGCTCGAGGATGTTGTCCGAGCCGGTGTTGTACAACGCGTCCGTGACGTCCATCGAACCGCCAACGGCGAGTTCGTCGACGGTCTGCCGGGTGCGGGCGGCGCTCGAGCAGATCGTGTGGTCCACCACCACCCCGGCAGCGCGTAGCCGGCGGCCGGCGGACTCCGCCTGCGCCCGGCCGCGATCGGTCAGCTCCCGTGAGGAGTCTCGCCGACCCGGAGCAAGCTCGCGAGCCTCGGCGTGGCGGAGCAGCAGAAGAGTACGCATCGACGTCATGAGTTGGAGCCTAGGACGTGATCCACCTCCTTGGGGTGGCAGCGGTGAGTTCTGTCACGCCATATCCGACCGGAAACGCGCTGTGAGGTGGGCATAAGCCTTGCACCCCGGACGAGGGCCGGACCTCAGATCACCCCCGTAAATACGAGACCGCGGTGGGAAGCCAGCCGAGCGGCCTGCTCCTCGACCTGGAGCCGTATCGACGGCGACAGCTTCTGCCACGGATCCAGCCGCACGGAGAACTTGCCGCCGGCCGCTCTCGGTCGCCAGACGCCGACGACCTCGGTGCCGGCTAGTAGCGCGCCGGGCCGGCCGAGGATGGGCCACAGCTGCTTGTGCCGGGACGCGTCCGGAACGAGGCGGTGTCGGTCCTTGGCTTGCAGGAAGAGGTCGAATGGTCCCAGCAGCCGCACCACGGGGTCGGTCGGCACTTGAAGGTCCGAGCCCAGGGCCCACAGCGTCTCCTCGTCCACGGTGACCTCGGTGGCGTCGGGAGGCCACCGCTTCTTGACGTCAGCCACCGGCGCATCCAGAAATGCCGCCACCTCCGCCGGTTTGGCCGGGCCCAGCAGCCTCAGGTAGGCCCGGATGGGCCACAGCGTCTGGGGAGCGGCGTCGGGGTCGCTTGCCGGCTCGGCCGGGCGCTCCGGCCATCCCGGCACCGGGCGCAGAATCGGCGGCGACGTGCCGGGTTGCAGCTCGATCCCGGCGTGCAGGGCGGCTAGTCGAAACGGCATCTCGTACGGGTGGACTGCCTGGCAGACCCGACAGGACCGCAGGTACGGCGCGGTCAGCCGCTGGGTCAGCGCAGCCGACATCTCTCCCTTCGCCATCGGTGCAGCTCCTAGGCTGCGCATCTTCTGGGCGATCACGGCCAAGGCCTCGCGGGCGCTGATGCCGGCGGCTTTGAGCGGCCGATTGGCGTCGTAGATGCGTTTGGCAGCATCCGCGTCGGAGTAGGGGGAGGTCGCGGTTTGGATGTCCGGCAGCTCGGCCCGGCGGTAGAAGTGCGGTGCACCCCGAAGGGTCCAGGCCAGCGCGAACTCCTCCGACTCCTGCAGCGCTATCGCATTCGGCATCCGTGCGCCCCGGTTCGCCAACGACCAGCTGGCCGCGTCGGTGCCCGAATCCTGCACGCCCAAGTCGAGAATCGCCGCTGCTGTCGGGGGCTGGCTGTCCGGCGCGCGGTCCAGCTGCTGAGCACGCACGCGATAGCCGAGGACGTCCCGGCGATCGGCTCTTGCAGACACGACCCCCCTCCTTCTTCGGCGTCGCGTTCACCCTACGACTGACTACTGACCACTGAAATCCCGACCATGACAGTGAATCGTGACCACGAGACCGGTACGCCGACAGACGAGGCAAGCACGCCCGACCGCAACACCTGGATCGGTTTGAACCGCCGGGCCGGAACACCGGCACAGCGCCGCTCGGTCCTAGACTCCGGTTCCATGCCGATGTTTGATCTACCGTTGGACGACCTCCGTGGCTACCGCCCAGAGGTGGCCGAGCCGGACGACCTGGACGAGTTCTGGATCTCAACCATGGCCGAGACCCGGGCCCACGACCTGGCGGTCACATCCACGCTGATCGACAACAAGCTGGCGCTGATCGACACCTACGACGTCAGCTTCGCCGGTTTCGGCGGCGCGCCGGTGAGGGCCTGGCTGCACGTGCCCGCCGGAGCGACCGCGGCGCTGCCGACCGTGATCCAGTATCACGGCTACTCCGGTGGGCGCGCGTTTCCACACTCGTACACGCAGTGGGCCCAAGCCGGGTACGCCCACTGGGTGATGGACACCCGTGGTCAAGGGTGGAAGGAGGGCGGCGGGCCAGGCACGCCCGATCCTGCCGAGGAGTCAGGCTTGATGCATGCCCCCGGCTTCATGACAGCCGGCATCACCGACCCTGCGGGCTACTACTACCGCAGGGTGTACGCCGACGCGGTGCGGATGCTGGAGGTCGCGCGGCAAAGTGAGCTGGTCGACCCGGACCGGATCATCGTTACTGGGGGCAGCCAGGGCGGCGGGATCACCCTGGCCGCCGCCGGAATCGCCGCAGTCGTCGGGATCGAGCTGCTGGCTGCGGCACCCGACGTCCCGTTTCTCTGCCAGTTCCAGCGCGCTCTCGAGCTGACCGACGGCTACCCGTACCAGGAGATCACGGACTATCTCGCCGGGTGGCGCGATCAGGTGTTTTCGGCGTATCGGACGCTGAGCTACTTCGACGGTGTCAACCTCGGCCGACGCGCGGTCGTGCCGGCGCTGTTCTCGGTCGGTCTGATGGATCCCATCTGCCCGCCCTCGACGGTGTTCGCGGCCTTCAACCACTACGGCTCCAAGGCTGCCGACTACGGCTCGATGGCTACCGGCAGCGTTCCCAAGGACATCCGTGTCTACTCCCACAACCAACACGAAGGCGGCGGCTTCTATCAGGTCGACGCCCAGCTGGACTGGTTCGCCGAGCTGTTCGGTGGATAGGCACCTCAGACCTTCACGCCGACGAAAACGTCGCGATGGACTGAGGAGTCGACTCGGTGCGCGAACTGCGTGTAGGGCTCTCCAGTCATCGGTGTCAGCCCCGCGTCGATAGCCAGCGCTGCCAGCCTTTCCCGCGAGAGACCCAGGCTGTTCCAGGACAGGGCGAAGGCACCTCCGGTCTTCAGCTGGCCCGCCCAGACCGGCAGCGCCTCGCCGATAAGGCCGGCGACGCTTCGGTCCCGCTTCCCGCTGATGCCCCGGACGTCGGTGTGGCTGCCGTGGACGATGCCGTACGGGGCGTCGGTGACCACCGCGTCGAACCGACGCTTGCCGTACAGCGATGCCGAATGCCGGGTGTCGCCGGAGAAGACTGTCAGCTTCAGCTGCCGGTCGATTCCGGGCGGGCTGACCGCGACCTCCAGGCGCCGACCCAGGCTTTTCCCCTCGCGCCGCACCGGACTCATCTCGGCGGTGTGCTTGAGCCGCTTCCGGCGGAGATACGTCTTCAGGAATGCGGCGTACGCCTCAATCGCCTTCACATCGATCTCGACACCACTCACCTCGTGTCCAAGCATCAGGCCGGTGCTGAGCGTGGTCCCTCGGCCACACATCGGGTCCAGGATCGACCAGCTGCCCGGCGGGCGCCGGATCGACGCCACAGCGACATTCAGCAGCAGGCGGGTGAACTGCTCGTTGGTCTTGCCCGGATACTTGGGAATGGTCACCAGGTCATCGGGGAAGAGGTCGGGACGCGGCACCTCCACCGGCTCGAGCCGCTTGCCGTCGCGCCGAAAGAGCGCGAACAGGCCGGACAGCCGGCCGACTGCCTCGAGAAGCCGGCGGTCGACGTCCGGCTGGTCGATGCGCAGATAGCTGACGCCGGCCATGGTCGTCGGGCTGACGTCGGGCACCGAGTCGCCGTCGGCGGACATCAGCACCCGGAGTTCGGCCGCCACCAACGTGTCGGCGAGGCCCGCGTAAACCCGGTTGACCGACGGCGCAATGAGCACCAGCAGATCGCTCATCGCTTTGAACCTGGGAAGGGACGAAGCACCAGGTCGGTGATGACGGCATCCTCGGAAAGCAGCAGCGTGTTCACGATCACCCCGGCGACAGTACCGACCCTGAGGTAGTCGCCGGCGAGGAATCCGGCACCCTCCAGCGTGCGCACCTCGCGCTGCATGTCGGTCGCAGTTCGCCCCGGGTACACGCTGCTGACCCGAATGCCGGGCTGCTCACGACGCAATGCGTCGGCGTAGCCGCGGAGGGCGAACTTGGACGCGCCGTAGCCGCCGAGCGGGGATCGGGCGTTGAGGCCAGAGCCGCTGTTGACGAAGACGACGGTTCCGCGAGCGGCTCGCAGGGCCGGGAGGAACGCTCGGGTGATCTCCGCGGCGGCGGTGACATTGACGGCGAACTGGTCGGTGAGGTTCTCCGCCGTGGTCTCCTCCAGCGACCCGCCACGGACGATGCCGGCGCTGTGCACCAGACCGTCGAGCCGGTCCACCACCGCTGTCAGCTCGCTGGCGGCCGCCGCGATGGACTCCGGCTGGGACAGGTCACAGCGGAAGCCACCCGCCAGACCCGGAGGGAGTTCCGACTGCGGTCTGGCGACACCCCATACCTCGTGCCCGTCACCGGACAGCAGTCGGGCAACCTCAGCTCCGATCCCGCGGGTGACACCGGTCACGACGAAGCGCATGGCGACACTGTAACCACCGTGCTCGCTGCTCCGACTCTGTCGCGAGCGACCTCGTGGACGCGGCCCTTCGGTCCGCCGCCTGCTGCTTCACGTGCGTCGCAAGCCGGACCTGACCGGCCATCGCTTAGGGTCGGTCCATGGCACGGTGCGTCGAAATCCAGCTTCCCAGGTACGAGGATGCTGTCGTGGTGGTTGAGGCTCCCGACGTGGGCCCCGGCAACTGGGCCGGCGCGGCGAGCGCGATCCTCGTTGATGGGGTGTTCTGGCTGACCTATCGCCTCCGTCGCCCGGTAGCGGCTGGTCGCGGCGTCAGCGTGGTGGTTGCCCGGTCGGACGACGGGGTCACGTTCGAGCCTGTCTGCGAGCTCAACCGGGAGACGTTCGGCGCCGCCTCCTTCGAGCGTCCGGTGCTGGTGGCCTTGCCGGGTCACGGCTGGCGGCTCTATCTCAGCTGCGCGACGCCGGGCTCCAAGCACTGGTGGATCGAAGCCGTCGACTCCGATGAGGTGGCAGGTCTTCCGCACGGTAGACGGACGATGGTGCTACCCGGCAGCGCCGACACGGCCGTGAAGGACCCCGTCATTCGGCACGACCGCGACGGCTGGCAGATGTGGGTCTGCTGCCATCCGCTGACACCGGTCGGCGAGGAGGATCGGATGACCACGTCCTACCTGACGAGCGACGACGGTCTCAGCTGGCGTGACCACGGCACCGTACTTCGTGGTCGCCCCGGAGGGTGGGACGCCCGCGGTACGCGAGTGGTTGCGGTGCTGACCGAGGATCCCTTGACGGTGCTGTATGACGGCCGGGCGACAGCGGAGGCCAACTGGTTCGAGACCACCGGACTGGCGCGACTGGGCTCGGACGGTCTGCAGTCCGATCGCGACGAGCCGGTCGCCGTCTCGCCACACAGCGACCGGGCATTGCGCTACACGTCGGTGGTGCCGCTGCCGGACGGGCGGACGCGGTTCTACTTCGAGGCGGCCCGGGCCGACGGCTCGCATGACCTGATGACGTCGATCAGCCCGAGTTGACCGCAGCCTTGCCGGCGCGGTCGGCGAAGGACCCGCGCCCGGTGCTGGAGCGCCAGTCCTCGAAGCTCTGTCCGAGCACCTGCTCCAGCAGATCGATGTCGTCGAGGTACGCGCCGAGCAGCTGGCGGCGCTGCTCTTGGAGTAACTTCGGCCGGCACTGGCTGCCACCGGACTGCAGCGCAGCTACCAGCGGACGACTGGCGGTCCGCCACACCTGCGGAGCCACCAAGCTGCCCGCAGCCGCCCCCAACCGGATCGCCCGGCCGAGCGTCCGGGTCCGCAGACCCCGGCCGACGAAGACTCGGGAGTTGTCTGCCGGGATCGACGGGATCTGGTCCGCTGCGATGCCCAGGAACCTGCTGACCTTGTTGAGCGTGGCCGTCGGCTGCTCGACCAGCTCCCGGTAGCGCAACACCAGCACCCGGTCCCGGTCGACCCGGGAGAACAGGTCAGCAAGCTGCTCGCCGTAACGGCCCATCCGCTGGTAGTGCCAGAACGGCGCCCACCCATCCCGAATGCGGGCCTCCTCCAGCCCGCACGCGGTGACGAAGTCCGGCTCAGACTCCAAACCGTCAACCCAGAGGTGCATCCAGTTGGAGTAGGCGCGGTCAATCGGGTCTCGGACAACTGCTATCAGCCGGACATCGGGCAGCTCTTCTACGATTCGACGACGGGCGTCGGGGGAGTACAGGTAGAAAGGGGTGCTCTCCAGACGCACCGAAGCGACCGGCGCCGGTGCGAACAGCGCCTGGTAGTCCGCCCGCCGCCAGACCCACTCCTGCTGGCTGTGGGCGTCGCCGGGACCGCGGTAAGCCGGTGGTGGGGCGTCGCCGCAGAGGTAGTACTTCGGCTCCTTCACCGGCGAGGCATACACCTGCGGGTGCCGGGCCAGCGCCGCATGCAGCGCTGACGTCCCTGCCTTGGGCGCGCCGATGATCAAGGCGTCCGGGTGGGGTTCCCTAGTAGACATGAGGGAATTGTAGGTACCACACGTTTCGATGCTGCTACGTTCTCGCCGCGGCCCGCCGACTCCGGTGTGAGATGAACCACTGTCCAGGCAGCGTCGGCACGCTCAGTGGCTCCAGAAGTCTGGGTTCTCCTCGGCTCGCTTGAAGCTGGCGCGTACCTCAGCCTCCGCCTGCTCTACGCCAGTCCAGGTGGCGCCTTCCACAGACTTGCCGGGCTCGAGGTCCTTGTAGACGGTGAAGAAGTGCTCGATCTCGAGCAGCAGATACTCACGGACGTTCTCGATGTCGCGCAAGTGGTCGCGCCGGTAGTCGTCCGATGGCACGCACAACACCTTGTCGTCGCCACCGGCCTCATCCTTCATCCGGAACATCGCAATGGCACGGCAGCGGATCAGGCACCCGGGAAAGGTCGGCTCGGACACCAGCACCAGTGCGTCCAGAGGATCCCCATCCTGGCCGAGCGTGCCCTCGATGAAACCGTAGTCGGCCGGGTAGGCAGTCGAGGTGAACAGCGTGCGGTCCAGCCGGATCCGGCCGGTCTTGTGGTCCACTTCGTACTTGTTCTTCTGCCCCTTCGGGATCTCGACCGTCACATCGAACGTCAGGTCGCTCACAGGCGTTCTGGGTACCTCGGCGGTGGGATTGGTCACCTGGTTCTCCTTATGATGGGCACGGTGTTCGCGGGTCCCGCTCAGCCGAGCAGGCCAGCCGAGGACGAGCCTATCGGCATCAAGGAGAAGTCAGACAGTGCGTCCCAGGTCAGTTGCGGTGGCCTTCGGTGGGCTGGTCGTCGTCATCCTCGGCATCGCCGCGATGGTGACCGTACTGGTCTCGGGCACGCTGCAACAGCGATTCCAGCCGCCCCCTGCCGCCGGTTCGTCGAGCAGCAGTGCCTCCTCGACGCTTCGAGGCGCGCAGACAGCCGATGCCGCGCCGACCCCCATCCAGTCGACGCCGCTGCCCGTTCTGGCCGCCGCGGCGCCCGCAGGTCCGCCGAACCCGTCGAAGGTGCGGGCACGGATCGACGCGGTGAACGACGCCGCCGTCGGCGCCCGGTTCAGTGGAACCGTGCTCGATGTCGGTACCGGACAGGTGCTGTACGGCCACCGCGCCAGCTCGCCGGCGATCCCCGCCTCCACCATGAAGCTGCTGACCTCGCTGGCCGCCCTGAGCATCCTTGGTCCCGACCATGAGTTCAGTACGACCGTGGTCAGCCCGGGTGCCGGCGAACTCGTGCTGGTCGGCGGCGGCGACCCGTACCTGGCCAGCAAGAAGAACGCCGCGTATCCGGAGCGGGCGTCGTTGGCCGACCTGGCCGCGGCGACCGCGGCGCAGCTCAAGCAGGCCGGTCAGAAAACCGTCGCCCTGTCCTACGACGCCTCCTTGTTTCCCGGACCCGCCTGGAACCCGGGATGGCCGCGCAGCTACTCCGACCAGGTGACTGCGGTGTCAGCGCTCTGGGCGGACGAGGGTCGGACCACGGGTGCCTCGCCCGGGCCCCGGCAGGCAGATCCGGCCAAGGCAGCCGGCACGACATTCGCCGCTGCGCTGAAACAGCGCGGCATTCGGGTGTCGACGGTTCGCGCCGGCCGGGCCAAGCCGGCGGACCGCCGGATCGCAGCCGTGCCGTCGATGCCGCTGAGTCGCATCGTCGAACAGCTGCTGCTGGTCAGCGACAACGACGCCGCCGAGGTGGTGTTCCGTCAGGCCGCCATCGGCGCCGGCAGGCCGGGCTCGTTGGTCGAGGCGCGTTCGACCGTCAGGGAGGCGCTGGTTACGGCCGGCGCCTGGGCGGAGGGCACAGTGGTCTTCGACGGCAGCGGGCTGTCTCGGAGCACGCGCGTGCCGGCAAGCACGATGGCGAAGGCGCTGCGGCTAGCGGCCGACGAGCAGCATCCCGAGCTCCGGTCGGTGCTCACCGGGCTTCCGGTCGCGGGCGTGGAGGGCAGCCTGCGCAACCGGTTCACCGACAGTCTCAGCGACGCCGGGATCGGCCTGGTGCACGGAAAGACCGGGACGCTGCGGCAGGTGCACAGTCTCGCTGGGGTTGTGCGGGCACCTGACGGGTCGTTGATGGTCTTTGCTTTTCTGGTGAACAATGCCCGCAACGACTACGCCGCCACCGTGTGGCTGGACCGGGTGACGAGTGCGCTGAGCCGCTGCGGATGTCGCTGACCCGGTGCTGCCCTCAGGGATCGTTCATGGTCCGCACTCATGGTTCGGTGCCGGAGCGGCGCATAGAGTCACACCCATGAGCACCTCGGACAACTCCACGGCTACCGCGACTGTCGACTGGACCCTTGCGCTGAACACCGCCCGCAAGCTCGTGAAGCCGGGCCCGGAGATCTCCCGGGAGGGTGCGACGGCCGTGGTCGCCTCGCTGCGCGAGTGTGCCGGGCGCGCCGAGGCGTACGTACGGGAGGTGACCGGGCTGGTCACCGAGAGCGGCACGGCGCCGGTGCTGGTGGTCGACCGGCCGGGTTGGCTCCAGGCGAACGTGGACGGTTTCCGGCAAGTTCTGCTGCCGCTGACCAAGAAGGCGGCGCAACGGATGGACGGTTCACCGATGGCCGCCGTCGGGGCGAGGGTCACCGGCGTCGAGGTCGGCGCGCTGCTGAGTTATCTGGCACCCAAGGTCCTCGGGCAGTTCGACCCGTTCTTCCCCGGAGCGCCCGGCGAACCGGGTGGTCGCATGCTGCTGGTGGCGCCCAACATCGTCTCGGTGGAGCGCGAGCTCGACATCCGACCCGACGACTTCCGGCTGTGGGTCTGCTTGCATGAGGAGACCCATCGCGTTCAGTTCACGGCCGTGCCATGGCTGCGGGAGTACATGAACTCACAGATCGCCGAGGTGATCGAGTCCGCGGACCTCGACGCGGCCGCGGTGCTGGACATGCTGCGGCAGGCCGCGGAGAAGATTCTCGAGTCGCTGGTTCGGGGCACCGAGATCAGCATCGTCGATCTGGTTCAGACGCCGGCGCAGCGCGAGATCGTCGCCCGGATCACCGCGGTGATGTCGCTCCTGGAAGGTCACGCGGACGTGGTGATGGACGGGGTGGGTCCGGAGGTGATCGGCTCGGTGGCCGAGATCCGTGAGAAGTTCAACGTCCGTCGACAGGGCCAGGGCTTCGACAAGATCATCCGCAAGCTGCTCGGACTGGACGCCAAGATGCGCCAGTACCGCGACGGCGCCGCATTCTGCCGGGCGGTCATTGACCGGGTCGGCATGGACGCATTCAACAAGGTGTGGACCTCGCCGGAGACGCTGCCCACGAAGGCCGAGATCGCCGACCCGAACGCCTGGGTGGACCGCGTGCACGGGGTTGGGACCTCGACCGCCGGCGACGCGGAGCGCTGACCTCCCCGCACCATGGCTCGACGCGAACTGGGGCCAGCCTCGCTGGCCGTCGCCCAAGCTGTCGAGGACACCTGGGCGACCGCGAGCGTTGAGAGCGGCGGCCGGCTACCGCCCGCGGTCCTGGTCGCCTGTTCCGGCGGCGCTGACTCGCTGGCGCTGGCGTTCGCCGCCGAGCGGCTGGCATCACGACACGAGCTCGGGCTGTCCGCTGTCGTCATCGACCACGGCCTGCAGGAAGCCTCAGCCTCGGTAGCGGGGTCCGCGGTCTTCGAGCTGGAACGACTCGGCTACTCCGATGCCGTCGTGCTCCGGGTGAGCGTGGAGCCTGAGGACGGGCGCGGGGTGGAGGCCGCCGCTCGGCAGGCCCGGTACGCGGCCTTGGACGCCGAGGCGGCGCGGCGACGGGCCATCGTGCTGCTGGGCCACACCCTCGACGACCAGGCCGAGACAGTGCTGCTGGGTCTGGCTCGAGGTTCGGGGACCCGGTCGCTGGCGGGGATGCGACCGCGTACTGCTGGCTACCTTCGCCCGCTGTTGCGGCTGCGGCGGGCGGTGACGGTGCAGGCATGTCAGGAGCTCGGCCTGACCTACTGGCTGGACCCGCACAACAGTGATCCGGCGTACACGCGTTCGCGCGTCCGGCATCGGGTGCTTCCAGTGCTGGAGGCCGAGCTGGGTCCGGGGGTGGCGGCGGCGTTGGCGCGGACCGCGGAGCTGGCCAGAGACGACGCCGACCTGCTCGATCAGCTCGCCGAGCAGGCGCACCCAGAAGCCGAGACAGCCGACTGCAGCACCCTCGCCGGGTTGCCGGCTGCACTGCGCCGGCGTGCGCTACGGCGCTGGCTGGTCCGCCATGGCGTACCCGAGCCCAGCTATCGTGCCGTCGTGGATGTCGAGGCCCTGGTCACCGACTGGCGTGGCCAGCGAGGCATCCATGTCCCCGGCGGGACGGTCGTCCGCACTGGCGGCCGCCTGCACCTGAACCGCCGCTGACCCGATCCCATCTGCTGGCCCCCGCGGCGCGCTCAGGCACCGACCGGGGGTGTGATCGCCGGCGAACCCGTGTGGCAGGCTGACGATCGTGGATGAGACGCATATCCGGGGTGATCTGGACCGGGTCCTGTACAGCGCAGAGGACGTAGCTGCGCGGCTCGCGGAACTGGCGGTTCAGATCGACGCTGACTATGAGGGCAAAGAGCTTCTCCTGGTCGGTGTGCTCAACGGCGCCGTGATGGTGATGGCTGATCTGTCCCGGAAAATGACCAGCCACCTGCAGATGGACTGGATGGCAATCTCCTCCTACGGCTCCGGTACGCAATCCTCCGGCGTCGTGCGCATTCTCAAGGACCTCAACAGCGACATCAGCGGCCGCCACGTGCTGGTGGTGGAGGACATCATCGACACCGGGTTGACACTGTCGTACCTGGTCAGCAACCTGATGTCCCGCGGCCCCGCGAGCCTGGCCATCATGACCATGTTCCGCAAACCGGAAGCGCAGCGAAACTCCGTGGAGGTCGCCTATGTCGGCTTCGACATCCCGAACGAGTTCGTCGTCGGCTACGGGCTGGACTACGACGGCCGGTACCGCAACCTCACCTCGGTCGGGACCCTCGCACGGCACGTGTACAGCTGATCGGCTCGTTGCGGCCGGGGAGTTTCCGCCGCCGATGGTCTGAGCTTTCCTGCCGCTTCCGGCGCCTCGCCAACTAGGGGAGACTTGGGAGTGAACGCTAGCCTTGCGGCTTGTACGTCTCCTCGAGCTCCGAGAAACCAGCAGGCAGGTCATGAATCTCAAGCGCATTCTCCGCGGACCCATTCTGTGGATCATCCTCGCTGTGGTGGTGATCGGCCTCCTCATCGACTTCAGCGGCAACCTCGCTGGCGGCTTCAAGCAGGTGCCGACGTCACAGGTGGTGTCGGTCGTCAACGGCAACGACCCGATCCGCGAGGTCATCCTGATCGACGGCGAGCAGGAGATCCGCGTCACCATGAACGACCAGGCCAACACCAAGTACAAGGCGTCCTGGGTCGGCAACCAAAGTGACCAGCTGATCCCTCGGCTCAATGAGCGGGTGGCGGACAAGACCCTCGACCGGTGGGTCGGTCAGAACCCCAGCCCGGGTTTCTTCTCCTCCCTTCTGGGCACCTTGATCCCGTTCCTGATCATCGGCGTGCTGTTCTTCTTCCTGCTGAACTCGGTGCAGGGCGGCGGCAGCCGAGTGATGCAGTTCGGCAAGTCGAAGGCCAAGGTAGCCAACAAGGACACCCCCAAGACCACCTTCCATGACGTCGCCGGCTGTGAGGAGGCGATCGAGGAGCTTGAGGAGATCAAGGAGTTCCTCGCCGAGCCGGCTAAGTTCCAGGCAGTGGGCGCCAAGATTCCCAAGGGGGTGCTGCTGTACGGCCCGCCGGGAACCGGCAAGACGCTGCTCGCGCGGGCCGTCGCCGGCGAGGCCGGGGTGCCGTTCTTCTCCATCTCCGGGTCCGACTTCGTGGAGATGTTCGTCGGTGTCGGCGCTTCCCGCGTCCGGGACCTGTTCGAGCAGGCCAAGGAGAACGCCCCTGCGATCGTCTTCATCGACGAGATCGATGCTGTGGGTCGACATCGTGGCGCCGGCATGGGTGGCGGCCATGACGAGCGGGAGCAGACCCTCAACCAGTTGCTGGTGGAGATGGACGGCTTCGACGTTCGGGGCGGTGTCATCTTGATCGCGGCCACCAACCGGCCGGACGTCTTGGACCCGGCGTTGCTGCGGCCCGGTCGCTTCGACCGACAGATCGCCGTCGAGGCGCCGGACCTGAAAGGCCGCTTCCACATTCTCAAGGTGCACGCCCAGGGCAAGCCCATCTCGCCAGACGTCGACCTGGAGGCGGTGGCTCGACGTACGCCCGGCTTCACCGGTGCCGACCTTGCCAACGTGCTGAACGAGGCGGCCCTGCTGACCGCGCGCCAGAACTCCAAGATGATCACCAAGGAGTACATGGACGAGGCCATCGACCGGGTCGTGGCCGGACCGCAGAAGCGCAGTCGGCTGATGAACGAGAAGGAGAAGCTGGTGACGGCGTACCACGAAGGTGGTCACGCGCTGGTCGCAGCTGCTCTGCCCGGCACGGACCCGGTGCACAAGGTGACCATCCTGCCTCGTGGTCGCGCCCTGGGCTACACCATGGTGCTGCCGGAACAGGACAAGTACTCCAACACCCGCGGTGAGCTGCTCGACCAGCTGGCGTACATGATGGGTGGTCGCGCGGCCGAGGAGCTGGTGTTCCACGATCCCACGACCGGCGCCAGCAACGACATCGACAAGGCCACCAGCGTCGCCAAGGCGATGGTCACCCAGTACGGCATGTCGGAGCGTCTGGGTGCGGTGAAGTTCGGCTCCGGGGATGCCGAGCCGTTCCTCGGGCGAGACATGGGTGGCCATGGCCGGGACTACTCCGAGGAGGTGGCGGCAGTGGTCGATGAAGAGGTCTCGCAGCTGATCAGCACCGCCCACCAGGAGGCCTTCGACATCCTCACGGAGAACCGTGCCGTTCTGGATGACCTGGTACGCGCGCTGTTCGAGCAGGAGACCCTCGATCGGCAGGAGGTGGCCGAGGTATTCAAGCCGCTGAAGCTCTGGCCACGGCGGCCGCCGTGGACCGGATCGCCGACGCGGAAGCCGTCGAGCCTGCCGCCGGTGACCCCGCCGCCCCCGTCGGTGAACGGCAGCGGCTCCAACGGTCAGCTGGCGCCCGGCGGAAGTCCGCTACCGCCTGGTCATCTGCCGGTGCCGACGGATCTTCCCGGGCAGCCCGGCTCCCACCTGCCCGGCGAGCCGCCGCAGACACCGCCCCCTGGCGGCGGCAGCCACCCGTGGCCGCCGCAAGGACCGGATTTCAGATGACGGAGCGAAACTCCGAATCGACCTCACGACGGCAGGTCCAACACGTTGGCCCCGGTGGCAACGGGTCGGAGCCGCTTTCCTCAGCACTCGGGCAGGAGAGGCAGGTCCGCCGCTTCGACCATGCGCGGATCGCGGCGGCCGTCCGGGAGATCCTGATCGGGATCGGCGAGAACCCGGACCGCGACGGTCTCTTGGACACGCCCAAGCGGGTGGCGCGCGCGTACGAAGAGATGTTCCAAGGCCTCCGGCAGCGACCCGAGGAGGTGCTCGCCACTACCTTCGACCTCGGTCACGACGAGTTCATCCTGGTCAAGGACATCGAGGTGTGGAGCTGTTGCGAGCATCACCTGGTGCCCTTCACCGGCGTCGCTCATGTGGGTTACATCCCCAACATGGACGGCCGGATCACCGGTCTGAGCAAGCTGGCCCGGCTGGTCGACATGTACGCCAAGCGACCGCAGGTGCAGGAGCGGCTGACCACTCAGGTTGCCGACAGTCTGATGCAGATCCTGGAGCCCCGTGGTGCGATCGTGGTCTTCGAGTGCGAGCACCTGTGCATGACGATGCGCGGCGTGCGTAAGCCCGGGTCCAAGACCGTCACCAGCGCGGTTCGCGGACAGCTTCGTGACCCCACCACCCGGGCAGAGGCAATGAGCCTGATCATGACGCGGTCCGCCTGATCGGCCGTCAGTTCTGGGCTGACCAGAAGTTGATCTTGCTCCCGGGTACCCCGCTCGTACGGGCGGCCGATCGCGGGAGGGCGCGGGACGGCACTAGCCTTGGGCGGGTGCAGAGCTCCCCGATGGCAACGGTTCCAGGCCTGCCACAGCCTGGCCGGACGCTGGTGATGGGCGTTGTCAACGTCACACCGGACTCGTTCTCCGATGGCGGTGAGTGGTTCGACCCAGCGGACGCGGTGAAGCACGGCCTGGATCTGTTGGCCGAGGGTTCCGATGTCATCGACGTGGGCGGCGAGTCCACCCGCCCTGGTTCCGCCAGGCCGGAGGAGGCCGAGGAGCTCCGGCGGGTGATCCCGGTCATTCGCGAGCTGACGGCCGCTGGTGCTGTGATCAGCATCGACACCATGCGGTCCACGGTGGCGTCGGCCGCTGTCGAGGCCGGCGCGGTGTTGATCAACGACGTATCCGGCGGTCAGGCCGATCCTGCCATGATCAAGACTGTCGCTGATCTGGGCGTGCCGTACATCTGCATGCACT
This sequence comes from Propionibacteriaceae bacterium, assembly GCA_035717205.1. GTDB lineage: Bacteria > Actinomycetota > Actinomycetes > Propionibacteriales > Propionibacteriaceae > Microlunatus. The sequence goes on along the minus strand of DASTIW010000033.1, from coordinate 10,529 downwards.
GGCGAGGGCACGGGCAGGATATGCAGAGCCGCGCTCGCTACGCCGATGTCGTGGCCGAGGTCGTTGCTGAGCTGGGCCGGCAAGTGGACCAGGTGATCTCGCAGGGCGTCGATCCCACGTCGTTGATCATCGATCCCGGCTTCGGATTCGCCAAGACCGGTGAGCACAACTGGCAGCTGCTGCAGCGGCTGAACGAGCTCGAAGCGCTGGGTCTGCCGATGCTGGTCGGAGTGTCCCGCAAGAACTTCCTCGGAGTGCTGCTTGCCGATGCGAACGGCAAAGCCCGGCCGGCTCGTCAGCGCGACGATGCATCGGCCGCGCTAACGACGGTGGCGGCGATGCGTCGGGTCTGGGGTGTGCGAGTGCACGCAGTACGCAAGAACCGGGATGCCATCGCTGTCGTCAGTCGGTTGCAGCGCCCGTCGGTCTAGTCCCAAGGACTCACCCTTTCGCGACCGTCCCGAAAGGCCCAGCAGATGCGAGCTGCGTTGTGCTGTCGGCTAAGGTTCGTGCCATGAGGAGGTGCAATGAGAGCAAAGCCGCCAGCGCCAGCACGGCCTGCCGAAGCAGATGGGCCGCACGCAGAGCCAGCCGGTGCTCGCGTCCAGATCTCAGCACCCGTAGGCGACCGGATCACCCTGCGCGGAGTCTCCGCGCACGGGTATCACGGGGTCTTCGAAGCTGAACGGCGATCAGGGCAGACGTTCGTCGTCGACGTGGTCTGCTGGCTTGATCTCGCGCCGGCGGGTGCCTCCGATGACCTCGAGCGGACCGTGAACTACGGCACGCTGGCCGAAGGAATCGTGGCGGACATCCAAGGTGAGCCGCTGAACCTGATCGAGGCTCTCGGGGAACGAATCGCCCGTACCTGCCTGTCCGTCCCGCTCGTCGAGGCCGTCGAGGTCACGATCCACAAACCTGACGCCCCCATCTCGGTTGAGTTCGCCGACGTCGCCGTCACGTTGACAAGGAGTAAGACATGACCAGCCCCAACCCCTATGCCATTGATGCCGACACCCTGAGCGGCATGAAGCCGCTGCGTAAGGTCGTCTACTCGGTCGGGTCTAACCTGGGCGACCGGCTGGGTAACCTCCAGGGTGCGGTGGACGCGATTCGCGACACCCCCGACGTGATCGTCGTGGACGTGTCGTCGGTCTATGAGACGGAGCCGGTCGGCGGCCCGGACGGCTCGCCCAGTTATCTGAACCTGGTGGTGGTCGCCGAGACCACCCTGGAGCCTCGCACTCTGCTGGAGCGCGCGCTTGCGGTCGAGGATGCCTTCGGCCGGGTCCGCGCCGAACGGTGGGGTCCCCGAACGCTGGACGTCGACCTCGTGGTCGTCGGCAACTCTCGAAAGGACGAGCCAGACCTCAAGCTGCCGCACCCACGCGCGTACGAGCGGGGATTCGTGCTGGCTCCGTGGGCCGAGGTGGACCCGGGGGCTGAGCTTCCCGGCCAAGGGTCGATCTCCGACCTGCTGGCCGGAGCGGATCTTGGCGGCGTGGTGCGCCGCGACGACCTCGCCATCGAAACCGACTAGGACTGCCGGCGGTGACGGAGCGGCCGCCGGGCGGCTCAGTTCGAAGTACCCCGCCGCGCGCACTTGCGGTGGCAGCGCTGTTCGGTGCACTGGCGGGATGGCTGGTCGTGGTCGCAAGCGATGCCCTCGGCATGGTGGCGCCCCGGGTCCCATGGACCGCGCCGATCGGTCTGCTGCTGACCACGGTGCTGGTGGGTGCGCTGGCATACACGACGCATCAGCGGATCCAGGTCCGCAAGGAGCGGGTCGACCCTTCGCGTGCGGTGTCCTTCCTCGTGCTGGGCAAAGCGTCAGCGCTCGCCGGTGCCGTCGTTGCGGGCGGCTACATGTTGTTCGGACTGCTGTTCCTGGGTCGCATCGACGCGGATGCGCCGCGGGAACGGGTGATCCGGGCGGGCGTGGCGGTCATCGCCGGGCTGATGTTGATGGTGTCCGGGCTGCTGCTGGAGCGCGCCTGCAAGGTCCGCGGTGGCGACGACGAGGGCGACGAGGACTCACTCGAGTCCGACACCGACCGATAGCTGGCTTGCAAATACGCGGCTGAGGGCGGTGCCAGTCCTAAACTTCCCGGCGTGACCCCCCTGACTTCGCGCAAGGCCGCGCCGTCGCCGCTGCGGCGTACCTCACTGACCGTTCTGGTCGTCGGTACGGCGCTGGCCCTCCTCGCCGCAGCCGGTCCGGAGTGGCTGGCGCGGATCGGTGTCATGCTCGCCGTCGCCACCGGCGTGCTGGCCTGTGGGTGCGCCTGGCGGGAGATCCGGCACAGCCGCCGACAGCATGCCGGCGAGCTGCTGGCCGCAACTCGGCGGCACGGCGAGGCGTTGACCGAGGAGCGGCGTCACAACACCTCAGTGGTGAACATCCTGGCCGAACGCGCCACCGTGGCTCAGGCGGAGGTGGAGCGGCAGCGGATCACGATCGGCGGCATGCAGGTCGAGATCTCGACCCTCCGCCACCAGATGGGCACCCTGCAGCAGGACAATGCCCGGCTCACGGAGAAGCTGGCGCAGCGAGACAGCACCGTCAAGTCGCTCACCGAGACCGTGCGATCCCACGAAGCCGAGCTGTTGGTGCTGCGTCACCGGGAGATCGAGACGGTGCCGCCGGCCGAGGCGCCGGCCGTGCTCGACCCGAGAACCTGGGAGACGGCGCTGATCCTCCCGAACTACGAAGTGGACCACCGCTCCTTCGCCTGATCGCTGCCCGCTACTTGTCGAGGTCGCCGATCACGTATCCCATCGACGCCAAGCTCACTTCCAACACCGAAACCGGCAGCCCAACCAGCAGGCGTTCCAACGAGGCCACATTGTTGAACGACGCCGTCCGCAGTTTGAGCCGCCAGGGCGTCTTCTCGCCTCGGGAGACGAGATGGACCCCCGCCATCCCCAGCGGCCCCTCCGTCGCCAGGTACGCCTCTCCTTCGGGCAGCTTCACAATCTTCCCGAGCTTGACCGACACCGGCCCGGCGAGTGAGCGCAGTCGCTCCACGCAGGCGCGCACGAGATCAACGCTGACCGCGACGTCATGGGCCATGGTGGCGAGCCGACCCCAAGCGTCCGCGGTGGTGACCGTTGCCGACGCTGGGCTGATGAGCGGCGCCAGGTCGGCGTAGGCCAGGTACGGGTCCTGCAGCCTGAGGTCGAGAGCCAGCCCGCTTGCGCGGGCTGCGGGGCCGCTGACGCCGTACTGTCGGGCAACGTCTTGGCTCAGCACGGCCACGCCGGCGCTCAGGTCGCGGAAGCTGTCGCCGTTCGCGAGTTCGGTCAGCTCGGCTCGGACCTTCACTACCTGAGCCATGCACTCCAGCTCGGCATCCAGCCAGGCCGCGTCGGCGTCCACGGCGAGACCGCCGAGCCGGTTGGCCATCGGATGGATTCGGTTGCCGGTGAGGGCGTACGTCTGCGCCCGCAGCTGCTCCCGGACCGGTCGTGCAGCCGAGGGTTGACCGAGCGCGTGCCAGACGTATCCGAGGAAGCCGAGATGGGAAAGGATCCGCGTGTGCTCCGCCAGCAAAGTACGCAGCCAGGTGGCACGAAGCGGCACCTCCAGGCCGAGCATCCGTTCGCATACCAAGGCGATGACAAGCTCACCTGCGAACGGCGCCTGCCAGTCGTGCCGATCGGCCAGCATCAGGATCTGACGGTAGTCGCGTACCTCGAACAGCTTCTCGGCTCCCCGATGCATGGCACCGACAACGACGTCGACTGAGGAGATCTTGTCGTCGGAAGTCCACAGCCGAAGCTCCAACAGACCGGCGCGGCTCGGATGGTCGGGGCCCAGGTCAAGCAGCACCGTTCCGGCCGGTGGCTGATCAGCACTGGCGTCCGGCAACATCCCCGGGCCCGGTGAGCCGACCAGAACCCGGAGCGGTGTGTGCACGACGTCAGTCCACCACACCGTCGGTCGGCGGCGGCCACGGTGAGCGGCGCCGATGTGCCCGAACCGAATACAGCGGACCGCATCACGGTCGGGCTCTCACCTCCTGGCACAGCCAGTGGACCGCCCCCCAAGCGGTTGGCGATGCCGCCGCCGCCCGGTGGCTGCGTCGAGACAGATCTGCCAGCGGGTCGGTGTCGTGGGTTGGCGGCAGCTGCGAAACGAGCTCGGAGAGCCGCGCCTGCCGGACGGTCACCGCCCCCGCACGCTCACCCGCCGCGCGAACGGCGTCCACCGCGACGTGGGCGGTCAGATTCATGCTGGCGTCGGGTACCGGCGGACGCTGTCGGCCGAAGGCGTAGCCGGTCAGCGAGCCCTCCACTGGCCGGTGGGCAAGGTCGTGGCCGTAGTCGACGACCACGGCGATGCCCCCCCTTGGCTGAAGCCGGCCAACGGCGTCCGCCCAGGCGCGGTCGCGGCTGAGCCCGATCTCGACCCGGGAACCATGCGGCCACCAGTGTTGGGCCCAGTCCCTGTCGGCGCCGACCACCGGGAGACCGAGCCGCTCATCGCCCGTGTCGTCGGTCTCCAGCTGGCGCAGCAGCGGGTCGCGTCGGGCGATCACCATCGGCAGGTCGTCGAGCCACTCCACCGCGACCAGCAGGGTGGGCCCCTCCAGGGGAGCAGAAGCCTGCGCTGCGTCGCCGAGGCGTTCCAGGTCCTGGATGGAGTGGTCGCGCAGCTGGAAGGCTCGCGCAGCCTGTCCGCTGGTCCAGCAGTCAGTCCGAACATCCCAGCAGTCCTGGTACCAGGTCACCGCGGAGGGGAGCGCGGCAGGTCGCTGCCGGATGTCGACGCCGAACAGCCGCAGATCGGGACGGCACCGGCCGATCTGCCCGAGCAGGGTGCCGTCTCCGGCGCCCAGCTCGATCACGGTGCCGATCTGTGGCCGACCGCTGAGCTCGGCCAGCAGCAGCTCCGACAGCACGGTCGTGGTTGTGGCGGCTGTCCGGAAATGATCCGACGGCCACGCCGAGCGCCAGTGGCCAGCGGGACCGTAGGACGACTCCGCCCAGGCATCACGCCAGGGACGAAAGTACGAAAGCATGGCCCCATGCTGCCCGACGTCGAGCCGAGTCCGACTCCTCCGTCAGCCCCGAGGTCTCCCGCCACCTCGAGGTCTCCCGCCGCCCCAGGCTCGGCGGCGGCGCCCAGTGTTGCACCGCCGGCCCACGCGTCGGCAGCTCAGCGCCCCGAGCCACCGTCGCTGCCGAAGCTGCCTCCGATGCCCCGGATGCCCCGCCGGCTGGCCGCCGAGACCCCGGGCTGGGTTCGCGAGGTGGATGTGGTGATCATCGGCTCCGGAATCGCTGGACTGACCGCGGCACTGGAGTGCCGTGACCTCGGCACGATCTTGGTGGTGACCAAGGATGTGGTCGTCGCCGGCTCGACCAACTGGGCGCAGGGCGGTATCGCCTCCGTGCAGGGCGAGGGTGACACGATCGAGCAGCACGTCCACGACACCTTGGTGGCCGGTGCCGGGCTCTGTATTGAGGACGCCGTTCGGATACTGGTGAGCGAAGGGCCCGATGAGGTCGCCAAGCTGGTGGCCCGCGGCGCGGAGTTCGACCGCGATCACGCCGGCGAGCTGGAGCTGACCCGCGAAGGTGGCCATCTGCGGAACCGGATCGCCCACGCCGGAGGAGACGCCACCGGAGCGGAGATCGAGCGTGCGCTGGTGTCGGCAGTCACCGCTGACCCCGGTATCGAGATCATCGAACACGCCCTGGTCCTGGACCTGATGCCCGCCGAGGCTGGTCCTGGCGGACAGCCGGGAGTGGCAGGAGTGACCCTGCACGTGATGGGTGAGGGCACCCGCGGCGGTGTCGGAGCGGTCCGGGCGGGGGCCGTGATCTTGGCCAGTGGCGGTATCGGCCAGATCTACGCGGCCACCACCAACCCTTGGGTGTCCACCGGTGACGGCGTGGCCGCGGCCCTGCGTGCGGGCGCACGACTACGCGACATCGAGTTCATCCAGTTCCATCCCACAGTGCTGTACCTGGGCCCGGGCGCGCGCGGCCAGCTGCCACTGGTGAGCGAAGCAGTCCGCGGGGAAGGCGCGCACCTGCTCAACTCGGCCGGCGGGCGGTTCATGGTCGGCCAGCACGGCCTGGCCGAGCTGGCGCCACGGGACGTGGTTGCGAAGGGAATCATGGCCGAGATGGCCCGCGAAGAGTCCGACCACGTCTTCCTTGACGGTCGAATGCTCGGCGAGGAGGTGTGGCGGGTTCGGTTCCCCACCATCTTGCACAGCTGTCGCCGCGCCGGGATCAACCCGGTGACCGATCTGATCCCGGTCTCCCCGGCCTGTCACTACTTCTGCGGCGGGGTGGAGACCGACCTGGACGGGGCGACCAACCTCGAAGGGCTGTACGCCTGCGGCGAGGTGGCGTCTTCGGGAGTGCACGGGGCCAATCGACTCGCGTCCAACTCGCTGCTCGAAGGGCTGGTGTTCGCTCGTCGGATAGCGGCGGCGCTGCACCGGAAGCCACTCGTGCGGCGTCAGCCGATGACGGACAACCGGCCGGCCGGCCTGCTGGACCCAGCCGTCGTGCCGTCGATGCAGCAGTCCATGAGCCGATATGCGGGAGGGCTGCGGAACGCGGTCGGACTGGACCGGTGCGCCGAGAACCTGACTCAGCTTGCGGCCGCGGGCCTGGCGGCCGGGATGCACATCCAGCCCGGGCTCGAGGGATGGGAGGCCACCAACCTGCTGACGGTGGCTAGCGCCGTGGTGGCGTCTGCTCGGACTCGGGAGGAATCGCGGGGAGCGCACTGGCGCGACGACTTCGCGGGCCGACGGGAAGCCTGGCTGGGACATCTGGTCGTCTCCAGCACCGACGAGGGTCTGCGCCACGAGTTTCGTCCGTTGGCTTCAGCCGCTGCCAGCAATCGACCCGACGATGACCGCCCGACGAGGAGTATCCGATGATCCACACCGAGCTGAACACCATCGAGGCCCGTCTGGCCGCCGACGGACTGGACGTGCAGACGGTTCGCCGGGTCGTTTCCGAGGCGCTGGATGAGGACCTCGGCGGACGGGGGGTGCTCGGTGTCGGGGTCGGTGCCAGTGCCGGGGTGGACGTCACCTCGTATGCCACCGTCGATCCCGATGCCACCGCCACCGGGAACTTCGTCGCTCGCGCGTCCGGAACCGTCGCCGGGTTGTCCGTGGCGGCGTACGTGATGGCCCTGCTGGCCTCTGCTGCCGGTGACTTCCGGATCGAGGTACGTGCCAACGACGGCGACCAGGTCGCTCGAGGCGACGTATTGCTGACTGTGACCGGCAACACCCGGGCGCTACTGACGGCCGAACGGGTGGCGCTCAACCTGCTCACGCTGGTCTCGGGTGTCGCCAGCGCAACCCACTGCTGGGTGCAGGCGCTCGCTGGCACCGGTACGAAGGTGCGGGACTCGCGAAAGACCATCCCCGGTTTGCGGATGCTGCAGAAGTACGCCGTGCGGGTTGCCGGCGGCGTGAACCACCGGATGTGTCTGGCCGACGCCGCGCTCATCAAGGACAACCATGTTGTCGCAGCCGGGGGAGTCGTTCCCGCATTTCAGGCTGTTCGAGCCGCATACCCCGATATCCCCGTCCAGGTGGAGGTGACGTCAATGGATGAGGCCCGGGCGGTCGTTGCTGCCGGCGCCGAAGATGTCCTGCTCGACAATATGCCGGTCGACATGATGCGAATGGTCGTTAGCGAGCTGGGCAATAAGGCGCGTTTTGAAGCAAGCGGCGGCTTGACCCTCGACACCGCTGCAGCCATCGCTGCCACGGGCGTGGACTTTGTCGCCGTCGGCGCCATAACCCACTCTGCACCAATCTTGGATATTGCCTTGGATTTCGTCCCGGGGAGGTGATTTCCCGGTGTAGCATTTCGGGCGTCAGATGCTCACATCGGGGAAAGTGGAAGGGAAGACCATGGCTCAACGGGTACAGGTCATCCTTGAGGACGACTACGACGGCGGCACCGCCGACGAGACTGTCGTCTTCGGGTTGGACGGGGCGGAGTACGAGATCGACCTGTCGGCGAAGAATGCAGGTGCGCTGCGCGAGTCGCTGGCACCCTGGGTTGCCAACGCTCGCAAGATCGGTGGCCGGCGTCGTCGGGGGACGAAGCCGAGCGCGGCAGCAACCACCGGCGACATCCGCGCCTGGGCGATCGAGAACGGGTACGAGGTCAGCAGCCGCGGCCGCGTCTCGGCGGAGATTCGGGAGGCATACGAGAACGCACACGCCTAGCAGCTAGGTCTCGGCCTGCGCCGGGTCGCCGGTGTCCGCTCTAGGCGAACAGCAAGTTCGCTCGGAGCGCACTCACAGCACCGGCGTCTCGGCGCAGTTCGGGAACACAACCGCAAACCTCGGGGTTGAACAGTACGAGGCTCGCACCAGCCTGCACGCACAGTCGTGCGGGGTCGCTCCAGCGCGGTGCAGAGCCGACTAGAGTTGGACCCAGGTGCCGACCCCATCGCCGGGGTGACTCGTGGCACCCAAAGCGAGGAGCAATCATGTTTGAGCGGTTTACCGATCGGGCCCGTCGCGTCGTCGTGCTGGCGCAAGAAGAGGCCCGCATGCTGAACCACAACTACATCGGCACCGAGCACATCCTGCTCGGACTCATCCACGAGGGTGAGGGTGTAGCGGCGAAGGCACTGGAGTCACTGGGTATTTCGCTCGAGGCCGTACGACAGAAGGTCGAAGAGATCATCGGTCATGGCCAGCAGTCCCCCAGCGGGCATATTCCGTTTACTCCGCGCGCCAAAAAAGTTCTGGAACTAAGCCTTCGTGAGGCTCTTCAGATCAACCATTCCTATATTGGGACCGAACACATTCTGCTCGGCCTCATTCGTGAAGGCGAGGGCGTAGCGGCTCAGGTTCTGGTGAAATTGGGTGCCGACTTGAATCGCGTCCGTAACCAGGTGCTGCAGCTGCTGAGCGGGTTCCAGGGTAAGGAGGCCGCGACGTCGGGTGCCCCTGAGACCGGGAATGCGCCCTCCTCGTCGATGGTCTTGGACCAGTTCGGCCGCAACTACACCCAGGCCGCCCGGGAGAACAAGCTGGACCCGGTGATCGGTCGGGAGACCGAGATCGAGCGGGTCATGACGGTGCTGTCTCGACGCACCAAGAACAATCCGGTCCTGATCGGCGAGCCAGGCGTTGGCAAGACCGCGGTCGTCGAGGGCCTGTCGCAGGCGATTGTCCGTGGCGACGTCCCCGAGACGCTGAGAGACAAACAGATCTACAGCTTGGACCTCGGCGCATTGGTGGCCGGGTCACGTTACCGCGGTGACTTCGAGGAACGGCTCAAGAAGGTTCTCAAAGAGATCCGGACCCGTGGCGACGTGGTGCTGTTCATCGACGAGATCCACACCTTGGTCGGCGCCGGCGCTGCCGAGGGCGCTATCGACGCGGCCAGCATCCTCAAGCCCATGCTGGCCCGCGGTGAGCTGCAGACCATCGGCGCGACCACGCTTGACGAGTACCGCAAGTACGTGGAGAAGGACGCCGCGCTGGAGCGTCGCTTCCAGCCCATCCTGGTGGCCGAGCCGACGATCGCCGAGACCATCGACATCCTGCGCGGACTACGCGACCGCTACGAGGCGCACCACCGGGTGACGATCACCGACCACGCGCTGGTGGCGGCCGCCCAGATGGCCGACCGCTACATCTCCGACCGGTTCCTGCCGGACAAGGCGATCGACCTGATGGACCAGGCCGCGGCCCGGGTACGGCTGCGCTCGTCCGCGCCGGACGACGGCGTACGGGAGCTGGAGGACCGGCTCGTCGCGCTGCGCCGGGACAAGGAGCAGGCGGTCAAGGCCGAGGACTTCGACAGGGCCAAGGAGCTGACCGCCGAGATCGACCGGCTCCGGCCCGAGCTGGAGCAGGCCAGGCACGGCACCGACAGCGCGCCCGAGGTGACCGCGACCGACATCGCCGAGGTCGTGTCGCGGGCGACCGGCATCCCGGTCAGCCAGCTCACCCAGGAGGAGATGGCCCGGCTGCTCGAGCTGGAGACCCACCTGCACGAGCGGGTGGTCGGGCAGGACGAGGCCATCGCGGCCGTCTCCGACGCGGTTCGGCGCGCCCGTGCCGGCCTCAAGGACCCGCGGCGGCCCATCGGCTCCTTCCTCTTCCTGGGCCCGACCGGTGTCGGCAAGACCGAGCTGGCGCGCGCCCTCGCGGCGTTCCTCTTCGACGACGAGCACGCCATGGTCCGGATCGACAGGTCCGAGTACATGGAGAAGTTCGCCGTGTCGCGGCTGGTCGGTGCGCCTCCCGGCTACGTCGGCTATGAGGAGGGCGGCCAGCTCACCGAGGCGGTGCGGCGGCGCCCGTACCAGGTGATCCTGCTCGACGAGATCGAGAAGGCCCACCCGGACGTCTTCAACGTCCTGCTGCAGGTGCTCGATGACGGGCGCCTCACCGACGGTCAGGGCCGCACGGTGAATTTCCAGAACACCATCGTCGTCATGACCTCCAACGTCGGAAGTCATCGCATCCTCGAGTACAAGGGCGTCTTCGGCGGACCCGACTACGACCGCATGA
>DASTIW010000032.1:0-8888 GCA_035717205.1 Propionibacteriaceae bacterium | reverse complement strand
TCGAACCTACGACCGACAGATTAGAAGGCTGCTGCTCTATCCTCTGAGCTACGGGGGCTGGAGCCGGACACCGTCGGAGTCGCGCTCGCAGCCGCATTTTAGCCGGTGTCGAGCCACCGGCCGCCCGCCCCCGATACTGGACAGGCCACTTTCGCCCACGGCTGTACGTTCGCTCGGTGAACACTCCGCGCTCCGACTCGGTCAGCTGGCGGAGACTGGCCCTCCCCGCGTACGGACCGACGCTGTTGGTTTCCACCGGATACGGCGCGGTCGTGCCGCTCATCGCGCTCACTGCACGGGCTCACGGCGCGAGCATCGGCATGGCGGCCCTGGTAGTCGGTTTGGTGGGTATCGCCCAACTCCTGGGTGACCTGCCAGCAGGAGCGCTGGCGGCTCGGATCGGCGAGAAGAGGGCGCTGATCGCCGCCTGCCTGCTGGACGCCGCTGCGCTGCTGGGCGCATTCCTGGCATCCTCACTGCTGACGCTTGCGGCGGCGGTGTTCGTGACCGGCCTCGCCGGAGCTGTCTTCAGTCTCGCCCGACAGTCCTATCTCACCGAGGCCATTCCGCCGCGGATGCGGGCGCGGGCGTTGTCGACTCTGGGCGGCACCTTCCGGATAGGGAGCTTCGTCGGACCTTTCTTTGGCGCACTGATCGTCAGCCAGGTCGGTCTTGGTGCCGCCTACGGGTTCGCCGCGGCGATGAGCCTGGCCGCTGCGCTGCTCACCATGCTGCTACCCGACATCACCAAACGGCACGAACGCCCCTGGGTCGACGGTGTCCGCAGGCATCGTACGGTCTGGTCGGTCCTTGCCGAGCACCAGCGTGTCCTCCTCAGGCTTGGCACTGGGGTGATGTTGATCATGGCCGCACGGGCTGCCCGTACCTCGCTCGTCCCCTTGTGGGCCGAGTCGCAAGGTATCGACGCCGCCACCACAAGCCTGATCTTCGGGATCTCCGCGGGCGTCGACATGCTGCTGTTCTATCCGGGCGGCGCGATCATGGACCGCTTTGGTCGGGTGTTCGTCGCTGTGCCGTCGATGGCAATTCTCGGACTGGGATTCGTTCTGCTGCCACTTGCGTCGGGTCCCCTTACGGTGAGTCTCGTTGCGGCGCTGATGGGACTGGGCAACGGCATTTCGGCGGGTATCGTGATGACGCTCGGTGCCGATGCGTCCCCTGCAGAGGACCGCGCGCAGTTTCTTGGCGGCTGGCGGCTGTGTAGCGACCTGGGCACCGCACTCGGCCCCCTAACGATCAGCTTCGTGACCCTGTTCGCACCGCTGGCCGTTGCGGCACTCTGCATGGCTTCCCTGACGTGGCTCGGGTCTGCCTGGGTTGGGACGTGGGTACCGAGATATGCCCACCGTCCCGTCGACCTTGCTCGTGGTCAGCCCGACTGACCCAAACCGTAGAGTAAGCCTGTGAACGAGAAGTTGGTGTGGGTCGACTGCGAGATGACCGGGCTCGATCTGACCAACGATGCGCTGGTTGAGGTTGCCGCGCTCGTCACCGATGCAGACCTCAACGTGCTCGGAGCCGGCATTGATGTGGTCATTCGACCGCCGGAGGAAGCGCTGAACCAGATGAGTGCGTTCGTACGGACCATGCATCAGCATTCAGGTCTGCTGGGGGCGCTCGACGACGGGCTGACCATGGCTGAGGCCGAGAAGCGCGTCCTCGACTATGTCAAGGAATTCGTCCCGGAAGCGAGGAAAGCCCCACTTGCGGGAAACACCATCGGCACAGACAGGACGTTCCTCGTTCGCGACATGCCGGCGCTCGAAGCCCATGTGCACTATCGCAACGTCGACGTGTCCAGCATCAAAGAGCTGGCCCGGCGCTGGTTTCCCCGGATCTATTACCAGTCGCCGGCCAAGTCCGGCAACCATCGCGCATTGGCCGATATCCAGGAGTCGATCGAGGAGCTGCGCTATTATCGCGAGGCGCTGTTCGTGCCACCACCCGGCCCTGACACGGCAACGGTAAGGCAGATCGCCGCCCGGCACCAGGGCGCGCTGACTGGCGCTCGACCGCAGGACTCGACGCCGCGCCTGACGGCTGCGCCGCCGGCCGCAGCGAACTGATTTCGGAACTTCGGACTCGGGCCGCTACACTTCACGCTGCTGCATTGAACGGGCCGCGGCCTTCGACGTGCACATGGTGGGTGTAGCTCAGCTGGTAGAGCACCTGGTTGTGGTCCAGGAAGTCGCGGGTTCGAGTCCCGTCACTCACCCCAAGTACCACCCGCCCACGGGTGGCGCGCCTGCCGCACCCTTTTCTGCACACCACACTTCGTGTGGTGTGTAAGTCGCTGCGCATCGGGTAGTCGTTCTGACCAAGCAGGGTTGAGGGCCCTACCCCGAGCGGGTCCTCCCCTGCGATTCAGTCTGATCGGAGGACGTCGGCGTACAGCGAGCCGCCTCCGACCTGGGGCTGGGTGCCAGCCCCTTGGTCGGGCCGCGCTAAGGCGAGTCGCGGTGGGTACTAGGACACCAAGCGGCTGGGCAGTTGAGCAGACAGCTGCCTGGTCGCCCCAAGGGTCATCCGGCTCGGTGGGCATTCGTCTTGTCCGAAAGGTCAACGGCTGGACGCATGCGTAGGCCACTAGATCGGTGCCGACACTTTAAGCCCGGCGGCTTCGGAGGCCAGATGGAAGTGCACGACATTGCCGTGGAGATGAGGCGGGCCCGAGCGGACTTTCACCAACTGCTCGACGGCGCCACCGCCGCGGAACTTCGGGCGCCTTCGAACGGCACGAAGTGGACCAATGAGCAACTGCTGTTCCACATGTTGTTCGGCTACCTGCTGGTGCGGAACCTGCTGCCCCTGGTCAGGACCTTGACCCGGCTGCCGCAGGTGGTCTCTCGCGGCTTCGCCGCGGCCCTGAACGCGGGCGCCAGACCCTTCCACGTTGTCAACTACGTCGGCTCACTCGGTGGCGGGCGCATTCTGGGGCGGGCAGGTATGGCGAGTTGGATGGATGGTGTCGTCGCGAGTCTGGAGCGGTCACTGTCACAGGCAAGCGCGCAGACTCTAGGCCGTGGCATGCATTTTCCGGTCGGCTGGGATCCGTACTTCAGCGACGTCATGACAGTGCAGGACGTCTACCATTACCCCACTCAGCATTACGACCATCACCGGCGTCAGCTCACCCTTGGCTCGGCCGGGCAATCAGGCTTCGAGCAGTGATTCCAGCGAATCATCGGATCGCCTTCGAAGAGTACGAGACCCCAGGCTTGCCAGTCATGGGGACGCTTTGTGGACAGAGGGCGATGCTGGGGCGCGGATGCCGGGTGGTGGGTAGAGGATCTTGATCACGGCGAGCGCAACTGCCCCGCCGGCGAGCTGCATGGCGATGAAGGCGGGTGCGGAGCTGGGGGCGATTCCGGCGAAGGTGTCGGACAGGGTCCGCGCCAGGGTGACGGCCGGGTTGGCGAAGCTGGTCGAACTGGTGAACCAGTACGCGCCGGTGATGTAGGCGCCGACGAGGTACCCGACATGTCTGCTGCTGCGGCCGTGGGACGCGCCGGCGATGATCAGCACCAGGCCGAGGGTGGCGATCACCTCGGCGAGCCAGACCCCCGCACCGTGGCGGGTATGGGTGGCGAGGGTGACCGGTGGAAGGTCAAACATCAGGTTCGCTGACGCCGTCCCGGCCAGTCCGCCCGCCAGTTGAGCCCCGATGAGCGCGGCCGTCTGCCGGGTTGTGAGTTGGCCGAGCGCCCGCTCGATCATGGTCACGACCGGGTTGAAGGCGGCGGACACTGGCTGGAGGGAGACAACCAGTGCCATCAGCACGGCCCCGGTGGCGAGGCTGCTCTCGAGCAGCTGGAGGCCGAGTTGACCAGGCGAGAGGCGCTGCGCCGCGATTCCAGAACCGATCACCGCTGCCACGAGGAACGCAGTGCCGACAGCCTCGGCCACACATTTGCGGAGCAGGCTCACCGGCAGTCGCAACCGCAACCGGCTGCCACGGCCGCGGCGCTGGTGCCGCAGCAGCTGCCCTTTGCGCTCGGCTCGCAGCAGCCCGACTGATCCTCATGGCTGCAGCATGCCGATACTACTCCCATGCTGGCTGCGGTGGGGTCGCTGCCAGGCTTGGTGGCCTGGATAATCGCGGCATGCATGCCGTCTGAAGCCGGGTGGGTGAACCGGACGGTTGCGTCGACGAATCCGGCCTGCGCGAGACCGTCGAGGTACTCCGACCGGGACATGGCGCCGGCAATGCAGCCGACGTACTCGCCACGCTCGGCACGATCGGCTTGACTGAGGTGGTCCTCGGCGACCACGTCGCTGATTCCGATCCGACCTCCGGGTGTGAGAACCCGATACATCTCAGCAAGAACTCCTGGCTTGTCGACCGACAGGTTGATGACGCAGTTGCTTATCACGACGTCGACCGTGCCGTCGGGCAGAGGCACGTCCTCGATGGTGCCCTTGACGAACGCAACGTTCTCGGCGCCGGCATTCACCGCGTTGGCACGGGCCAGCGCCAGCATCTCGTCGGTCATGTCGACCCCGAACGCGAACCCGGTCGGACCGACCCGGCTCGCCGACAGCAGAACGTCGATGCCTCCGCCCGAACCGAGGTCCAGCACCGTCTCGCCCGGCCGCAGGTCAGCGACCGCAGTCGGGTTGCCGCAGCCCAGGCTCGCTGCCACGGCCGCGACGGGCAGGCTGTCCCTGTCCCGGGCCGCATACAGCGCCGATCCGAAGGTGCCGTCTGCGTCCAGCGCCGCCGACCCGCAACAGCCTGACGCGCCAGCGGCCACCGCACTGGCCACCGCCGCGTACCGCTCGCGAACCTGCTCACGCACGCGCACCCTGTCACCGTTCATGGCTCACTCGGACCCTCTCACATTGATGGTCATCGATGGCAGTATTCTAGGCCGTACCCATCGATAAGTGTCAATGGGTACGGCTAGACTCCTTCCATGTCGACCGCCACAGGCGCGAACCCCCGGGAACTGCCACTCTTGGCCGACTGCTGCTTACCGATCGTGGGTGAGGTCATGAGCCTCCGAGATGCGGAAACGCTGTCGATAGCGCTGAAGGCAATTGCCGACCCCACCCGGCTCCGGCTGATCTCCCTGGTCGCCGCCCACCAGGACCAGGAAGCGTGCGTGTGCGAGCTGACCGAGCCGGTCAACCTCAGCCAGCCGACCGTCTCGCACCATCTCAAGATTCTCGTTGATGCCGGAATTCTCACTCGCCAGCAGCGGGGCAAATGGGCCTATTACCGGTTGGTGCCAGCCACGCTTGCCGATCTGTCCCGCCTCATCGCCCCAGCCTAGACATCACGCCTGAGGCCGAACAGCCGCATCCCTTGGGCAGGTGGTCTCGGGATGCCCGACCTTTCGCCGGAGCCAGGAGGTCCCCGGGCTCACATGATTCATGCTGACCGCCGGACGCAGCAGCGGCTAGCACTATGCCCCCGGGAAAGGCCAGATCGACAGCACCACCAGAAGATCCAGCGGCTGGGGCGCGACCAGCCATGATCAATTGCCCCGAGTTTCGTCCCTCACCGCGGTGACTATCGGCGTCTGACGCGGGGCGAGCGCGCCGCCTCAATCTGCTCGGGCTGATATCCCGTCGCGGTGACTGCGCCCATGGCGAGGAGCACGGCTACCCAGAGGTCGGCGGCATGCACCTGCAGGCTGATGATTGTTCGACCGCTGAGGTCGCTCGCGTAGTCGGGGTCGAAGTCGGTCAGTCGGCTACCGATCTCGTGAAGAAGCTCCTCTTGCGTGGCCGGCGTCTCTGACAAGGTGACGCGCACGGTGAATTCAGGACTCGGATCATCCATGTTCCAGCTCTCCGTCCCATCGGACCGGGCGAGCCCGGTCACGCAGCGCGCAGGGCGTGCGTGTCTGGTCGTCATCTTGTGGTGGCATGAGGTCCTTCGCTCGCTGTCTGTGTCGCCGGCAGTGGCCACGGGGGACCGAGCCGCACGGAGGACGGGTCGTCAACCTCTCGCGACACAAACGCTAGATCGGCACGCCAGCGCTCACTAGCGCGCCGCTTGTTCAAAACTAATACTCTCTTGCCCCAGGGGCGGACACGGTCTCCCAAGAAGCGACGAGGGTCAGCTTCGGCTACGGCGACGGAAGTCGCGCGGTGTGGCGCCGTAGTGCGCGCGGAACTGGCGGTTGAAATTGGACAGGTTCGCGTATCCAACCCGGTGGTAGATGGAGGAGATGGGCAGGTCAGTCTCCTTCAGGAGTTTGCACGCATGGGCCAGACGGAGCTGGCGGACGGTGTCGCTGAACGTCTGACCGCTGACGCGTTTGAAGTACTTCGAGAAGGCAGACTCCGACATGCCGATGACATCGGCGGCGGTCGACAAGCGGACGTCCCCCACAAGGTTGTCCAAGATGTAGGCGAAGGCCCGGTCGATGATGTCGGCGGCATACTCGTCATCCAGCGGCGGCAACCACCCCTTGGCCAGCGTGTGGTGCTCGGAGCCAGGCGCGGCCGCAAGCACACCGAGCAGACCGAAGATGTGCTGGAGCCGCTCGGCCCCGTCAGATCTGCCGATCTGCTGGAGTTCCTCAGCGCCTCGATGCGCTGATTCGCCGGTGAACTCGATGCCGCGGGCCGACTTCTTCAGCAGGGGCTCGACGTCGCTCAGCTCGGGCAGCACGGCCTGGCACTGGCGGATCCATTGGGGGTGGAATTGGAACACCACGTCGCGGTCCTCGATGACCTGCCCCGGCTCCAGGTCACTGATCCAGTGATGCGGCAGGTTAGACCCGACCAGCGTGAGCTGGCCGGCCGAGAAGACATCGATCCGATCCCCGACGACATACCGGCCGGTCCCGAACCTGATCAGATGGACTTCGTACTCGGGATGGTAGTTCCACCGCGAGAACGGGCTCGGGACGCTGTGCATGTGCCACCGAGCTGACAGCCGCGGATCACTGGGCACTACCTCGCGAGCTGCCGGGATGCTCGCGAGCCGCTGCGCCGCAACCGCTGACATCGGCTGATGCCGATCACCACCCGCCAAGCCCATCGCCTCCCCTCAGGAGCCGCCGTGGCAAGAGAGTATCACTGGGCGACAACGCAGCCGCTAGTACGGCCGCATTGGACCTCCTAGGCTCTTGGCCACGAAGCACCCCTGTTGTCCCTCCCCACTTCGAGGAAGAGAATCATGCCGAACCGAAGCGCAGTCCTGAACGCCCCCAACAGTCTCGACGTGCTGGACCGCCCCGTCCCCGTGCCAGGGCCGCACCAGGTACTGGTCGCGGTCCACGCTGTCGGCATCTGCGGCTCGGATGTCCATTACTACGAGCACGGCCGGATCGGTGAGTATGCCGTCGAGCAGCCCATGATCATCGGTCATGAGGCGTCCGGAGTAATCGTCGGGCTCGGCGAGGGCGTGGTGGACCGATCCGTTGGCCAGCGGGTAGCGCTTGAGCCCGGGGTGCCCTGCCGACGTTGCGGGCAGTGTCTAGCGGGTCGCTACAACCTGTGCCCCCATGTGGTGTTCTTCGCCACTCCCCCGGTGGATGGGGCGATCAGCCAGCTCGTCGCAATCGACTCAGAGTTCGCCCACATCACCCCCGAGGGCCTCAGCCACGAACAGGCCGCCATGGCCGAGCCGGTCTCGGTCGGTGTCTGGGCGGCGCAGAAAGCTCGGGTTGGTCCCGGCGACAGGGTGCTGGTCACCGGCGGCGGCCCGATCGGGCTCCTCGCCGCACAGGTGGCGCGCGCGTTCGGCGGTGTCGATGTCACCGTCACCGACCTGAACGAGTATCGGCTCACCCTGGCCCGCCAGCTGGGCCTGGTCGGACACCGAGCCAATGCGCCGCTCACCCAGGAGTACGACGTGCTGCTTGAATGCTCTGGGGTGCAGCCCGCCCTAACGGATGGCATGTCCGCGATAGCCCGAGCCGGCCGGGTGGTTCTCGTCGGAATGGGATCCGACACCGTCAGCATCAACGTACCGATGCTGCAAGGACGGGAGATCACCCTCACGGGAACCTTCCGGTACGCCAACACCTACCCACTCGCACTCCGGCTCATCGCGACCGGTGCCGTCAGGGTCGATGAGATCATCACCCATCGCTTCGGCATCGAGGAGACCGAGCAGGCCCTGACCATCGCCCGACGTGACCGGAATGCGCTGAAGGCTGTCGTACTCCCACAACAGAGCAGTTGACCGTTGCTGTCGGATGAGTGGGCCCTCGCCCGATGGTCAGGCGGGTGGGCGTCACCTACTGCTGTCATAGGTCCCGAACCCAGCGATCCGAGTGGGCCCAAAATGCGCGTGATCGGGTCAGCCCTTGGTGCGCCGCGAGGGAATCGAACCCCCAACCCGCTGATTTGGTCGGGGCTAGGGGGACTAGGGCCGCGCTCGGCTGGCTGATCCTCGACGTTTGCCGGTGTCAGCTGCTGTCGGCAGCGGATGGTAGCCGGAAGGTAACCGCTGGCCTGCGGTGGGAGGCTTGGCGGCTGGCGAGAAGTGACCGCTTCCGTGTCAGCCAAGACTAGGACGCCCGCGATACGTCAACTTGCGCTTGAAACAGTCCGCCATGGCGCTCTGCGATCCGGTCCAATCCACCGCCGTTGGTAAGCAGGCGCTTCTCTAGCTATGCCCCGTCCTGGTCGAGCCAGCGTCTGTCTACAAGGTCAGCGCAGATCGCCCACTGCGGTCCGTTCATGTCCTCAAATCGGCTCTGAGAAGGCCGGCGGGGGCCTTTCTGAGCCGCGTTGCTGTCACGGTTGCTGTCAGGGTCGGCTTCATGACCGCTTTCGTGTGAGCCCAGGGCAGGAGCGTTGGAGTCTTACTCCCGTCCAGCGCCTATGTGCAGTGGTGCGCTAAACGGCGGTCAACGGTGCAAGCAGATTGGATAAGCAGCGCGGAAGTCATCACGCCGGCT
>DASTIW010000031.1:0-39488 GCA_035717205.1 Propionibacteriaceae bacterium | reverse complement strand
TGGGATGCCCTGTCAGTACACCCATCAAGAGTGACTTTCCCGGGGTCCGGGATGGGCCTTTCCTTAAGGACATGACCACAACGTCACCATCAATCATCCGCCGTTGGGCGGGCGCGGCACTGGCTGCCGCTTCGCTGGTGGGAGTGCTGGCCGGTTGTTCACCCACCGGCACGGCCGCCGGCCTCGACAGCCCCAGCCGGCAGGCGACGCCGCCGACCGACCCGACCAGTTCCGCACACATCGTGCTGCGGTTCGGCGACGATTCCGCGACCGCGACGCTCTCCGACACGCGAGCGGCACGGGAGTTCGCCGCGATGCTGCCGCTGGACCTGGACCTGCGTGACCCGATGGGCCAGGCCAAGTCCGCCCGGCTGCCGCAGCCGATCGACGTCAGCCGTGCCGAGCCGGTGTTCGACCCGGCCGTCGGCCAGATCTACTACTCGCCGGCCAGCCACACGTTCGCGATCTTCTACGAGGACCTCGGTCAGTCCATCCCCGACCCCGGCCTGGTACGGCTCGGAGCGGTTGACGCCGGGATGGATCGGATCGCCGATGCCGGCCACCGGTTCTCCGTCCGTATCGACCTCTCCGACCGAACGGGCGGCGTTCTGAAGGGGCAGGGGTCATGACGGCCGCTGACTTCCCGGCGTGCGGTGGCTCGGCCACTGGGTGGCGCCGGACGTGCCGGACTTCGTGATCGACCCGGCCTGGATCGAGGCCGACTTCGACGACTCGTCCTGGCCGGCCGCCACGGTGATCTCGGCGACCCATGACGGCGCACGGGGAGAGTCCCGGCCGCCGGTTGACCCGTACGGGGCAATGCTCCCCCGCGACATCGGCATGCTGGGCGGCGACCGGGTGACCCCTCGGACGCCGACGCTGCGCCGGGCGCCGGCGCAGCCGGACCTGGCGTCGGCCGGCTGGGCCCGCGAGCGGCGCGACGCAGCCAGCCGCGGCTACGAGGACTTCTGGGACGGCGCCCGCGGCAGCTATGTCGACCACATCGTCGACGGGGAGCGGATGCCGGCGATGTCGCAGGCCGCCGGCGCTGTCGCGATCGTCTCCGGCCTCGCGCCGCGCGACCGGTGGGCCGGCATCGTCGACGTGATCACCGACCCGGACCGGCTCGTCGTCAGGTCCTGGATCGGCGGCGCGGACGGCGGCTACGACATGACCAAGATCGTGGAGACGTCGCAGGGGATCTACCGGGTCAACTGGGACGTCGACACCGAGGTCGTGCTCGCCGAACCGTTCTTCAGCCACGCGGTCCACGACGCCGTCGCCGCAGCCGGACGCGGCGAGCTGCTACCGGACCTGCTGCGGCGGTGGAGCGTCTTCCTCCAGGACGGCCTCGACACGTTCGGGGAGTGCTGGGGCTGGGGCACGCCCGTCCACGCCTGGAGCGCCACGCCCACGAAGGACCTGGTCTGGTACGTGCTCGGGGTCACCCCCGCATCGCCCGGGTTCGCCGCGGTTCGGGTCGCACCTCGCCCGGGTCCTGTCGAACGCCTCGACGGTACGGTCCCCACACCGCACGGCCTCGTCCACGTCCAGGTGGCCGGCGGCCGAGTGCACGTCGACAGCCCCGTGCCGGTGACCGTCGTCCCGCTCGGCGGGGAGGAGACGCCGGCAGCGGCCGGACACTCGGAGTTCGCCCTGTGACCGGCCTGCGACGTGGAGGCAGACATGCCCGCGGTTGACGTGGTCGGCTGGCTCGCCACCCTGGTCGGGATCAGTCTGGGACTGCCGCAGGCGCTGAGACTCGTCCGGACCCGCCAGGTGGAGGGCCTTTCCCTGACGGCGTGGCAGGCGTGGCTGGTGCTCAACCTCAGCTACACCGCGCACGGGATCAGCATCGGCCAGCCGCCACAGGTCCTCACCAGCGCCCTGAGCCTGTGCTCCACCGTTCCCATCCTGTTCCTGATGGCGCGGGGCCTGCGGCGGCGGGTAGTTCCGGTCCTGCTGCCCGGCCTCCTGGGTGCAGCAGCGCTGATCACGATCGACCAGCTCCTCGGGCCCGCCGTCTTCGGCACGCTGGCGGTCATCCCGGCCGTGACCGCCAACGCCGGGCAGAGCATCGAGCTGGTTCGCTCACGACGCGTCGTCGGTGTCTCCGTGCTGTTCCTGATCCTCGCCGTGACGAATCAGGGGCTGTGGCTGAGCTGGGCGATGCTGGTGCCCGACATCGGTACCATCACCGTCGCAGCCGTCACCGGCACCATCACCGTGTTCAACCTGACCTGGTGGTCACTGCGGACGCTAGGTTTGCGTTCCTTCCGGCTGCCGCTACCGAAGCTGACGGGCACCGCCGCACCGGGTGAGGCGCTGCAGCCCGCCGGCGGTGCGCCGCCGAGGAGTGACGACCGTGGCCATTGTTGAGGGGGCAAGGCGGCATGGCAAGACGATGACAACCATCCGGATCACCGTCGGCGACCAGACGAACACCGCCGAACTGGCCGACAACGCAACCGCCCAGGACCTAGTGCAGCAGTTGCCGCTCAACCTGCGCTTCCGCGACTTCAACGGTGTGGAGAAGATCGCCAAGCTGCCTCGGCCGCTCACCATGACGGAAGTTCCAGCCGGCGATGTGGTTCATCCAGCGACAGCCGGACGGGTTCGAGGTGACGGTGGAACTTGGGGAGCGGTCTGGATAGACGCGCCGTGATGCAACTTGCGTCCGCTCGGACACAACTCCGCACGCAGGCATTGACCTTGACCGTGTGCACGTGATCACCGGTCATCGGAGGGCCAATGCCGACCGCATTTGGGATGCGTTCTGGTGACATGAACCGCCTAACCATGTCACTCAATTCCTCCTAGAGTGACATGGTGGACCTGGCGATGTTCCGCAACGACGCGCTAGGGGAACCTTGTCGCGAGCAGCGGCAGCCACCCGGCGCTCGGTGTGTGGAAGCACCAAGCCTTCCTTCCCTCGCCCTTGGGTCCTGACCTGCCGACCCTGTCGCCGGCCACCTACCTCCACGTGGCGCCCATAAGCTCGTCGGACAGCTGGTCGGGCTGGGTATCCTTAGCGTGGTCGACCCGCACAGCTACAAGAGGCGCTTCTACGCCCCCGCGCGCAACTGTGGCTCTACCGGACAGCCGAAAGCCTGACCGGCAACCTACGACCACTTGCGAGCGAGACCTCAGCCTCCTCATACCGGGTGCGCGACTGCTCAGGCCCCCATTGGTTGACGAACAGCGGTCGCCGCTGTTCGGGCCTTGACCGAGCTGTGGCCACCGTGCAACGGTTCACAGGCGATCTGTCCAACGCATGGGGGAGGCGAGACGCCATGGACAGCGAGACGATCTGGCGGCACATCGACACCGAGCGCATGGAATTGGCCAATGTCTTGGAGTCGCTCCCGCAGGCCGCTTGGGACACGCCCAGCCTCTGCGAAGGCTGGCGCGTTCGCGATGTCGGCGCGCACCTGGCCCTCTCCCACGCGCGGTTGCGCGACATGGTCAGGCCCGCAATCAGAAGTGGCTTCCGCTACAACGCGATGACTAGGTACGCCGCGATCTGCAGCCCGCTGACCCACGAGCAGATCGTGGCCACCCTGCGCGCCTTCGTCGGCTCACGTCGGCGGGTGTCGTTCGTCACCGAGCTAGAGCCTCTCCTCGACATCTTGGTGCACTCCCAGGACATCTGCATGCCGCTGGGCATCGACCACCCGATGCCGGTCGACGCGGCGGTCGCGGCCGCGAACCGGGTGTTGTCAATACGTGGACCGATGCGCTTGTGGGAGCGGCCGCAGGGGCTGCGGCTGGTCGCCTCGGACGCCGACTGGGCCTATGGCGTAGGCGAGGTGCGCGAAGCTCCGATGCAGGCCCACCTGCTCACCCTCACCGGCCGACAGCCTCCCTCAAGGTCCACGACGGCTCCCTGAGTCCGCCAAGCCAGGGGCTTGATCGATGATCAACCTCTGTGTGGCGTTGCTTCAGAATCTGGCAGGGCGGCATGAGAGCTTAGGCCAGTGACCAAACAGCCGCTTGCCCGCGGGCTCTACGAGGGTCTCGTAACCAAGGGGATGCAGTTGGCACTCGCCGCTGACGTTGAGCTTGAAGCCAAGTTCGCGGGGGTCGACCCGGCTGACCAACCACACGTGCTTGCTCGGCACGTCTATGAGCTCACCCGCCGTGCGCTCGAAGGAAGAGCCGATCCAGATGGTCGGCTTCAGCTTCTCAACGATCTCGTCGCGTTGCTCGAGGCCCCCGCCGCGGAGGTCGACGCCCCGGCGCGGCAGCTGCGTCGGCTAGCAGTACCGGCCGGTGCCGGGGTGGTCGACATCGAGTCGGTTCGGCCTAAGACGCCACTGTCCGACGCTGCGCTGATGACCAACAGCACCGGCGAGCCGAACCTCGCCGCCGAGCTGCGCGCCGAGATCGACACCTCAGACGAGGTGGACCTGCTGTGCGCCTTCGTCAAGTGGCATGGTCTCCGGCTTCTGGAGGGCGAGCTCGGACGACTGCGCCGGCGCCAGGCTCCGCTGCGCGTGATCACGACCACTTACATGGGCGCGACTGAGCGGTCTGCGCTCGACCGGCTCGTGGGGGAGCTGGGCGCAAAGGTACGAATCCAGTACGACGCCGCCCGCACTCGCCTGCACGCCAAAGCCTGGATGTTCCGCCGCCAGACCCGATACGACACGGCTTACGTCGGCTCCTCCAACCTCTCCCGAGCAGCCCTTCTCGACGGAGTGGAATGGAACGTCCGGTTGTCCCGGATTGCAACTCCGTCGCTGCTGGACAAGTTCCACGGCACCTTCGACACCTACTGGAACGATCCGAGTTTTGAGCCGTACGACCCGGAGGTCGACCGGGACCGCTTGGATGATGCACTCGCCGAAGCCTCGGGACGCCGACAGTACGACCGGGTGACCATCAGCCTGTCCGGACTCGAGGTCCGACCGTTCAATTACCAGCAGCACATGCTCGACGAGCTGGCTGTCGAGCGCGACGTGCATGATCGTCATCGCAATCTGGTCGTCGCCGCCACCGGGACGGGCAAGACAGTGGTCGCCGCACTTGACTACCGCCGATTGTGCGGGAACACACCAGCCGACCGGCCGCGACTTCTCTTCGTCGCGCACCGCAAAGAGATTCTCGAGCAGTCGCTGCGGACCTATCGAGAGGTCCTCGCCGACCACACATTCGGTGAACTGTACGTCGCCGGCGCGCGCCCGGAGCGTTGGGACCACGTCTTCGCCAGCGTCCAGTCCCTGCAGTCGTACGGCGTCACCAACATTCCTGCCGACAGCTACGACATCGTGGTCGTCGACGAGTTCCACCACGCCCAGGCACCGACGTACCGACGGCTCCTCGACCACCTGACCCCACGCGAGCTGCTCGGCCTCACCGCAACTCCCGAACGCGCCGATGGCAGCGACGTCCGCGTCGAGTTCTTTGGCGGACGCACTGCCACCGAGCTGCGGTTGTGGGACGCCCTCGGCAAAGACCTGCTCTGCCCGTTCCACTACTTCGCCGTTGCGGACGGCACCGACTTACGGCGCATCAGCTGGACCCGTGGCCGGTACGACGAGGGCGAGCTGTCGCACGTCTACACCGGCAATCAGGCGCGGGCCGCGATCGTCCTCCAGCAACTGCGGCAGAAGGTCATTGACCCCGGGGCGATGCGCGCACTCGGCTTCTGTGTCAGCGTCGCCCACGCACGCTTCATGGCGCAGACGTGCAGCGCTGCCGGCATCCCCGCCCTCGCTGTCAGTGGCGACACACCCGCGGCAAATCGCCAGCGCGCTCTCGAAGATCTCAAGTCGCGCCGAGTCAACGTCCTCTTCGCCGCCGACCTCTTCAACGAAGGCCTCGACTTGCCGGACGTCGACACCGTGCTGTTCCTCCGTCCCACCGAGAGCGCCACGATCTTCTTGCAACAGCTCGGTCGCGGACTTCGCCGCACACCGGACAAGGCGGTGCTCACCGTCCTCGACTTCGTCGGACATCAGCGCCAGGAGTTTCGCTTCGACAAGAAGCTGCGCGCACTCACCGGCGAGACTCGGCGGGGCCTCGTGCGCGAGATCGAGCGCGGATTCCCGTTCCTGCCGTCCGGCTGCCAGATCGTCTTGGATCGACAAGCCCAGTCGTTGGTCCTCGAGAACTTGCGCACCCAGGTCGCGAGCAGCTGGAAGTCGATGACCGCGGAGCTGCGCTCTTACGGCGACATCGAGCTCCCGGCCTTCGTGCACGAGTCCGGCATCGAGCTCCCTGACATCCTGCGCCGCGGTCAGGGGTCCTGGACCCAGCTCCGCAGAGACGCCGGCCTTCCGACGTCGGTTGGCACACCTCGCGAAGGTCAGTTGCTCAGGCGGATCCGCGCTTTCGCCCACGTCGACGACGAACTCCGGGCGACCGGTTACCGCCGGCTGCTGAGCTCAGACACCCAGTACGCCGATCTCACCCAAGTCGAAAAGAGGTTGGCGCGGATGCTCTTTTTCTCAGCGTTTCCCAGTGCCAACGGCTTCTCGACGTACGACGACGGCCTCGCCGCCATCCGCGTCGAGCATGCTGCCGCCGCGGAGCTCGGAGCCGTCATCGACTTGGTGTTCGACGAGACCCACCACGGTGCGCTCCCACTGACGGAACCCCTTGCCGACGTGCCGCTCCGTGTCCACGCCTCATATCAGCGCGAAGAGATCCTCGCGGCCCTCGACTACGCCAGCCTGCAGCGCAAACCGACGAGCATGATGCAAGGCGTCGCGTACTCCAAGCCGCTCGGCGTCGACGCCTTCTTCGTCACGCTGAAGAAATCCGAGGCCGACTACTCCCCTACTACCATGTACCGCGACTACCCGATCAGCCCAACGCTCTTCCACTGGGAATCGCAGAACGCCACCTCGGTCGCCTCCCCACCGGTCAGCGCTACCTCAACGGCTCGAGCACGGTGCTGATCTTCTGCCGGATCGAGCACAAAGGCGAGTACGACATCGCGCCATACGTGCTGCTGGGGCCCGCCTCCTACGTAAGTCACGAGGGCGAGCGTCCCATCGCCATCACCTGGAAGCTTCAGCACGCCATGCCGTCGACCTTCTTCGCAAGCGCCACTTTGGCGGCATCGTGAGCACTTGCGGCGATCGGTAGCCATGTCCAGCCCAAGCGCCGAAGCCGCGCTGGTCGTGACCGGAGGAAACCCGTTTGGGCAGACGACAGCCGATCGGCCCTGTGGTGCCCGCACCAGTCCGCGGGCTAGCATGCCAGAGTCTGTAATGCCTCAGGCGCGGATACAGATATCGCAACAATCCGATACAAGCATGCAATTCGCGGCATTTGAGGCCGGCAAACCGCAGACCTCCGAACCAATTCGGCAGCAGGAAGGCAACATTGTGGTTGGACACACCTCAACAGGTAACGAGCCGTCGTCGATTTACGACGATGACGGTGCCGCCGGACGCGGAGTCGTCCGGATCGCCTCAGTAGCGGCTCTCGGCGGATTCCTCTTCGGCTACGACAGCGCGGTCATCAACGGTGCCGTATCGGCGGTCTCGGAGGTGTTCGACGCCGATGCGGCATCCCTCGGCTTCGCGGTGGCATCTGCACTGTTGGGCGCCGCAGCGGGCGCGTTGGCGGCCGGCCGGATCGCCGACCACGTGGGTCGGTTGGCCGTGATGAAGATCGCCGCCGTGCTGTTCCTGCTCAGCGCGATCGGAACCGGTCTGGCGCCGAGTCTCTGGGTTCTCGTGGTCTTCCGCATCGTCGGCGGGCTCGGGGTGGGCATGGCGTCGGTGATCGCGCCGGCGTATATCGCCGAGATTGCACCAGCGCGCATCCGCGGCCGCCTTGCCTCACTGCAACAGCTCGCGATCGTGTCCGGCATCTTCGTCTCGCTGCTGGTCGACTTCCTGCTGGCGAGGGCGGCTGGCGGATCGACCGAGGACCTGTGGTTCGGCCTTGGGGCGTGGCGCTGGATGTTCCTCGCGATGTCAGTGCCGGCCATCATCTACGGCATCCTCTCGTACACGATCCCGGAGTCGCCGCGCTACCTGATCTCCAAGCACAAGGTGTCCGCCGCCACCGCGATTCTGACGAAACTGCTCGGTGCGACCAACATCGACCTCAAGATCCAGCGCATCCGAGAGACCATGGAACGCGAGACCGAGCCGTCATGGCAGGACCTGAAAGGCCCATCCGGCAAGATCGCCCGGATCGTCTGGGTTGGCCTGCTGCTGTCGATGTTCCAGCAGTTCGTCGGCATCAACGTGATCTTCTACTACTCCAACGTCTTGTGGCAGGCCGTCGGCTTCGATGAGAGCTCGGCGTTCGTCATCACCGTCATCTCGTCGGTCATCAACATCGGCACCACCCTGATCGCGATAGCGACGATCGACAAGTTCGGACGCAAGCCGCTGCTGGTGATCGGATCCGCCGGCATGACCGTCACCTTGGCGACGATGGCGGTCATCTTCGGCACCGCCCGGGTGGTCGACGGCAACCCGGTTCTGGAGGGCGCTCAGGGCCCGATCGCTCTCATTGCCGCCAACCTGTTCGTGGTGGCGTTCGGCATGTCGTGGGGACCTGTCACCTGGGTGCTGCTGGGCGAGATGTTCCCGAACCGGATGCGGGCAGCTGCGCTCTCGCTTGCGGCAGGTGGGCAATGGGTCGCCAACTGGATCATCACCGTCACCTTCCCCGGTCTGAAGGACGTGTCGTTGGCACTGGCCTATGGCCTCTATGCGATGTTCGCCCTCATCTCGCTCTTCTTCGTGTTCAAGTTCATCGAGGAGACCAAGGGCAAGCAGCTCGAGGACATGCACAGCTGACCGCATCCCCACACGAACCGACCATGGCCAAGTTGATCTACTCGGCGATCACCTCCTTCGACGGGTACGTCGCAGATGAGGACGGCCGCTTCGACTGGGGCGAGCCGGACGAAGAGCTGCACTCGTTCATCAACGAACTGTCCCGGTCGATCGGGACATACCTGTACGGCCGGCGGCTGTACGAGGTGATGGTGGCGTGGGAGACGTGGGGTACGGAGGCCGATAAGCCTCCGTACGTGCGCGACTTCGCCGAGATCTGGCGGTCGGCGGACAAGATCGTGTACTCACGGACCCTCCAGCATGCCGGTAGCGCCAGAACCCGGATCGAGCGCGACTTCGACATCGCCGCGGTGCGGGAGCTGGTCACGTCTGCAGACCAGGACGTGTGCATCGGCGGCCCTGACCTGGCCGCGCACGCCCTCAAGGCCGGGCTGGTTGATGAGTTCCAGTTCTTTCTGGCACCCATTGTCGTCGGTGGAGGCAAGGGCGCCCTTCCCGATCAATTCCGCCAACAGCTCGAGCTGGTGGACGAGCGCCGATTCCGCAACGACTCGGTTCTGCTGCACTACCGAACAACACGCTGACGTGCCGATCCGAGACAGCCGCTCCAAGCGTCCGGCACGTAGACGAGTCCGAGCAGCGCTGGCCAACGCGAAGTCGATCATTGCCCGCGGTGGGGCACTCGTACGCCGGGTGGACTGCACCCTCCGGAGAGGCCGATACCTCCTGAGCTTGGCACGCCTGCGCCGGAGGCGGGAGAACGAGGACATTGTTGGCATAGCCCGACAGATGGATGCCCGGCTTCGGGCCAAGGAACCCAAGCGGCTCGCGCTCTTCGTCGATCACCCCGGCTCACCGCTGGTAGCTCTCACTGGCCAACGTTGGGGGCGGCGGTCCCGGGTCGTCGTCCTTAGTACGGCGGAGGAGGCACACATGACGCTGAACTCCCAATCGATGCGCGCGGACAGGGATGTACTGGTACCGGCACGCCGCTCGCATGCTGTGCTGACAGCCTACGGACCCTTCGACGCGATCATCGACGCGACGAGCTCGAACGACGAGGCAAAACACGCTCGTTTGAAGGACACCTTCTTCCACCTCCGACGCAATGGAAGCTACTTGCTACAGATCCGTCGGCCGGAAGACGGCATCACCTGTGGCGACGACAATTTCGCAGAGGCGGTCTCTTCAGCGGCTGTCGACAACAATGGCGTCCATCTGCTGACCAATGGGCGCCCCGCACTGCCGAAGCTCCGATACGCCGAGCTAGACGACCTGCTTGAGATGAGACCTGACATCGGAGCGTTCCTGACACGCCTCCCCGAGCTGAGTTTTCCTTCTGCATGTGACGTGACCGCTAACATCGACAGGTTGAACAGGCGGCTTCTGCCCACCATCACGGTTCCTAGTCTTGGCCTGCGGGTCTATTACGACTCCATCTGTGCACCACATCAGGTCCTCGTGGCCCGCCGAGCGGTGCTTCCCGATACATATCGTCACTACACGCAGCCGAAGCTCAGAAATCATTGCCTTCGCGATGTGGACGACAGATTTGCTCGATACCGTCGGTCCCTCAAGCCGCAGCAAATCCTCGACGGTGAGTATTTCTACTTGGGTTCGGAGCATCCGCAGCACTTCGGTCACGTGATGACCGAGCAACTGTCCCGCTTGTGGGCTTGGGATGAGGTGAAGCGACGCTACCCGAACGCCCGGGCGCTGGTGTCGCTGAAAAAGGACCGCACCGAGCTGACGATGTTCGAACTGGCCATCTTCCAAGCGGCTGGAGTGGCGCCGCAGGATCTGTTTCCGGTGAAAACGGCCGTCCGAGTCGAGAAGCTACTGGCGGCGGCACCCATGTTCGTCAATCCCGCCTACGCCCATCCGGACCTGACCAAGGTGTGGCGTCGCGTCGGGGACGCTCTGCTAGCCGCGGCCCCGCTGCGCCAGTACCCCGAGCGCATCTTCGTGGCTCGAGGAGGCACCTACCCCAACCGAACGTGTCTGAACGGTGGCGAAGTCGAGCAAGTCTTCGAACGTTCCGGATATGTCGTCATCTATCCCGAGGACTACGGCCTGGCCGAGCAAGCGATGATGTTCGACCGTGCCCGGGTCGTTGCCGGATATGCAGGGAGCGGACTGTTCAACCTGATCTTCTCTCGGAGCGCGAAGGACGTCGTCTTGTTGACCGCCCGGACGTACGCGGCGCCAAACGAGTATCTGATCGCCTCAGTGCTCGGACACCCGCTGCACCTGATCTGGTGCGAACCGGCGCAAGCGCGCAGCGCGGGTCAGGCCCGAACGAGGTTTCAGTCCGACTTTGTCTTCGACTTCGAGCGCGATGGCGGCTATCTGAGCAGCCTGCTGCGAAGGCTCGGCTGAGCGCCCCGCGCCGTGGTCCGTCCTAATCTGGTAGGGCGGTTCTGTGGGCGGCATGATGTGGCCGCGCGAGCAGGCCGTCGAGCGCCGACGGGTCGCCGGCGCTTACCGCCGCGATTGCCTCGCAGTAGATCTCCTTCTGCCGTTCAGTGGAAGTCACGTGGACCGTCCCCGCCAGCCTGCGAACCCACGGTCAGTCGCTCGGCGTGGTCGCGGCCAACAGTCGCCGTGCGCGCCGTCCGAGATCGCTCAGATCGACGCGACCGGCCTCGGCTGCGGCAGCAAGTCGGGACGCAAGGTCGAGTGCCTCATCGACCAGTGGTGCGTCGGCGGCCGCTTCCTGGCCCATGTCACGCAGGATCGTTGCCTCGGTGCGCGACGCGATGACGGGATCCGCGATGCCGTCTACCCATACCTTCGTCCGGCGACCATCGCCTCGTTCACTTCCCACCAGCGGCTCCAAGGCGAAGATGCGGTCGGCGCGGGCATACTTGCCGAACCCGAGCGAGATCATGCGGGACTCGGTCGACATCAGTCCTCATCCAGCCGCGGCCGTGGCGTTCCGCTCAGCTCTCGCCGAACGGGGTCACCGGGTCGGCTGCCTCAGCCCACAGCGAGGCGTCGGCCAACGTCTTCTGGTTTCGGTGGCGTGCGGCGAGGGCGACGCCTCCGACAATGCCGGCGCCGACGGTCAGAATCATCTTCCACTTCACGCCACCACCTTAGACGGATGCACAGGCCAGGCGGCTAAGTTCTGCACCATGACCAAGGGCGTGGTGCTGATCCTGCTGGCGTTTCTGCTGGCGCTGACGTCCTGTGCGGGGCAGGCCGGCGACCAGCCGGCACCGGGCGACCCGACCGGCCGCGTGGTGAACGACCCCACCACTGAGGCGAGCGGAGAGCCGGAGCAAGAACGGGGGCCGACGGTCCCAGACGCCGAACCGACCCACGCCGGGCCTGGGGTCACTGCCTTCGCCCTCGGTGACATCGCTCAGTTCGACGACGGTCTCCAGATCGAGGTGGCGGGGGCGGTGGCTACCAAGGCCAAGAAGGGCTACCAGGGAGCCGAGGCGACCAACGGGGAGATCGTCGTCGTCGCGGTGCGGATCGAGAACGGGACCGAGGAGGAGTACCCGGCGGAGTCGGTCATCGTGAGCGCGACGTACGGGACTGATACCCCCGCTGCGATGATCACTGACCCGACCGGCGAACTGCAGCGAGGCTTTGTCGGCGTTGTGCCGCTCGAGGGGGAGTTAGTGGCACCGCTGGGTTTCGCCATCCCGTTCGATGCCGTGGGAAAGGTCACGGTCACGGTCGACTGCCGCGACGATATTCACCCGGCCATCACCTTCTCCGGCCGCGTCGAGCGCGACCAGTAGCCGGCCACCATCACTGCCGCTCTGGGGCTACCGATTGCTCAGTCCGAACCCAGGCCGCCCGATGAATTTCCCGACGGGGTAGGTTCGGGTCATGAGCGACAACACCGTGGATTCGTACGAGGAAGATCAAGACTCCGAGCCGACCATGACGGCGCCCAGCGAGGGCCGACCGGACGGAACGGTCGCAGACCCCGGTAGCGAAAGCCATGCCGGGCCACATGCCTCCGAGGCCGACGACCAGTTGGGCTCAGAGGAGCCGACGGAGTAATCCGTCGCGGCGCCGGGCTCCACAAATCCGGCGCCGCGTCCTCGGCAATGCCGCTGGCTTGACGCTCAAACGACGCGCGAACAGCAATACTCAGTGTCGTGCCCGTCGACCCTAGGTCCAGCCAAGCCGATCAGATCGGCGACGTTGTCACGCTGGACACCATCCGGACCGCGGCCAAACTCATCGCACCGTACGTCGTCCGTACCCCCACTCTGCCGTTGGGCCGGCTATCTGAGCGCCTCGGGCTCCCGCTCGTCGGCAAGTTCGAGCTGCTGCAACACACGGGCGCCTTCAAGGCGCGCGGCGCCTTCCACCGGATGCTGCTACTCTCCGAAACCGAGCGCGACGCCGGCGTGGTGGCGGTCTCCGGCGGCAACCATGGCCTCGCTGTCGCGTATGCGGCCCGGGAACTGGGGATTCGCGCAACGATCCTGATGCCGTCGACCACCGCAAGCACCTCGGTGGACCGGGCACGGGCCGATGGCGCCACCGTTGTGCTGACCGAGACCATAGGCCAAGCCTTCGCGCAGGGCATCGACCAGGTGACCGCCGGAAAGGTGATGATCCATCCCTTCGATGATCCTGCGGTCATCGCCGGCCAGGGCACGCTGGCACTCGAGCTTTACGCGGATGCCCCCGAGATCACCGACGTGATTGCCTCGATCGGCGGCGGCGGGATGATCACCGGCGTAGCCGCCGCGTTGAAGACGCTCAACCCCGCTATCCGCGTCTGGGGAGTGGAGACGTACGGAGCGGAGTCGATGACCCGAGCGCTGCAGGCGGGCCAGCCAGTCACGCTGGACGCGATCCGGTCCATCGCGACCACGCTCGGAGCCCCCGCAGTCTCGGCACGCACCCTCGCTGGAGTGCAGACGTTGGTCGAAGAGATAGTGCTGGTCTCCGACGAGGAAGCGGTCCGGGCTGTCGAGCTGTTCAGCCAGGTGTCCAAGATCATCACCGAGCCCGCCGCAGCCTGCACCTGGACAGCGGTTCTGAAGCTTCGTGACCGGCTGCCGGCCGATGCGCGCCCTGCGCTGGTGCTGTGCGGCGGCAATGCCAGCCTGGACGAC
The DNA here is from genome assembly GCA_035717205.1 of Propionibacteriaceae bacterium. Taxonomy (GTDB): domain Bacteria; phylum Actinomycetota; class Actinomycetes; order Propionibacteriales; family Propionibacteriaceae; genus Microlunatus. Next base: position 25,624 of record DASTIW010000031.1, on the reverse strand, counting down.
ATCCAACGCTGGCGCGCCCGGTTCCCACCCGCCGACTAGTCAGGGCTCGGTTGGGCGAGCCGCAGTCGCCGGCTCAGCGACGGCTCCGTCAATGGAAGTTGCCTTGGAGGCGCGGGTCTTCGGTCCCGCAGGGTCCACCCCAGGCGCTGGCTTCACGGGTGACCGGGCGTCCGGCGAAGTCGTACATGTGCGGCAGGTACCAACCGCCGATGTGGGTCGCGCTGACCGGCATGTAGTGGCTGATGAAGGATCGTCGCCACTGGTCGACCGTCGTGTTCGGTCCGGACCCGTGAATGACGCTGCCGGTGAAGAACAGCATGTCCCCGGGAGCGAGGTCCAAGGCGACTGGCTCATGCCCCGGCGGAGGCGCCACGTAGTCGTCAACGAAGCTCGTGGTCAGATCGGCATGGTCGGGGCATTTCAGGTCGAGCAGATGCGTGCCCGGACAGACCTGCAGCCCGCCGTTGTCCCGGAAGGAGCGGTCGACCGCAAGCCAGGCTGCCACGCAGGTGTACGGCTGAACCAGCAGGTAGTAGTTGTCCTGATGGAACGCCTGTCCGCGCGCGGTCGGCGGCTTGAAGTAGAACATCGTCTGGCAGCCGATGACGTCCTCCCCCATCAGCTGACGCAGGATCTCATGCACCCGCGGCTCGAGGAAAAGGTCCATATTGGCCGGGTCCAGCTCATGCGGGTGCATGACTCGCGGATACCTGCCAAGGATGTCGGCGCTGTCGGGGACCGGCTCCCAATGACCCGGGATCGGATCCCCGGGTCCCGCGAGCGCATCGAAGCGCCGAGCCACCGCGGCGACCTCATCGCCGCTGAAGAGTCCGCGGGAGACGTGGAAGCCGTCGCGAGCCCAAGCATCGACCTCATGGCCTGAGAGCGGTCTGGTGACGAAATCGGTGGTGGAGGTCATGGCTCCAGTGTGTTGAGCGACCCGAATCCGGTCCATGGATTGGATGCGCAACTCAATGGAGATTCTTATCCTGGAGAGATGGATCTGCACGAGTGCTTCGCTCACCACGAGTCGGGTCACTTCCGTTCTCGTCCCGGCTGGGAGACAGCGAGAGCCAACCCGTCGGACCACCTCGTCATCTGGGCCGTCGCAGGAGGCATGGAGATAACCGTCGCGAAGGAGCTCTACCCCGTGGAGCCTGGCGATCTCGTCGTGCTGGATCCTGGTCGACCTCACCGCTACCGTCCGACCGCGTCCACCGGCTGGGAATGGATGTGGCTTCATTTCGGTGGTCTGACCGCGCCAGGGCTCACTGCTCGACTGCGCGGAACCTCAGGCATCCCAGTGCGGCAGCTCGGTGTCGATGCAGAGATTCGGGCGAGGTTCACCGAGCTGGTCGCTGCCGGCAATCCGAATACGGCGACGCCGAGGTCGACCCTTCAGCTGCATCTCGACTCGTGTGGCTTGAGCCTGCTCGGGCTGATGATCCGCCGGGTCGAGCTTCGGGGGTCGGCTGGCCCCACCTCGGGGATCAGCGAGCTGACCAGCTGGATCTTGGACAACCTGGACCGACCGTTCGGACTGCCCGACCTGGCCCGCGCGTCGGGCTGGTCGCCGGCGCACCTCAGCCGGCTGGTGCGGCGCAGCTCTGGCATGTCGCCGATGGCGTACGCGGCTCGGCTGCGGATGCGCCACGCCGAGCGCCTGCTGCGCGACAGCGATCTCAGCGTCGGCACGATCGCCGGGATGGTCGGTTTTGACGACCCGCTGCACTTCTCTCGACGGTTCCGGCAGCTGACCGGTCACGCCCCCACGGCGTATCGAGTGAGCATGTCGGCCGTCCGATCCTGACCGGTCGTCTCCGGCTGAGATCCTCGTTCGTCGGGTACAACGAGGGCGTGCCACGACTGCGTACGGTTTCCCCGAAGGACCCGGGCTGGACTCGCCGACGGGCCGGACGCGGCTTCATCTACCTCGACCAGCAGGGCAACCGGCTCAGCGGCGAGGACGCCGAGCGCTGCCGCCTGCTGGTGATCCCGCCCGCTTGGAGCGAGGTATGGATCTGCTCGTCCCCCAATGGGCACCTGCAGGCGGTGGGCACCGACGACGCGGGCCGCCGCCAATACATCTACCACCCGAAGTGGCGGGAGAAGCGGGACAAGTCCAAGCACGACCGGGTGCTCGAGGTGGCGGCGAGACTGCCGAAGGCGCGGCGGCTGGTTGCTGAGCATCTGAAGCTGGACGGCATGCCCTACGAGCGCGCCCTCGGCACAGCTTTCCGGCTTCTCGACCTCGGATTCTTTCGGATCGGCGGCGAGAGCTATGCCGAGAGCAACAACAGCTTCGGGCTCGCCACCATCTTGAAGGAGCACGTCACCCTCGAGCACTCCTCGGTCGTCTTCGAGTACGTCGCCAAGTCCGGGAAGGAGCGGTACATCGCGTTGGCCGACGACCTCGTGCTCGCTGCCGTCACCGACTTGAAGAGGCGCCGTGCCGGTGGTCCTGAGCTGCTGGCGTACCGAGATCACAACCGCTGGCACGATGTCAGCTCAACTGACATCAACGAGTACATCAAGGATGTGGTCGGCGGCGAGGTCTCGGCGAAGGACTTCCGTACCTGGCATGGCACGGTGATCGCCGCAGTGGCGTTGGCTGCCGCGAACGAGCAGGCCTGTACCGCCGCGGCACGCAGACGCGCGGTATCCCATGCGATGAAAGAGGTGTCGAGCTATCTGGGGAACACGCCGTCGGTCGCTCGGGCTTCGTACGTGGATCCTCGCGTGGTCGACCTGTTCAACGACGGTGCCACCATCTCGCCCAAACTGGCAGCGATCGATCAGGATCTCTCCGACGGCACCACGCACGGCAAGATCGAGAAGGCCGTGCTCGGTCTGCTTCGGACGCCTCCCTCACAGCTGAGAACGCCCCGACGCACGTGACCGCCCGGTGCCTGCACTGGGAGGTCGGGCCCCGTTGACCATCCCGCGAGGGCATCCTGGAGGGTGTTACCGTGGCAAGGAAGGGCGGGTAGCCGCCGGCCCGACCAGTCGTCATGGAGGTGTCATGGGTATCGCAGACAAGGCACGGAACAAGGCCGAAGAGCTGGCCGGTAAGGCCAAGGCAGCCGTCGGGGACGCAACCGACAACCGCGACCTCGAGGCGGAAGGCCGAGCCGAAAAGTCCGAGGCAGAGGCCAAGCAGGCCACCGACAACATCACGGACGCGCTCCGTGAGGCAGGCACTGCCATGAAGGGCGATGATCAGCGCCCGGTGTGAGGAGCCGCCAGCCGTCGCAGTCAACTGGGATGGTGCGCCTTCTCGTTGTTGAACGAGCCAGCCGGATCTAGTCTGGGAGGTGGTCCCCACCGAGTCGTCGGTGCATCGGACCAGTGCAACCAGACAGAGGCCGGACATGGTTCTGGAACTTCTCGCGGCGGCTGGCGGAGCCGCTCTTATCATCGCCGGGGCCAGCCTGCGCGTAGTGAAGCAGTATGAGCGGGCGCTCGTCTTCCGGTTCGGGCGGGTGCGGGACCGCGTCCGTGGCCCGGGCCTGACGATTCTGCTGCCGATCGCCGACCGGATGCACAAGGTGAGCTTGCAGATCGTCACCATGGCCGTTCCTGCGCAGGAGGGAATCACCCGGGACAACGTCACGGTGCGAGTGGATGCGGTCATTTACTTCCGGGTCGTCGACCCCGTCCGGGCGGTCGTCAATGTCGAGGACTATCCGTACGCGGTGCTGCAGGTTGCGCAGACGTCGCTGAGATCGGTGATCGGCAAGAGCGACCTCGATGACCTGCTGACGAACCGCGAACGGCTCAACGAGGGCCTCGAACTGATGATCGACAGCCCAGCGGTCGAATGGGGCATCCACATCGACCGGGTCGAGATCAAGGATGTAGCCCTGCCGGAGGCGATGAAACGCTCCATGTCGAGGCAGGCGGAGGCTGAACGCGAGCGACGGGCCCGAGTCATCTCCGCTGATGGAGAACTGCAGGCCTCCGACAAGCTGGCGCAAGCCGCCGCCGCGATGGCCAACACACCCGGCGCACTCCAGTTACGCCTGCTGGAGACCATTGTCGAGGTCGCCGCCGAGAAGAACTCCACGCTGGTGTTGCCGTTCCCAGTGGAACTGTTGCGTTTCCTTGAGCGCAATACCGCGACCGACCCGAGCGAGCAGACCTCGGGTGCAGCGCAGACGTCGGGTCCGGCCACGTCGGCGAATGAGTTTCTGCCGGCGGAGATCTCAGCAGCGGCCGGATCGGCTGCCCTCCACCGGGCACCAACCGACCAGGCGGCTGCGCTGCCGCAGCGCTCGCCCGAGCAGGCTGCAGCCGCGCTGCGCTGAATCTCCTCCGGCAGACCGCCGATCATGCGGCTGGAGCGGACACACGACCGCACCTGCGTCGCGGTCGAACCCGGCATGAGACAGTTTGATCACTTCAGAATCCGATCAAGCACCGGTCAGCTTATTGCTGGGCAAGGAGGGGCATGAATCTCGAGAAGGTCATCTTCGGGTTTTTCGTGCTGCTCGCGGCAACGCTCAACTTCGGGTTCTTCATCGGCGACATCGGCAATCCCGACCTGCACAACATCTACGAGTTGTTCGCCGCGCTCGCCGTCAGCTTGATCGCTACCGTGCTGAAGTTCGGTGATCGGACCCAGATCGGCGCCGTCCACCTGGCTACCAGCCTGGTAGCCGATCTGCAGCTCGTCGCAGCCAGCGTCGTGTGGATCTGGGCGGAGGAGATCTCCGCGGCGGGCGTCGACGCCGCCGCCACCGCCAGTGTGGTCTCCCTGTCCGGCGGCGCGCTGCTCGCCAACGTTGTCTCGGTGGTGCTGCTGGTGATCGAGACTGTCACCTTCCACCGCGGATAAGCCGGTGCACTCGTGAGCAACCCGCTGCTGGTCTTCTGGGCTCAGCTGTTCAGTCGCCGCGAGCCTGCGAAGAGGGCTCCACTCCCCGTTGACATCGAGCCGTCGAGCCATGCATCGTCAACCATCTTCTTGGTCATGCGCCGAATGCGGGCGCCGCTGATCACCCTCATCGTGATCTTCTCGGTAAGCGTGATCGGCCTTACATTGATCCCCGGTGTCGATCCCGACGGTCGGCCAGCCCGGCTCAGCCTGTTCGAGTCGTTCTACTTCATGAGCTACACGGCGACCACAATCGGGTTCGGTGAACTGCCGTGGCCGTTCACAGCCGGGCAGCGGCTCTGGGTGACCTTCTCCATCTACCTCTCGGTGGTCGGCTGGGCGTATGCGATCGGCTCCTTGCTCACGTTGCTGCAGGACCGGTCATTCCGGCAGGCGCTGGCGTTGCGGCGGTTCACGCGCAAGGTCGCGGGACTGCGGGAGCCGTTTCTGTTGCTCGCCGGCTACGGACGCGCGGGCGAGCTGCTGGCCAAGGCTTTTGACGCGCTCGGACAGCAGCTCGTGGTGATCGACCAGTCGTCTGATCGGGTCGACGCCCTGGATCTGGGTTCGTACCATGCGGACATCCCCGGTCTGGCAGCAGATGCCGCCAATCCGCATCACCTGAGCGCCGCCGGTCTCGACCATCCACACTGCGTCGGCGTGCTGGCTCTCACCAGTGACGACGAGACCAACCTCGCCGTCACGATGGCGGCGGCGCTGCTACGTCCCGACCTGCCCGTGGTCTCCCGTACCGTGTCGGCTCAGATCGCGGAGCGGATGCAGGCATTCGGAACCCCTTCGGTCGTCAACCCGTTCGACCGGTTCGGCGAGCATCTGCGGCTCGCGCTCAACGCACCGGCGTCCTACCAGCTGCTCACCTGGCTGGAGGCTGGGCCGGGCGCCGAGCTGCCTGAGCGCGGCGATCCACCAACCGACGGTCGATGGGTGATGTGCGGGTACGGGCGGTTCGGCCAGGAGGTGACGGTGGATCTGCGGGCCGCAGGCCTTACCGTGACCATCATCGAACCGGCCGAACGGGGCCGTCCCGAGCCGGGGGTGATCGTCGGGGACGCTTCCGATCCGGATGTGTTGGCTAGGGCTGACCTGGTCAGTGCCGTTGGGTTGGTGGCCGGCACTGACAACGACACGACGAACCTCTCTATGCTTGCCACCGCGCGCCGACTCAACCCGAAGCTCTACCTCGCCGCCCGACAGAACCGGCCAGCGAGCGCCGCCCTGTTCAAGGCCATGCGGGTGAACGCCCTGCTGGTGCCAACCGAGGTGGTGGCGCACGAGGTGTACGCGCAGGTCAGCACGCCGTTGCTGTGGCGGTTCATTCAGGAGATGCCGGCAATGGGCGACCAGTGGGCCCGCGATCTGATCGGTCGGCTTCGCCGTAACTGCGGTCGAGAGCTCCCCGCCCTCTGGAAGATGAAGCTGGATCGGGAGCAGGCGCCGGCTCTGATGAGATGGCTCGCCGAAGGCAGGGTCACGCTGGGCGACCTGCTGCGGAGCCCCGAGGACCGAGAACGGCACCTCCGCGTCGTGCCGTTGCTGCTGCTGCGTGACGGCAAAGCCGTCCTGACACCCGATGGCGACACAGTGCTGGCTCGTCATGATGAGCTGTTGTTCGCCGGCCACGGCTCCGAAAGACGTGAGCTCGAGAGCACCCTGGTCGTCGACTCGACCGGAGCGTACGTGCTGTTCGATGAGCACATTCCGTCGAGCTGGGTGTGGCGCAAGCTGTCCCGGAAGAAGCCCGCGTCCAGCGCGGTCGATGACCGCGGAGGTATGCCCACCCGCCGCGGCTAGTCTGGCGGTCGCTGCAGCTCCACATTGTGGCCACCCGCTCCGCCGCTGCGAGTTTTCGCGGGAGTGCTGCGCGATATTTGATACTGGCGTCTGTGTTCACGACCGAGAGGTTCCTTCATGCCTGCGTTTACCCCTGGCCTGGAACTAAGCCGGCAGCTGTACCGGGAGACGGTGGCGCCGGTTCTCGAGGCGGCATTTCCCGACCTGGTCTATAGCGCGGCCGTGATGGGCCGCGGCTCCGAGGTGCTGGGCTTCGATGATGAGATGTCCCGCGACCATAACTGGGAGCCGCGGGTCTCGATCTTTGTGGGAGCAAAAGACCTTGCCGGACGCGGTGAGGCTATCGCGGCGGCGGTGCGCGGCCGGTTGCCTGCGACGTTTCGGGGCCATCCGACGCAATTCGAGGTCGTCACCTCTCGCGGTTATTTTCTGGATCACCTTGGGCTGGACATCGACGGCGAGATCGCAGCGCGGGACTGGCTGACCATTTCCGAGCAACAGCTCAACATGTTCACCACGGGTGCGGTCTTTCACGACGATCTCGGTCTGCAAGCTGTTCGCGACCGATTGGCCTACTACCCGCATGATGTCTGGCTGTATCTGCTGGTCGCGGGGTGGTGGCGGGTCCACCCGGAAGTCAATCTGGTCGGCCGGGCTGGGTTCGTCGGCGATGAGATGGGATCTGCACTCATCGGATCACAGCTGGTGCAGGGTCTGATGCGGCTGTGCTTCCTGATGGAAAAGCAGTACGCGCCGTACGCGAAATGGTTCGGAACGGCGTTCTCCCGGCTTCGCTGTGCCGCCGAACTGTCACCGAGCCTCTGGTCGGCTCTTCGGGCGGACAGTTGGCCTGAGCGGGAGAGCGCCCTCAACGCGGCCTACGCAGTTGTTGCTGCCATGCATAACGCGCTCGGCATCACCCCGCCGGTCGCAGTCGAGGTCCAGCAGCTGTGGAATCGTCCTTTCGGGGTGATCTGGGGAGATTTCCCAGGGGCTCTCGCCGCTCAGATCCGTGACCCCGACGTCAAGCGGATCGCCGCAGAATGGCCAACCGGCGGAATTGACCAGCTCAGGGACACTTTGTGGCATCCCCGTCACCGCGGGCTTCTGCTGCGCATGTTCGAGTAGGTAGGTAGGCGGCATGCACCCGCGAAGGTACCCGGTTCGGCGCGCCGTCACGGCATGCCGGTGATCATGGCGAGGACATCAAGGACCTGGTGCATGACCGCCTCGCCGACATTGCCTGATGGGCGCCCGCACCGCTCGACAGCAATAGCTCGCAACTGTCGACGGGCGCTGAGCCGGTTCATCCCGTCGGGGTCGATCTCGATGTGGCTAGGAAAGGTTCGTCGGGTGGACGTCAATGGAACCACGAAGACCGTGGTCGGCCGCAGGCCCAAGAAGGCATCGGTCCTGAGATGACGCCGGGTCGCTGGAACCCAGGCTCTGAGCCGACGGGCAGACCGAAGTAGACCCGACGATGTCGCCGGCGTTCACCGCCTGGCCAGGTCCGGCTCGAGCCACATGTCGCGCTCAGCGACTTACTCCCCCCAGGCGACCGGATCCTCTCGCAACTCGCGTTCGGCGGCGGCCATCTTCGCGTAGAAGTCGAGGCGACGCAGAGCTTCGAGAGCAGCGGCGAGTGTCGCGGACATACTCGCGCCCCGTCCCTCCGCCAGCGAGCGAAGTCGTTCTTCGTTGCTGATGGCTGACGGATGGTGGTAGATGAACCTGTCATAGATTAAGTCCACAGCCGTGGCTGTCATCGTCCGATGGGTGTGAGTGGAGCGGGCCAAGGACGGCCCCTTTTTTCAACCGGCCGTCATTACGGTGACGGGCACCCGGAATTTTCTTTCTATGTGGTGAGGAAGGTCGAGATGGAGCCAGCGTGAGACGCCTCTGGGCAAGGTGAAGACAACGACCTCATCGAACTGTCGGCGCTCCAGCACCTCGGCAATCGCCTTGGATGGATTGGGATGCCCTACTACGCCGTCAACGCTTGCGCCCAAACGTCGTAGCGTCTCCAGGGCGGAATCGACCCGGGCTCGAGCGCGCTCGTAGTCGGCGGCATCCTCCGCCTGATGGACAGCGTCTTGCCTGGGAACTTCCCCGGCAATCGTGCCAAGCAACCGAGCGGATTGTTCGGGGTGAGCTTGGGCCGTGGCGGGGACCAACAGCGTGAACGCGGGATTTCCCTCCCGCATCCGAGACGTCACGAAGTCCGCAACCTCTTGGCTGGCGAGCGTCTGATTGGCCACGACTAACACTCTTGACATCGACTCACCCCCGACACTGGTTAACCCCATCATGCTAATGATCGGCACTCAGCCTGTCACCAGCGGCTGACAGGACGCCTGGGGAGGCGGCCGCGTGCTCCTAGTCGGTGACGTTGCTCGAGCCAGGTCACGACCACCGCTGTGGTTGATGGCCGTCAGCGGCCAAGCTCGTAACGGCCAAGCTGAGGCACCTGGGTCAGCAACCGCAGGATCCGCCGATCACCAAGTCGGTGGCGAACACCTGGTGACCGGTCGGCGGCTCAGGTGCCAGCACGGCGGTGACGGCGGCGTCGGCCATCGCGTCGATCGGCTGCCGGCTGGTGGTCAGGGCGGGCCAGGTGAAGGTCGCTTCCTCGGTTCCGTCGAAGCTGGCCAGCGCCACGTCTTCCGGCACGCGAAGTCCGAGCTCACGGGTGGCCCGCAGCAACCCAACGGCCTGCAGGTCGGAGCCGGTGACCAGGGCCCTGGGTCGGTCGGGCCGCTGCAGCAGCCGCAAGCCGGCGTCGTAGCCGCCCACGCGAGTGAACGGGGCCGACTCGACCACGCCGGGCGACCGACGGTTGCGGGCATGGGCCATCAGCCACCCGGATTCGCGTCCGTCGGTGTCGGCATCGACGGTGTCCCCGATGATCAAGGACACGGACCGGTGATCATGGACGCGGAGAAGGTGCTCCACTACCGCGCCGATGCCGGCGGCCGCGTCGGGGCCGATGGTGGTGTAGCCGGGATAGACGGTGGCGGAGTCGATCAGTACGACCGGGGTACGCACGCCGCGTCTCGCCAGCTCGCCAGCCCCGCTGGTACCGGTGCCGCGCGCCACCAGCAAGCCGTCGATCTGTCGGTCACAGAGCTCGAGCATGCCCCGTAGCTCGACCGCTGGGTCGAACCCCGAGCTGATGGTCAGCAGGGCGTAGCCGAGTTTCGCTGCGGCGCGCTGGATCGCCACGGTGAACTCCGCGTAGAACGGATTGGTGCTGTCCGGGACCACCATGCCGAGGGTCTTGGTGGTGCCGAGAGCGAGCGCCCGGGCAGTGCTGTTCGGTCGGTAGCCGAGTTGGCGGATCGCGTCCCGCACCCGCTCCGCTGTCGGCTCCGACACCGACTTCGGCCCGCCGTTGACGACGAAGCTCACCACGGCATCACTGACCCCGGCGTACCGAGCAACATCGGCGCGCGTGACGGCTCCCCGCGCCGCCGTACCCGACGGATTCCGCACCATGGTCACTCCTTCCACCGACCCGCCAGTACTACGGTCTGACGATAGCAGTTAACCCGCAGTAACAACGCGGTCTCGCTTCGAATCACGGGCAGCCACCGCCTGGAAATCGTGGGGTTGCGCTCGGGCAGTAACGCGCGTAACCTCTCTGGTGCCGGTACCGTCACGGGACTCGCCAGCACACCACCCGATGCGGTCGAACTGACCGATACCCGACGAACGGAGACACTTCATGCGCGGCGTGATCCTGCCCGGCAACTCCACCGCCGACCTTCAGGAGCTCCCGGACCCTGAGCCCGGCCCCGGCCAGGTGCTGCTCGCGATGCGAGCCTCGACCATCTGCGGCTCCGACATCCGCGCCATCTACCGTGAGCACCTCCAAGGCGACCCGGCCGAGATGTACCGGGGTGTCGTGGCTGGCCACGAGCCGGCCGGCGAGGTCGTCGCCGTCGGCCCGGGCACGGTGCGCCTGGCGGTGGGTGACCGCGTCTGCGTCTACCACATCAGCGGCTGCGGACAATGCGACTCCTGCGTCCGCGGTTACCAGATCAGCTGCTCTTCGCCGCGCCGCGCCGCCTACGGCTGGCAGCGCGACGGCGGTCACGCCGACCTGATCCTGGCCGAGGAGCGCGACTGCATCGTGCTGCCCGACTTCGTCACGTTCCTCGACGGCGCCTGCGTCGCGTGCGGGTTCGGGACCGCCTACGAAGGACTGCTCCGTGCTCAGACGAGCGGCCGCGACGCGCTCGCCGTGATCGGACTGGGACCGGTCGGTCTGGCCGCCGGCCTGCTCGGCGGCAAGCTCGGAGCGGTCCCGCGGGTCGGGCTGGACCCCAGCCCCGAGCGCCGCGAGCTCGCCCTCCAGCTGGGTGCCGTCGACGCCGCGTTCGCGCCCCAGGACGTCGGCGAAGCCCGTCAAGCGTTGGGCGGCGGGGCCGACGTGGCCATCGACTGCTCCGGCAGCGAACCGGGCCGTGGAACCGCGATCTCCCTGGTGCGTGAGCTTGGCCGGGTTGTGCTGGTGGGTGAGGGCAACGGGATGACCGTGTCCGAGGTCAGCCCCACCCTCATCCACCCATCGATCACGATCATCGGGTCCTGGGTGACCAGCATCGAGCACATGCGCGAGCTGGTGAACCGGCTGCCGTACTGGAACCTGCACCCCGAGGTCATCGTCTCCGACACTTTCGCGCTCGCCGACGCCGGCGCCGCCTACGAGCTCGCCGACGCCGGTCGGTCCGGCAAGATCGCCCTCATCCCGTGAGGCGGCCGGTACCCCATCCACCAGGCCGGCAGGACCGCGCACCGGCGCCTCAAGCGGGCTGAGGCGGCCGTGGAACGACTCGCCGGCGAAGGGATGTTCACGCTGCGACTCGGGCTTAGTGCGGTGCCGGCCGACCTCGAGGACGTGGCCGACGAGATCGGTGATCGCCTCGACGCCTATCGGCCGCAGCTGTCGGAGGCAGCAGCGGGTCTCGAGCTGTCGTTGACCGTCGTCGCCGCAGATCTGTGGGTCGCGGTCTTGCTCGCCATGGCAGCCGTGACGGGCGTGGGATATCCCGTGGCGCGGCTCGACGCCGGGCCGCTCCACCAGACCGCGGAGCAATCCAGCCCCGACCACAGGACCGGCAGAGAGGCCCACGGCTCCACCCGATAAGGCGCGGGCGTCGCCAAAGGCGCCAACGATGACGACCCGCTCCAACATCGGGCCCCACTCAGGGCACGAGCCGGATCAACACGAGCAGACTGCGCTCCGGGCGCAGGCTCCTTGTCGAACGTTGTGTATCCGCCTCAACGGGACGCAACAGCTCAGAGCGCGTGCGCGACCGTTGTGGTCGTCATCGATGAGGTCGTGCAGCCGCAGGACTCCCGATGGACGAAGGTGGACTTGAGTCGAACGTTGCGGCTTGGCAGTTCGGGGTGCGCTAGTCGAGAGAGAACCAGGTCTGCGGCCTGCACTCCCATGGTGTCGGTGGGTTGGGCTATCGCCGTGAGGCCGGGGTGGAAGAGATCGGCCCATTCGAAGTCGTCGAAGCAGACCAGTGCAACGTCTTCAGGAATCCGGACGCCGATCTCCTTCGCAGCGCGCAGGGCGCCGATTGTCATGTTGTTGTTGGCCACGACAACCGCTGCGGGGGGGCTGCCAAGGGCCATGAGGCGGTGCATAGCACGGGCCCCCCCTTGTGCGGTGGAGTCGCCGTCGAGTTGCAGAGCGCGATGCAAGGCCAGCTTGCTGCGGCGCAGACCAAGCCGGTACCCCTCGATGCGTTCTGTTGTCGTCGTCAGTCCCTTCCGGCCGCTGATCATGGCAATCCGGCTATGTCCGAGATCGGCCAGGTGGTCCACAAGCTGAGCGGTCGGTTCCACACTCTCGGCGGTGACCTGGTCGACATCAGCTGAGGCGGGCCGGTCGATCACCACGATCGGAACACCGCGCTTCTCGGCGTAGCCCAAGATCCTGGACGTGTCACCCACCGGGGCGAGGATGACCGCGTCCACGTACCTGCGGAGGAGCTCTGTGACTGCCTGGACTTCTCCGGCTGACTCATCGTGCGTGTCGGCGAGCAACAGTGAGTACCCAGCCTCCGACAACGTCGCCTCGATGCTGTGAACAACATCGCCGAGGTACACGTTCGAGATTGCCGACATGGCGAGACCGATGGTCTTGAGCCCGGTGGTCCCGAGGGAACGCAGTAGGTCCCCGGAGACGTAACCCAGCTGGGAGGCAGCATCAAGGACGAGTTCAGTGGTCGCTGGAGCGACAGGGCGGGTGCGGTTGACCACATGGGACACGGTCGTGATCGACACGCCGGCACGCTTGGCGACGTCCGACATCGTCGCGGGGCGTCGGGAGCTAGAGCCTGCCACGCATGAACTCTATCAATTGTGCGCAACAGTTTGCGCCATTCCGGCGCAAAGGGTTGCGCAGTTAGTTGCGGCCCGGTTATGGTCCTCCCTGACAAGGTCGTCTACGGCAGCAGACTGCCGCCGGTTAACGGAGGAACATATGCAACGACGCTCTCGAACCCTGCGCAAGGCACTCGTCCCGGTGGCGCTACTGGCTCTCGCGACCGGCAGCCTCGCGGCCTGCGGCGGTAATGGCGATTCCGGGGACACCGGCAGCACCGGCGACGGCGATCAGGTCGCCGTTACCTTGATCACCAAGACGAGCACGAACCCGTTCTTCATCGCGATGCAACAGGGCGCGGAGGCAGCCGGCAAAGCGAACAACGTCAGCATCACGACAGCCGCCGGCAAGGAAGATGGTGACGAGGCCACCCAGATCCAGGCCATCGAAGCGGCCGTGGCGCGCGGGGACGCTGGCATCTTGATCACGCCGGCAACCGACGGGGTCAACCCGGCCATCCAGCAGGCACGCGATGCCGGGCTGTACGTGATCGCCCTGGACACCCCACCCAATCCGCCAGACGTGGTTGACATCACCTTCGCCACCGACAACTTCAAGGCCGGTGAGCTGATCGGCAAGTGGACAGCGGGAACCCTTGACGGCAAGAAGGCCACCATCGCGCTGCTCGACCTGTTCAACGACAAGGTCGCCACCGTCGACTATAACCGTGACCAGGGCTTCTTGACCGGCATGGGTATCGACACCAAGGACAAGACGAAGAACGGTGACGAGGCCAAGACCGGCAAGTACACCGGGGGCAAGGGCGGCGACTACGAGATCGTCTGTAACGAGCCGACCAACGGGTCCCAGGACAAGGGCAGGACCGCGATGGAGACCTGCCTGAACAGCTCCAAGGACATCAATGTCGTCTACACCATCAACGAGCCCGCCGCGGCGGGCGCCAACGAAGCCCTCGAGGCGGCCGGGCTTAAGGATGTGCTGATCGTCTCGGTCGACGGCGGGTGCGACCCCGGCCTTACCTCGGTGAAGAGCGGTGTGATCGGCGCGACGTCACAGCAGTACCCGGTGAAGATGGCCCAGTTGGGCGTAGAGGCGATCGCGAAGTTCAAGGCCACCGGCGAAAAGCCGGAAGTGACTCCTGGTCTGGAGTTTTTCGACACCGGGGTCGCCCTTGTCACGGACAAGCCGGTATCCGGGGTGGACAGCATCGATGTCGCCAAGGGCACCGAGCTCTGCTGGGGCAAGTAAGTACGGCTCCCGGCTGGCTGCCGGTGCTTCTCGGTACCGCGGCTAGCCGGGACCTCGACTCGTATTCAGGTCAAACGACTCGTACTCAAGGCAAGGAAGCCCCTCATGAGCGTAGACACGCACGCGCCGGCCACCGCGGCTGAGCAGTTCGCCCTGCGGCGGCAGTCACCCGTCCAGCGCATTCAGCACCTGCTGCACGCGCATCCGGCCCTCAGCCCGCTGATGGTGCTGGTCATATCCTGCATCGTTTTCACCATCATCAACCCGCGGTTCGCCCAGCCCGGCACCGTCTCGATCATCCTTCAGCAAACAGCTGTCATCGCCGCGCTGGCCATCGGCCAGACCCTGGTGATCCTTACCGCTGGAATCGACCTGTCGATCGGGGCGATCTCGATCCTGTCGATGCTGCTGATGGCAAATCTCGCCGCCAACAATGGGTTGCCCGGGTTCCTCGCCATCCTCGTCGGGATCGTCTTCGGCACGGCCTGCGGGTTCCTCAACGGAATCCTGGTTACCCGGCTGCATCTCCCACCGTTCATCGTCACACTGGGAACGCTGAGCATCTTCACCGCGATCGGCTTGCTTTACTCCGGCGGCGCCAGCGTGGGCAAGGCGAAGATGCCCGACATCCTCAACGTGATGGGCACCCGCATTCCGATCGGCCCGTTCAACATCACCCTCGGTGTGCTCGTCGTCATTGCGTTAGCGGCCGTGGTCGGTTTCGCGCTCAGCCAGACCGCCTGGGGACGCCACGTGTACGCCATCGGCGACGACATCGAGGCCGCTCGGCTTGCCGGTATTCAGGTCAACCGTGTCCTGCTCAGCGTCTACACAGTCGCGGGACTGATCTACGGCTTCACCGCCTGGGTGCTGATCGGCCGGGCGGGCACGGCCAGCCCGAATGCCATCGTCGGCGCCAACCTGGAGACCATCACGGCCGTGGTAATCGGCGGAACCAGCCTCTTCGGCGGCCGCGGCGGAATCATCGGGACCATCTTAGGAGCGCTGATCGTCTACGCGTTCAACACCGGTCTGGCGCTGGCAGGTGTGGATGACCAGCTTCGCGTCCTGACCATCGGCGTCTTGATCATCGTCGCCGTCTCGATCGACCAGTGGATCCGAAAGGTCAAGGCATAGGACATGACTACAGCAGTAGAAGAGAAGTACCGCGGACCCGCGGGTGCACTCGTCGACCCCAGCACCACCGTGTTGTCGGCCCGTGACCTGGTCAAGACCTTCGGGCGCGTCATCGGTCTCGACGGCGTCAGCTTCGATCTCCGGGCCGGCGAGGTGCTGGCCATCATCGGCGACAACGGGGCCGGAAAGTCGACCCTGATCAAGGCCGTGACCGGCGCCCTCATCCCGGACGCCGGCCAGGTCTTCCTGGACGGCCGGGAGGTGCACTTCCGCAGTCCGCAAGACGCCCGACAGGCTGGCATCGAGACGGTGTACCAGACGCTGGCCGTCGCGCCGGCACTGGACATCGCGGCCAACATGTTCCTTGGCCGGGAGCGACGCCGTAACGGACCACTCGGGTCGGTCTTTCGGATGCTCGACAAGAGCGGCATGAAGGCGGACGCGGGCAAGTCCATGGCGAACCTAGGCATCGCCACGATCCAGAACATGTCACAGGCGGTCGAGACTCTGTCCGGCGGTCAGCGTCAAGCGGTCGCCGTGGCTCGGGCGGCGACCTTCGCGACCAAGTTCGTGGTGCTCGACGAGCCCACCGCCGCTCTCGGTGTCAAGGAGACCGGTCAGGTGTTGAACCTCATCCAACAGATCAAGGCCAAGGGGCTACCCGTGATCCTGATCAGCCACAACATGCCCAACGTTTTCGAGGTCGCCGACCGAATCCACATCGCCAGACTGGGCGGCTGCGCGGGAGTCATCACGCCGAAGTCGCACACCCCCACCGAGGCTGTTGCGATCATGACCGGCGCCACCACACTCCAGAAGGGCTAGATGGGACGGTATGAACATTGTGGCGGGGTATATCCCCACTCGCGAAGGCGTGGCGGCCGTCGACTTCGCCATTGAGCAGATCAAGGCATCTGGCGGCACCCTGACGGTAGTGAACACCGGCAAGGGCGGCGACTACTCCGACCCGGTGTTCGCCACGCCGCAGGACGTCGACGCCCTGGATGCTCAGCTCAGCGCGGCGGGCATCCAACACGAGATCCTGCAGCCCACCGACGGTGTCCCCGCGGCCGCGAGCATCCTGGAGGCGGCCGAGCGCCTCAATGCCGACCTCATTGTGATCGGGATCCGGCGCCGCTCAGCGGTGGGGAAGCTGATCACTGGCAGCACGGCGCAGGCCGTCCTCCTGGGCGCAGACTGTCCCGTGGTGGGCGTCAAGGCGAAACGCTGAGGAGGCCGGCCGCTGGTCATACCTGTACGGGTAAATGCGACTCATGTCCGCACGGGGTCCGGAACTTGTGACGGGCGGGTCGGCTGGTTCGAAAGCGAGCCAGCCGACCGCCTTCCCGCAACACCCCCAAGTCTCCATCCGCCAAGAGCACCGGGCCTGATCGCGACCCAGAACTGCTTCTCGCTTTTGGAGTCGCCGACCGGCTCATTGGCGCCGGGCGTCTCGTGGCAGCATCAAGGACATGAGGGCAGAAAGCGAGATCGGCGCCGCCTTGGTGACGGGCGCCACGAGTGGTTTGGGGCGGGCTGTGGCCGTGCGGCTGGCCTCCGCCGGGTTTGCTGTGGCGGCGGTGGGTCGTAGCGAGCGCGGCCTCGCCGAAACAGCGGAGCAGCTGAAGGCATGCGGTGTGCATGCCGTGCCGCTGCAGGCGGATCTGGCGGACACCGCCAGTTTAGAGAGCCTCGTAGATGAAGCAGCGCGGGAACTGGGCGGTCTGTCGGTGGTTGTCAACGCTGCCGGCACCGACGTGCCGGGGCCAGCGGAAAAGCTCACTCTCGAGGAGTGGAACCAAGTACTCGCAGTGAACCTGACGGCGCCGTTCGCGTTGGCTCGCGCCGCGATGCCTCACCTGCGACGACGGGGCGGCGGCTTGGTGGTCAACGTCTCCTCAGTCGCTGGGCGCCGAGGCTGGGCCAACGCGTCGGCGTACTGCGCGACGAAGTTCGCACTGACCGGGCTGACGCAGTCCCTGGCCGCAGAAGGACGCGACGACGGCATCCGGGTCTGCATCCTTTATCCCGGTGCGATGAGCACTAATTGGGGCACCTTCGACCCAGCCGAGCGGGACGGAGCCGACCGCCCTGTCGCCGATGACCGGGACGCCCTGGATCCAGCGGTCGTGGCCGACCTGATCGCGTGGATGGCCACCAGCCCAGGCCGACCGGTGCTGAACGAGGTGACGATGACACCACTGCGCGAAGGAGGATGGCCCTAACCACTGCCTACCTCGACGCCCGACACAGCCAGGCCAAGCCCGCCTATCGTCGCTTGGCGGCAATGCCGAAACCTCACCTGAGTCGGCTCGATACGGCTGAAGGACTTGTCGTTGTCTGTGAACGTTGGCCAGCCTTCATCATGCTCGTGCGTCCCTATTGCTCCCTCGCCGAAGAGGTCGGCGTGCCTGGCGTCGTGCTGCTCTGTCCTACTTCCCGCTGTAGACGGGGAAGACACTGTGCTCGCCGTAGTTAACGTCGCGCAGGTCCCGCAGGGCCGCCATGTCGTCGCCGGAGATGGTGAAGTCCACCTCGACGTTGGACCGCATGTGCTCAGGGTTCGCCGTCTTCGGCAGCGACACGGTGCCCAGCTGCAGCGTGTAGCGGATGCACAGCTGCGGGACGGACACGCCGTACTTCTCCGCCATCGCCCGCACGTCGGCGTTGCCCAGGATGGCGCCGTGGGCGATCGGCGAGTACGCCTCGACGAGGATGTGCTTGCTCTCGCAGTACGCCAGGAGCTCGGAAGGGGTGTTGCCGGCGTGCACGAGCAGCTGGTTTACGTGCGGGACGACTGTCGCGCCCAACATAATGTTGTCGAGGTCGGACTGCTGGAAGTTGGAGACCCCGATCGAGCGGATCCTGCCGGCCCTGTGCGCGTCCTCCAGCGCCCGCCAGGCTTCGCGGTTGCCCTCGGCGTAGTCGCCGCCGCGGAAGTCGTCCCACGGCTGCGGGCTGTGGATGAGCATGAGGTCAACGTGGTCCAGGCCGAGCTTCTCCAGCGATCCGTCGATGGCGGCGGCCGCGCCGTCGTAGTCCTTGATCTCGGCGGCCAGCTTGGTGGAGACGAATAGATCGTCTCGGGGCACGGCGGAGGTGCGCACGCCGTCGCCGACGCCGCGCTCGTTGCCGTAGGCCTGGGCGGTGTCGATGTTTCGGTAGCCGATCTCGACGGCCGCGCGGACCGCGTCGGCCGCCTTGTCGTCGTCGATGAACCACGTGCCGAGACCCAGCTTGGGGATCTCGACGCCGTGGTGGAGGGTGTAGGTCTCGTTCAGGATCGTCATGGGTTCTCTTCTCTTGTCGTCAGGTCGTGGCCGTGCGCTCGCACTCGGCGTCGGTGATGCGCTCTGTCCAGTTCTTCGCCGTCGGCGTGGTCGGGATGAACTTCATGCCCTGCTCTGCTCCCCGGCCTCGATCCCGGTCGCTTCGTCCTCGCCGTGCGAGGTGGACGCCGTCCAGCTTGCCAGCAGCTGCATGGCCTCGCCCGTGGGGGAGTGGGGCTCGACGGTGAAGACGAGCATGACCAGGCCGGTGTCGGTGGAGAGCTCGAAGGACTCGTAGCCGAACTCGAGGTCGCCGACGTCGGGATGGGTCAACAGCTTGGTCCCGGATCGGTGCCGGAGCACGTCGTGGGAGGCCCACAAGGCGCTGAACTCCTCGCTCTGGGTCGTGAGAGTGCCCACGATCTCGATGAGCTTTCTGTCGTAGGGGTCGTGTGCCGTCGCCGCGCGGAGCAGGGCGACGACATCATGCTTGGCGATGTCGACATCTCGATGGAACCTCGGAGCGCGGGGGTCCAGGAACAGCCACTTGGCGTAGTTGTACTGGTCCCGCGACCCGTCGGCCGGCAGGGAATGCAGCGCCCGTCCGATCCGGTTGAACGCGAGCCGGTCCAGCCGAGCGTTCTGGACCAGTGCCGGGGTGTCGATGGAGTCGAGCACCTTCTGGATCCCCGGCCGCACGGTAGTGCGGTTCGAACTCTTCTTCGGGGCGGGGCGGCGCTGGGTGATCGTGACGAGGTCGAAGAGGTGCTGGCGCTCGTCGTCGTCGAGGCGCAGAGCGCGTGCCACAGCGTCGAGGACCTCGTGGGAGGCTCCGGAGATCTTGCCGCGCTCGAGCCGGGAGTAGTAGTCCGCGCTGACCCCGCGAGGTGGGCGACTTCTTCGCGGCGCAGGCCGGGGACCCGGCGCGCCCCGGCGTACAGGGGCACGCCGGCCTCGTCCGGGGAGAGTCTGGCTCGCCGGGAGGTGAGGAAGCTGCTGATCTCTGACCGGGAGTCCATGTTCTCCTCGCTTCGCTGGCTCGGTGGCGTCGACCTGCCGGATGGGCCGGATCCCACCGGGTCTTTGGCGTCAGTGGGTGGTGTAGCCGCCGTCGACGGGCAGCGTGGTGCCGAGGACGAAGCTGGCGGCCGGGCTGCACAGCCACAGTACGGCGGCGGCGACCTCTTCCGCCCGGCCAAGGCGGCCGATGGGCTGCTGCTGCATGATCTGGGCCATGGCCTCGGCTTGGCCCTCGAGCATGCCCGCAACCATCGGGGTCTCGACGACGCCGGGACAGACGGCGTTGATGCGAATGCCTCGGGGCGCGTACTCGACCGCGGCGCTCTTGGTGAGGCCAATGACACCGTGCTTAGAGGCGTGGTAGGCGGCGCGCTCCGGCAGGCCCACCAGGCCGCCGAGGGAAGAGCAGTTGACGATCGCTCCCGAGCCCTGGGCGCGCATGTGCCGCAGCTCGTGCTTCTGCGCGGCCCACACGCCCCGCAGATTGACGGCGTTGACCCGGTCGAAGTTTCGGCCGTCTCGTCGGCGGCGTCCGAGGGCGGGGCCTGCACGCCGGCATTGTTGAAGGCCATGTCGAGTCGTCCGTAGGTCTCCACGGCGCGGTCGACCGCAGCGGCGACCTCCGCCTCGTCGGCGACGTCACAGGCGATCCCGATCGCCCTGTGCCCGGCGTCTGTGAGCGATCGCGCGGCCTGCTCCACGGCGTCGGCGTCGCGGTCGATCAGCGCCACGGCGGCCCCGCCCTCGGCGAAGGCGCGCGCCGCCGCCAATCCCATGCCGGAGGCCGCGCCGGTGACCAGAGCCACCTGACCGGAGAAGTCGTACGTTGGGTTCGTCATCAGCGATTTCCCATCTCTTGTCCTGTATGTCATGCGGGGGTCTTCCCGATTCATCCAGGGCCCTCGCATCCTCGACGCTATGCCCCGCCCCCCAGATCGGACCAGGACCTGTTGGACCACGGTTCCTCCGACCCCCTCGGGCACTCCGGTTGACCGTCACCAAGCTCTGTGGTCAGTACGGCTAGCGTTCATTGGTGTTGCCGGGGTGAGATGGGTGGTGTCCATACCGCTGGAAGGAACAGGTGTGCGTAGCAACGAGTTCGGCCAGCCGATCGGACCCCGGCTGCCCGGGTGGCAGCCCGTCCCCCGCCCGGACGCCACGACCCTGCACGGCCGCTACTGCACCCTGGAACTGCTAGACGTCGACCGACATGCCGACCAGCTCCACGCCGCCTACGCATCAGCGCCGGACAAGCGCGACTGGACCTACCTCCCCCCTCCCGGCCCCTTCCCCTCAGCAGACGCCTACCGCCACTGGGCACGAGGCGCCGCCAGTTCGACTGACCCCCGGCACTACGCGGTCATCGAGAACGCCAGCGGCCGCGCCGTCGGGACACTCGCCCTCATGCGCCATGACCCCGCCAACGGCGTCATCGAAGTCGGCTGGGTCCAGTACTCGCCACTGCTGCAGCGCACACCGGCTGCCACCGAGGCGCACTTCCTCCTCATGCGGTACGTCTTCGACGACCTGGGGTACCGCCGCTACGAGTGGAAGTGCGACAGCCTCAACGACCGCTCCCGACGTGCCGCAGCACGCCTGGGCTTCGTCTACGAGGGCACCTTCCGACACGCAGTGGTATACAAAGGCCGCAGCCGCGACACCGCCTGGTTCTCCATCACCGACACCGACTGGCCGCAGGTCAAACAGGCCCTCCAGGTGTGGCTCGAACCGACGAACTTCGACGACGAACTTCGACGACGAAGGCACGCAGCGTCGCCCGCTGCGACCGCCCCCAGTCTGACCGACGGTCGACCAGCGTCTGTCACGCCTTCCGCCTAGAGTGCCCGCCGGCATCACCACACTTGATGGTCGGCTTGCGGATCGGCGCCGCATTGATGCTCACAACCGCGAGCCTTCACGCCCTCCCCGTGCTCACGACACGCGCATACTGAGCACATGACGCAGGTCGTCATCAAGGGCAAGGTGCAAGTACCTGGTGCGTCGTGGCTGCATCACGCAGCAACGGCGCTGCTCTGGGTCGCCCTAGTGGTCATCGGTGCTGTCTCGGGGCCGGTGCAAGCAGTCGCTTCGTGTGCCACCAGCGAAGGCCTCCGCTCGCAGTGGAGCTTCGAGGGGGTTGTCACCGCAGTTCGGTCGAAGGAGCGAATCGCCACGGTTCGCACCGACGACGGTAGGACGGTTGAGGTGCGCGGAGGAAGCTCCCGAGCGGTGACTTCTGTGGACCGCACCTTCGAAGCCGGTGGTCGATACGAGTTCCACCCAATCAACAGGTCGTCGCCGTTCGAGGACAACGCCTGTACCGCTACCCGCCTTCTGTCGCGAGGGCCGGTGCCTTCGTCGAGCCGGGCGTGGCCTGTGGCCTTGCTCGCCGGCGCGGCCGCTGCAGTCCTGGCGTTTGCGGTCCTAAGCTCAACGCGACGCTCTCGCCAGCACCCAGTTCCGACGGTAAAGAAGGACAGCATCGGTGATGAGTCCGCTTCCGGTCCGCCGTCTTAGCTCTCGGCGAGACCTTCGCTGTACGGCACCCCCCGGTTTGGTAGCCGGTCCGGTTGCGGCGGGGAATCTTGTGCTGGCGCAGAATGCGGCTATGGACCTCGACCCTGCAGTGAGTAACCCGAACCACTACCGCGTTGTCTTCGAGAACGAGCGGGTTCGCGTGCTGGAGTATCTCGACGAGCCGGGTGACCGGACAACGCCGCATCAGCATCCCGACAGCGTCATGTACACGCTGACCTCCTTCAAGCGCCGCCTCAGCTCGAGCGGCGTCGAGAGAGAGGTCGACATCGCCGCCGGCACAGCGGCCTGGCTCCCGGCTCAGCAGCATCATGGCGAGAACATCGGCGGTACCCCTACTCACGTGATCTTCGTGGAGCTCAAGGAGGAGCAAGCTGGCCCCAAGACGCCATCAGATGCACTTGGACCGGGCCCGACTTAAGAACCTGGCGCGCTCGGCCTCTGCACGGCAGCCCTCAATTGAGGTCGGTACATTGCCCCTCCAGACCGCTGGCGTTCCTTGAACGCAGTCACCGGGGCACCTCGGCTGGAGGTCGACGTCCCGGGTAGCCGTTCGGTGCGGGCGAACCCGGACGGTTTCCATCGCGCTACCGCCGGCCGTTCCGCAGCAAGGTCGCTCTGCGTGCTCCGCGCGGGGTCGCTCAGCGTGCCTCACTTGACGGTCGTCTTGCGGGTCATTCGCCCGATCACGACCGTCCGGGGTCGTCCGGCACGACACTCAGCAGCCGGTCGAGAAGTGCGAGTGCGCCCACCTGATCCACGGTCGGGTCCAGCAGCCATTGAGTCTGGAGCCCGTCGGAGGCGGCGACCACGAGGGCGGCAACCTGATCGGCGTCGAGGTCCGAACGGATACGTCCGTCCGACTGTCGGGCCTTGATCTGATCGGCCAGCGCCGCGCGGATCGCCGAGAACCGCTGGGTGGCGAACCTCGTTGCCGCCGGATGCCCTTCCTCCAGCGCGGAGGCGACGAGGGTCGTGTACAGCTGCACCATCCCCGGCACTTCGCGATTGTGCTGCGCCGACAGCCGCATCATCTCTACGGGCGAGACGTCATCGCCACCGTGAGCCTCCGCCTCGAGCCGACGTGCGGACGCGGCGTAGACCTCGATCAGCAGCCGCTCGAGGGAGCCGAAGTGGTGGATGAGGGCTGCGTGCGTAACGCCGACCTCCTGCGCGATCGCGCGAAGACTCGTACGGTCCGCGCCACGCCGTGCGAAGACCTGGATGGCGGCGTCGAGGATCTCCTCACGCCGCGCCAGCCCTTTCGCGTACGCGCCGCGAGGCCGAAGCTTCTTCGGAGATTCGCCGGCCATGCAGGCGATCCTAGAGCATCCAGGACGCGAATACCTCCATCCGGATGTTTTATGCTAACGTGATGTCGCACCCCGTGGTGCAGTCCCAGCCGACAACGTGAAGGAAGAAGATCGTGCCCCTCCCCGAAGCATCAGTGCAGCTCTACACCTTGGCCGAGCAGTTCTCCGCCGACATGGGCTCTTCGCTCGACCGCCTTGCGGCGATCGGTCTGAAGAACGTCGAGGCCTTCGACTTCGTGGGTCGTCCGCAGGAGATCCGTGCGGCCCTCGATGCCTCCGGCCTTGCCGCTCCGACCGGGCACGCTCCGCTGCTCTCCGACGAGCTCTGGACGCCGGACGGTTCGATCCCCACCCCCAAGCCGGAGGTGGTCTTCGAGGCGGCGGCCACCGTCGGCGTTCGGACAGTGATCGATCCCTTCGTCGCGCCGGACCGCTGGCTGACCGAGGACGGCGTGAAGGACATCGCCGACCGCATCAACGCCGCGGCCGAGGCTGCTGCCCAGTTCGGACTGACGGTGGGTTACCACAACCACGCGCAGGAGTTCATCGCCTCCTTCGACGGGCAGACCGCATACGAGCGGTTCATCGCGTTGACCGAGGACCGCGTCGCGATCGAGCTCGACCTCTACTGGGCGCTCACCGGTGGACAGGACGTTCCCGCGCTGGTCGCCCGCCTCGGCGACCGCCTGATCGCGGAGCACATCAAGGACGGCATCGCACCGGTCAGCAACCCGTTCGCCCCGGACGCACCGAAGTTCGGCTCGGCGAGCCTCGATCAGCGCCACGCCGGCCACGGTGAGGTGCCGCTCGTGGAGTCCCTGCAGGCCGCGACCGCGCTGCAGTACGCGGTCATCGAGTACGACAACGCGCCAGGTGACGTCTTCGACGACATCGCTGCCTCCTACGCGTTCCTCACCAACGGTGGGTACGTCCGTTGAGCGCCATCGGCATCGGCGTCATCGGAGCCGGGGTCATCAGCGACACCTATCTGGAGAACCTGAACTCGTTTCCGGACGTCGAGGTGCTGGCCGTCTCCGACCTCATCACCGACCGGGCCCGCTCACAGGCGGAGAAGTACGGGGTTCCCACCCACGGCGCCAACGACGTCGTGCTGGCCCACCCCGACGTCGAGCTGGTCGTGAACCTGACGACGCCCGACGCGCACGTCGAGGTGTCCTCGGCCGCGATCGCCGCCGGCAAGCACGTCTGGTCGGAGAAGCCGCTCGGTCTGGACCGGTACGCGACAGCCACCCTGCTTGAGCGGGCGCGGGACGCCCGCGTACGCGTGGGCTCCGCGCCCGACACCCTGCTCGGCCCGGGCTTCCAGAGCGCGAAGCGAGCGATCGCGTCCGGGATCATCGGCGAGCCCCTGTTCGCCCAGACGGCGTTCCAGACCCAGGGCCCCGACCTGTGGCACCCGAACCCCGGGTTCCTGTTCGTCCACGGCGCCGGTCCGCTGCTCGACATGGGTCCGTACTACTTCTCCGCGCTCATCAGCCTGCTCGGTCCGGTCGACCGCGTCGCTGCCGTCGGGATGAAGGCGAAGCAGGAACGCGAAATCCGCACCGGTCCCAACGCCGGATCGATGTTCCCCGTCGAGGTGCCCTCGACCATCCAAGTGCTCACCGCCTTCGAGGCCGGCTCGCAGGCCCAGAGCCTGCTCAGTTTCGACTCGGCCCTCGAGCGGCACGGAATCTTCGAGATCCACGGTACGGAAGGCTCGATCGTGATCCCCGATCCGAACCAGTTCACGGGGCGGACCGCTTACGTCAAGCCGCTCGGCGTGCTGCGCGACGGCATGTCGTTCGACCAGCCGTGGATCGAGGTCGAGGAGCGCGGCACGGTCGTCGGACGCGGTCTGGGTGTGCTCGACATGGTGCGCTCCATCGCCACCGATCGGCCCCACGTGGCCTCGGGCGAGCTCGGCCACCACGCGGTGGACGTGCTGTTTTCGGCGCAGGAGTCTGCCATGTCAGGGCAATTCGTCAAGGTCGAGAGCACGGTGGGGGCGGTTCCGCTGCTGCCGGACGGTTTCGACCCATTCGCCTCGACC
>DASTIW010000030.1:0-2191 GCA_035717205.1 Propionibacteriaceae bacterium | reverse complement strand
GCACCAAGCTGTTCGGCACTCGAGCTCGCGATCAGCAACGACGAGCCGACCTCATCCGCGACCGCCTGTCCGGCCTCGGTCTGGGAGCAATCGGCGTGTGGCTAGTACTCGCCGAGGGCGCCTGGAGCCAGACGTGACGCCCGCAGGTGTGCTGGTGCCTCTCGGTCACGCACACGCGATACGTGATTCGATGAAGGAGCGGGTCGCCGCTCTCGCGTGAGCAGTCGCCGTGGTGCGACCACGCCGGATGGGAGCAGCGGAGGACCGTCGTGGCCAAGGAACCGCCTGCGGAGAAGGGATCTCCCTTGCGTCGTCGTGGCTCGAGTGTTGGCACACTCGGGCTGTCCAAAGCATCACCAAGACGACGCAAGAAGGAGATCCCCGTGCCACGACAGTACGTCGGCATCGACCTGCACCGCCGCCGATCGGTCATCATCCGCAAGAGCGCTGACGGCGAGCTGCTCTCCAAGGTCCACATCGACAACGACCCCGTCGCCCTGGCCGCCGCGGTGGCCGACGCCGGCCCCAACCCCAAGGTGGTGGTGGAGGCCACCTTCGGGTGGTACTGGGCGGCCGACGTGCTGGCCGAGATCGGCGCCGAGGTCCACCTGGCCCATCCCCTCGGCAACAACTGGGGCAACCGGCGGGTGAAGAACGACGAGCGCGACGCCGCCGACCTGGTCGACCTGCTGCGCCTCGGACGCCTGGCCGAGGCGTGGATCGCCCCGCCGGAGGTTCGCGAGCTGCGGGAGATGACCCGCTACCGCCACAAGCTGTCCCGCCTGCGTTCGGGCCTCAAGGCCCAGGTCCATGCCGTGATGGGCAAGGCCGGGGTGCTGCCGGCGCGGCGGGACATGTTCGGGCTCGGCGGCAGCGCCCAGCTGGACGACCTGGAGCTGCCCATGGCCTACTCGCTGCGCCTGGAGTCCCTCCGGGACCTGATCGCCATCTACAGCCGGGAGATCGACAGCCTCGACCGCCGCATCGCCGTGGCTCTCAAGGACCACCGGGGCTACTGGGCCATCCAGGCCATCCGGGGGGTGGGCCCGGTGCTGGCCGCGGTGTTCGTGGCCGAGATCGGCGACGTGAGCCGCTTCGAGGGCCCCGACCGGCTGTGCAGCTGGGCGGGAATGACCCCCAAGCACCGGGAGTCCGACGTCAAGGTCCGGCGCAGCTCGATCACCAAGCAGGGCAGCCGCCAGGTGCGCTGGGCGGCGGTGGAGGCCATCAGCCGCCACCGGGGCTCCGACAAGATCGCCGGCGACTACCGCCGCATCGCTGAGCGCCGCGGCCGCAACATCGCCCGGGTGGCGGCGGCCAGAAGGGTCCTCCGGCTCGTCTACTACGGCCTGCGCGACGGCGAGATCCGTTGCCTGGCGCCGGCCGAGGCGGGCTGAGGCAGCTCGGACGCAGCCAGCAGACGGCTCGGGTAACGGCATGACCCCACCAGCGGGTCGTCTTATGTGATTGAGCACTGCTGGCTGCGCCGTATCGCTCCATGCTCGGACCCGGCCACGGGGCCCGGCGAAGACATGTCCAGGCAGCCGAGCTCGGCCTGGCCTGACCCTCACTACTGGTTGAGGACCTGGAGACGACGGCACATTGCGTCCGCACCATGGCGGACGGCGCAGGCAACGAAGCCCTGGCGGGCTTCGTCATCCATTGTCCGAGAAGCGCTGACCGGGCCGTCAAGGCTTCCCCTGCGGGCGGCCTTCGGCCGGCCTTGACCGCCCTCTGCTGATCGCCGGCGAGGTCGGCGCTCGGTTCGCCGCGGCCTGGTTGCTGGTGCGCACGTCAGCCGCGCCGGGCAAGAACCCCGAAGTGGTGCTCGTCTTCGACGAGCGCTGTATTGACAGAACCCGCTCCTTCAGACATGCCGCTATCTGCACTCCACCGCAGCATGATTCGCATCATTCGGAGCGGATGATCGGAGCGCCACCGGAAGGAGCGCCAGGGCCGAGACCCGAAACCAGGCCTCCCGGGAGTCGCAACCGACCGGGACGTCCCGTGCGGCGATCAGGATGCCCAACGTTGGTAGACCAAACTAGCAGTAGCGAGCGAGCCTCATACCGCCGAGAACGGCAGCGCTTCGCGCTGAGGGCGCCCTCGACGTATCGGTCGTAGCGTCCCGGTTGCTGAAGACCTGGAGGCGAAGATGACCGACTACGCGACGCTACTGCGCGACCACGTG
>DASTIW010000029.1:0-84956 GCA_035717205.1 Propionibacteriaceae bacterium | reverse complement strand
GACCATGCGGCGAGTCAACGACAGCGCAGGCAGGGGGATGAGCCACGCCCCGGCGCCGTCGCCTAGCGTTTGCCATGTCACAAGGGTGCCCACGCAGCACCACCTCGTCGAAGGGATGCTTATGTTGGACCGCGGGTCAGTGCAGTCGGGACCAGTCCAGCCGACCGATAACAGCCGCGTTGAGTACCGGCCCGCCACTTCGGGCTTCATCACCGCGGGCATGTGGGCTGATCGCCGACGGATCAACCGCGACGTCAGCGTGCCGGCAGCATGGGACCGTCTGCATGAGGCCGGGAACTTCCACAACCTGAAGCTGGCAGCGGGTGAGGCCACTGGGACCTATGTCAATGACCTGCCGTTCCTCGACAGCGATGTTTACAAGTGGCTGGAGGCAATCGGGTGGACGCTCGCGGATGAGGAACTGACGGGCGACGCCAGAGTAAGACTGCAGCAGTTCCTGGACTGGTCGATTGAGCTACTCGCCCGCGCGCAGCAGGACGACGGATATCTCGACTCCAACTTCCAGGTGCGGTTCCCCGGCGAGCGGTTCGCCCAGCTCCAGTGGGGACATGAGCTGTACTGCGCCGGACACCTCGTACAGGCTGCGATCGCGTTGCACCGCACTACTGGCGACTCACGGCTGCTGGAGATTGCCCGACGGTTCGCAGACCTCATCGTGAGGTCGTTCGGTACCGGGGCCGGTGAGGTAGATGGGATCGATGGTCATCCCGAGATCGAGACTGCCCTGGTGGAGCTGTACCGCGAGACCGGCGAGAAGTCGTACCTGGACAAGGCCCAGTACTTCATCGACCGCAGGGGTTATGGCTTGCTCGGGCCGGACCGCTTCGGGTCCCACTACTGGCAAGACCACCAGCCCGTTCGTGAAGCGAGTTCGGCCGAGGGGCACTCCGTTCGCCAGCTCTACCTGCTAGCAGGTGTGGCTGACCTTTACGTCGAGGCGGGTGATCACTCGCTGCGGGAGTCCGCGGAGCGGATCTGGGCGGAGATGGCGGCGACCAAGACGTACCTCACTGGCGGTATCGGCGCACACCACCTTGACGAGTCCTTCGGAGACCCGTACGAGCTGCCCAACGAACGCAGCTACTGCGAGACCTGCGCTGCCATCGCGTCGATCATGTTCTCTTGGCGGATGCTGATGATCACCGGCGAATCACGCTACGCCGATGTGATCGAGCGGACTCTCTACAACGGATTTCTGGGGGGGCTTTCCCTCGATGGCCAAAAGTACATCTACGCCAACCCGCTGCAGGTGCGCGAAGGACACCTGGCCGGAGGCAATGACCACGACTATCGGCGGACTCCCTGGTTCCACTGCGCCTGCTGCCCACCCAACGTGATGCGCACCCTCGCCCAACTGGAGCACTACGTGCTGCTCAGCAGCAGCAGCGAGGTGACACTGCATCAGTACATCCCGGGGAGATACGGTGCTCGCCTCGCTGCGGGAGAGGTCAGCCTGCGCGTGGAAACGGAATACCCGTGGGAAGGCCAGGTCCGCGTCGTCGTCGAGACCGTCCCCGGTGGCCGGTTCGCTCTGACGGTACGAGTGCCACACTGGGCGGGCGGTGCGACACTGCAGCTCAACACCGAACCCATTCCGGCCGAGCCGCGTGACGGCTGGCTGACCTTGGTACGCGACTGGAGGGCAGGCGACGAGCTGCTCGTCAACCTGCCACTCGACATCCGTTTCACCCGTGCGGACCCCCGGTTGGACGCCGCCCGTGGCTGTGTGGCACTTGAACGCGGCCCCCTGGTGTACTGCCTGGAAGCGGTGGACAACCCAGGTCAGCGCCTAGACGACGTGATCATCGACACCAGCGCGGCGGCCACGCTCCACGACGGCACGGCCGAACTTCCCGGCGTGATGACCGCCCTCCAGGCGCACGGTTTCACCCGTGCCCGAGCCGGCGACTCCTGGTGGCCCTACACATCGGAGCCTCCACAGGGAAACCGGCCGCCGCACGGATCGTCCGTCCGGCTGACTGCCGTCCCGTACTTCGCCTGGGGGAACCGGGAAGAGGGAGCCATGCGGGTGTGGATTCCAGCCGAGTAGGCGCCTCGCCCCCGGGCGCACGCGTAGTCATCCACTGCGCGGCTGTCAGGACGTGGTCTCCCACAGCCCCAAGACGTTGCCCTCAGGGTCTTTGAAGTAGGCGTATGCACCCATGCCTGGGATGGCGGTTCGCGGCAAGACAGTGGTGCCGCCGCCAGCTTCGATCTCCTTCAGGGCCTCGTCGATGGCGTCGACATCGACGGTGATCACCGGCGACGGTACCCGCTCGTCCCGCTGCATCATGCCTCCGTTGATGGCGCCCGGTTCGCTGGGCGCCTGGGTCTGCTCGTCGACCGGCGTGGTCCTCACGATCGTGTAGTCACCGCCGCCAGGCATCGACATGGTGTCAAGCTGCCAGCCGAAGACGGACCCATAAAAGCCCTTGGCCCGCTCAAGATCATCAGCCGGGATCTCGAAGTGCACGACCTTCCGCATGTCCTCTCCCCTCCAGAAATGATGCGCTTCTCTCAACTTTCCAACCGGTGCGAATGGCTGTCAATGCTCAGTGCGGGTGCGCAGCTTCCACAGCCGGAGGCCCGCACACACGGCGGTGGCGCAGGCGACCACCACAAGTACGATCTGCATGGCGACGTAGCCCGTACCGAGATCCGGTCGGCCCAGTTGCCCGTCGAAGAAGCCGGAGACCCCGGCGACGGCCGCTGACAAACCAAGGACGGCCGAACCCGCGACGGCGAGGACCTGGCGTCGGCTGGTAGCGGCCCAGGTTGCAGCCGTCTGCACCACGACCATCGGCCACGGTGCTGCCAAGGTGGCATCGGCGGTCCATGCGTTGCTCCAGGTGTTCACGCTGCTCGTGACGGAGACGATGCCTCCGACGAGACTGCAGGCAACCAGGGCTGAGCCCGCGATGCACACCGCAGTCGAGTTGGCGCCCGCCCCCATGACTGCAGTATGCCGCAAGACTGCGCATCACGATGGACGTTCCGGCCATCGCCAGGCCCCGAACCGTCGATGAGTCCTGCGGAATGACACCGTAATTACCGACCGGCGTCACCGGAGGTGTCCACGACTTCGACACCCGGATAGAACGCGACGTAGTTCTTGAGTCGGCGTGCCGGCGGTAAGGGGTGTGGGTAGTACCAGGCAGCGTTCGAATACTGCTGGCCGTCCACCGTCACCGTGTAGTGGGACGCAATTCCCTTCCACGGGCACACCGTGTGCAGGCGACTCTTTGAAAACAGCTCCCGCCGGATGGAGTCCGGCGGAAAGTACGAGTTGCCCTCAACCTGCACCGTGTCGTTGCTCTCGGCCAACACGACGCTTTTCCAACGTGCCTGCATCTCCCGCCCTCCCTGACCACCACCCCGGCATCTTCGCCGACCAACGACCCTCCCACCGACCATCGACCCTCGACCATCGTCTCGCACACCCATAACCAGCATCAGTCACACAATCGCAAACTGCCGCGGATCCCTTGTCTGGTGCAATAGTTTCCACTTCGTCGTAGTGTCGCCAGATGCAGGCCCATCAGTCGTCGAGATGCGCTTCCTGGTCACGGATTCTTCTGGCGATCACCGTTGGCGTGACCTTGGCGGCATGTGCGCAGCCAGGAACCGAGCCGGCAGATGGGGGATCGACACCCCCGTCCCCCGCGACAACGGCGAAGCCGGCTGCATCCAGGCCTTCCCCGAAGCCGGCAGCGGCGCCGACGCGGCGGCCTCGGAGCGCAGTGCCAGTCGTGGCGGCCGCGGGCGATATCGCCTGCGAGCCGGACCGTGAAGCCGCAGGAGCGATCTGCGCCCAGCAGATCGTGAGTGACGCCATCCTCGCCGACAAGGCCATCGACTTCGTGCTCACCCTCGGCGACAGCCAGTACAACTCCGGGACGCTGGCGGAGTATCGAGGGTCCTACGACAAGACCTGGGGAAGGTTCAAGCGCAAGACTCGGCCAGTGCCGGGAAACCATGACTACAACACGCCAGGCGCGGCGGGTTACTTCGACTATTTCGGATCGGCCGCCGGTGAACGCGACAAGGGCTATTACTCCTTCGATATCGGCGCCTGGCATTTTGTCGCGCTCAACTCCGAGCGTGATCTCGAAGAATCTGGAGCCCAGGTGGCATGGCTGGAGGCTGACCTGGCGGCTCATCCCAACCGGTGCGTGGCAGGTTTCTGGCATCGCCCCCGGTGGTCATCTGGGGAGGAGCACGGCGACTCCGACAGCGTCGCTGCCTTTGTCCAAGCCCTGTACGACGCTGGCGCGGATCTGATCCTGTCTGGACACGAGCACAACTACGAGCGGTTCCGCCCGTTGAACCCAAGCGGGGCGCGTGACGACGCCCGCGGAATCGTGCAGGTCGTCGCGGGGCTTGGCGGCAGATCGCAGTACGACCTGAGCGGCCGCGACACCACCGTCGCCAAGGACGACACGACCTACGGCTACCTGCGGATGGTGCTGCACGCCGACTCCGCCGACATGACGTACGTGCCGGCGGTGGGAGCCTTCCGCGACTCCTTCAGGCTGATCTGCCATTAGCGCCAACAATCTCCGACCGCGCCCTTGACCTTGGACTGCGCTCAAAGGTTTACCGTCGTCCTATGGGAGCAACTTCCGCAATGGCACGAGGCCTGCGAGTCGGCGAGCTGGCCGCAGTTGTCGGCTTGAGTGCCGACACCATCCGTTACTACGAGCGGGCCGGCCTGATGCCCAAGCCAGACCGCACGCCGACCGGCTATCGGGCGTACGGAGCCGACGCCGTCGATCGGCTTCGTTTCATCCAGGGAGCTCAGCGCCTAGGGCTGCGGCTGCGCGATATCGCTGATCTGCTGGCGATCCGCGACACCGGAACGTGCCCGTGTGAGCCTGCCGAGCAGTTGCTTCGCCGACGGCTGGTCGAGCTTGACTCCGAGATCGCCCGCCTTGCCGCCTTGCGCGACCAGATGCTGGCGATGGCCGAGTCCCTGCCCACTGCGGAGTGCCTGCCTCCCAACCCGGGCACCTGGTGCCCGCCCTCGGAAGGAGGTGAACACCAATGACGCTTCAGACCTACGTCTCGTACGACTGCGGCCCGGACTGCCCAGATCCGGAGTGCACTGACCCAGGCTGCGACTGCTGCTGATCGTCCGGACTGTGCCGCGGGGCGAGCGTGCGCACGTGTTGCGTACTGCTTGCCCCGCTCCGATCGTGTGACTAACAGCCTTGGGTGGCGAAGCCGACCCGACGACAGGTAGACGCCCCGGAATTGCGAGCGGACAATGGGAGCACGCTTTCGAGAGGACGGCAGCTTGGCTATTGACACTCGAGTGGAGCTCATTGCCGCTCTTCATGAGGCCGCCGAAATCGAGCACGGCTTGATGATCCAGTACCTCTTCCCAGCGTTCTCGCTGAAGAAGCGCGCGGATGAAGGCCTTCGGCCCGCTCAGCTGGCGCTGGCGCGGGAGTGGGGCGCGACCATCCTGGGAGTTGCCGTGGAGGAGATGGGACACCTGGGCACGGTGTGCAACTTGCTGGCTGCCATTGGGGAGGGGCCACGGTTTGAACGGCCGAACCTTCCCCAGACCGTCGGCTACTATCCCTTTCCGTTTGACCTCGTTCCCTTCGGTGACGAGGCGCTGTACCGCATGCTGGTGTTCGAGTTGCCCAGAGGCGAACCGCTGCCTGCTCCGCCGTTCGCGGATGAGATCGCCGCGGATAGCCTGGCCCTGGCCGCCCCGGAGCCGTTGACCTACGACTATGTCGGCGAGCTGTATGAGAAGATCCGGGACGGTTTCGGCGCGATTGCGGAGTCCGAGCTTTTCATCGGACCGCCCGACGCCCAGGTCGCCGACACCTGGTCGGTTCGGTTGGATCTTCGCCCGGTCACCAGTCAGGCGTCAGCCTTCGATGCCATCGACGACATCATCTTAGACGGCGAGGGCGCGCCGGCAGATCGAATGACATCCCACTACGGGAGGTTCCTGGGCATCCGGAATGCCTACGCGAGGGCTGGACGGTTCGCTGCGGCGCGCCCGGTGGTAACGAACCCACAGACCAGGAAGAAGCGGGGCACCGGACCCGGCACGCTGCTGACCTTCGAGCTGGCCACCAACGTAGCGGAGCTCTTCAACGAGGTCTACGCCGCTGCGCTGTTGATCTTGCAGCAGTTCTTCGCGTTCGCAGGCGAGACCCAGCAGCAGCGCGAGGCGCTGAAGGCTGCCGCCGGACAGCTGATGAGCACCGCGGTTCGCCCGGTGTCGGAGGTGCTTACCGAGTTGCCCGCTTTCGACCCAGCCGATGAGCGGCGAGCCGGAGCGCCTTTCGAACTGTACGACGCCGTCAGCGTCTCGCCGTTCCTCTCGGCCAGGTGGACCATCTTGTTGGAGCGGCTCCAGGCGGTGTCGGACGAAGCCCTCGCCCTCGGCGCCGAGGTGCCGCGACTTGCCGCGGTCGGGGAGACGGTGAAGTTCCTCCGGCGCCGGATGACTGAGGTCGCCCCATGATCGAACTCCGTTTCAGCGGCTGGTTCCAGTGCCGGCTGGCCACCGACCCCGACCCGTACGACGAACCTCGAGGCGTCTCCGGGTACGTCCACGCCTACGTCGGCGAGCCGGATCTGGACCGCATCATCTTCTTCCAGCCGCCGGCGTTCGCCCGCTCCTTCGCGCCAAGGATCGGCGTCGTCGTCGACAAGGTGCTGCGAGATGGCCAGCCGGTGGCGGATCACCCGCTGCTCGGAGCTGCGGTGGATCTGCTCAGCTCACCCAAGTTCGAGGGGCGCAACGGGGTGATAGCCGACGACGGCTTGGAGCCGATCTTCCCTTTCGTGCTGGAGATCACCAAGGATGACTTCCGGCTCGTGCGCTCGGTTCAGCCAGAGAATCCGGACTACCCGTACCCGGAGCTGTTCGCCGCCGGTGTGGAGGGCGCGCCCGATGAGATCCGCGAGGCCACCGGCATCAACAACCTGGCGACGCTCTGGCAACGGCGCCGCGCTGCGCTGCAGGCGGCGCTCGATGCAGCCGACGAGACTGAGGAGGCCGGTCTGCTTGAGCGGCTCGCCTTCCTTGATCAGCAGCTGAGGCTCGGTGGCGGGGCCGCCCGGTTCTTCTTCGCCCGGATGAGGTATGACTACTCTCTGGCTACCCCGGTGATCGTGGAGGATCCACAGGGCTGGCTGCCTGAGGCCGCGGTTTCCGATCCTCCGGCCTGGCCGGCGCAGTTCTGGTTCGGTGCCTGGGATGCCGACGTCTTGTGCGGGTTTGCTCGCGGCACCCTCACCATCGACGCGGAGCCTTCCGCTTCGTCTGCATCAGGCCGACCGGCAAGGGTCACCGACCGCCGCCCATGAACTCGCCGGAACGGCGCACTGGCAGCCGACTGCCAGCGTCGGCGTCAGGCGGGGACTCGCAGTCGCTGCGATCGGCGCATGCCCACCGACCCGGCGGCCACCACCGCTGCCACTGGCACCAGTAAGGTCCACGCCAGCCCGGCGTATCCGAGCAGCGCCAGCAGGGGACCGGACGCGGCCCCACCGATCGCGCCGGCAAGGTTCATCGCCAGGTCCGTGCGGCCCTGCAGCGAGACTCGTACAGCCGCGGGGGCCGCATCGTTCAGCAGCGCAGAGCCGGCAACGGTGGAGGCGCTCCAGCCCAGTCCGAGCAGCGTGAGCCCCAGCATGACGACCCCCACCCGGTCAGACCCGAGAGCTGTCACCACGGCCGAGCCGAGGAGCAGGATCTGACCCATCACGATGGTGGGGAACCGGTCAAGTCGGTCCGCGAGCACCCCGAACACCGGCGACAGAGCGAACATGCCGGCGATGTGCATGCTGAGAGTGAAGCCCACCACTGAGAGGGTGGCACCGCCGTGGACCAGGTGCACCGGGGTCATCGACATCAAAGCGACCATGGTGGCGTGGCTGAGCGCGACGGTCAGCACCGCGACCCGAACCAGAACAGGGTTGCCCTCACGGTCGGCCGTGGTCACCCTGCGGTTCGGCGTCGCCTCCTCCACCGCGGCCAGCCGCCGGCTTTCCAGCAGGGGATCGGGCCGCATCCACACCAGGTACACCCCAGCCGCGAGGAGCGCCGATACCAGCGGAAAGACGAACACGCCGCCCAGCGGGTGAAGCCCGACTGCGGCCCCCAGTATTCTCCCCGGCTCAGCCAGGTTGGGTCCGGTGACCGCGCCGATCGTGGTCGACCAGACGACGAGCGAGAGATCCCGTCCGCGAGTGGACACCGAAGCGAGGTCTGTGGCCGCGAACCGGGACTGGAGAGCGCTCGCGGTCGCAGCACCGATCAGCCCGAGTCCGAGGAACAGCAGCACCACGCTGCCGACCGACATGGCAAGCACGCTTACCGCGGCGCCGGCGGCCGCGATCAGTGCAGCGGTGCTCAGTGAGACCCTGCGGCCCCGCTTGTCGGCCAGTCGGGCCAGCGGCACTGCCAGCACGGCAGCACCCAAGGTCATCACCGTCGCCGCTATTCCTGACCAGGCGGCGCCGGCGAGGTCGTTGACCGCGAGCGCTCCGACAGACAGCGCCGCGCCCATGCCCAGCCCGCCGAGGATCTGACCGATCGTCAGCAGGGCGAGAGTTCGACGCCGCAGGCGACTCAGCGGGTCACGCGCTTGGCCAGGTCGACCGACAGGCGCGGCGCCGTTGGTTTCTTGGTTGGTTGCATGCTTCACGAGGCCCCCACAGTCTCGAGCCTAGCCTTGGGGGCGCAGGTCGGTGACGAATTGTCCTTGCCGGCAGGCGATTCCGGTGATCGGTGCGGCGAACAACGCCGACTCAGGTTCCGGCAGTCGGCTCCTGGTGGAGGGCGAGCGCGAGGGTGGGCGCCAGCGGGAGCCGCGGGATCAAGGTCGTCTGAGCCGCGTGGTAGATGTCGGGTTTGCCTGGCCATACGGTGGCGATCGGGCTGTTCGTGGCGTCCAGCTGGTGATGCCAGGACCCGCGCTGGTGGTCCATCAGATAGCGGGTCGCGTAGTCCCACCAGAGCCGGCAGAGGTCGCCGTACCGCTGGTCGTCGGTGACCTGATGCAGCGCGGCCCCAGCCGAGATTGCTTCCGCAACCACCCAGTGCATCCGATCGCGTACGACGGGAACGCCGTCCCAGTCCGTGGTGTACACGAAGCCGGGGGCGCCGTCGACTTCCCACCCGTCTGCCACCGCCCGGTCGAACAGCGCGACTGCGGCGTCCCGCAGCCGGGTCGGCGCCGGATCCGCGGCCGATGCGTGCAGGTGCAGCAGCAGGCGGGACCATTCCAGGCCGTGACCGACCGTGGCACCGAATGGCTGGAACGGGTCGTCGGGCTTGTCCCGGTTGTGCTCCAGCATCGGCTGCCAGTCGGGATCGAAGTGCTCGGGCATCCGCCATCCGTGACGCTCGGCGAGAGCAGCGACCCAGTAGCCAATGGTCGTGGCCCGATCTCGGAGCCGCTGCTCTCCGGTTGCATCGGCGGCCGCCAGCAGAGCTTCCACCGAATGCATGTTGGCGTTGAGGCCGCGGTACGGACTTCGGGTACTGAACGCGGCGTTCCAGCTGTCGACGAACATGTCGGCGTCGGGGTCGAAGAAACGCTGGTCCCAAACCGTCAGGGCCTCGTCCAGAAGCGAGCGGGCCCCGGGCCGGTCGGCGATGGCCGCCGAGGACGCTGCCAGTACGACAAACGCGTGGGCGTAGCAGCTCTTCTCATCAGCGGTGGTGCCGGCGTGGATGCTGGAGAACCAACCGCCGTTCTGGTGATCTCTGAGGGTTCCGGTGAGCCCGCCGAGCGCGCTGTCAGCGAGTTCGTCGGCGCCGGTGACGCCACGGATGTGGGCCAGGCAGTAGATGTGCGCCATCCGTGCTGTGATCCAGGTGTAGATCGGACGCGTCAGGTCCGGGGTGCCGTCGTCGTCCAACCAGGCGGCTCCGCCACCGGGGTGCGGAAAGCGGCGGCCGAAGGCGATCAGCCGATCGAACTCCTCCTCCAGCGCAACCGGATCCAGGGGTGATGCGATCGTAGGCATGGTCCTCCAGGGGTGGTCGTGCGCGCGACGCTACACCTGTCCGCGACCTGAGGACGGTGCCGCCCCGACCCGCCGGCTACCGCTGTGTCCGGCTCAGCGTCGCGACCTCCTGAGCGCGAACCAGGTGAGCGCGACGACGACGAAGGCCAACTCGGCCACCAGCGTGACGATCTGGGGGGTGTCCCAGATGAGCTCTTTGACTGCCGGCATCGGGCCCAGGGACGGAATGCCCGGTCCGTGCGACAGCAGCAGCGCCCCCGCGGTGCCGGCCATGACCACCGCTCCGATCAGCCAGGCCAGTGCGGAGTCCTTGATCAACAGCCAGATGGCCACGGCAGCCGTCAGGACGGCTTGGACCACGAACTGCTTACCCAGGTTGAGCCCCGGTTGACCCGCGCCGAAGTCCGGCGCGAGATAGCCGTGTACGCCGGCTGAGATCAACAACAGGACCGCCCCGATGAGTCGAAGTGCCCAGCGAGCAGGACCGCGCGCGGTCGTGTCGCGGCCGAGCCGCTGTCGGGACCCGAGATCGGTTGGCATGAGATTCCCCTTCTTCTCACCCCGGTGCCCGAAGGCGTTCGAGATGGCTCCGTGACGTGGGCCTGCCCGGCAGGCCGGCCGCTCTACCTGTCAAACGTAGTTCCTCGCCGCTAAGTTCATGCGGCATCGGAAGCAGTTGGGCAGTGGCTGGCGGTTAGACTGGCCGCGGCTCGGGGTCGCTTGTCCATAGATAGATTCTGGAAGAGGTCTGGCAATGGCGCGCACCCGCTCGGCGACTCTGATCATGACATCACTGGCCACAGTGATGACTCTGGTGGCAGGGGCGCTCGTCACCTTGTCTGCGCCGACGCCGGCGGCGGCTTCGCCGGCCGTCCGCGTGACCCGCGTTGTCGGCGGCTTGTCGATTCCCTGGGACCTCACCTGGGTCGGCAGCGTGATGCTGTTCGACCAGCGGGCCGGCGGGGTCTGGTCGAAGCGTGGCACTGCTGCTCCGCAGCGGGTGCAGATGGCGTTGCCGCCGATCTTCCACCAGAGTGAGGGCGGGATGTTGGGTATCGTGGCCGACCCGAATGCGTCCACCAACAAGAACTTCTACACCTGCATGGCCGTGGCCAAAGCCAGCGGTGCGCCGCTGGATGTCGAGGTCTGGAAGTGGAGGTTGACCTCCGACACTCGGGCGGTTGCGGTGCGTCGGCTGATTGTGGGCATCCCGTTGGTCAGCGGACGGCACAGCGGGTGCCGGTTGAGGTTCCGCTCCTCCCAGGCGCTGTACGTGGGCACCGGCGACGCGGCAACCGGGACGAATCCGCAGAACCTGATGTCGCTGGGCGGCAAGACGCTGCGAGTCCGTAGCGATGGGTCGATTCCCACCTCGAACCCGTTCTATCGCCGCGGTGGAAACGCGAGGTACGTGTGGAGCTTCGGCCACCGCAATGTTCAGGGGCTGGTCAAACGGCCCGGCAGAAGCGAGCTCTGGTCGGTCGAGCACGGACCCACCCGCGACGACGAGATCAACCTCCTGCAGGCGGGCGGCAACTACGGCTGGAGCCCCACCCCGGGCTACAACGAGGCCCGGCCCATGACCGACACGGTTCGCTTCCCGAACGCCGTGTCGGCCAAATGGCGCTCGGGCTTCCCGACGGTGGCAACCAGTGGCGGAACGTTCCTCAGCGGGACCCGCTGGGGATCATGGAACGGCAAGCTGGCGGTGGCCATGCTGAAGGGCCAGGGCATCAGGCTGTTCTCGGTCACCTCGACCAACACGTTGACCAACGAACAGACGGCGTTCACGGGCTTCGGCCGGATCCGTACCGTCCAGCAGGGCCCCGACGGTGCCGCCTACTTCACTACGTCCAACGGCACCAACGACGGCATCTACAAGATCACGGTGGTATGAACCCTTCCGCACTCGGACGCTCGGCATGACCCAGCTCCGGATCGGGACCTCCGGCTGGTCATACGACCACTGGCAGGACGTGCTGTACCCAGCCGGACTGCCCGCCGGCAAGAGACTGCCCTTCTACATCTCGGGCTTCGACACCGTCGAGCTGAACGCCAGCTTCTACCGCTGGCCGTCGGAGAAGACCTTCGCGTCCTGGCGGCGGCGCCTCCCCGACGGTTTCCAGATGAGCGTGAAGGCTCCTCGTGGACTGACCCACGCCAAGCGGCTCTACGCTCCCGAGGCCTGGGTGGACCGGATGACGCGCTGCTGGCACGAGCTGGGGGACCGCCGCGGTGTGCTGCTGGTCCAGCTGCATCCGCAGCACACTCGAGACGATGCCCGGCTGGCGCACTTCCTCAGGCTGCTGCCTCCGTGGATGAAGGTGGCGGTCGAGTTTCGGCACCCGAGCTGGGTCGATGACACGGTGTTCTCGCTGCTGGCCGACCATGGCGCCGGTTACTGCGTGATGAGCGGTGCCGGCCTGCCGTGCGTGCTCCGGGCCACCACGGGGTGGGTCTACCTCCGTCTCCACGGGCCTGATCGCTCCCACCTGTATGCAGGCTCCTACAGCGACGACGACCTGGGCTGGTGGGCCGCTCGCATCCGGGAGTGGCGAGACAGCGGTCTCGGCGTCTACGCGTACTTCAACAACGACGGCGGTGGACATGCGGTGCGGAACAGCTGGCGGCTGCGCGAGCTGACCGGAACCGCCGCATACTCCTGAGTCGAACGGGCTGCCGGCACGGCGCTGCGTCCCTACGATGGGAGGGGCCGAAGGAGGATGCAGATGGAGGACCTGAGCACGATCAGCCGGCCGTCCCGGGTGGCTGAGGCCGGCGAGGGGATCTCCACCGAGGAGCTTCAGCTGGCCGCACGCAACCATGGCCTGCCGCTGGAGGCACTGCGCTACGACATCACCCCGCCGGGGCTGCACTACCTGCTGTCCCACTACGACATCCCGCTGGTGGATCCCTCCGAGTACCGGTTGACGGTCGCGGGCGAGGTGGACAGCCCGATGTCGCTGGACCTCGACGCGATCCGCGCCCGTCCGCGAGCGGACGCTGTGGTCACGCTGGAGTGCGCCGGCAACGGCCGTGCCCGGTTCGAGCCTCGCCCGGTCAGCCAGCCGTGGCTGGTCGAGGCCGTCGGCACTGCGCGCTGGACCGGTACCCCTTTGGCGTCGCTGCTGCGTGAGGCAGGGGTCCGCGAGGGTGCCGCCGAGGTGATCTTCACCGGGGCCGACCACGGGGTGGAGCGCGGGGTGGAGCAGGACTACCAGCGCAGCCTCACGATGTCGGAGCTGACCACCGACGACGTGCTCGTGGTCTACGAGATGAACGGCGCCCCGCTGCCACCGCAGCACGGGTTCCCGATCCGGCTCCTGGTCCCCGGCTGGTACGGGATGGCGCACGTGAAGTGGCTGACGCGCATCGAGGTGGTTGCGGAGCCCTTCGACGGGTTCCAGATGCGGGCGTACCGTCTCCGCGGAACCTCCGACGAGCACGGCGTCCCGCTCACCCGGATCGAACCCCGCGCCCTGCTCGTCCCCCCGGGCTTCCCCGACTTCATGTCCCGGAATCGGGTCCTGCGGACTGGTCGCACCCCCGTCGAGGGCCGCGCCTGGTCGGGATGGGCCCCGGTCCTCGGCGTCGAGG
Source organism: Propionibacteriaceae bacterium (assembly GCA_035717205.1). Taxonomy (GTDB): domain Bacteria; phylum Actinomycetota; class Actinomycetes; order Propionibacteriales; family Propionibacteriaceae; genus Microlunatus. Next base: position 71,330 of record DASTIW010000029.1, on the reverse strand, counting down.
TCAGCATCGACGGCGGGAGAACCTGGCAGCAGGCCGCCGTCGAACCGGCGCCTGACCGGTTCGCTTGGTCACGCTGGACCTGGGAGTGGCAGGCCGAGCCGGGGGACTGGCTGCTGTCCGCCCGAGCCAGGGATGCCAGCGGCCGGATCCAGCCGGTGGAGCCGGGATGGAACCGTGGCGGGTTCGCCAACAACCTCGTACAACAGCAGCAGGTCAGAGTCATCGACTGATTGCCTGCCGACGCCCGGCCCGCATCATACGCCGTCGCCGGGGGTCAGGATGCGGTCTCGTCCGACTTCTGTGAGCTGGAGGGAGCCGACCGGGCGAGTCGCCGCCAGCGGGACGGCCGGATGCCGCGTGGATAAGGGTGCTCTGGATGTGGGAGCACGCCTTGGATGATCGGTGGTAGCTGCGCGAGTGGATGACGCGCCTGCTCCTCCTGCCAGCGACGCCGCATCCGGGCCCGATCCTCCAGGTTCAGCCGAGCCAGCACCTGCTCGACGGCAGCGAGGATGGAGCCACGCAGCAGCCATGACGACGTGTTCTCTTGCGCGTCCATCATGATCAGCTCGGTCATGATCGCCTGGGTCTCACGGAGGATGTCCAGGCTCTCCGCCAACGCCTGCTCGGTCTCCTCCTCCCTCCCGTCCGCCTCGGCGACGACCAGACTCCCGAACGCACGCAGGCAGTCCGCGGCGTCATGGAGCACCACCGCAAACGCCTGCCGGAGCTCCTCGCCGTACGGGTCGTCGGGTTGCTCCTCAGGCGGGATCTCACTGTGCAGCACGACGAACAGCGCGCGGATGGCCAGCAGGCAGTGCTCGAGAGTGACCAGCCCGGACGTCAGCACGGGTTCGACGTCGGCGGTGCCGAGTGCCCGCGGGTTGAATCGACGGCTGTCCTTGACCGCGGCGATGATCTCCGTCGCATTGGCGACATCACGAGCAGTGGTGCGTACCCGATCCAGCCAGGACTCCACATCAGTCCGGGTAACCGGCCCAGCCGCCAGCGAGTCGGCGGCTGTGTCGAGCGAGTACGCGCCCGCCGCGGCGACCTTCAGCAGCGCCTCACTGGCACGACGGGTCGGCATGGCGGGTGGATAGACGAGATTGAACGCGACGCCGACACCGGCACCGATGAGGGTGTTGAGGATCCGAATCTCGGCTGCGATCTCGTGGTTGCTGACCCCGAGAATCAGCATCGCGCTGATCGGCACCTCAAGTGCCTGCTCGCCGAGCCGCAGCACCTTCGCCAGCAGCAGGGACGCGGCGATGGCAGCGCCCAGACTCCACCACGTCAGTCCGATCCAGGTCGACAGCGACGTCGCGACCAGTACGCCCGAAAGCACGGCCCCTACGCGGACCAGCCCCATCTTGAGCGTGGAGTAGGCGGAGGCCTGGACGACCAGCAGCGCGGTCAGCGGACCGGTGAGGTCCAGCGCGCCCTCGGTCAGAACGAGAGTCAGTAGGTACGACACGACCGCCGCGGCCGTGAGGCGCAGCACGGACATCAGCGTCGGCTGGAGCCGACTGGGGACCTCCCGCCAACGTGGCGGCCGATGCGGCCAGATCAGGGTGGCCAGGCGATCCCACAGCGAGACCCTGGCTGTACCCTCCGGCTCGCGCACGGTCCGAGCCTGGCACGGCCTGACCACCGACCGATAGTCGCCTGGCGAAATCGATTCCGAGCCGATGCCGGGCTGGGACGTGCCAAGAGGCGGGCTCCGGTGTGCCGGAACCCGCCTCTGGTCACCAGTGTTGCGTGCCGACTACCCGTTCGTGAGGGTGAACACTGGGCTGGTACCCAGGACGTTCCCGGCGCTGTCGGACAGGACGGCCACGATGCGGCCGGGGTTGGTGGTGCCGGTCAGCGCCGTCGTCCGGTAGCGGGCGCTGAAGGTGGAGCCGGTTGCTGGCGCAACGGCGGCGGTGAGGGTCTGGTTTGCAGTGCCGCCGACGGTGGTGGTGCTGGCTTTGCCGTCAGTGGTCGCCCGGTAGAAGCGGATCGTGCCTGCGGTGGGCTCGGTGTTGGTGGTGCCCTGGATCCGCATGTCGGCGTTCTTCCACCTACCAGTGGTGATCGCAACCTTTGCCGTCACCACCGCCGGTGTGGAGGTGACGGTCGACGGGGCGCTGGTCCGCGTGCCGTCGCTCGCCGTTACGTCGAACGTGTACGTGGTGTTTCCGGTCAGCCCAGTGATGGTCTGGGTACGGGCGGTGACACTTGCCGGCTGTCCCGCGGATGGGGCCGGAGTCACCGTCACCTGGTACGACGTCGCGTCGGTCACGGCGGACCAGTCGAGCCGGACTGAGCCCTCACCCGGTGTGGCCTGCAGGTCTGCCGGTGCCGCCAGCGGGGTGGTCGGGGCATCGAGAGGTGAGTAGAGCCCAAAGCCGGTGTCAGCGTTGCCCGCGCGGTCGAACGCCACCACACGCACCTCGGTGTTCGCGGTCTTGATCGGGATGGGGCCGGTGTACAGGGTCGCGCTGTCAGACGGCAGGTCACCAGATACCGCCGGAGTCCCGTCGGTGGTGAAGTAGATGTCCGACCCGGTCTCGCTGGCGAGGGTCACCTGGCTGGTCTTCACTGCCGTGCCGTCCGTGCTGGGCGCCGGTGTGATGGTCAGTTTCGGTGCGGTGGTGTCACCTGCCGGCGCGGTGGTGGTCGGTGTCGACGTGACCGTGAACGGCAGACCCATCTTCTGACCCGCCAAAGAACGCACCTCGACCGCGTACGTCGCAACAGCCGGGTCCACGTTGAGGGTGGTCTTCGTGGTGAGTCCGGTGCGCGCTCCGACGGAGCCGGAGACGCCGGAGACAGCCGGTGCAATCGCCTCGACGCTGTAGCCGGTAACCGCATCGGCCCCGGGAACCGCCGTAGCAGGGGTCCAGGTCACCGCGAGCTTGGTGCCATCATCGGACCGGATCGCGGAGTAGCTGCCCGCCGGGGGCGCCTGATCTGTCGGCCCGGCGGGGCAACCGCCCATTCCGGGACCGCCGGCCTCGCCGAACTCGGCGATCGTCAGCCCTTGACGGTTGCCGTCAGCGTCTTCCTCCTGCCAGTACATCGCTCGCTCGCCGAGGTCAGCCTCGGAGGCAATCTTGGCGACGGCCGGGTCATCGAAGACGTACGTCGCGGTGAACTGGCCACTGCTGACCGTCATCCCGGAGCTGTACCCGCCCTTGTCCGCCCGAGTAAGCGGACCAGGGATCGCCCGAATGTCGCGACGGCCGACTGCGGTGTCAACGAGATCGGGGTTGATGATCCGCTGTTCCATCCGTGACGTGTCGGTCACATCCGAGCCGACGGTGCCCGTCACCGTCAGCGTGCTGCCGCTCAAAGCGGCGTCAGAGGTCACCGTCGCGCTGGAGGTGGTGGTCTCACCGGACTCCCCGTTCGGGAAGGTGATCCGCGCGACATCACCAGCGACGATGTTGGGCGTGACATCGAGGCCGGTTCCGGCTCCCCAGCAGTATCCGCCTGGGTGGTTGATCTCGAAGGCGACATCGCCCTCCCCGACCACCCCTTTCGCGGAGCCGACAACAGTGCCGCCTCGCAGGACTTCGACAGTAGCCGTCTCGCCGATGTGGTCCTGGTAGCCCTCGATCGTGATGAAGTCGCGGTCAGGGAAGACGACCACGTTGTCAGGGAAGGTCGGTACGGCGGCGCTGGCGATGCTGCCTCCGACGCTGACCAGGCCGGCCAGGGTCAACGCACCGACCACCGCAATCGACATGCCTTGGGACGGTCGCGTTCGCTTCTGGAATGGGTGCCGGCGGTCATGCGCCAGCCTTTCTGCAGGTTTGGTGCTCACAGTGATCCCCCGAGATCAATGAGAAGAATGGAGCCCACCGGCGGCGGGCCCCGACCGGTTCTCCGGTCCCTGGCCAGACTGCGCTACGGAGCGAGTGGCGAGAAGCCCGATTGAGGGGAACACGGTCCCCCCAAATTGCAGGGCATCAAATGCCACCCAGCCGGTCGGCGATCGATACGGTTGCTCTGAATCCGAACCAGCACCGAAGGGTCCGCGATGGGGCAACCGTACGATCTCGAGCGTTTCGTCGCCGCCCAGGACTCTGGTGGCACCTACCAACGTGTCGTCGCCGAGCTCCGCAACGGCCGCAAGGCCAGTCACTGGATGTGGTTCGTCTTTCCGCAGATCAGCGGCCTCGGTCGCAGCGCGATGGCGCAGAAGTACGCCATCACCTCGGTGGCGGAAGCGCGCGCCTATCTGGGTCATCCGGTTCTCGGCCCGCGCCTGCTCGAATGCGCTCAAATCCTGTTGTCGCTTCGCGACACCACCGCGGAGCGCATCCTCGGAGATATCGACGCGATGAAGCTGAGGTCTTCGATGACGCTGTTCCAGCGCGCCGAGCCGAGTCAACCAGTCTTCGGACAGGTGCTGCACCAGTACTTCGACGGCGGACCCGACCCGGCGACCGAACGTCTGCTCTAAGCCGACCGCCCCAAGAGGACGGCCGAGCCTGTGACCGCGGAGGCGATTGGGGGGGACCTCCGCGATCACAGCGATTGTGGTCGGTCGAACAAGGCCGTCTCTCACACTGTCCGGTCACAGGCTGTCCGGCCTGCGCGTCTGAAGATGCCCGTACCCGCCGTGCATGACGAAACCGCAACCTCCTCGGATGCACGGTTACGCCGTGGGACCGGTGGCGGAACGCAACGAAGAAGGTCATCCGGTTCCGCGTCATGCGGCACGGGTCAAGGAGTCCGTTCAGTCAGGTGAGCGAATCCTCGTTGGGCCATGTCGTAGGTCGCCAACACCTCCACGAAAAACTCCGAGGCTGCGGTTCCGATCTGGGTCAGCTCCTCGGTTCCGGCATCCCGGAGGACCTCCAGCAGCACCTCGTGGTGGACCTGCGCCAGCTCGAGGATGCTGATCTGGTCCACCACGGCGGTCCGGCCGATCTCGTAGCCGAGGTGCAGCGGGGCCTCCTCCCGCCGCGGCAGGTAGCGCAGGAAGGCGGTGCGGTAGTTCCGCCGGAGGTCGTCCAGGGACGTCACAGTCGGCTGCGATTCATTCCCCGACCGGTCGAGCGGGCTGCGCCCAGGAACTCCAGACCCTCCTCGAGGTCCAGTGCTGTGGCCACAGAGCCGGTGCCCATCCCGAGGGCAACCATCGCGAACGCGACATCGGGCTGGATGCCGACGATCACCGTGAGCGCGCCTCGAAGCCGCGCCATTTCGGCTATGTCGCGCAGCGTACGGGAGCCGAAGGAGTCCAGCACGTCGAGCGCTGCCACGTCGATGATCACGCCGCGTGATCGGTGCTGACCGATCTTGTCGATCAGGTCGCCTTGGAACCGGACCATCTGAGAGTCGTCGAGGGCGGTGTGGATCGATGCGATCAGGTAGGCACCCTGTCGCATGATGGAGACCAGCGCCGGCCCAGTGTCCACTAGTCAGTCGATCCAGCCTGCCGGCTCACGGAGTAACCGAGTAACCGCTCCGCCTCTTCCAGGCCGCCCTGGAGATCGCCGATGGTGTTCATCTTGCTGAGGTCCACACCGATGGTGACCAGGGTCTGGGCGATCTCGGGGGAGAGCCCGGTGATGATCACACTCGCCCCCATCAGCCTGGAGGCATCCACTGTCCGTACCAGGTGGTTGGCGACAGCCTCGTCCACGTCCGGGGCACCGGTGATGTCCATCACCACGACCTTCGCGCGGTGGGTACGGATCCCGGTGAGCAGTTGCTCGGTCAGCTGTCGGGCCCGTTCGGTGTCGAGCACGCCGATGATCGGCAGGATCAGCAGTCGCTCCCGAACCGGCAGCACCGGGGTGGACAGCTCGCGGATGGAGTCCTGCTGCTGGCGGATCACGCGCTCGCGCTCATCGACGAAGCTGACGGCGACGGTGTTGGCGATCCGGTTGGCCGCGGGCTCGTAGGCGTCCAGCACACGGTTCAAGGTGGCGAAGTCGTTCTGGTACTTCTCGAACAGCGATCGTGCCAGCACGTCGCGAAGCAGCAGTACGATGCCGACGACCTCCTGGGTCTCCACTCCGCGGGGAATGATGCGTTCGGACAGGTCGCGGGCATAGTGCTGCAGAGCCTCCACGCTGCCCGTCTCCAGCACCTCGACGTAGTTGTCATACACCGACTTCGTCTCGGCGGCCATCTCCTGCGGTGTCATCGCATGCAGCAGGTGCGCATCCTGGATCCGGCTTGCCCATTCCTGCCGCAGCCTGGTTCGGTGCTCTCGCAGGTGAGCGACCAGCTGAGGAAGCAGCTGGTCATCGGCGGAGATTCGCTCGTCAGCGAACTCTGCCGTCGCATCACCTGGTTGGGGTCCGTTTCGACTCATGCATATCCTCCGTTGTGCCACTTGGTCATCGTGACCGTCGTCCCCCGGCCTACCTCTGAGACGACGGCGAAGTCATCCATCAACCGCCTGGCTCCGGGCAGTCCCAACCCTAGGCCGTTGTAGGTGCTGTAGCCGTCGGCCAGCGCCTGGTCGACGTCGGCGATGCCGGGACCGGTGTCTCGTGCGGTGATTCGGACACCCGGTCGTGGCTCCTCGATCATCTCCACGATGATCTCGCCCTCGTCGGCGAAGCGGACGATGTTGCGCGCGATCTCTGACACCGCGGTCGCTATCACGGTCAGGTCTGTTCGGGAGAACGCCAGTCGGGCAGCCATCTCCTTGACACCTTGGCGAGCCACCACGATGTCCGCATCGGTACGGATCGCTATCCGCTTCTCCTGCGTACTCGGCTCGACACGTTCCAGCAGCGGCTCGCTCAGGCGGGCGCACAGCTCGCACTCCAGCAGATGCCGGGCCGCGTCCACCTCCCGCTGCCGCCGCCGATCGCCGAGGGACAGCGCCGACAGCACGGGCCGGCAACGGTCTGTGGGCGGATCGACCTGCTCCAGTGCCAGCAGGTACTCGACCCGCAGCCTCGCCCGGGTCCTGTTGAGCTGGGCCGCAACAGCGCCCGCCGTCGATCCGAGCTGTTTTGCCAGCGTATGGGTGTCCTGACCGGAGACCTCATGGGCGAGCAGGGTCTTGCGTTCGCGCTCGGATAGCCGGCTCAGCGCCTGCGCGACTGCGGCGCGCTCCTCCTCCGCGACGAGCCCGTCCTCCGGCGGTGTCACGGGGTCTCGATCCAGCAGCCGGTACTGGTTGCGGCGGTGGCGGTCCTGCTGCTTCCACAGCGACTTGACCACGTTGCGCGCGGTGACGATGGCGTACGGCTCCAACATCCCCGGCTCCACTCGAGCGGCCGCCGCCAGAACTCGGACCAGCGTCTCCTGGACCAGGTCCTCAGCAACCACCTCATTGCTGACACGCGCGCCGACGATCCGGCGAACCAGTGGGATCAGTCCCGCGACATCGGGTTCGCCAGTGTGATCGGGCGAGGCCTCAGCCCATGCCGCGGTCATATCCGCACCATACGCCGTGCACGACTCAACCGGCGGCTGACGCCGATGGCGGCGCGCTGCTGCCTTGGGGCTCGGTCGCCGTCATCTTCGCGATGATGGCCTCCTGGTCCGCTGCGGACGGCAGCCCCCACCCGGGTGCGTATCCGTAGACGTCCCGCAGCGAGGTCGACGCTGTGCGTCCGTCGAGGATCTCCACCGAGTCCACGTCGATCAGCCCGGGATGCTCGACGCCGCAGGCTTCGGCGACCTTGACCAGGTCGCGGCGGAGCGTCTTGATGTAGTTGGCCAGCCGGACCGACTTCCGCTCCGGGTCGAGCCCGCGGGCCAACCAGGCGTTCTGCGTCGCGACGCCGGTAGGACACGTGTCGGTGTGACACTTCTGCGCCTGGATACAGCCGATGGACAGCATCGCCTCCCGAGCGACATTGACCAGGTCGCAGCCGAGCGCGAAGGCAACCACGGCATTGTCTGGCAAACCCAGCTTGCCGGCCCCGATGAAGACCACCTGCTCGTGCAGGTTCCGGTGGGCAAACGCCGTGTACACCCGGCTGAAACCGAGCTGGAAGGGCAGCGAGACGGAGTCGGTGAAGATCAGGGGGGCCGCACCCGTACCGCCCTCGCCGCCGTCGATGGTGACGAAGTCCACGCCGCGATCCGTCTGGGCCATCAGCCGGGTGAGCTCGTCCCAGAAGGCCATGTCTCCGACGGCTGACTTTATGCCGACCGGAAGGCCGGTTTCCGCAGCCAGCATCTCCACCCAGTCCAGCAAGCTGTCCGCGTCGCTGAACTCCGCATGCCGCGAGGGGCTGACACAGTCCTTGCCTTCGGCGATCCCGCGGGTCGCGGCGATCTCCGCCGACACCTTGGCCCCCGGCAGCAGCCCGCCGAGGCCCGGTTTGGCACCTTGACTGAGCTTGACCTCGATCGCCCGTACTGGGGCCTCGGCAACCAGCGCCTTGAGCCGATCCAGGCTGAACCGGCCGTCGGCGTCACGACAACCGAAGTACGCGGTGCCGATTTGGAAGATCAGCTCGCCGCCGCGCCGGTGGTACGGCGAGATGCCGCCCTCGCCGGTGTTGTGCAGGCAGTCAGCCAGGGCCGCGCCCTCATTGAGCGCGGCGATGGCGTTGCCCGACAGCGAGCCGAAGCTCATGGCGGAGATGTTCACCACCGAGTGTGGTCGGAAAGCGGACCTCCGTCCGCGAGCAGCGCCGACGACCTTGGCGCACGGAAGGTCCACCTCGTGTGCCGCCTGGGGCGACGAGGGCGGTACGGCTCTTCCGAAGGTCCGGTGGTTGATGATCGGATATCCGGCTGTGTACTCGACGTCATTGTCGGTGCCGAACCCGAAGTAGTTGTTCTCCTTCTTGGCGGAGGCATACACCCACCGACGCTGGTCCCGGGTGAAGGGCCGTTCCTCGTTGTTGCCGGCTACCAGATACTGCCGCAGCTCGGGGCCGATGGACTCGAGCAGATATCGGGCGTGACCAACGACCGGGAAGTTGCGCAGCAGTGCATGGTCACGCTGAAAGAGGTCTCGCGCGGCTGTCGCAGCAACGGCCGCGGCCGCCCCGAGCGGAAGCGCCTTGGTCACCCATGTCATGGGGGCAAGTTTGCTCGCCGTTAGGCCGCGGACGGCGGAAAACTGCAAATTTCTCACCCAAGGGCAGCAAATGTGTCGATTCTGCGCGCACGGCGGTCAGCCGACTGGTTCTGGGGCGGCGGCAATCAGATGCGGCGCTCTCCCGACCGGTACCGGCGCAGCCAGCGGTAGCCGTAGCCCTCCAGGCGGATCTTGGCGCTGCCAGCGGCATCCAGTTCGACGTCAACCCCGCTGAACAGGTCTTCGAGGATGTCCCCGACCGCGTCCGGCAGGGTCAGTGGAACCGTCACCGTATCGGGGCCCAGGTTGTGGATGGCAAGGACCGCACGCCCCTGCCACGTACACGAGTGCGCGAGCACACTTCGGTGCGGTTGGTCGATCACCGCGAACTCACCTCGGCCGAACTCGGGACAGTCGCGGTATCTATGCACCAGCCGGGTGATGAAGGACAGCAGCGAGTTCGGGTCGGTGCGCTGCGCGGCGACGTTCACCTCTGCCGGGCCGAACCCGTCGCCGGCCAGCTTCTTGATGAGCTTGTCAGGAGGGGCGGCGGAGAACCCGCCGGACGGATCAGCGGTCCACTGCATTGGAGTGCGCACGGCCAGTCTGCCCTCGGCGTTCAGGTCTTCCCCCATGCCGATCTCCTCACCGTAGAAGATCACCGGAGTGCCGGGGAGACTGAACAGCAGGCTGTAGACCATCCGCAGCCGCTGCGGGTCGCCATCGAGCATGGGCGGCAGTCGACGCTTCAGCCCGCGCCCGTAGAGCTGCATGGACTTCTTCGGACCGAAGGCGTCGAAAACCTCCTGCCGTTGCGACATCGGCAGCTTGTCGAGGGTCAGCTCGTCGTGGTTGCGCACGAAAGTGGCCCACTGCGAGTTCGGCGGGATGCTCGGTCGCTGCTTCAAGGCGTTGATCACCGGCTCGGCGTCCGCGCGTGCCAGGGAGAGGTACAGGTTCTGCATACCCACGAAGTCGAACATCATCGACAGCTCGTCCCCGTGCGCGCCGAAGTACTCCAGCTGCTGCTCGAACGGCAGGTTGACCTCGCCGAGCAGCACCCCCTCGCCGTTGCGCTGGTTGAGGAAGAACCGGATCGAGCGCAGGTAGTCATGAGGGTCGCCGAACCCGGTGATCGCCTCGGCGGTCAGCCCGCTCGTCTCGATCAGGAACGGGACCGCGTCCACCCGAAACCCCGACATGCCCATCTGCAGCCAGAACCCGATCACCTTGGCGATCTCGCTGCGGACCTTGGGATTGGTGATGTTGAGGTCCGGCTGCTGCCGATAGAAACGGTGGTAGTACCACTCGCCGGTCTGCTCGTCGAGCTCCCACAGGCTGGTCTCCTGATCCGGAAACACCACCTCAGCCGAGGTGTCCGGCGGAGGGTCGGAGCGCCAGATGTAGAAGTCGCGAAACGGTGAGTCCTTCGACGATCGCGCCGACTGGAACCAGGGGTGCTGAATCGAGGTGTGGTTGACCACCAGGTCCGCGATCACCCGGAGCCCCCGGTTGTTCGCCGCACGGATCACCTCCACCAGGTCGCCGACGCTGCCGAACCGCGCGTCGACGTCGTAGTGATCGGTGATGTCGTACCCGTCATCTCGGTTCGGGGACGGATAGAAAGGCATCAGCCACAGGCAGGTGACGCCGAGATCGGCCAGATAGTCGATCCGACTGCGGAGGCCCGGCAGGTCGCCGATGCCGTCGCCGTCGGAGTCGAAGAAGGTCTCGACATCGAGGCAGTAGACGACCGCGTTCTTCCACCACTGGGTGCTGGTGTCGACGTCGATCATGACGCCATCCTCAGCTGGGGCAGCACGTCTGCACCGAACCGGTCGACGAAAGGCTGCTGCTGCTGGCCGACGTGGTGCAGATAGATCTCGTCGAACCCGAGCTCGGCCAGATCGTGCAGCCACTCGCTGTGCTGACCAAGATCAGCTGAGATGTAGACCGACTTGGCCACCTGCTCCGGCGTCACTTCCTGGCTGACGACATCGAAGTGCTCGGGCGTCTCCAGGTCCCAGCACACGGGTGGGTCGAAGACGTTGCTCCGCCATTGATCATGGGCGATCCGCTCGGCCTCGGCAGCGTCGGTGTGCCAGCTCAGATGAACCTGTACGGCGGTCGTGCCGGCCCCACCGGCCGAGCGGTACGCATCCAATACCGACCGCAGCACCTCGACTGGTTGATTGATCGTGATCATGCCGTCGGCCCATGCGGCGGCCTCCGCGGCGGTGCCCGCGGATACGGCCGGGGCCAACAGGTTCGGCGGCTGCTCGGGCAGCGTCCACAGCCGTGCCCGGTCGACGGTCACCAGCCCATCATGGCTGACGGTGTCGCCGTCGAGCATCCGGCGGATGATGTCGGCGCACTCCCGGAGGCGGCGCTGCCGCAGCTCCTTGCGGGGCCACACGGCCCCGGTGATGTGCTCGTTGGAGTTCTCTCCACTGCCCAGGGCCGCCCAGAACCGGCCCGGGAACATCGCCGCCAGGGTGCCGATCTTCTGCGCGTGGACGGCCGGGTGGTAGCGCTGGCCCGGCGCGGTCACCACTCCCATCCGAAGGTTGGTGGTGGCCAGAGCAGCTCCCAGCCAGGACCACGCGTAACCGGACTGCCCTTGTCGGGCGCTCCACGGGCCGAAGTGGTCCGAGCACATCGCCGCGTCGAAACCGGCGGCCTCGGCAGCCTGCACGTCGGACAGCAGTTGGGCGGGATGGATCTGCTCGTGTGAGGCGTGGAAGCCGATCAAGGGCATGCGTGTGGAGACCTCTCTGCTTGCTGCTCATGCCGGAGGTCCGGCAGGTCACTCCGGGGAGTCTCAGCATGTCAACCCCGCAGGTCTGGCGGGCCGCGGGGTCTCACGGCCGTAACGGTGCAAGCATGGCTGTGTGGAAGACGTGCGGATGGAGCTGCGATTCATCGACGCCGCCGGTGCGCAGAGCCACGATCTGTCCGAGCTGGCGGAGCTCAGGGCTCGGCGTGACGGGTTTCTCTGGCTCGACATCCCGACGTGGAGCGAGCAGGCGGGTGCGGTGCTCGACACCGTCTTCCATTTCCATCCGATGGCGATCTCGGACTGTCGGGAGCGGAACCACGTACCCCGGGTCCACGTCTACACCGACCACCTGTTCATGGTGGTGCACGCACCGGAGATCGGTCAGGCAGGTCACGTGCACTACCTCGAGCTGGACCAGTTCATCGGCACGAACTTCCTGGTCACCGTCCATGGACCGCTCAACCCGGTGGTGCCGGTGGAGTCGGCACTCCGAGAGACCCGAGACGTCCTTCGCCGGATGGAGTCCGGCCGGCTGCACCCGACCTCGCCGTTCGGACTGATCTATGCGATCGTCTCGACGGTGGCGAGGCGGGAGGCGGCCCTGGTAGCCGATCTTGCCCGCCAGGTGGGCCTGCTGGAGCAGCGGGTGATGGCCTCCGTTGAGGATGAACCCCAGTTGTTCCTCAACCAGCTCTTCACCGCCAGGCACGAGCTGCTCACCATCCGGACGATGGCGTCTCAGGGCGCTGAGATCTACCGCCGGGCGACCCACCTGGCGACCTTCGCGCCGCCGGAGGGCCTGGCACTGCTGAAGGATCTGCTGGACCAGTACGAGCGGGTGGCGCACATCAGCGAGAGCCAGCTGGACTTCCTGATGGGCGTCACGGAGTTCTACCGCGCACGTACCGACACCAAGATGACCATCGCCGCCGAACGTCTGGCCGTGATCGCCGCCGTCACCTTGCCGATCACCGCCATCTCCTCCGTCGTCGGCATGAACGTCATCGTCAACGAGAATACCCACTGGGTGGTGCTGGTCATCTTGATCGGCATCATGATGATCATGTCCGGGTTCGTGCTGCGATGGGCGCGGAAGCAGGGCTGGTGGTGAGGCCCGCGACGGCCCGCCTGCCCTCGATTGACAGACGATATGTTGAGTCCCGGCGTTCAGGCGTACACGCAGCGCCGGACGGGTGCTGCGATGCCACACAGATGAGGACGAGATGACTGCGAATTCTTTGCTCGCGAATGCCACCGCTGACGTGCAGGTGCCGCACTACGACAGGTCGACGCTCACGGCGGGAATCCTGCACTTCGGCGTCGGCGGCTTCCATCGAGCGCATCAGGCGCTCGCGATCGACCGTCTGCTGGACGCCGGCGTCGCCCGGGAATGGGCCATCTGTGGGGTTGGCCTGATGCCCGGCGACCGGCGGATGAGGGATGTGCTCTCCGGTCAGGAGGGGCTGTACACCCTGGTGGAGAAGCATCCGGACGGACGCCGCGACGCCCGCGTGGTGGGGTCGATCATCGACTATCTCTACGCTCCCGACGACCCAGAGGCCGTTCTCGAGCGGCTCGCGGACCCGGCCACCCGGATCGTGTCGCTGACGGTGACTGAGGGTGGCTACAACATCTCACCGGTCAGCGGCGAGTTCGACCTGTCGAACGCCGCTGTTGCCGCCGATCTTGCGCCCGGAGCCACGCCGGGGACCACGTTCGGCTTGATCACCGAGGCGCTCCGCAGGCGCCGGGACCGCGGCATCGGCGCCTTCACGGTGATGTCGTGCGACAACATCCAAGGCAATGGGCATGTCGCCCAGCGTGCGTTCGCCGCCTTCGCGCAGGCGTTGGATCCCGCGCTGGCGGACTGGATCGACTCCAACGTGCGGTTTCCCAACTCGATGGTCGACCGGATCACTCCGGTGACGACCGACGCCGACCGGGAGGAGATCCGGAAGCAGTTCGGTATCGATGACGGCTGGCCCGTGGTGGCGGAGCCCTTCTTCCAGTGGGTGCTGGAGGACAGCTTCGCCGACGGTCGTCCCCCGTACGAGGACGCCGGTGTCCAGGTGGTTGCCGATGTCGAGCCGTACGAGTTGATGAAGCTTCGGCTGTTGAATGCCTCGCACCAGGCTCTGGCCTACTTCGCCCACCTGAGCGGTTATCGCTATGCGCACGAGGCCGCCGGCGACCCGGTGTTCGCCCGGTTCCTGCTGGCGTACATGCACACCGAGGGCATCCCTACCCTGCGGCCGGTGCCCGGGATCGATCTCGACGACTACACCCGCACGCTGATCGAGCGGTTCTCCAACCCCGAGGTCAAGGACACCATCGCGAGGTTGGCCGCGGAGTCGTCGGATCGGATTCCCAAGTGGCTCGTCCCGGTGATCCGGGAGAACCTCGCCGCCAACAGGCCGGTACGGCTGTCCGCCGCCATCGTCGCGAGCTGGGCGCGCTACGCCGAGGGTGTCGACGAAGTCGGTGAGCCGATCACTGTCGTGGATCGGCTGGCGGACACGCTGACGGCCACCGCGAAAACGCAGCAGTCGGACCCGACGGCGTTCCTGCGTAACCGTGAGCTCTTCGGCGATCTCGTCGACGACGAGCGTTTCGTCTCGGAGTACGTCTCGGCGCTGGAGTCGCTGCACACCCGCGGCGCGTACGCCACTGTCGTCGCGCTCGCGGGGGACTGACCGGCCCTGCCCGGCTCCGGTCGAGATCGGCTCACTTCGCGAGCGTTGTCAGCGCCGCTGGTTACCATCGCAGCATGGCCGATACCTGGCGAGCGCTGCTGGACAATGACGCCATCCTCGCGATGGCGGGGTACGAGTCCTTCGCCCGCGGTCTGGTCTATGCCCGGTCCGGGCACGTGCTCGGCGTCCGCTACGACCCCGAGACGCGAGTGGTCAGCGGCCAGGTTCGCGGCAGCGGACGCGATGTCTATTCGACCGTGGTCCGGCTTCACTCCAACAATCCGGGCGCCGTTCCCGTTCACCGCGGGCACTGCACCTGCCCGGTCGCCCTGGACTGCAAGCACGCCGCTGCCGTCCTGGTGGTGGCCCGGACGATCGACCAGATCCAGCAACAGCTCGATCGGGCACCGTGGGAGCGGATTTTGGGCCGAGTCGTGGCGGCACCGGATCCGGTGTCCCCGGCCGACCGGGTTCCGCTGGCGCTCGAGCTCGAGGTGCAGACCTATCCCGGCGGGCGAGGAATGCCCGGGCGCAAGGAGCTCCGGGCCCGACCGTTGCAGCGCGGGCGAAGCGGCAAGTGGGTGCGCAGCGGAGTCTCCTGGGACGAGCTCGAGCTCTCCTCAGGCCTGCACCGGCCAGAGCAGCGTGAGTGGCTGCTGCAGCTGAGATCCGCGGCCGGCCCAGCCGCCCGGTACACCTACCCGCGCACCCCGTGGATGAACCTCAACGTTGTCGGCGGCAGTCTGTGGCCGCTGCTGGACGCGGCAGCCCGGATCAACCTCGTGCTCGTCTGTCCCGGACCTCGGCAGCCGGCCGTCACCGTAGAGCACGAGCCGGCGGTAGTGGAGCTGGACGTGGATCGCGATCCGGATGGCGGGCTACGGCTGACGCCGGTGGTGCGCCTGGGCGACCTTCAACTGGCCGTGGAGGCGATCGGCTTGCTGGGCGAGCCCGCGCACGGCCTTTTCCTGCAACGGGACCTCCGCGGAACCCGATCGGCGAGCGCATCGCCGCTATCGCTGGTTCGGCTGGCGTCGCCGGTGGCACAGGAGCTTCGGCAGCTGGTGCTGAACGCTGATCCGGTGCGGATCCCCGCCGCCGACGAGAATCGGTTCCTCTCCGACTTCTATCCTGGGCTGCAGCGCAAGGCCAGCCTGGTGTCGCATGACCCGAGCGTCCAGCTGCCGGCCTACGTACCGCCGACGCTGCATCTGCAGGTCACCTTTCGACCAGAGCATCGGGTTCGACTCGACTGGTCCTTTCGATATGCCCGCCCCACCGGCATCCAGTCGTTTGAGCTGGATGCCCCGGCGGACCGTAGGACGGTCCGAGACCCCGCGGCTGAGCGCGCCCTGCTCGCTGAGCTGCCGCTGCCGTACCCTCGGATGCCGCACCTGGCCGCTGACCACGGTGGTGGCGGACCGGCCTCCGGTAGCGTTCTGCCCGCCGCGCATGCCCTGCTCGCCGGCCATGACGCGGTGCTGTTCACTCAGGAGCTCCTGCCGCAGCTGACCGCAGCCGGGGTTGAGGTCGAGCTGGTCGGCCAGATGCCTGACTACCGGCTGGCTGAGGAGAAGCCGTTGGTGGAGCTCTCCACCATCGACGACGGCGGCGGCGCGGACTGGTTCGACCTGCACATCACCGTCTCCGTCGAGGGCGAGGTGGTCCCGTTCGACCGGCTGTTCGTGGCGCTGAGCAGGGGAGACGACTATTTGATCTTGGACAGCGGGGTGTATCTCGAACTTGACCGGGAGGAGTTCACCAGACTGCGGACCCTGATCGAAGAGGCCCGGGCGCTGCAGGAAGGCGAGAGCACCCCGCAGCTGCGGATCAGCACGTACCAGGCGAGCCTGTGGGAGGAGCTGCTCCAGCTCGGGGTCGTGATCGAGCAGGCAGACCGCTGGTCCAAAACCGTGGCCGGCCTGATGGACGCTACCTCCGTCGAGCCGGTGGAGGTGCCGTCCACTCTGCAGGCGCGGCTGCGACCGTACCAGGTGGAGGGCTACCGCTGGCTGTCCTTCCTGTACGAGCACGGGCTCGGCGGCATCCTCGCCGACGACATGGGACTTGGCAAGACCCTGCAGGCACTGGCGTTGATCTGCCGGCGTGTGCTGGACGAGCCCGACGGGGCGCCGTTTCTGGTGGTGGCACCGACGAGCGTGGTACCTAACTGGGGAAGCGAGGCGGCCCGGTTCGCACCCCGTCTTCGGATCGTCACGGTGGACCGGTCGCAGGCGAAGAGCCGCCAGCACCTGGCCGAAACTATCGCCGGCGCCGACCTCGTGATCACGTCGTACACGCTCCTGCGGATCGACTTCGACGGCTACCAGTCGATCGAGTGGGCCGGGATGATCCTCGACGAGGCGCAGTTCGTGAAGAACCATCGGGCCAAGACCTACCAGTGCGCCCGCAGGCTGGACGCCGGCTTCAAGCTGGCCATCACCGGCACTCCGCTGGAGAACAGCCTGATGGATCTGTGGGCGTTGCTGTCGATCGTCGCGCCAGGCCTGTTTCCGCATCCGGGCCGGTTCTCCGACCTCTACCGCAAGCCGATCGAGCGCGGCGAGGGCGCCGACCTGCTGCCCCAGCTGCGCCGCCGGATCCGTCCGCTGATGCTGCGGCGGACCAAGGAGCTGGTCGCGGCGGACCTGCCCGCCAAGCAGGAGCAGGTGCTGGACGTGGTGCTGGAGCCGAAGCACCTGCGGCTGTACCAGACATACCTTCAGCGGGAGCGGCAGAAGGTTCTCGGTCTGCTCGATGACGTGGACGCCAACCGGTTCACCATCTTGGGGTCCCTCACCCGGCTGCGCCAGCTCAGTCTTGACCCCAGCCTGGTGGACGAGGCACACGCCGGCGTGCCTGCGAGCAAGGTCGAGGTGCTGGTGGAGCAGCTCGCGGAGGTGGTGCAGGAGGGCCACAAGGCTCTGGTGTTCAGCCAGTTCACCGGGTTCCTCGCCAAGATCCGGCAGCGGCTCGAAGCCGAAGGAGTTCGCTATCTCTACCTGGACGGCAGCACCCGGCGCCGCGGCGCGCTGGTGGAGGAGTTCCGCTCAGGTGCAGCGCCGGTGTTCCTGATCAGCCTCAAAGCGGGCGGGTTCGGGCTGAACCTGACCGAGGCTGACTACTGCTATGTCCTCGACCCTTGGTGGAACCCGGCGGCGGAGGCGCAGGCGGTGGACCGGACCCATCGCATCGGTCAGACCAAGACGGTCATGGTGTACCGGTTGGTCGCTCAAGGCACGATCGAGGAGAAGGTCATGGAGCTGAAGGCCCGCAAGTCGAAGCTGTTCGACTCGATGATGGGGGATGAGGCGCTGGCGGGTGGCTCCCTGACTGCGGAGGAGATCCGGGGACTGCTCGGCTGAGATCGGGCTTACCGCTCAGATCCGGGGCTCGGGCACCGAGCTCCGACCGCTCACCGGCGTAATGGCATCCGCAATCTTCAGCAGCCCGACCTTCATCGGTTCGAGGTCCTCTGGATCGAGGACATCGAAGATCAGTGCCCGTACGTACGCCGCATGTCTGGGCGCGACCTCGAGCACGTGCTCGAGCCCGGAGTCAGTCAGATAGGCCAGCGTCGTCCGACCGTCGTGAGGGGAAGGCTGACGCACCACCCACTGCCGCTTCTCTAGCCTGGTGATGATGTGCGACATCCGGGACGCGGATGAGTTCGTCCGCGCCGCAAGCTCGCTCAGCGTCAGCATTCGGTCAGGATTCTCCGACAGCATGGCGAGCACCAGGTACTCCGCGAACGTGACGCCCCCGTCGCGCCGAAGGTGCTGGTCCAGCTTTCCTTCAAGTCGCATGGCGACGTTGGCCAGCGCGATCCAGGTCTCCTGCTCGGCCCGGGTCAGCCAAGGAGTGTCAGCCATGCAACGACACTAGCGAAATCCTTGAAATCGCGGTGATCAGCACCTAGTTTGGTTGAAGGCTAAAGCGAAGGATCTTGCGGTGCGGTCGGCGATCGCCGGTTCTCGGACGTGCTGGCGGATGCCGCCGGCTGCCGGACCGGAAACCGTCCGCCACCGCACCACGCGAGCCGGCTGTGGGACTGGCTTCAGGCCTCCCGCAGTCGGCTCAACCAGCCGCGCGACACATCCACCGTCCCGCGACAGCTATTGCGTGCGCGGGGCGACGGATGGTGCGCGCCGCCCGGCATCGCGACTGAATCCCCAGTCAGGAGGCGGGCGGCGAGTCGTCGGACGGTCGGATGTTTTCGACAACGCGATGGGGGTACAAAGGGTTCTGGCCGGCGCAGCGGTGAAACGTCCTTTGCGTTGGGGCCGGTGGACGACGGGGGAAAGTGGGAGAGTGAACGTGAATGCACGTCGCAAACGCGGTCTCCCGCACATGGACCCGAAAAGGAGTTCTCGATGACCGATCGCGAGCCACAACGGGCGCCGACGGGCTCCGAGCGGGCGGTGCAGCCGGATCTGGACACCTGGAGCCTGCTCTGGGTTCCAGTCGTTGTCTGCGTAGCGCTGCTGCTCTTCATCGCCTTGCAACCCGCCTCCGGTAGCACCCGGGTCCGCGAGCCCGAACAGGCGTCGGTGCAGTGCCAGCCGTCGCAGAAGGTCGCCAGCTCCAGCTGCTGACACTCAGCCGGCAGCGCGTGCGGCGGCCAGCAGTCGAGCCCGGATCAGCTCGGCGACCCGTACCTCGTTGAGATCAGTGACAATCCGATGCCGACCGCTCCCGTCCGAGGTGAAACGACTGGTGCCGGCCTCCTTTCCGTCGGCCGTGATCGACACCCTGCCGGACTCGAAGGTGAACACCTCCGGGTCGGTCAGCATCACGATGGCGATCGCGTCATGCGGGACGTTGGAGCTTGACTCCGAGGCATCCCAATACTGTCGGAGCTCGGCTGCGAGCAGCCGGCCGAACGCGCCACACGCCTCGAGTTCGGCGGCAACGCTCGCGTCCACCCGTATGCGCGTGGTCTGGTTCAGTCCGATCGCGGTCGTGCGTACGCCCGAGGAGAACACGGCAGCGGCGGCGTCGGAGTCGCTGCGGAAGTTGTGCTCGATCTCGGCGCCGGCGAAGCTTCCGCCCATCACGAACACATCGGTGATCTGGCAGCCCGGTTGGTCGAGCGCCGCCGCCAGGTTGGTCAGTGGACCGACTGCCGCCACGATCGGACTGATGGCCAGCACCTGCAGCGCTGACGGCTCCGCGTCGATCTGTTCCGCCTCGAGATCGGGGATCAGCCGACCCTCATGACCGGCCCACCACACGTCAGCGCCCGAACGCGGCTGTGCCAGCCCGGCCACGATCGGACGCACGACCACCCCAGCCAACCGGCACGCGTGCGCGACGATCCGGGCCCGCAGGACTGTGTCACCGTAGACGGTGGTGACACCTCGAAGGACGACCGTCGGGGAGCCGAAGATCGTCGCAAGTGCGAGCAGGTCATCGACATCGCTGCCGATATCGGTGTCCAGAACCAGATTCGTCGTCATGCCGACAGCCTACGAAGCGGCCCGCCAGGCGGCCCCGAAGCACACGAAGGGTACGGGTAGCGAGTCCGAGGCGGCGCATGCGTTCGCCAGCGCCTCGGCGGAGTCAGCGCCGCCGGCGAGGGCAGCGTGGTAGCGCACCATCACCTCGGCAGCCAGCGAGTCGTTCACCCGTGCCACCCCGGAGACGACGCTGCGACTGCCCAGATGCAGCAGCACGCTCGTCAGCCCCAACGACTCCCCGCCCGCTCGGATAGTGGTCTTGCCCAGATCGCAGGCCGACAGCACGACGTGGTCGGCGATGCGGACAGCCTGGTCCAGCTCGTACGCGAAGACCGGCCCCCCGTGGAGCTGCAGCGAGGAGAACATCGGGTTGTCGGCCTGGTGCTCCCCATGGGCTGCGATATGCACGATGGCGGAATCAGCCATCGCTGTCCGCAGCCGGTCCGGCGTGGCGGCGGCTCCTACGGCCACCTCTGACTGCGGCCATACCGCGCTGATCGCCGCCGCCTCGGCCGCGGCCTGGTCGAGTCCCGGTCCGGCCAGCACCGTGATCCCGTCGGCCGATGTGGGCGGCGCCGTGACCGCACGAGCCCAGGCCGTGGCCGAAGGCGCCACCACCATGGGACGGCCACGCAGCGACGGCAGCAGGCCCCAGGGCAAGGTGAGTAACGAATCGGCGGGCATCAGCACCAGCCGGTCGGGCACTGCAGCCATCGGCCGCAGCATCGGCGCCACCAGCATGGTGTCCAGCCGGTCCAGTGATCGGCGCAGCGACTGCTGGGCGGCGCGGATGATCATGCTCGGGACCGCAGGATCGGCCAGCAGGTCGCAGTCGGCGCGGACGGACCGGACGAGTTCGACCGCAACGTCTGTCTCGCCGAGCTCCAGCACCCGGGATCGGCGACCCTGGAGCACAACCGCATGGAGCCGCCCGCGACACTCCACCAGGCTGACCGCTGCGCTGCTGGTCTGCTCCAACAGCTCCCTCAGGCGCGGGATCGAGACGGTGTCGTCCCAGGCGCCGGTGCCACCGGTCTGCCAGGAACGGGAGCGGAGCTGCTGCTGCAGCTGGGCCACCCGAGTCCGGTCCGCAGCCACCTGCGGCTGCGCCGTCGGGTCCGCCTCCCTGGCCCGCAGCTCCTCGACGGTCCGGCGCAGGTCGGAGAGGAGCTCGGCGACCACCTCGTCTCGGGGCGGTGTGACCGCGCGGAGGCGGCGGGAGGTGGCGCGGCTCCGTTCGGCCGCCTGCAGCAGCACCGCCGGAGTGTTGGTCTCCGAAGCCAGGTCAAGGTCCAACTCGGAGAGCCGCGTGCCGTGGATGGCACTGGCGGTCTGGAGGTCAATGCCGCCGAACCTGGCCTGGTACGACGCCAGCTCGCCCAGCCCGCGACGGATCTCCCGTTTGGCTGAGCTGCGATCGCCTTCGGCCAGATTCTGGCGGGCCCGAACGTACCGGGTATGCAGGCGGAGTGGGATGGGATCGTTGGGTCGCGGCGGCCCGGCTCGGGACGCCAGCGTGGAGGCGTCGGCGGTCCGACCGAGTCGCTCCAGCATCTCCGCGGCCAGCAGCAGCGCCGTCCGTGCCTGCAGGGGAAAGCCGTCCTCGGCAAACTCATCGGCCAGCCGGCGCGCGTGTGGCAGCAGCCGAGCGGGTGGCCGCCCGGCACGTAGGTCGCCTTGGAGCAACACCAGTTCGGCGTTGCGTCGCCATCGGTTGTTGCCGTGTCGACGGAACCGGTCCCGGGCACGGGCTGCCAGGCGTCGGGCAGCAGCGGTGTCGCCAGCGAGCAGCGCCGACTCCGCCCGGGTGAGCTCCACCTCGCCGACGTCTTGCCAGCTGCGGTCGCGGGTCAGCTGGGTGGCCGCGGCAGCCAGGGTCTGGTCAGCCTCGCGTTGCAGTCCAGCCGCGAGCAGGATCCGCGAGCGATCGAGGTAGGCGATGCCGAGTTGCGTGTCGCCACCCAGCTCCAGGCCCTGGTCGATGATCTTGAGCGCCAGCGGAAGGTCTCCTGCGAGCGCCTCGAGACATCCCAGGTTGTGCAGGGAGATCCGTTCCACCAGCCGCAGGCCGAAGCGACTCGCCAGCTCGATGCAGCTGGTCAGGTCGCGACGAGCCGCGGGGATGCGGCCCATCTCGACGAAGAGCGCACCTCGGTTGATCAACACGCGGCACTTGTCCAGGCCGGCGGCATCCGGAATGCGCGCTGCCGCCAGGTCGAAGTCGATCAATGCCTCCGCGAACCTGCCGCCGCGGAACAGGACCAGCCCGCGCTGGCTGTTGAGGAAGGCTTTGTAGGCGTCGTCCGCTACTGGTTCAGCCCAGCGCTCGGCGCGCGCCAACGTCGCCAGACCATGATCAAGTCCGATCATCTCGACCTCGGACTTGGCCAGCGTGGCCAGCAGCCTGGAGATCAACATCATCCGCTCCGGTTGCTGATCATCGCGCTCCGGCTCGGTCGTGCTGGTCACGCCCATGCGCTGCAGTCCTCGCGCCACCAGCGCGGCGCCCCTCCCGGGCCGCCCTGCAGCATTCTCCGCAACCGCTCGCTGGTGGAGGTGCGCTGCGGTAGCCAGCGCACCGCTTCGGTGTGCGGTCGCGGTCACGACTCCAGTTCGTCCAGCACGGCGCGTACCGCCTCATCTGGGTCGCCCAGTGCATCGAAGCCTGCCTGCTGATCGCGCAGGTCGATCAGGTGCTGGGCGATCTTGCCGGCAACGACCGGGGCCGCAAACGAGGTGCCCGACCAGGTGGCGAAGCCACCGGTGAAGTCGTCGAGGTCGATCGACTCGCGGGTCACCCCTTCTGGATTCTGGAGTCGGGCCGACGGCTGCAGTGCGCCGTTGAAGGTGGTCGGCTGGGTGCTCAGCAGCGCCGCTCCGGTGTCGTAGGTCCGCACCCAGGAGCCGGAGTTGCTGAACAGCGTGCGCGTGCCGTTGGGATTGTTCGCGCCCACGCTGACGAGGTCGATTCGGCGGCTGAAGGCTGCTGGAAACATCGGCCGGGTGGTTGCGTCGTTGCCGGCTGAGGCCACCAGCGTGACGCCCAGGCGCCGTAACTGGGTCAGCGGACCCAGGATGGAGGCGTCGGTACGGAGGTCCTCGGGTGCCTCGTGGTAGTAGCCGAACGACATCGACAGCACGTCGATGGTGTCCTTCTCCGCGTGGTCCAGCCACAGGGTCGTGATGGCGTTCACCATCTGAGCTTCCTCGACGAAGCCGTCGGAGCCCATCACCCGGACCGCACGGAGGTCGGCGTTGGGGCACGTCTGGCGGATCAGCCCGGCGATGAACGTCCCATGCCCGGAGAAGTCGTCCAGCGGACCCTCCAGCGGAGCATGGATGATGCCCGTCCGCTCCGGCTCGGCGTTGGGCGGTGGGTCGCGGCGAACGCCGTCAGCCAACCACGGATGCTGACCGACGCCGGTATCTGGGATCGCAACGACGGGTCGCCGGTGCCTGAGCTCGCGGGCGCGACGCGGCGGGGCGCCGACATAGGCGACTGGTGTCCGACCGCCCAGACCCGGTACGACGTACTGCACTCGGACGCCCCCGCCGAGCGTCATGGTCCCGCCGAGGGTCATCGTGCCACCGAGGGTCATGGTTCCCCCGAGGGTCATGGTGCCGCCGAGCGTCATCGTCGTGCCGCCGATGGTGGCATACATCAGGTGGTCCAGACCCACGACGTTGCGAGCCTCGTCGGCCAGCTCCTCCCGATGGCGCCACGCCTGCAACAGCGTCCAGGCGTCGAGGGTGGTCGGTGGCGCCTGCGGCAGGAGGGTCAGCTTCACCGGGGTGACCCAGCCTTCGTCCAGGCTGTCCCCCAGATCAAGGCGGCGTCCCCGATCGAGTAGCGCCACGTTGTCGGGATCCCGGGTGACGTCAATGCCCAGACTCGCAGCGAAGTCGACGAAGTCCTGCGTGGCCTGTGCGTCCGGTGTGGCATTCACCAGTAGCGAGTCGACGACGTAGACCGTCGTGTTGAAAGGGTTCTCGCCCGCCCGCTGAACGGACTTGGAAGGGTCGAGGAACCGGGCGCGATGTGCAACCAGCGGGTTGTAGAGACCCTCGTACTCTTGGCGCTCTGGAACGTCTGGTGGTTGATCGGTCATGTCCGCCCCTGTGTACTGCTCGACCCGGCGCGACGGCGCCGTTCCTGTGCAGCGTAGGGCCAGTGCCCCCGCAGATCAATGAGTCAGGCAGCGAACGGCGCACGCTGGTCGAGCGACAGCGACAGCCGCCCGGCCGCGCGCCATGCCCTGGCGACCGTGTCGCGATCCTCCTCGGTGATCAAGTTGCCCATCACCCGCAGGGCCACCGTCATCAGCAGGTGCGAACGCATGCCGATCGGTCCGAGCAGGGGAAGGATGCGGGGGACGGTGATCAGCCCGGCGAGTCGTCGGGCGATCGAGAACGCCTCACCGTAGTGCTGCCGCAGCAACGCCGGCCACGCCGATGTCAGGTCACAGCCGCTGGACATCAGATCTACGACGAAGCGGCCGGTCTCCAGCCCGTAGTCGATACCCTCACCGTTCAGCGGGTTCACGCATGCGGCCGCGTCACCGACCAGGGCCCAGTTCGGGCCGGCCAGGTTGGAGACCGCCCCACCCATCGGCAGCAGCGCCGAGGTGGCAGCTCGGAGATCCTGGCCGAGCTCCCACTCATCCCGACGCTGGCCGGCGTAGAACTCCATCAGTGGCCGGAGCTGAATATGGGCGGGCCGCTTGGCGGTGGCCAGCGTGCCGACGCCGAGGTTCACCTCACCGTCGGCGAGCGGGAAGATCCAGCCGTATCCGGACAGGATCTCACCGCTTCCACCGCGGAGCTCGAGGTGGGAGGAGATCCACTCGTCGTCACTGCGGCCTGATGTGACGTAGGAGCGGGCCGCGACTCCATAGGCGGTGTCGCGATGCCACTCGCGTCCCAGCAGGCGTCCGAGCGGGGACCGCACACCGTCCGCGACGATCAGCCGGTCGCACCGCACCGTGCGGGTTGAGTTGTCGCCCATTGAGAACACAACGCCCGTGACACGGCTACCGGCGCGAGTCACATCGACAGCCCGCGCTCCGTCCATCCCGACCGCTCCGGCGTCGAGGGCGACCCCTCGGATTCGTGCGTCCAGGTCGGTCCGCGGTACGGCTGAACCATGGTCGGGGAGTGTGCCGCCGGGCCAAGGAAGCAGGAGTGTCTGGCCGAACCCGTGTGCCCGCAGGCCTCGGTTTCTGCCGTGGGCACGGGTCCATTCGCCGAGCCCAAGGGCATCCAGCTGCGCCATCGCCCGCGGGGTCAGTCCATCGCCGCAGGTCTTGTCGCGCGGAAAGTAGGCGGCGTCGGCCAAGACGACATCCCGGCCCTGACGGGCCGCCCATGCGGCGGCTGACGCGCCCGCCGGTCCCGCCCCGACGACGAGTACGTCGGTGCGGGCGCGCTCGGGGGACGTCACGGGGCCCTATTGTTCCATCCCCGCCAAGGCCCAAAGACCGTCCCGACCGGCTGTCCGGCGCAATCGGGGCCCGCCTAGGGTGGCGGCATGGAAACGCGAATCTTGGGTCGGACGGAGCGGCCCGTCTCCGTGGTTGGTCTCGGCACCTGGCAGCTCGGCGGCGACTGGGGCGAGGTGTCGGAGTCGGGGGCTCTCGAGCTGCTGTCGGCGGCGGCGGAGTCGGGGGTGACGTTCTTCGACACCGCCGACGTCTATGGAGACGGCCGGAGCGAGCAGATCATCGGGAGGTTCCTGGCCGAGAATGCCGATGTCGGACTCACCGTGGCCACCAAGATGGGTCGCCGGATGGAACAGCTGCCGGAGAACTACACGCTGGACAACTTCCGGGCCTGGACGGACCGGTCGCGCAAGAACCTCGGTGTCGACCAGCTCGACCTGGTGCAGCTGCACTGCCCGCCCACCGAGGTGTACTCCCGCGACGAGGTGTACGACGGGCTGGACACGCTGGTGGCTGACGGTGTGATCGGCAGCTACGGCGTCAGCGTGGAGACCGTCGATGAGGCGCTGACGGCCATCTCCCGGCGGGGCACGGCGACCGTACAGATCATCTTCAATGCGTTCCGGCTCAAGCCGCTCGAGTACGTCCTGCCGGCCGCTCACGAGGCCGGGGTTGGCATCATCGCTCGGGTACCGCTGGCCAGCGGGCTGCTCAGCGGCAAGTACACCAAGGAGACGACGTTCCACGAGCGCGACCACCGCACCTACAACCGGGACGGGTCCGCCTTCGATGTGGGCGAGACGTTCTCCGGTGTCGACTACGAAACCGGTGTGCGGGCAGCGGCCGAGTTCTCCTCGATGGCTGCCGAGCTGCCGTTCGAGGCAACGCCGGCCCAGGTCGCACTGGCCTGGATCGTCCAACAGCCCGGCGTCACCACGGTGATTCCTGGGGCTCGGTCGGTGGAGCAGGCCCGAGCCAACGCCGCTGCCGGCGAGCTGCCGCCGCTCGGCCCAGGCTTCATGGCCAAGGTGACGGCGCTTTACGATCGGGAGATCCGGCCGCTGGTGCACGCCCGCTGGTGAGCGGGCTCGGTACCCAACCGGGGCGGCACCAGCCGCTGGATCGGTGCGCATCGGAGTGTGACGGCGCTGGGTGCGATTCGTCGAGTCGCGGCTGACGTACGGGCAGCGCGACACCTACGTCGCGGCGGGCTCGGTCAGTTTGTTCACCGGATGCGCGGGTATCCGCTGCAACGCCGAAACGAACGCCTGAACCGCGCTGCTGCGGTCGGTGCGACGGTACGAGGCTTGGAACTTCACCAGCGGGGCACCTCGCAGCCGAACCGCACGCAGCGTGGACGGCACCAGGTGTGCCAGCAGCTCAGGACCTGTCGTCATGCCGGTGCCTCGAGCTACCTCTCTGAGCACCTCGGATGCCTGTTCAGCTCTGGCCTCGACGAGCCGCGCCTCCCGCCCCGGTCGGATATCCCCCAAATAGAACGGGGTCATCCACTCCTGGGGGATGTCGGGGCTGTAGAGGAACGGCATATCGAGGAAGTCGCCGACATCGATCTCCGTCGCCTCCGCAAGGGGATGGCTTCGGGAGACAACTGCGATGCGTCTCATCGCGAGCTGCAGCGGGATGGAGACTGCCGCGGCATGGTGCACCGGTGAAGTCGTCAGCAGCACGTCGATGGTCTTGCCAACCAGCGAGGTGGTCAGGGCGGAGAACGCGACCCGCCGGCACTCCACCTTCAGTCGGGGATGGCTCAGCCGAACCTCTGCCACCACCCGGCTCAAGTCGAGCTGATGAAGATACTCCAGCGGGCTGTCGGGAACGCCGAGGATCAGACGCTCCGAAGTCGGCGACAGGTCGGTTCGAGCGGCGAGTTTCGCAGCTTCCGCTATGGCCATCAGTTCCCGAGTGTGGGCGGCAAACCGCATTCCGGCCTCAGTCGCGGTGCAGCCACCGGCAGAGTGACGCAGGACCAGGGGGACCCCAACTTGGCGCTCGAGCCGCTGAATCTGCTTGCTGACCGCGGACGGCGTGAGGTTCAGCCGGCCGGCGGCGCGGCCGTAGTGCCTCTCGTCCAAGAGGACGAGGAAGCTCGCCACGCAGTTGAGGTCGAGATCCATGCCAGCCTTTGCCGAGAGCTATATCGACCACCATGGTGCCATCGGGCTGCGCGTGGAGACAAATGATGTCACCGGCGAGGTCGCAGTCAAGTGGTGATTCCAATACAGATATCAATTTTCCATTCAGAGCGCCGATTGAGTACGACTGGGAACAGACCCCTGTTTGGGAGTCGCCGGTGCACCACAGCGAGGGGGGCGCAGTGGTGCACCGGTTCCCTATCGAGCGGAATAAGGTGCTCGGCGCCCTTAGACAACGGCGGCTGCCGCGCTTGAAACGCCGTGGTTGACCGCCTCCAACAAAGCGTTGTTGAAGGCCGGGATGTCGTCGGGCCTGCGGCTGGTGATGAGATTGCCGTCGACCACGACCTGCTCATCAACCCACTCGCCGCCGGCGTTGGTGATGTCGGTCCTCAGGCTGGGCCAGGAGGTGAGTCGCCTGCCCTCCACCACGGCAGCTTCGATGAGCGTCCAGGGTGCATGGCAGATAGCAGCGACCGGCTTGCCTGATCTGACGAAGTCGCGGACAAACGCGACCGCATTCTCATCCATGCGTAGGGCGTCCGGGTTCGCGACGCCACCCGGCAGGACCAAGGCGTCGTAGTCCTCGCCCACCGCGGAGGAGACCGTCACGTCCACGTCCCGGGTGTCGACCTTGTCGAGGTGCTCGAAGAGCTGAACTGTCCCACCCTCCAGGCTCAGCAGCACTGGCTGGTGACCGGCGTCGACCACCGCCTGCCAGGGATCTACGAGCTCGGCTTTCTCGATGCCTTCCGCTGCGACCAGAAATGCGATGCTTTTTCCGTTAGCCATGCGATCCAACCTAGGTGCGAATCCGTGACAGGCAAGTGCGGAGGGAGCCGTGGGCTCCTCGTCGGCATTGATCGCTCCCAAGTGGTACTGAGAGCTTGGGTCGAAGGGCAGCCGTCCCGATACGATCTGCACCGAGACCGGCGAACCGTAGGGCGCGCCCGACAACCTTCTAGGGATCGAGGTGCCATGCCGCTGCCATGGACTCTGCATGGAAACGGTCGAAACATCGACGCGCGCACTGTCGTCGCACCCGGCGAGCGGCTCACCTGGCCGCGCACCATTGGGATAGGCGCCCAGCACGTGGTGGCCATGTTCGGCGCCACGTTCTTGGTGCCCATCCTGACCGACTTCCCGCCGAGCACCACCTTGCTGTTCTCCGGCATCGGAACGGTGCTTTTTCTGCTGATCACGCGGAACCGGCTGCCCAGCTACCTCGGCTCCTCCTTCGCCTTCATCGCGCCGATCACCGCTGCCACCGCCGGCCAGGATCGTGGCAGCGCATTGTTCGGCATCGTCGCGGTGGGGATCTTGCTGGCAGGGGTCGGACTGCTCGTCCAACGGGTCGGAACCCGGTGGATCGACGTGCTGATGCCGCCGGTGGTGGCCGGCTCCATCGTCGCCCTGATCGGGTTGAACCTCGCTCCGGTCGCGAAGGACAACTTCAGCGAGGCGCCGGTCACCGGGATCATCACCTTACTTGCCGTGGTGCTGACCACGGTGTCCTTTACCGGAATCCTGGGGCGGCTGTCCATCTTTCTTGGCGTGCTGGTCGGCTACGCGGCTGCAGTCGCCTTCGGACAGGTCGACTTCACTGCGGTGTCGCAGGCGGCGTGGATCGGCCTGCCCGACTTCAGCGCGCCTGCCAACCCCATCATCAACCCGCAGGTGTGGGCCGTGCTACCGGCATTCCTGCCGGTCGTTCTGGTGCTCGTTGCCGAGAACGTCGGCCACATCAAAGGCGTCGCCCAACTGACCAACCCGGCGGTGAACCGGCTGACCGGCCGTGCCCTGTTCGCCGATGGAGCCGCAACCGTGCTGGCGGGGTTCGGCGGCGGCTCGGGGACAACCACGTACGGGGAGAACATCGGGGTAATGGCGGCGACCCGCGTCTATTCGACCGCGGCGTACTGGGTGGCCGGCATCGTGGCCATCCTGCTCGGACTCTCACCGAAGGTGGGCGCGATGATCAACACCATTCCGCCCGGCGTGCTCGGCGGCGTCACCACTGCCTTGTACGGCTTGATCGGGATCATCGGTGTCAAGATCTGGCTGGACAACGCCGTCGACTTCACCCGGCCAACCAACCAGTTCACCGCCGCGACGGCGCTGGTCATCGGCATTGCCGACTTCACCGTCGTCG
Source organism: Propionibacteriaceae bacterium (assembly GCA_035717205.1). GTDB lineage: Bacteria > Actinomycetota > Actinomycetes > Propionibacteriales > Propionibacteriaceae > Microlunatus. Next base: position 41,652 of record DASTIW010000029.1, on the reverse strand, counting down.
GCGCAGGCCTCACCTTCACCGGCATCGCGTTGGGCAGTGTCGCCGCCATCCTCATCTACCATCTGATGAGCGCCGTCGGGCGGCTGCGGGGTACGGACCTGCCTCGCCGCGACGCCTTGAGCCGAACCAGTCAATCCTGAGTGAATCTTGAGGTCTCATTGAGCAAACTCCCGCGTTCGCCAGAGGTTCAACCTTCAACGTTCTTCCCAGCGGGATTTTCGGCTCCGGGGCTGTGGTCGTGTTTCCGCTCGATGTCCGAAGCAACGGTCGGCGAGGCGAGCGCCTAGCACGGTTGCTGCTTCGGAGATCACCTGGGGAGGTGATCCTGGGTGGAGGCCGGTGGGAGCGATGAGGACGGGCGCCCCCACCGGCCCCCATCCCTTCCACAAAGGCTCGCCATCCTTGCGAAATCTTGAGCAAGCCCTGTCCAGATCACAACCGAACCTGAAGTTGCTGACGCGAGATTGGTCGTGCCAAGGGGAGGACCGATCATGCGGAGAACGTCTTGGCACGCATGGCGATCGAGGGAGCCACAGATGACCGCTGACCGCAGGATGCGACCTTTTGGCGCTCCCGCGTTTGCCGGCCTCGACAGCACCCCGAAAGTCGGCTTCGGACCTCAAAGTGCTTACTCCGACGCTTCGGGCCCACCCGCTGAGGGTGAGGGCGCCGCGTCATCGGAGGATAGATCCCAGCCGGAACGGACTCACACCGCTCCAGGCACCACGGGCGATGCTGTTGCGGGGGATGCCATCGCTCATCAGGCCGAGTCATCTGGGGGGAGGCGGCCTGAACATGGGGGAGGATCGGTCTCGACACCAGCGGTGTCGGGGCCGGTCAACCCACTGCTACGCAAGCTGTACGACGAGGTGGGACGCGACGAAGGAATTGTCGCTCGTTTCGTGGGTGACTACCTGGCCTTGCTGGACAGAAGGATCGAGACGATCCTCGAGGAGTTGGACAGCGGCGACGTCGAGGCGGCCGTGGTTGCCGTACTGAGCCTCGAAACCACCAGCGGCATGATCGGAGCGCGCGGGGTTGTCGATGCCGCACGGCAGCTGCGAGAGGCGCTCGAGCAGCACGACGGCGACGATGCGCATCATCAGGCCCAGCTGCACGACCTTGCTCAGATGCTCGTCGAGCAGGCTGGCGATATTCGCGCTGTGCTCCAGCGCGCGGGCTACTCGGCTGCCGGCTGCTGACTGGCCGGAGCTGGCTGCGGCATGGCCAGCCGGTACCCCACTCCGCGGACAGTCTCGACATAGCGCGGACTGCTGACAGAGTCCTTGAGCTTTCGGCGCAGATTCGCGAGATGGACCTCGACCGCCCGGCGGTCCGATTCGCTTACATAGCCGCCGGTCACATCATCACCACGAAGCTCCAACGCCAGGGTGTTCTTGGAGATCACCCGCCGGCGGCCCCGGATGATGGCGAGCAGCAACTCGAACTCGCTGCGAGTCAGGTCGACCGGTTCGCCGTCCAGCTCGCACAACCGCATGTCGGGGTGGATTCTGAGACCGTTGTGGTGGAACCAGTCCTCGCCATCCTCTTCTGCAGCTCTACCTGCCGACGGGCTGGCCGCCTGCCGACCGAGCGGTGTCGGAGCCTCGGGTGCAGAGAAGTCGGCGGAGGTCGTCCTCGTCTGGAGGACCGGGTCCGGATAGCGGCGCAGCATCGCCTCGATTCGGGCTCGTAGCTCCCGTGGGCGGAATGGCTTGGTGAGGTAGTCGTCAGCGCCGGCATCGAGGCCCATCAGTGTGTCGATCTCCTCCATCCGGGCGGACAACATGATGATGTAGGTGGACGAGAAGGCTCGGATCCGGCGCGCAACCTCGAACCCGTCGATCCCGGGCAGGCTGATGTCCAGGGTGGTCAGAATTGGCTCGTGCTCTCGTACGGCCTCGACCCCCTCGTTCCCCGTCGCCGCGGAGTAACAGACGAATCCGGCCTGGCTCAACAAGGCCTCGAGCAGATTGCGGATATCCTCGTCGTCCTCGATGACCACGGCGATGCGCCTGCGCTGGGGACTCATGGCAGTCAAGATATCCGTCCTGTTCACGAAAAGGTCGCGCTGTAGTAGGTCTGGGTGTCGATCTTCTCGACGGTGACGTCCGCCAGTCGTTTCATCATCAGCTCCAGGTGGTCGCCGAACCGTATGGTGTCGTTGTTGAATGCACAGATGTCATAGCCGCAGATGGCGCTGACCCCCTTCAGTCGCTGGATCACCTCCGTCAGCATGGCCGCGAGCACCCAGTACTGTCGGCGGCCCACCCGAGTGAAGGTGAAGCCGAGATAGAACACCCGGTGCTCTCTGGCTGCATCGGGATAGCGGGCGAGGAAGTACTGCGGACTGATCCAGGGCACGGTGTCCAGATGGCGGGTGAGCGTCGTCAGGCCCAGCGGCTGCTCGTCCTCACTCCAGGCGACGAACTTTTCCACCCGCTCGTCGGTCATCTGGTCGAGGAATTGATCACGGTCGATGACCTGGCTTGCCACCGCGCGCGTGTGCAGGCCGCCGAATGCCTCGAGATACAACTCGAAGAACAGCTCGGCCTGCGCCGGGGTCATCTGCTTCTCGACAGTGATCACGGACGCCGGGCTGGCGGTGCGGTGCAGCAGTTGGCCGGCGCTCATCGTACGTTCCATGGGCTCAGGTGGTAGGACGCCACGACCACAGCCGACACCGGGTGATCGACGCAGGTGGCCGACGACATCGTCGAGCCGGCGAAGTGATAGCAGCCGCCGCGGGTGCGCGACATGTCCTCCAGCGTGGTGACGAGGTCTCGCTCGACCGTGGACTTGCTGCTCCCGTGGTGTTCGACGAACAACCCGGCTCCGGATTCATCGTCTCGAAGCGACCACGCCAAACCGACCCATGCCTGCTCGCCAGGCGTGCTGGCGTATGCATCGGCATACACGCAGTACAAGGCATCACCATGTCCACCGCTCAGCTGCTCCCCTCCGGCGATCTTGATCACACGGCTCCCCGGTGGTATCACCGAGCTGAGCCGGATGAGGTTGTAGTCGGCGACGCCGGCGTCGTGGAGTGCTGCATCGAAGGCCGACAGTCGGGTACGGCCGACGCCGGTACCCGAGCTCACTCGGATGGTGAGCGCATTTTGCGCGATATCGTTGCGTGCATTCGTTTGAGAAGCGAAGTCCTGGTCGAGTGCGGTCAGCATGCTTTCTTCTCCTCCCTGAGAAGTTCTCGGCCTGAGCCGGTCCTTGCGGCGACCCGGCGGCATCAGGTCTTCACGGCTACGGCCTCGTCGAGCTCAGTGGGCGCCCCGTCGCCCGGGATTTTTCCGGTAGCCACGTCCAGCAGTTCGACGACGCGATCCTCGACCTGCTGGGGCGTGACCCGTGCCTTGGTCAAGAACAACGTCTGTCCCAGCCGGAGGGCGTCCCTGGCGGTGTCGCTGACATCGACACCGCTGTAGACGACGACCGGCATCTGGGCCAGCTGGCTGTTGCGGCGCAACTCGGCCACCAGCTCCGCGCCGTCTCCGTCCGGTAGCTGCAGGTCGAGGACGAGAACCTGTGGCTGAACAGCCTGAGCATGCTGGAGTGCCTCGGCTTTCGTCGTGGCGTGGTAGACGGTCAACCCCCGCCGTTGGAACAGTACCCGAATCACCTTGGCCAAATCGGCGTCATCCTCCACGAGAAGTACGGCGCCCCGGACGCGATGATCGGCAATGGCGGACGCCACGTTGTCGCTCAGTCGCTCCTCGTCGACCGGCTTGACCAGCCAGCCAGCGGTCTGCGCGGCCAGGCCTGGATGCCCATCGGGACTGAGCCCGGACACGACCACAATGGGGATGTCGCGGGTCTGCGGCTGTCGCTTCAACGCCGCTACGACGTCGGACCCGGAGGTGCCGGGCATCGCCAGGTCGAGCACCACCGCGGCCGGCAGTTCTGAGGTGACGACCTGGACAGCCTCCGCACCCTCGGTGACGCCGACGACGCGGTACCCCCGGCGTTGCAGAAGCTCCGACAGCACCTCGACGACGTACTCGTCGTCATCGCAGACAACCAGCAACGGACCAGAGGCTGAGTCGTCGTGGTCGTCGGATCCAAAAGCGCGTGGCAGCGTGAAGCAGAACCGGGAGCCGCCGTCACGGTTGTGCTCGGCCCAGATGCGGCCCCCCAACCGCTCCACGAGGCTGCGGCTGATGGCAAGCCCGAGACCCGTGCCGCCCTTCTCTCGCGCGTCGGAGGAGTCGACCTGCTCGAAGCGAGAGAACACGCTTTCCAGCTTGTCCGACGGGATCCCACGGCCATGATCGGAGACGGTGAACTGAACCAGGGCACCACGGGGCGCGGCCGAGACCATCACCTCCGAGCCGGGTGGGGAGAACTTGATCGCGTTGCCCAACAGGTTGATCAGCGTCTGCACGACTCGATCGGCGTCGGCGTGCACCCGGCCATTGACGATGCCACGAGTCACCTGCACCTCGGCCTCCGCTGCCAGGATCTGCACCTGGCTGGCGGCCGACTCGATCAGCTCGTCGGCGCGGTAGTCGCCGGTCTCCATCGGTAGCGCTCCAGACTCGATGCGCTCGATGTCCAAGATGTCGTTGATCAGCCGGGTGAGCCGTTCACTGCTGTCCAACGCAATGTCGATCATCCTGTTCGCGCCTGGCGGCAGCGTCCCCAGCGCGCCGCCCGCCAACAGCCCGAGTGAACCACGAATCGAGGTCAACGGCGTACGCAGCTCGTGGCTGACAATGGAGACGAACTCGCTCTTCAGCCGGTCCACCTCGCGCCGCTGAGTGATGTCACGGAAGACCACGACGGCGCCTTCGACGGAGTGGTCGGTGCTCAGCGGGCTGGCTGTCACCTCGACCGGCAGCCGCCGTCCGTCGGCGCGGACGTAGACGTCTTCCTCCGCGTGGGTGACGACAGCGTCTCGGACCGCTTCGGTGATGTAGCAGGACTCCGCCGGCCAGGCCGTACCGTCCTCTTGGACGGCGTGGAAGCTGACGTGGGCATCCTTGCCGATCAGGTCCTCGGCTCGGTATCCCAAGATGTCGGCGGCGACCGGGTTCGCGAAAGTGATCAGGCCCGAGCGGTCCACGCCGTAGATTCCGTCAGCAACCGACCTGAGCAGCAGCTCACTGCGGCGGGTGAGGCGGCGGAGGTCAGCGGTCCGCTCGCTGACCCGACGCTCCAGGCTCTGACGGAGACGCTCGTTGTCGGTGATCAGGAGCACCTGACGGGCCGTCACGGCCAGCAGCACGCACATCCATAAGACCGAGGAGGTCACCCCAAGATCGCTGGGTCGCAAGGAGAAGACTCGAACCAGCGCGGCGGTCAGGAATACGGCGAACGTGACGACGGTTCCTGCGACAGGTGAGGCTTCCTTGGGAACACCGTCAGGATGAGCGACTCCCGCCGCCGGATGTCGGGCCGCCAGGGCGATCAGCAGGTAGCCGGCGATCCAGCCGACGTCTACGGGCGTGCCGAAGCTGAAGGCATGGCGTGCTGTCAGCACCGCGTACGCCAAGTCGGCTACCGCATAGAGGACGAAGCCGGAGCTGACCAGCGCGAGGGCAGGTCGGTCCTCCCGGCTGCTTCGGACGATCAGCAGGACGGCGAGCGTGGCGAGGGCTACGTCAGTGATCGGCAAGATCAACACCGCCAGGCCGGTGAGGCCCGACTTGGAACCCGCCGAGAGAACTTCAGGAAAGACCAGGATGCTGGAGATGGTAAGCGCCGACCCGCCGATCACCAGCCCGTCGAGGATCATCCGCCCGAGTTCGAACCGTCGCCGTCGGACGGAAGGGAAGAACACCAGAGCTGTCATCCCGAGCAGGAGGGCGGCGATGAACCCGATGTTTCCGAGGTCCTCTGCGGTCTGCGACCCGTTGGTCAGCCGGACGGCCAGCACCCAGATATTCCCCAGCGCCCCGATGACCCCGCCCATCGCCAGGCACCACCATGCGCGCCGCCGGCGACCTGCGGAGTGCCGGTAGCGGTGGCCACAACTGAACGCGGCGGCGACCCCGCCACCGATGAGACCGGTGTCGCTCACCAACCTACGCTGATCCGATGGCAGGTCACCGGCAAGGAGCAGGAGCCAGGTGGTCACGAGCGCAGCGGTCAGCACAGCGGCTATGCGGAATCGCCAAGCCCCCGACACTTGGGGACTGGACAGTCCCATCATGGGTTGAAGATATCACCGCTATTCGTGTCTCGCCGGACACTGCGTCAGCCGCCGATGCCTTCTGGCGTGGGTATCCAGGTAGCATGACGAGAAGGTGCGGGGGACCGATGGCAGTACACGCGCCGATGTGGCGCGTGCTCAGGACGGAAACGAGGGTCCGGTGAGCAGGAACATCCCAGGCACCACGACGGGTTGTGCGGGAGCTGCCGGATGAGATCACGCCGCGTGCTGGTGGTGGACGACGACGACGCGATCCGTGAGGTGGCCCAGATGGCGCTGGAGATCGTCGGCGGCTGGGAGGTGGACAGTGCGGCCACAGGTGCCGAAGCTGTTCGGCGCGCCGCTGCAGACCATCCGGACGCTGTACTGCTGGACGTGATGATGCCCGGCATGGACGGACCCACCACCTTCGCTGAGCTCGGCGCCTCGGCGCAGACCGCGGACATTCCCGTCATCTTCCTGACCGCCAAGGTGCAGACCGGTGACCGGCGTGCCTGGGACCACCTCGACATCGCGGGCGTCATCGCCAAACCGTTCGACCCGCTGACGCTGTCGAGCGAGGTCGCGACGCTCCTGGGGTGGACCTGATGCCGGGACTGCCGCAGGAGCGGCAGGACCAGGCGCTCGAAGCGCTGCGTCGCATCGGTGTGCACGCGCGGGAGTCGAATCTGGCTCGGATCGGTCTCTTGGAGGAGGCCGTCGACGCCGCCGCCGACGGATGGCTTGACCGCTCCGGTCGCGACCGCGCCGCAGGAATGGCGCACACGATCGCCGGGTCGGCAGAGACCTTCGGTTTCGCCGACATCACCGGACCCGCATGTGAGCTGGAGGACCTCTTCAGGGCCGACCAGCTCACCCCGGAGCAGGTGGAGACGGCTCGTACCCGCATTGCCGGGATCCGGGCCAGCCTGGATGCCGGACCCACCCAGCTCGGCCAGTAGCTGCACCGGCGACCAGCGGGGCTTTTGAGGATCAGCGGTACGCCATCGGGCTCAGCTGAGCGGTCCGAGTACGCCGATGCAGCAGCCATGCGGCGAAGACACCGCCAACCGCTCCGCCCAGATGGGCCTGCCAGGAGATCCCCGATCCACTGGGGAAGATGCCCCAGATCATCCCGCCGTAGACCACCATCAAGAGCACGGCGACCGCGATCTGCCCTGGTTTGCGCGACCACAGGCCGCGGGCGAGCAGGTAGCCGAACCACCCGAAGATCAGTCCGCTGGCTCCGAGCACGATCGTGTTCACCGGGGTCAGCAGCCAGGCCGCCAAGCCGGACGAGACGACGCTGATCAACGAGGACAGCAGCCAACGGGCCAGGCCGCCGACCAGCACGAGGAAGCCGAGGACGAAGAACGGCAGCGAGTTGCTGATCAGGTGTTCCCAGCCCGCGTGCAGGAACGGTGCCGTGAAGATCGCCGGCAGGCCGTCGACCTCATGAGCCTGGATGCCGTAGTAGTCCAGCCGGTTGCCGCTGAGCTGGTCGATGGCCTCGAGGACCCACAACCCGACCAGCAGCAGCACCATCAGCGCCGCAGCACCAGCAGGTCTTTCCACCGGGGTTCTCTGCACGGTCATGCTCACCAGGGTGCCTGCCGGACCCAAATGGCAACCTCCGGCACCTCACATGACGCCGGCGGCGCCGAGCCAGGAGCCGACCGAGTACGTTGCCGCAACAGCGATGGCGCCACCGAGCACCACCCGTACCGTTGGCCGCAGCATCCGGCTGCCGCCCAGGTACGCGCCGGTGGCCCCGGTGATCGCCAGGGCGAGCAACACAGCAGCGATGGTTGCGGTCACCCGGAGGTTGGCGGGCGCGACAACGATCGCGAGCAACGGCAGCAGTGCGCCGAGGGTGAACGCCACCGCGGACGCGATGGCGGCCCGCCACGGGCTGACCACATCGTGGCGGTCGATGTTGAGCTCAACCTCCAGATGAGCACCCAGCGCATCCTTGGCGGTGAGCTCCTCGGCAACCCGGCGGGCGGTAGCGGCAGTGAGCCCCTTCTGCTCGTAGAGTCCGGCCAGCTCGCGAAGCTCCTCAGCTGGCGTCTCCGCCAGCTCCTGCTGCTCCTTGGCAATCAGAGACTGCTCACTGTCACGCTGGCTGCTCACCGAGACGTACTCACCGAGCGCCATCGAGATGGCACCGCCGACGCCACCCGCCACACCTGCGGTGAGCACGGGTCCCAGCGCGGGGGTCGCCCCGGCAACGCCCACGGCATGGCCGCGACCGACACAATGCCGTCGTTGGCACCCAGCACCCCCGCCCGCAGCCAGTTCAGCCTGTTGTTGAGCCCACCGCTGCGCGGCTCGTCGGGGTGGGCTCCGTCCGAGGTGCTCATGAGGCGAAGTGAAGCACGACGAGGTCCGGTTCACCAGGCGCTGCTTGCGATGGTGGCGGCGCGTGTAATGTCTCCCCGATCGATGGTGGAAAGTGCCACTGTCAGGCATCATCTCGAACGAAAGGACCAAACCGTGAGGATAGGCGTCATCGGAACGGGACAGTTCGCCGGCAGCTTCTTGGGGCTGTGGCAGCTACACCCCGAGGTCTCCGACATCACGGTCACCGACCTGGTGCCCGACCGTGCTGAGCAGCACCGGCAGCGCTACGGCCTTGCGGGAACCCACGCCAGCGTTGAGGACCTGCTGGCGTCGGACTGCGACGCAGTGGTCGTGATGACGCAGCGCTGGACCCACGGCGAGCTTGTACTGAGGGCCCTGGACGCCGGCAAGCACGTCTACTCGGCGGTGCCGATGTCGATCAGCGTCGAGGAGATCGAGCAGATCATCGCCAAGGTTGAGCAAACGGGACTGGTCTACATGATGGGCGAGACCAGCTACTACAACCCGGCGGTGGTGCATGCTCGGCGACAGCTTGCGGCCGGTGCGTTCGGTCGGGTCTTCTACTCCGAGGGCGACTACGTGCACGACATGGACAACGGCTTCTATGCCGCGTACCAGTTCAGTGGCGGTCAGGACTGGAAGAGAACCGCGAGCTATCCGCCGATGCTGTACCCGACGCACGCCGTCGGCGGCGTGCTCGGCGCGCTGCCGACCTACGCGACGTCGGTCAGCTGTCTCGGGGTCGTCGATGACCGTGGTGACGGCGTGTTCGACCGGGAGGTGTCCATGTTCGGCAACGACTTCTCCAACATGAGCGCCCACTTCTCGCTCGCGGACGGCGGCGTGATGCGGACCAACGAGTTTCGCCGGGTCGGCCATCCGGCTGCAGTGCACGAGTCGCGTTTTCGCTTCTACGGCACCGATGCGGTGATGGAGCAGACCTCAACCGGAGCCTCCTGGAGCGACCGCCAGACCATTGAGGACATCAGCGAGCTGTTCTACACCACCGAGGGTGAGGCGCAGCACGCCGCTGAGGAGCTCGGGGGGCTTGACCCGGCCCTGCTGCACAGCTTCGCCTCGGGGTCGGCGAAGGTGCACGACCGGAGCCGCCTGCCGAGCGAGTTCGACGGTGCCCGCAACGGCCATGAGGGCTCGCACCACTTCTTGGCCGACGACTTCGTCCGCGCCGTGGTCAACAGGACGCAACCTCCGGTCAATGCCTGGGTGGCGGCGCGGTTCACCGTGCCCGGGATCATCGCGAACGAATCGGCACACCGAAACGGCGAGCGGCTTGCCATCCCGGACTTCGGATCTGGGCCGGAGGTGGATCGCAGTCTGTTCGGTGGCTGACGCGCTCAGCCGCGAGTCCCGCCGGCTGGACGCAGCGTGAGGGTGAGCTGGCTGGTCACCTCCAGGTCCGGCGCGACCCACAGTGTCGTGCTGGACACACTCCGCGCGTCATGGAGTCCGTGGGCGGGCCAGCTCGTGCTTGGAGTCAGAGAGAAGAAGTAGCCCCTGCTGAACCAGGGGAACCCCTCCTGCCGGCCTGCCTCGAGGGCGTACCACAGATAGGGCCAGGTCTGAGAGTTCCACTCGAGGTCGACGGCCAGATCGAGCCGCGCGTTGCTGACGCTGGCCCACGGGCGGCGAAACTCGGTCAGGTACGCCTGCCGCAGCTCGTAGGCGTCCGCGGCCGGGAGCGTGCGCAGGTTGATCATCGAGTACGGCCCCGGCGTCCGCGGCCACGGAGTGATGTCGTGATAGCCGGCTCCGCTTGCTGTGATGGGGTCGGGATGCACGAGGGCGGCCGCAGCGTCGACGACCGTGTCCGGGCTCAACAGCGGTGGCCCGAAGATCACCTGCTGGCCCCACATCGTCTCCAAGGTCTCGCCACCCACGTTGCGGATTGACTCCTCGACCCGGACCCGTGCCGCTTCCACCGAAACGATCTTGGTGATCTCGAACGGCGACCGGACCAGCCGGGTCGTCATCGTGAGCGTGTCCCCGGTGCGCTCCCACTCGAACGGCGCGATCCGCGCCTCGCCGTCTTGGCCCCATTCCACCCCAGACGTGGTGGCCGAGTCCCCGCCATTGGGAAACAGCGTCTGCCAGCCGCCGACGAAAGTGTCCATCATCAGCGCGTCACTGGTGCCGGGAACAGCTGGCGAGCCCGGCGGGCGCAGCCCCCAGGGACTTCGCCACAGCAGCTCGAGGTCGTCGGATCGGCGCCGAAGCGACACGATGGTGCCGCCCAGACCCGGCACGATGTCGACCGCGATCTGGTCGGTCGTGAGCCGCAGGACCTGCCAGCCGCGCGCAGTGATCAGCTCCAGGTCGGCCATGGCACCGAAGCCTAACGATGCGTCAGTCCGGAATCCTGATGGCGGTCACCGCGCCGGAGCTGTCACTGCTCATCAACAAGGTCATCTCGCCACGCGGCAGCTCGAAGCCGAGCAGCCCGCGCACCGACTCACCGGCTCGAAGCGTGCCGATGCCCAGCTGCGGCACCGCCGGGTCATCGGGGGAGACGTCGTAGAGGTCGCCGCGGAAGTCGAATGCCTGGAAGAAGACCGGGTCGTACTCCACCTCACCTGTGGTACAGACCAGCTCGACTTCGAGGCGGACGAAGCTGTCGGCGGTGGCCGGGCTGCCGGAGGGGTCCCAGGAGTGGTTCAGCACGCTCAGCCGCCCGGATCCGACGGAGCCGGTGAACTCGATCGTGCTCGTGCCAGCGGTCGTCGCTGAGGGAACCACCACCGGGGACGGCGACGGGCCAGCGACGGTGGAGTCCCTGCGGTCCGCGAGTACGGTGGCGACGACCGTGACCGTTACGACGACCAGCAGCGCGAGTGCGGTGAGGAGCCCGGGGAGCCGGGAGGTGGGCGGCGTGGAACGCCGCGCGTTGGCCGAGCCCGTGGCTGGTGGACCGGTGGCGCTGGGTCGCGTGGGGTCGGAGACCGGCTCGCGCCAGGCGGGCTCGCCGAAGGTGAAGGAGGGTCCGTGCGGAGTGCCGCCCAGGCCGGTATCGGACCCCTGGTCGGGCGCGCTGGCGGCCGCGGTCGGGTCGTCCTCGTCCTCGAATCCAGGTCCGGACGAATTCACCCGAGCAACGTTACCTCTCATCCACAGCCAGCACAGCGCTTGCACCATCGTGCACAGCCAGGCTGGTGGACCGCGCGGTGTGGCGTGTCGGGAGGAGGTTTTCGGCATGACAGTTCACAAGCCAACAGAGCCGGTCCGGCTCACCACCTCCGGTCCAGCGGACCTGCTCGAGCTGGTGCCCTACCTGCTGGGATTTCGCCCTGAGGAGTCCCTCGTCCTGGTGGTCATCCGCGAGCGGAGGGTCGCGCTGACCGCTCGCGTCGACATCCCGCCGGCGGGGGCAGCCGATGAGCTTCTCGAGCGGTTCGGTCAGATTGCCAGCAGCAACGACGCCTCGGCACTGGTCCTCTTCGCCTTCAGCGAGAGCCGGGTTCGGATCTCGGCGCTGATGGCGGACCTGATCGAGGGCCTCCGGATGTATAGCCTGATGGACGCGATCTACGCCGACGGCAGTCGATGGTGGTCACTGATGTGCTCCCAAGACTGCTGTCCCGAAGACGGCACCCGCTATCAGCCGGGGACCTCTCGGCTGGCGGCTGAAGCGGTGTACGCAGGGTTGTCCACCTGCTCCAGCCGGGCGGAGGTAGCGGCGTCCGTGGCGGGCCCCCCGGCGTGCGAGCAGACCCAACTGCGGGAGCTGCTGGAAGCGGAGACCGTTCAGGTGCGGACCTTCAGCCGGGTGCGGCGCCGCCGTGAGGCGGTGGAGACGGTTGATCGGTTTCTGGCCCGGCCGTACGGGCTGAGTGAGAGCGAATGCGCTCGGCTCTCGGTGCTGGTCGCCGACCTCGAGGTCCGGGATGCGGCCTGGTCGATGATGACGCGGGCAGCGGCCGACGACCACGTCAACCTCTGGCGGCAGGTAGTCGCTCGGACCGTCTCCCCGATGGAGAGCGCCCCGCTGTGCCTACTCGGCATGGCGGCCTGGATCAGCGGCAACGGCGCTTTGATGGTGTGCTGTCTGGAACGCATGACCACCGTTGACCCCGGATACACCATGGCCGGGTTGCTGGAGGACATCAACCGCCGCGGGCTGCCGCCGACAGCCTGGGATTCACTGGTCGACTCGATGCGGGCGGAGATCGGTCCTCTGGTCGGCTGAGAAGGGGAGAGATTCACACCCCGCCCCGATGAGGCTAGGGTGCTGGTCTATGACGCGCTTCGTGGTGTGCGGGGAGACCCTCATCGACCTGGTCCGAGTGAACAACCCGAATGACAGCCATCAGAGCACCACCTGGTCTGCGCTGTCGGCGGGTGGTCCGATGAACTCGGCGGTGGCCCTCGGCCGCCTGGGCGCGGACAGCCACTTTCTGGGCAGGATCTCCCGGGACGCCTTCGGTGAGCAGCTGCGGCGCTACATCAACGATGCTGGGGTCAAGCTGGACCTGGCGACCGAGTCCTCACAGGCGACCTCGATCGCTGTCGTCAGCCTGGACGAGCGGGGCGTGGCCAGCTACACCTTCCACTTCGCCGATACGGCCAACTTCGGCTGGCAGGCCGACGACCTGCCGAAGCTGAGGAAGACCGACTGGCTGCACATCGCCTCGCTGGCCTGCGTGGTCAGCCCGGGCGCCGAGGTGCTGCTGGACTGGACCGGTCAGCTGAACTGCGGTGTCTCCTACGACATCAACGTCCGCCCCACTGTGATCACCGATCCGGGCGTGTACTGGGAACGGGTCAAGCCATGGCTACGCGCCGTCGGCACCCGCGGGGGCATCGTCAAGGCGAGCGACGAGGACCTCGAGTTCATCGCCAAGGCGGGTGCCAAGAGCAGTGATCCCATCGACGTCGGGATCGACTGGGTGGAGCACTACGGGCTGGCGATGGTGGTGATCACCCTGGGGCCGGGTGGCAGCGCGGCCGTGCTGCCAGGTGGCAAGGTGGTGAAGGTCGCGGGTTTCCCGACGGACGTGATCGACACGGTCGGCGCCGGTGACACCTTCATGGCGGGCTTCCTCGACGGCCATGTGGCCCAGCAGCAGGATCTCGAGTCGTCCCTGCGCCGTGGTGCCGCGGCAGCGTCCATCGTCTGCTCCCGGCGCGGAGCGAACCCACCGATCGCAGCCGAGGTCGACATGCTGCTCTCCACCAAGGCCTGAAAGCCGCGGGCACCAGCGGTTCTACCGGGGAGGGTGGCTGCTGATTCCGCCGCGCGCGGCCTCGGTCAGCGCCTTCACCGCCACATCGGAACGCTCGCTGCTGGGCTGACTGCCGTCCAGTTCGGTGAGATAGAAGGTGTCGATGGCCTGCCCAGCCAGCGTGGAGATGTGTGCGGACCGCACGGAGAGCCGTTCTGCCGCCAGATTCTGACCGAGGGCGTAGAGCAGCCCCGGCCGGTCACCGGTGCGGATCTCCACCACCAGAGCCGACTGACTGGCGTCGGCCAGCACCCCGACCCAAGGCTCCGGAGCGTCGGCTGAGCGGGACACGCGTGCCTCACGGCGCTGTACCGGCTTGAGCACTGTGGTGTCTCCATGCTGCAGCCGTTCCAGCTGGTTCACCAGCACCGCGCTGTCCGGCAGGTCGTCGGGAGCTAGCTTGTCCACTCGCCAGGTGTCGACCGCGACGTCCTCGACAGTGCTCAGCACGGCGGAGCGGACAGAGATGCCGTGCGAGACCAGCAGGCCCGCCGTCTCGCTGAACAGCCCCAGCCGGTCCCGGGCAGCGATCACCAGCTGAATGCCGCCCGGCTTGGTCTCCACCCGGACCCGCGGCCGGCCGTCCAGCTGCACCGAGCGGGCGAGCCCGAGGTCGCTGAGCTGCGTGACCGAGTCGACCCGATTCTCGCCGACCAGGAGTCCTTCAGCGCGCTCCGCGAGATCGGTGATGAGGTGAGCCCGCCAGGGTGACCAGGCCGCCGGACCGGCCGCTCGAGCGTCGGCCTCAGTGAGTCGGCGGAGCAGGTTCAAGATCTCCAGCCGGCCGTCGACAGCGGCGACCAGCGCGTCCAGCGTTGCCGGGTCGTCGTGATCGCGGCGCGTCGCCAGCTCGGCGAGAGTGAGGTGTTGGCGCACCAGGCGCTCCACCACGTCGGCGTCCTCAGTTGGGAGGCCCATGGCCAGCACGGCGCTCCGCGCGATCGGTGCGCCTACCTCGGGATGGTCCGTGCCGGCGCCCGGCACCTTGCCGATGTCGTGGAACAGGCAGCTCAGCAGCAGCAGGTCAGGGCGTTCGACCTGGGGAAGATGGCGGTGTGCCTCTACCACGGTTTGGACCGAATGCCGATCCACGGTGTGCCGGTGCACGGGGTTGTACTGCGGCTGAGCGCTGATCAGCTCCCACTCAGGAACCCACCTTTGGATGCAGCCGGCCAGGTCGAGCGCCTCCCAGACAGGGATCACGTTCGGCCCGCTGGAGAGCATCTCGAGGAACGCCTCACGAGCCGCCGACGGCCATGGCCGCGGCAAAGCGGGTGCCTGCTGGCCCAGGTTGGTCGCGGTCACAGGGGAGAGCACCAGACCGTCGCGTGCCGCCAGTGCTCCAGCGCGCAGGCCCTGCAGCGGGTCAGCCAGTGACGCGGTTCGGCCGAGGCTGACTTCGCCCTGATGAATGATCAGACCATGGGGAGCCTGCATGTAAACCGGCCGACGCTCCTTCCGAGCGAAGGACAGCACCCGACGCTGTGGGAGGACTTGGCGGGCCGCGCGTACGGTCAGATCCACTGCGTGCCCGATCCGCCGAGCCGCGAGGCTGACCTCGCGCCGCAGCGTGTCCGCGTCGTCGATCTGAAGCTGAGTCGCGACATCGGCGATCTCCACCGCGAGCAGCCTGTCCAGGGCCCGGCCGGAGGTGACGTGCAGGGCGTCTCGGACGTCCAGCAGCCGCTGGTACGGCTCGGATACGCCGACATGCGGCCGGTCGGTCAGCCAACTGGCGGCCAGCGCCCGGAGCATGCTCATGTCGCGGAAGCCGCCGCGGGCCTCCTTGAGGTCAGGCTCGAGCAGATAGGCGGCATCGCCGTGGCTGGCGAGCCGCTCGTCCAAGGAAACCAACAGCTCGGGCAGACGCTTCCTGGCGTTGCTGCGCCAGGCGGAGAGCAGGGCGGTGCGGGCCTCGGCAACCAGGCTCGCGTCACCGGCGATCGCGCGGAGGTCGAGCAGCCCGACGCCCGCGCTGAGCTCGCGCCCGGCTACCTCTGCGCACTCCTGCGGGGTGCGGACGGAGTGGTCAAGCCGGATGCCGCTGTCCCATAGCGGATACCACAGCCGCTCCGCCATGGCGTTGACAGCCGACCGGTCCTTGCCGTTGTGCAGCAACACCAGGTCGATGTCGCTCCGTGGCCCGAGCTCGCGCCGTGCCAGGCTGCCGACCGCGGCCAGGGCGGCTCCGCTGGAGACGGCGACCGCCGTGGCGTACAGCTCGACCAGCGACTGTTCGACGATATCGGTGAGCGAATGCCGACGATCCGGCCCTGCCGTGGAAGACCACGCGGACCGGATCGCGACACTGAGACGCTCGCTGGTTAGATCACGCTTCAGAGCGCGTCCAGCCCGCGCTCGCCGGTTCGCACGCGGACAACATCATCCACCGGAACCGACCAGACCTTGCCGTCACCGATTCGGCCAGTCCGAGCGCTTTTCACCAGTACGTCGATGATGTCCTTCTCATCGGCGTCGTCCACGAGCACCTCAAGCCTTACTTTGGGCACTAGGTCGACGGTGTACTCGGCGCCCCGGTACACCTCGGTGTGACCCCGCTGACGTCCGAAGCCGCTGGCCTCGCTGACAGTCATGCCCTCGACGCCGAACGACTCGAGCGCCGTCTTGACCTCATCCAACATGTGCGGCTTGATGATCGCAGTCACGAGCTTCATGCCGTCACCTCCTCATCATTGTGTGCGCTGGTGTTGCTGTCCGGTCCGGCAGCGTGGCGGGCGACCGAGGGGGCAGAACCGACACCCCGCAGGTTCACTCCCAACGTACCCAGATCGTAGGCCGACTCCGCGTGCTCGGAGCCGTCGACTCCGGCCAGCTCGTCCTCGGAGCTGACCCGGAAGCCGATCGTCTTCTGCAGCAGCAGACCGATCAGGTACGTGAGCACGAAGCTGGTGATCAGGACAGCGAACGCACCGACAACCTGGCGCCACAGCTGGTCGAGGCCGCCACCGTAGAAGAGGCCGTCCACACCGGCGGGGGCGTCAGCGGTAGCCAGGAAGCCGACCGCGATGGTGCCCCACAAGCCGCCGACGAGGTGCACACCGACGACATCGAGCGAGTCGTCGTAGCCCAGCTTGTACTTCAGACCAACGGCCAGAGCACACAGCACACCGGCGATCGCACCCAGCAGGATCGCGCCGATCGGGCTGACCGAGGAGCAGGAGGGCGTGATGGCCACCAGACCGGCGACCACACCGGAGGCGGCGCCGAGCGAGGTGGCGTGACCGTCTCGGATCCGCTCGGTCAGCAGCCAGCCAAGGGCAGCGGCAGCGGTCGCGACAAGCGTGTTGACCCAGACCACCGAGGCTGTGTTACCGGCCGACAGAGCCGAGCCGGCGTTGAACCCGAACCAGCCGAACCACAGCAGGCCGGCTCCGGTCATCACCAGCGTCAGGTTGTGCGGACGCATCGGGTCGCGCCGGAAGCCGATCCGCTTCCCCAGCACGATGGCCAGGGCCAGGCCGGCCGCGCCGGCGTTGATGTGCACAGCGGTGCCACCGGCGAAGTCGATCGCGGCCAGGTTGTTGGCGATCCAGCCGCCGGTGTGGGTGATGGCGTCGTTGTCGTCGGTGAGGGTGAAGTCGAACACCCAGTGGGCGATCGGGAAGTAGACCAGGGTGACCCAGATGGCGACGAAGATCATCCAAGTGCCGAACCGGGCACGGTCGGCGATGGCGCCCGAGATCAGGGCGACGGTGATGATGGCGAACACGGCCTGGAAGGCGACGAACGCCATGGCCGGGTAGCTCGCGGCGGGATCCTCAGCCATCAGGCCCTTCAGGCCCAAGAACTCGCCGGGACTGCCCAACAGTCCCGCGCCCACGTCGTTGCCGAATGCGAACGAGTAGCCGTACAGGACCCAGAGCACCGACACGACCGCGAGCGCGCCGAAGCTCATCATCATCATGTTGAGGACGCTCTTGGCGCGGACCATGCCGCCGTAGAAGAGCGCGAGCCCCGGTGTCATCAGTAACACCAGCGCTGCCGAGGTCAGAATCCAGGCGGTGTCGCCTGAATTGATTTCGAGTAGTGGTGGCATGACGCCTCTTTCGGTGATGGAACTGGATGTGTGAGTGGCCTGGCACGGCTGGACGGGGCGCGACAGGTTAGGCGCAACTCTGCTCTGGCTGTGTTGCATGAAGGGCTCGGTGCGTTACGCGCAGGTGACACTTCGCGCTGAAATGTGACGACTATGTTTCGTCCGCCACATCTGACTCGTCCGCGACAGCGGTGCGCCATGTGAGCGCGCGGCAGCACTGCCGATCGCGGCCCGCACACCAGAGCGCCCGGACGACGAGAGTCCTCAGACCACTAGACTCCCGGCATGACCTGGTTGGTGACCGGCGGTGCGGGATATATCGGATCTCACGTGGTCCGCGCGTTTCTGCGGGCCGGCACGCCAGTGGTCGTGCTGGACTCCCTGGTCAGCGGGCATGAGGAGTTCGTGCCGCCCGATGTGCCGCTGGTCAAGGCCGATGTGCTCGAGGCGGAGGTGGTGGCTCAGACGCTGACCGGCTACTCGATCGAAGGCGTCGTACACCTGGCCGGCTTCAAGTACGCCGGCGTGTCAGTCACCAAGCCGCTGTTGACGTACTCCCAGAACGTCAGCGGCACGGTCACGCTGCTGGAGCAGATGGAGGCGGCCGGTGTCGGCCGTATCGTCTTCTCCTCCTCGGCGGCCACCTACGGGACTCCTGATGTCGACCTGGTCACCGAGCAGACGCCGACGGCGCCGGAGTCCCCGTACGGCGAGAGCAAGCTGATCGGGGAGTGGCTGCTGCGCGACCAGGCCAGGGCGACCGGCCTGCTGCACACGTCGCTGCGGTACTTCAACGTGGTCGGCTCAGCCACCAAGGAGCTGTACGACAC
Source organism: Propionibacteriaceae bacterium (assembly GCA_035717205.1). Classification (GTDB taxonomy): domain Bacteria; phylum Actinomycetota; class Actinomycetes; order Propionibacteriales; family Propionibacteriaceae; genus Microlunatus. The sequence goes on along the minus strand of DASTIW010000029.1, from coordinate 23,019 downwards.
CAGCCCGCACAACTTGTTCCCGGTGGTGTTGAGCATGCTCGCCGATGGCCGCACCCCGCAGATCAACGGGGACGACTATCCGACGCCCGACGGCACCTGCGTGCGGGACTACATCCACGTGGAGGATCTGGCGCAGTCACATGTGGCGGCAGCTGAGGCGTTGGCATCCGGGCGCCAGCTGGAGCCCGTCTACAACCTCGGCAGCGGCAACGGGGTGTCGGTCCGGCAGATCATGACGGCTATCGCGGAGGTGACCGGGATCGGCTTCGAGCCAGTGATCGCTCCGCGCCGCAGCGGTGACCCGGCACGGATCGTCGCATCCGGCGATCTGGCCGCCCGAGACCTCGACTGGGCCATGCGGCACGACCTGACGGATATGGTCCGCAGCGCCTGGGAGGCCCAGCAGTTCGCCGCCACCCGGTAAGCCCACGCAGGTTAATGTGCCGCGGCGCCCGGGCGCCGTGGGCTAGAATTGCCAGCATGCAGTACGTCGCGCTTCTTACCTAGCCGCGTAGTAGTACTACGCGGCCCCCCTCGTGCTCACCGGCACCTAGCGAGGGGCTTTTTTATGCCCGTGAGACCCCGCGGGTTACCAAAGCGCACGAACCAGGAGAGGCACATGACGCAGCAGGTGGAACGTGACGAGGGCATGGCGCGCGGCGAGCGGGCCCGGTACGACGCGGCGGCCGCTCAGCAGCGCTGGCAGCGGTTCTGGGAGGAGGACCAGACCTTCGTGCCCGCTGACGACGGCCGCAAGGAACGACGCTACGTGCTGGACATGTTCCCCTACCCGTCCGGGGACCTGCACATGGGCCACGCCGAGGCGTTCGTGATGGGTGACGTGGCCGCGCGGTTCCTGCGCCTGAAGGGCTACGACGTGCTGCACCCGATCGGCTGGGACTCCTTCGGGCTGCCCGCGGAGAATGCCGCCATCCAGCGCAATGCGCACCCGGCGGAGTGGACGTACGCCAACATCGCCACCCAGGCCAACTCCTTCAAGCGGTACGGGCTGAGCCTGGACTGGTCCCGCCGGCTGCACACATCCGACCCCGGGTACTACCGCTGGACCCAGTGGCTGTTCCTGCGGTTCCGAGAGCGCGGCCTGGCGTACCGCAAGGCCAGCTTCGTCAACTGGTGCCCGCAGGACCAGACCGTGCTGGCCAACGAGCAGGTGGTTGCCGGACTGTGTGAGCGCTGCGGCGCGGTGGTGACCAAACGCCAGCTGACGCAGTGGTACTTCAAGACCACCGAGTATGCGCAGCGGCTGCTGGACGACATGGCCGAGCTGGAGGGCGGCTGGCCTGACCGGGTGCTGGCGATGCAGCGGAACTGGATCGGCCGCTCCGAGGGTGCCTACGTGGACTTCGAGATCGAGGGCCGGGAGGAGCCGGTCACCGTCTTCACCACCCGCCCCGACACGCTGTTCGGGGCTACCTTCTTCGTGGTCGCGCCGGAGGCCGCCCTGGCCACCGAGATCGTCACCGACGAGCACCGCCCGGCGTTCGAGGCGTACCTGGAGCAGACGAAACAGACCACGGAGATCGAGCGGCAGTCCACCGAGCGGCCGAAGACCGGCGTCTATCTGGGCGTGCACGCTGTCAACCCGGTCAACGGCGAGCGGATTCCGGTCTGGGCGGCGGACTACGTGCTGGCCGAGTACGGCACCGGTGCGGTGATGGCCGTGCCGGCCCACGACCAGCGTGACCTGGAGTTTGCCCGGACCTACCAGCTGCCGGTTCGGGTCGTGGTCGACACCGGCGCGCCGCACCCGAACGAAACCGGTCAGGCCACCCCGGGGGACGGCAGCTACGTGAACTCCGGCCCGCTGGACGGGCTGGCCGACAAGGTGGCCGGGATCACTCGGATCACCGACCAGCTGGAGGCCGACGGGGTGGGGAAGAGCGCCATCACCTTCCGGCTGCGCGACTGGCTGCTGAGCCGGCAGCGTTATTGGGGCACCCCGATACCGATAATCCACTGCCCGTCCTGTGGTGAGGTGCCGGTCCCAGACGACCAACTGCCGGTGGAGCTGCCGGATCTGCGGGGCGCGGATCTGTCACCCAAGGGCACGTCCCCGCTGGCGGGCGCCCCCGACTGGGTGAACGTCGGCTGCCCGTCTTGTGGCGGGCCTGCCAAACGTGACACCGACACGATGGACACGTTCGTCGACTCGTCCTGGTACTTCTTCCGCTACTGCTCTCCGGGGTACGGCAACGGCCCGTTCAACCCCGATGACGTGCAGCGCTGGATGCCCGTGGCGCAGTATGTCGGCGGTGTGGAGCACGCCATCTTGCACCTGCTGTACATGCGGTTCTTCACCAAAGTGCTGCACGACATGGGCATGGTCGACTTCGTCGAGCCGATGCGGCGGCTGCTGAACCAGGGCCAGGTGATCAACCAGGGCAAGTCGATGAGCAAGTCACTGGGCAACGGTGTCGACCTGGGTGCGCAGATCGACGAGTTCGGCGTGGACGCCATCCGGCTGACCGTGGTCTTCGCGGGACCGCCGGAGGAGGACATCGACTGGGCCGACGTGTCCCCGGCCGGATCGCTGAAGTTCCTGCAGCGGGCGTGGCGGCTGGCCGACGATGTCAGCAGCGAGCCCGGAGCCGATCCGGTCGCGGGAGATGTGGCGCTGCGCCGGCAGACGCACAAGCAGGTGGCTGAGATCGGCGAGCTGCTGGAGGGTCAGCGGTTCAACGTGGCGGTGGCGCGGATCATGGAGCTGGTGAACGCCACCCGCAAGACCATCGACACCGGTGCCGGTTCGGCGGACCCGGCCGTCCGGGAGGCCACCGAGGCGATCACGGTGATGCTGAGCGTGGTGGCACCGTATGTGGCGGAGGAGATGTGGGAGCGGCTGGGGCATTCGCCGTCGGTCGCGAACGCCGGCTGGCCGGTTGTCGACCCGAGCCTGCTGGTGGCCGAGGAGGTCACCTGCGTCGTCCAGGTGCAGGGCAAGGTCCGGGCCCGCCTGCAGGTGCGCCCGGATGCGTCGGAGGAGGAGCTGAAGGATCGGGCTCTGACGGAGCCGTCCGTGGTGAAGGCGCTGGCAGGCCGTTCGATCCGTACCGTCATCGTCCGCGCACCGAAGCTGGTCAGCATCGTGCCGGCGTGACGGCGTCCCGAGCCTGACGCGGTCGCCGGCGACGCCTCAGCTCTTTGTGGTGTCAGTTCCTTGTGGTGTCAGCTCCCTGTGGTGTCGGTTCCCTGTGGTTGTCAGTTCACCGTGGTGCCGGCGACTGACGTGATCAGGCCGAGATGGTCGGTGCCCGAAACCGCGAACCGCGAGAGTGCGGTGGCCGTCAGCTCCGGGCTGAGCAGCACGTGGTCTATCGGAATCACCGGCGGCACCGCCCTGTTGGCGGGATACGTGGGCAGCCAACCGGCCCCCAGCAGGTCGGTGGCGCTCACCAGGCCGTCGGCTCGGAGCCGCCGGAGCGGCAGGTGGTCCTCGACCGCGTTGAAGTCGCCTGCCAGCACCAGCGGCTGACCTCTATGGGCTGCCGCGACCGATCGGAGCTGCTCGTGTTCGGCCAGCCAGGTACCCTCGCCGCAGAACGGGTTACACGGATGCACGGCGACGATCCTGACCTGGCCGATGCCCGGTATCGCGGCTGTCGCCGCGCGCTGCGGAAAGGACGTCGGGATCACCTCCTGGTCCGTCAACGGGTAGCGGGAGTAGATCGCCGACCCAGAGCTGAACCGCTCCGAACCTCCCGCCGCGTAGGGGAACCGTCGATCCCACCCGAGCGCCTCCAGTCGCCGCAGCGCGGTCGGCGTGGTCTCCAGCAGTACCGCCACATCGACCGCGGCCGCCTGACTCATGAGCTGCTCGCTGTCGGCGTTGCCTCCGAGCAGGTTGAGGCTCAGCACGGTGAACGGTGCCGTGGTTGCCGGCCGGTGATCAGCGACGAACAGCGGCGCCAGCCAGATCAGATGGCAGCCGAGCATAGCTGCGGTCAAGGCCGTCAACACCACCAGAAGCGTCCGCCGTCTGGCCCGGACCAGGGCGATCAGCAGGAAAAGCAGCGCCATCCCGTACGCCACGATGCCGTAGGACACGAAGGACGTCAGCATGGCGGTCAGGTTTGATTCGGCCGGGAACACTCGGAGCGCTGTCGCCGCCAGCCCAGGGGGCAGCACCACCAGCCCAAGACCCACCCAGAGCGCCTGAAACCGTCGCGGCAAGACGGGAGGGCTCGAGTCCCAGCTCCGTCGACCCGGCGTCACGCCAGCAGCATGCCTGCTCACAAAGCTCTACTGCGACGCGGGGCGCTGGCGTTCGGCTTGACCATGCGAACCTCTTCAGCGTGCGGCGGCATTTCCCAGTCCCGGCGCTCCGGCCGATCCAGCCAGCCGTGTGATCGGTAGAACGACCGCGCGGTCTCATCCTCGATCAGCACCCAGAGCTCCGCCTGTCGAGTACCGCTGTCAAAGATGTCCCGAGTCGCGTACTGCTCCAGAGCCCCTCGAAAGCCGCGCCCGATGTACTCCGGTAACACGGCCAGCGCTCCGACCGTGCCGCTGTCGTACGCGACCAGCCCGATCGGCTCATCGAGATGCTCCAGAATCGCGACCCGCGTCGTCCGGTCGTTGAGCAGCCGACGCCAGCGGCGCCGCACCGCCCCGGACGGATAGCCGGACCCGTCGGGTCCGAAGAGACCGGCGAGCGTGGACTCGGTCGCCGAGCGCTCCAGCCACGTCAACAGAGAGGTCTCGTCGGGGCGCGCCCGGCGAATCCGGAGCCTCGCATCGGGGTGGTCCAACTCCCGGTCACGGTCGTCCAGCATGCCGAGCAGTTCGCCGCAGATCGCGTCGGCACGGGTACGACGGTGGCGTTTGGCGGCGTAGTTGGACTTCTGGATGCACCAGGCCTCCAGCCGCTGGTCCGGTGTGCCGATGACCAGGCCGTTCTCCCCGGGCGCGATCAGGGTGATGTCGTCCCAGTCAACCCGCGAGGTCGACAGCGGGTTCTTCACCACCAGACCCGAGCCGGTCGCGATCAGCCGAGGATGCAGCCCGAAACGCCAGGCGTAAAGGAGTGCGGCGATCGTCAGCGCGCCGACCAGGATCGGGATCAGCGGCCGCGCGTCCAGGGCGTAGGCAAGGTAGGCCAGCATGGGCACCGTAATTGCGGCGGTGACCATGAAGGTGACCACCACCGCCAGCGTCGTCGGCGCAGCCCGCCAGAGCCTCGGTCGGTGGACGGACATCGATGCCAACTCCCTTGCGCCTGCGCGCCGACGGGTGTCCCCTGTCCTACTCTTGCGCCATGGGAGGCGTCGCAGTGGTCACCGACTCTACGTCGTCACTCCACCCCGACGAGGCTGGTCGGGCCGGAATCACGGTGATTCCGCTGCAAGTCGTTATCGACGACGCGAGCGGGCCCGAGTGCAGCGACGGCTCCACCGCTGCCCGGGTGTCCGAGGCGCTTCGGGCCGGCGTTGTGGTGACCACGTCGCGACCGACCCCCGAGACGTTCGCGAGCGTGTACGCGGACCTGGCGGAGGCCGGATATGAGGCCATCGTGTCGGCCCACCTGAGCCAGAAGATGTCCGCCACCTGCCAGGCGGCCACGGTGGCCGCCGAGTCAGCGCCGGTCCCCGTCGTGGTGGTCGACACCGAGACCCTCGCGATGGCGGCAGGCTTCGCCGTTCTGAGCGGCGCCGAAGCGGCCAAGCGCGGAGCAGGCGTAGCCGACGTGGCCGAGGTGGTTCGGGCCCGCGCGGCCGCGGCACACACCTACTTCTACGTCGACAGTCTGGACTACCTCAGGAGAGGCGGGCGGATCGGCGCCGCGGCGGCCCTGCTTGGCTCGGCCTTGGCGGTCAAACCTCTGCTGACCATCTCTGGTGGAGAGGTCCGGCCGCACGAGCGGGTCCGCACCACATCGAAGGCGCTCGCTCGGCTGGAGCAGCTGGGCCTGCTCGCGCTGGCTCGCGCCGCCGGCTCCAGCGACCATGTCGACGTCGCGGTTCACCACCTGGACGACGAGGCCGCGGCCCAGCAGCTGGTCGACCGGCTGCGCCTTCGGCTGCCTCAGCTCAGCGACGTGACGGTTCGCCAGGTCAGCGCCGTACTCGGCGTCCACGTCGGGCCGGGCATGTTGGGCATCGTGGTGTCACCTCGACCCTAGCCGGAATCGGCAGCAGGCGTTCGTCCACAGCCCGAGGTCAGCTGGCACCAGCCTCCACAGCCACCGGCGAGGAGGTCTGTCTGGGCGTGGCTCTCCTTAGGTTCTGGACATGGGACGAGGGCGGCGTGAGCTGGACGTCGAGCTGAGCGAGCTCGTGCGAGCCCGGCTTGCCCACGTTCTGCCTGGCCGGAGCTGGGCGACAGAGGTGGCTGGCAGTCCGAACCCCCCGGTGCAACCTGTTGAGCCTGCGCTCCCGGCATCGCCGGCGCGGCCACCTGGATTTGGACGAGCGCACCTGGGCGTGGTGGTGACGCTGCTGCTGATCGGCCTGCTGGCAGCAGGGTGGGCGGTGCTGCGGGCGAAGCCCGTCCCACTCGTCACACCGGTGGGGTCGACCGCTCCCCCGGAGGTACGCCGTCCCTCGGCAGGTCAGCCGTCCGGCGTCGCTTCGTCGACGGCGACGCCTCCGCCGGTAGTCGTGCATGTGCTCGGGGCTGTCCGGCGACCCGGAGTCGTCTCGCTGACGCCGCATGCTCGAGTCGGTGACGCCATCAGGGCAGCCGGAGGTCTCCGCGCAGACGCCGACCCGGGGCAGCTGAACCTGGCCCAGATCCTGCAGGACGGACAGCAGGTGCTGATCGGGAAGCGGCAGCAGCCCTCTGGTGAGGTGCGCGGCGGGGCCGGCTCAGACGGGAGTGGGGGAGCGTCAGGCAGCGCGGCCTCAGGCGGATCGTCCGACTCCCAAACGGGCCCCGTACTCGACCTCAATGCGGCCAGTAAGGCGGAGCTGGAGACGCTGCCGGGTGTCGGCCCGGTGACCGCCGGCAAGATCGTCGCCTGGCGACAGGAGCACGGGCGGTTCACCCGGCTGGAGGAGCTGCAGGAGATCGACGGCATCGGGCCAAAGACGTTCGCACAGCTGTCGCAGCACCTCCGCCTATGAGCGATCTGCCTGATACCGGAACCTCGTCCGGATCGCATCGACCCGATCTGCGGGCCGTGCCGCTGGCGGTGGCCGCGTGGGCGGCGAGCTGGGCCGCGACCTCCGGGTCGACGGCGCCGGTGCTGGCATGCGCCGGGGCCGCAGCCGCAGTTGCCGGGCTGGCAGTGCGGCGCAGGTCAGCCTGGCAGGGAGCAACGGCCCTGGCGCTGGTGACGTGCTTGGCGATCGGTGCCCTGCACACCGCCCGGATCACTTCGGGTCCCGTCTCCGATCTGGGCCGTTCGGAGGCTGTGGTCACTCTCGTCCTGCGAACGCGAACCGACCCGCAGGTGCAGCGGGCGGCCGGCAGGCGGCAGGAGTACGTGCTGCTCCGCGGACGAGCCCTCATCGTCAGCGGTCGCGGGTCGACCTGGGCTGTCCGAAGTCCCGTGCTGGTGACCGCGAGCGGCTGGCAGGTGGCGGACTGGTCGCGGCTGCCGGTCGGCAGCACGGTGCGCACCGAGGCCCGACTGCAGCCCCCGCACCCCGGCTCTGATGTGAGCGCGGTGGTGCGTGTCCGCGGTCCCACCGAGATTGTGTCCCCGCCCTCGCCCGGCCTCCGCGCAGTCGAGCGAGTACGCGAGGGGCTCAGGCGGTCGGTGGCGCATCGCCGGGTGGAGCAGCGGGCGTTGGTGCCTGCCCTGGTTCTCGGAGACACCTCGGGTATCACCTCCGACATCACGGCGGACTTCCAGACGACCGGGCTGACGCACCTGACGGCTGTCTCGGGTGCCAACCTGACACTGCTGTTGGCTTTCCTGCTGATGATGGCGCGCTGGGTAGGCGTCCGCGGCCGCTGGCTGCGGCTGGTCGGCCTGGCGGGAGTGCTGATGTTCGTGGCACTGTGCCGAACCGAGCCGAGCGTGCTGCGTGCCGCGGCAATGGGCTTGGTGTCGTTGGCTGCACTCGGCGCCGGTGGCGTCGCCAAGGGGCTTCGCCACCTGGCAGTCGCCATGGTCGTACTGCTGTTGGCCGACCCCTTCCTCAGCCGATCGATCGGCTTCGCGCTCTCGGTGTTGGCCAGCGGTGGCATCGTCTGGTGGGCACGCCACTGGGCGGCGGTGATGGTGCGGTGGCTGCCAAGGATCGTGGCAGAGTCGGTGGCGGTGCCGCTCGCCGCTCATCTCGCCACTCTGCCCGTGGTTGCCGCGATCTCCGGCCAGGTGAGCGTGGTCGGGGTGTTGACCAACGCCGTCGCCGGTCCGTTCGTCGGTCCGGCGACGGTGCTGGGGTTCGCCGCTGCACTGCTGTCATTGGTCAGCGCTCCGGCGGCAGCGCTGGCTGCCTTCGGCTCGTGCTGGTCGGCGCAGATGATCCTGTGGGTGGCCCACCTCGGCGCCCGAACGCCGGGGGCGGCCTGGCCCTGGCCGGTGACGGCCGCCGGTGTGGGAGTGCTGGCGGCAGGCGCGATCACCGTCGGCTGGCTGATGCCACGGCTGCTGCGGTCCCGGCTGCTGGCAACCCTGCTTGCGGGCGCGATGGCGGTCGGTTTCCTGCGGCCACCCGGTCAGCCGGGCTGGCCTGGGCGGGACTGGGTGATGGTGGCCTGTGCCGTCGGGCAGGGAGACGGCTTGGCGGTGCGAGTGGGTCCCGGTCAGGCGGTCGTCGTCGATGCCGGCCCGGACCCGGACCTGATGGATCGCTGCCTCGATCAGCTGGGGATCGACGGCGTACCGGTGCTGGTGCTGACCCACTTCCATGCCGACCACGTCGACGGTGTACGGGGTGTGCTGCAGGGCCGCGACGTCGGTGCGATCTGGTCCAGCCCGATCCGCTCTCCCGCGACGGAGGCAGCCATCGTCCGTCGACTTGCCGCCGAGCGGGCCATCCCGGACCGGGCCCCAGTGGTGGGGGAGCGGGTCGTCATCGGGGATGCCATTTTTGACATTCTCGGCCCGGTCGGCTCGCGGCTTCCCGACCCCGGCGTCGACGCGGAGGAGGAGTCCGCTGCCGAGAACGACGCCAGCCTTGTGATGAAGGTGACCGTAGGTGGGGTTCGCCTGCTGCTGACCGGTGACGTCGAGCCCGAGGGTCAACAGGCCATCCTGGCCACCGGCGCCGACCTGGGCGCGGACGTGCTCAAGCTGCCACACCACGGGTCCGGCAGGCAAGATCCGGATTTCCTTGCCGCCACCGGTGCTCGGGTGGCCATCGCCAGCGCTGGCCTTGACAACAGCTATGGCCATCCAGCGCCTCGAACCGTCCAGCTGGCGGCATCGCTCGGTATGACGGTGCTGAGAACGGACCTGCAGGGCTCGGTCGCCGTGGTGGCGCGGAAGTCGGGTCTGGCTGCGGTCGCGCAGCGGTGAACGGCCGGCTGGCTTGTCGGCAGCGGCTGGCATGCTGTCTGCCATGGCACCGAAGCTCTCACCGCTCGGCCAGACGACGCTGGTCAGCGGGCCCGAGCCGCTGCTCGCCGACCGCGCCGTAGATGCCATCCTCGCGGAGCTCCGTAAGTCAGACCCCGAGGTGGAGGTCTCTGAGATTGAGGCGATCCGACTTGACTCCGGCAAGCTGGCCGAGATGACCAGCGCCTCGCTGTTCTCCACCCGACGGGGCGCCGTTGTGCGCGATCTCGCCAACCTGCCAGCCGAGCTGACCGACGAGGTCCTTTCCCTGGTGGAGCAGCGGCTGGCTGACCTCGCTCTCGTTCTGGTGCACGGTGGCGGACCCAAGGGCAAGGGGCTGCTCGACAAGCTGAAGAAGGCTCGCGTGCAGGTCATCGACTGCCCGGCGCTCAAAGCCTGGGAGCTACCGCAGTTTGTTACCGCCGAGGTGCGCAGGGCTGGGGGAGGGATCGAGCCGGCGGCCGCCCGGCTACTCGTCGACGCCGTCGGGAACGACCTGCGCGGCCTGGCGTCCGCGGTTTCCCAGCTGCTCTCCGACGCGGAGAGGCCGTCCATCTCGGTAGCGCTGGTCAAGCAGTACTTTGGCGGCCGCTCGGAGGTAAGGAGCTTCGAGGTTGCAGACGCCGCCCTGGCGGGGCGTACGGGGGCTGCCATGGAGCAGCTCCGCTGGGCCATGTCGACCGGTGTCGCACCGGTGCTGGTCACCAGCGCGCTGGCCTCGGGACTCCGGGGTCTGGGCAAGCTGCTCACGGCCGGCGGGAGCATGGGTGACGCCGACCTTGCCCGCGAGATCGGCGTCCCACCGTGGAAGCTGAAGTCCATGCGACCGCAGGCCAGGGGGTGGGACCAGCGCGGGATCGCAGCCGCCATCAACGCCGTCGCGATCGCGGACGCGGAGGTGAAGGGCGCTTCCGACGACGCGGAGTTCGCGCTGGAGCGGGCCCTGCTCGCGATCGCCACTGCTCGTCGTGGCTGAAGCCTTGTGGGGCCAGCGAAAGCGGCCGTGCTCACTCGGGGAGGGAGCCGATTTCTCAGCCCGGGTAGCGATCGCTACGATGCTCCCCACAGATCGCGCTTCGGGGAGCTGAAGTCCCGGCGGACATCGCCGGGGTCGGTGGCGTTCTGGACACTGCCATCTCACCCGAGGAGCTCCCCCCATGCTGTCTGCTCGCCATCGTTGCCGCGCGCTCGTCGCCGTGCTGTCATCAGCGCTGGTCTTCTCCGCCGGCTCGTACGCGTCCGCCGTGCCACGCTCACACGATTCGCCATCGACGCCCACTCCCGCTGCCGCGCGGGCCGGTGTCGCCCCAGAGAACGCCTACATGGGCTGGCGGAACCGCACCGAGACCACCCCGCCAACCCGGCAGACCCGCCAGACGACAATCACCACCGCGGCGACCTCGACCAGCGTGCAGGGCATCGACGTCGCCAGCTACCAGGGCAACGTCAACTGGTCGTACTGGTGGAGCCAGGGAAAGCGGTTCGCCTACGTGAAGGCGACCGAGGGAACGTCGTACCGGAACCCCTACTTCAGCTCGCAGTACCGGGGCTCCTACAACATCGGCATGATCCGCGGCGCGTACCACTTCGCCCGGCCGGCCAACTCCAGCGGCATCGCACAGGCTGACTACTTTGTCCGGTACGGGGGGTCCTGGTCGCGCGACGGCCGCACCTTGCCGGGTGTCCTGGACATCGAGTACAACCCGTACGGTGCCACCTGCTACGGGCTCACCCAAGTTCAAATCGTGTCCTGGATCAAGGCCTTCACCACCCGCTACAAGCAGCGCACCGGACGCGACGCGGTTATCTACAGCACCTACGACTGGTGGAGCCGGTGCACCGGCAACTCAACCGCATTCAACCGGACCAACCCGCTGTGGATCGCGCGCTACTCGACCAGCCCAGGAACGCTGCCCGGGGGCTGGCTGTACTACACCTTCTGGCAGTACACCTCCACCCCGATCGACCAGGACAGGTTCAGCGGCAGCTACACCCGGCTGAAGGCATTGGCCCTCGGCTGACCCGGCAGCCGAACAGCCCGGGAACGTACAACGTCCCGGCCACCGCAAGGTGGTCGGGACGATCTACGGACTGCCGGCGTGGTGGGCCAGACGCGTCTGACTGCGGAACCGGGCGGTCAGCCCAGCGATGCAGCCTTGACTGCGATCGCGGATTTGCGGTTCGCAGCCTGGTTCTTGTGAATGACGCCCTTGGAGGCGGCCTTGTCGAGGGCGCGGTTGGCAGCCCTGGCGAGCTCCTGCGCCTTGGCGGTGTCGCCGGACTCAGCAGCCTCGCGGAAGTGGCGGATCGACGTCCGGAGCACAGACTTCGCAGCCTTGTTCCGCTGACGGGCCTTCTCGTTGGTCTTGATCCGCTTGATCTGGGACTTGATGTTCGCCACTGGGCAAGCCTCTAAACTCTGGTTACTGTCATCGGGTGAGTGCGCCAAAGAGCAGCAGACATACGGCTCGCCGACGCGACCGCCAACTGTAGCAGCAGGCGCCGAGCGCCCCAAATCATCGGTGAGGAGTGACCGCAGTGAACGACGGCCAGGGCGGTGGAGCGGGTCCAAGCAGCAGCCCGGCGCTGGGCGACCGTCTGGTTGAGGTCAACCACCACTTGCGGATGGAGCTGGAGACGGTCCGCACCGTGCTGGAGCAGGTACGTCAGGGCGTCGAAGATGCCAGCCTGGCCGGCGACGCGATCAACGACCTGATCCTTCGCGAGAACGACTGGCGTCTGGGGGCGTGCTGCGCGACGTACGCTCGGGTGGTGTCGGCTCATCACGGGTTGGAGGATGACTCGGTCTTCCCGCACCTGCTGCACGCGGAGCCCGGCCTGAGCGACGTGCTGGACAGGTTGACCGACGAGCACCATGTCATTCACGGCGTGCTCCAGCTGCTCGACGAGCGGTTGGTGGAGTTCATCGCGGCCCCCGGCGACTTCAGCGGGGTGCAGGACGCCATCAACCTCCTCGGCGACACCTTGTTGCCCCACCTGGAGTACGAGGAGGAGCAGCTGGTCGAGCCGCTGTCGCGGTGGGGCTTCTATCCTGACCAGGTCATGGGATGATGGCCCGTCGGGCCACCATGTTCGGGTGCCCGACGCCGAATTCCCACCTGACTGGAAGATGACGTGAGTTCTCCGACCGTGCCCCAGGCTGGACGCACCGATCCTGCGATCATCCGAAACTTCAGCATCATCGCCCACATCGACCATGGCAAGTCGACCCTGGCAGATCGGATGCTGCAGCTCACCGGGGTGGTCGAGGGCCGCGCCATGCGGGCGCAGTACCTGGACCGGATGGACATCGAGCGCGAGCGCGGCATCACGATCAAGTCGCAGGCGGTGCGGATGCCGTGGACGCCGTCCGGCGGCTCCCAGACGTACGTGCTCAACATGATCGACACTCCCGGGCACGTCGACTTCACCTACGAGGTGTCGCGCTCACTGGCCGCCTGCGAGGGAGCCGTGCTGCTGGTGGACGCCGCACAGGGCATCGAGGCTCAGACCCTGGCGAATTTGTACCTGGCGTTGGAAGCCGACCTGCAGATCATCCCGGTGCTGAACAAGATCGACCTGCCCAGTGCCCAGCCGGAGAAGTACGCGGCCGAGCTGGCCGGCATCATCGGCTGTGAACCGTCAGAGGTGCTGCGGGTGTCTGCCAAGACCGGGGCCGGCGTCACGGACCTGCTGAACGAGATCGTCCGCCAGATCCCGCCGCCGGTGGGGGATCCGGACGGCCCCGCCCGCGCGTTGATCTTCGACTCCGTCTACGACACCTACCGCGGCGTGGTCACCTACGTTCGGGTGATCGACGGCGAGCTGTCGCACCGGGAGCGAGTGCTGATGATGTCCACGAAGGCCACGCATGAGACGCTCGAGGTGGGGGTCATCTCACCCGACCCGGTGAAGTCGGGGTCGCTGCGGGTGGGCGAGGTGGGCTATCTCATCACCGGCGTGAAGGAGGTCCGACAGTCACGAGTCGGCGACACCGTGACCTCGGCCGCGAAGCCTGCCTCCAGCTCTCTTGGTGGCTATCGGCATCCCAACCCGATGGTGTTCGCGGGTCTGTTCCCGATTGACGGTGCCGACTATCCCGAGCTGCGTGAGGCGCTGGACAAGCTGCAGCTCAACGACGCCGCTCTGGTGTACGAGCCGGAGACTTCTGGCGCGCTGGGCTTCGGGTTTCGCATCGGCTTCCTCGGGCTGCTCCACATGGAGATCGTCCGGGAGCGCCTGGAACGGGAGTTCAACCTGGATCTGATCTCCACCGCTCCCAGCGTGGTCTACCGGGTGGTGATGGAGGATGGCACCCAGCACATTGTCACCAACCCGTCGGAGTATCCGACCGGCGGCAAGATCTCGGCCGTCTACGAGCCGGTGGTCAAGGCCACGCTGCTGGCGCCCTCGGAGTACATCGGCACGATTCTCGAGCTCTGTCAGGCTCGGCGCGGTATCCAGCACGGGCTGGACTACCTGTCCGAGGACCGGGTGGAGATCCGCTACACGCTCCCGCTGGCGGAGATTGTCTTCGACTTCTTCGACGCGTTGAAGTCACGGACCAAGGGCTACGCCAGCCTTGACTACGAGCCGTCGGGGGAGCAGCCCTCCGAGCTGGTGAAGGTGGACATCCTGCTGCACGGCGAGCCGGTGGACGCGTTCTCCTCCATCGTGCACAAGGACAAGGCGTACAGCTACGGGCTGATGATGGCCGGCAAGCTCAAGGACCTGATCCCGCGGCAGCAGTTCGAGGTGCCGATCCAAGCCGCCATCGGCGCCCGGATCATCGCCCGGGAAACCATCCGCGCCATCCGCAAGGACGTGCTGGCCAAGTGCTACGGCGGGGACATCACCCGCAAACGGAAGCTGCTGGAGAAGCAGAAGGAAGGCAAGAAGCGGATGAAGATGGTCGGCCGGGTCGAAGTCCCGCAGGAGGCTTTCGTCGCGGCGCTGTCCACCACCGAGCCCACCAAGGCCGAGAAGAAGTAGCTCAACCGTTGACAGCCGGGCTCGCACGGAGCCGGACGCAGCACCAGCCGGGCCGGGGATCCAGGTTGGCCTCGATCCCTTCCGCGCCCAGGCCATCCAGGTAGCCGGACAGCAGCGCGTGGCTGATGCCGCAGATCAGGCCCGGCTCGGAATCGGCGAACGGTCGGAACGGACAGTTCCGCAGCCCGACGGTCGAGCGGTCCTGCTGGACGGGCTCGAACCCGTACCGCTCGAGCATCGACACACTCAGGGTCAGTGCCCGCTGAAATCCCATCGCGCGGTACCGGCCGTGACGCCGCTCTGACTCCCCGAGGCGGATGCCAGTGCTCTGGGCGGCCCGCAGGGTCTCCGCTGCGGCGCCCGACCCCGGTTCTGAACGAAGAACTCCTTCCATCAGGATCTCGACGAGGGCGTCAGGTCGACGTTCCGGGATGGCAACCGCTACGTCGACGGCCGCGGGCTCGTACGCCTTGGGCCGGCGTCCCACGCTCGCCGTCGGACTGGTGGTGGTGGCGCTGAGCAGCCCGGCCCGCACCAGCTTGTCCAGATGGAACGCCGCCAGCTTGCGGGAGATCCCCACCTCCTCGGCGGCCGACTCCCGGGTAACCGGCCGATCCGCGCGCCGCACATGGTCGTACAACGCACGACGCACGTCGTCGACCAACACTGCGACCGCCCTCATCGCTGCTCGACGGTCCCGCATGGGCTCAGCGTATCGGGAGCCGTTGACGAACGCACTAAAAAAACCCACACTAGTTAGTGAAACTGAAGAAGGAGCCGTCATGGACGAACGTCACCTACAGTCCAAGAAACCGATCTCCGCCGCGCTCGCTGGACCCTACGGTCACCCGTATCACCCCATGCTCGTCGCCGTGCCCATCGGCGCCTGGGTGGCATCTGTGGTCTTCGACATCGCCTCCTACCTGAGCTCGAGCCAGGATGCGTTCTTCCGCGGCGCGATGTGGCTCATCGGCCTAGGTGTGCTGGGTGCACTCGCTGCGGCTGCGGTCGGGCTGATGGACTTTCTCGCCATCCCCGGCGGAACAGTCGCGCGCCGCACGGCACTGCTCCATGCCGGACTCAATCTCGGTGTCACCGTACTTTTCGCACTGAACTTCGCCTGGCGGTTTGCGTTCCGCGGCAGTGATCTGGCGACTCCGGTAGGACCGCTGATCCTGTCTGTGGTCGGGCTGCTTGGCGTCAGCGCGTCCGGCTACCTCGGGGGCAAGCTGGCCTACCGGTACGGCGTGCGGGTCGCCGCCGAGTCGGTCCAGGCGGAGGGCTTCGCGACGCCGGATGCTGTCAGACGCCGCAGCAGGCCCGCCTCAACAACCACAGCCGCCAGCAACACATCAATGCACCGACGCGGGTCGGGAAGGAGAGCGTGATGGCTATCGTCGCCTTGATCACCTGGTTGGTGACAGCAGCCTTTGGTTCCTACATGGTCGCGATCTGGGCCTCGAAAGGTGGCACGCGTTCGGGTGCCGGGCAGGCCGGAACCAACCTGCCACCGTCTCGGGTCTTCGCGCACCTGCTGATCGCCGTGGTGGGGCTGATCGTCTGGATCATCTACCTGGTGAGCGACAGCACCCTGTGGGGCTGGATCGCTTTCGTCGGGCTGCTGATCGTTGCCAGCATCGGTGGGGTGATGGTGAGCCGCTGGGCGAGCGACCGCAGGGGTGCCGGGGCAGGTGGCGCAGTATCGGGTGGCCCTGCTCTGGCCGAGCAGCACATTCCTGCCGCGGTCGTCGGGTTGCACGGTGTGTTCGCGGTCGGGACGGTCGTGCTGGTTCTGCTGACCGTCCTTCAGGTGGCCGGCTGATCCTCGGGAGGGCTGAGAACGACGCAGCAGCGTCCCGGTTGCGGTGCCAGCCGGGCGCACAGTCGAGCGGGTTGGAGGCTGTCGGCGACTCCCGTCAGCAGATCGAGGTTGATCCCGCAGACGAGCTGGGTGTAGTCGTGCGCCAACGCGTCGAACGGGCAGTTCGTCAAGGTGATGACGTTCCCGTCCCGGTGCGGCTCGTACCCTGCGCCGGCCAGCACCTCGCACGCAGCGGTCAGTGTCTCGTCGGCGTCCTGCGGAGCCACGCTCGAGGCGTCGGAGCGGCCGCCGAGCCTGGCGCCGAACGCCGCGGCGGCCTCGTGCAGGGAGTCCTCGATCGGAACGCCGCCCTGGCGGGAGCGGTCGATGGCGCTCGCCAGCACCCGTGCGGCTAGCTCGTACTGGCGTTCCGGCAGTGTGACCGCGAGCTGGTGCTGCGACCGCCGATATCGCTTGGTGGGCCGGCCGGCTCCCGGTCCCCGACGGTCGGACGGTCGCTTGTACTCCACTTCCAGCAGGCCCTCCGCGACCAGTTTGTCCAGGTGGAACTTGGCAGTGTGGCGGGCCACCCCCAAGCCGGCGGAGGCTTCGTCCCTGCTCACCGGTGTCTGCTGTGCGGCGACGAAGAGGTACAGATCTCGCCGGATCGGCTCCGCGAGTGCGGCGATCCCCGCCACGCGGGAGGCAAGCTCGGTTGACTCCACCGCTGGACACCTTTCTAAGAGACACACCTCTTGACGAAACAGACTGCAAGGTTCTAACGTCAACCCTACTTTCTCTTACAGCAGGGGGCAACCAATGGCTACAGGCTCAGCAGCACTGCAGACGGCACCTCTCCGCATGGTTCACGCCGACGGGGACACCAACCTGGTCGCCGCAGAACGGGCGGCCTTCGCCTTCCTTACAGCACTCGGGGTGAACCTCGGAAGCGAGAGCATGGCCGCCACCCCCGGTCGGATGGCCCGCGCGTACGCCGAGATGTTCAGCCCGCGACCCTTCGACCTGACGACATTTCCCAATGACGCCGGCTATGACGAGCTGATCATCGCCCGATCCATCCCGATGCAGTCGGTGTGCGAGCACCACCTGCTGCCGTTCATCGGAGTGGCACACATCGGCTACCTCCCCGGGGAGCGAATCCTCGGGCTCTCCAAACTGGCCCGGGTGGTGGAGCTGTTCGCGCGACGACCCCAGGTCCAGGAGAGGCTGACCCAGCAGATCGCCGACTGGCTGGAGGAGCATGTCGCGCCGCGTGGCGTTGGGGTTGTGGTCGAGGCCGAGCACCTGTGCATGACGGTGAGAGGCGTCCGAGCGGCCGACACCAACACGGTCACCTCAGCGCTCCATGGCCAGCTTCGCAACGACTCGTCGTCTCGGGCTGAGTTCTTCTCGCTGGTCGCCTCGGGCCGTCCGAGCTGAGCTAGGTTCTCCAGGTCAGTCGACGGCCGAGCAGGACGAGTGCCACCCCAAGGAGCAGGGCGGCGATGCTTCCCACCACGAGGAGCTGGCTGCCAGGAGCCGCTGTCGACGGCGACTGGATCGCCGACAGCGGTGCAGCGGTCGAGTGGGTGTCTCCGGTCGGTGCGGGCGCGACCGTCGGGGCGGCCTCCGGCGTGGGGCTCGGCCGGCTGACGCGGCTCACGGGGACAACGATGAAGGTTCCGGTGCTGACGTCGGCGTCGGTGATGTCGAAGACTCTCTGGCTGCCACCTGAGACCTCCAACCCCGGTGAGGGCTCGACCCGAGCGCGGTAGTCGTCGCCGGTCGGCAGATCGCGGAAGGCGAACCTGCCCCTTGAGTTGGTGAACTGCTCGATGGTGGTGCCCTCGGCGTTGGTCAGCAGTACCCGGACGCCGCTCAGCCCCGTCCCGTCGGTGCGGGCCACCTTTCCGCGGGCAGTGAACGCAGTGTCGGGCAGCGGCCGCAGCACGAAGTCCTTGCCGGTCACATCGTTACCGGCCTGACCGATGGTGAACTCGGCGGTGCCTCCTCCGACGAGCTCGGTACGAGTTGGTGGAGTGATGCTGATGGCATACCGTCCGGGCGACAGCCTGCCCACCCCGTACGTTCCGTCCACAGCGGTGCGCAACCTCTGGGCGGAGCCGTCGGGGGCGTGGATCGTGAGCTCTACGTTCGCTACTGGCTTCGCCGTGCCCGGGGTGCGAACCGCGCCCTGGACCGAGCCGAAGGGAAGGGGGGTGAGCGCAATCCGCAGGCCCCCGATCGGTGCCTCAGAATTCGCGGGCACGTTGAACTGTTTGACCGGCGGCGACGCGCGGTATCCCGGAGGTGATGCCGCCTGAAGTTCGTAGCCCTGGCCGACCGGAACGTGGTCAAAGAGGAACTGACCGGAGCCGTCGGTCACCAGAGTGCGCTGGAAATCGCCCGGCCCGGTTAGCCTCACCTCCACGCCCGGCAGCAGGGCATCCGTCAGCGCGTTCCGCACCGTACCGCTCGCCTGCACGGGCACCATCGGGCGCAGCTCGAAATCGACCCCGACCTGGTCGGTGAGCCGCAGGTCGACGTTTCGGGCCAACGGCCCGTCTGAGGCAAGTCCGCTGGGCCGGACCAGCTCAACGCGGTAGCTGTCGTCGGTCGCCACACCCAGGAACGTGTACGTTCCGTCTGGTCGTGTCCGCGTCTGGGTGACGGCCCCGCCGGTGACGTCGAGCAGCCGAACGAGAATCCCGGCCCGCTGGCCTGTCGGTGCTGTGACCGTCCCGCTGACCGAGTGAGACAGCGCCGCGAATGTCGTCAGGTAGCCGGGATTGTCGGACAGCTGGGAGTAGCTCAGGGTCAGCGTCGATAGCGCAGCCGTCGGCTCGAACCAGACGGTGGCCGAAGGTAAGCCGGTCCGATCGGGGGCACCAAGAATCGTCCCGGTCGCTGGGTCCCAGAAGGGCTGCGCCGTGTCGGCCGTCGCGCTGGTCACTGGGCCGCGAAAACCCAGCGCGGCCGGTGGCAGCGGCCTGCCATCGCCGTCGGTAGCGGTGAGCACGATGCGATCAGCGTCCAGTCCGCCGAGTATCACGCTCCAGCCCCTGGCAGGGGTCGGATGCGAGAAGGTGTAGGTCGTGACCGACGCGGAGAACGGGTCGCTTCGGTGAGCGGTCAGGTTCAGGTAGTGCGCTCCCCGACCGGACCCGTACTTCGAGACCAGGGGCGAGTCCGGCGGGAGCAGGACGCTGCTGTCGTCCGCAGCGGCGACCAGGCTGCCCGCGCCGGAGTCGGTGACAACTGCGGCAGTCGGGAAACCGGCTACCGGCTGGGTCATGGTGGTGCTCAACAGCCGCGGACTGCCATGGAGGCTGGTGAACGTCGCCCATACCGAGGTGGCTGCGGCCGCCGGCGTCGCCAGCACCAGAGCGGACGTTGCGAGGCAACCCGCTAGCAGGAGGCCGAGAATGAGCCGACGCAGCACGATCCCACATTCTGGTAGATGACGGAGGTTGAAGCGGCCCCCTCCGCATGGCACGTTCGCCACCCTACGGTTGTCTTCCAACGTTGACAACGCACCGAGATCTGGGCGTGACCAACGCGCGAACCCCTGCGCACTGGTGCGCACTAGAGTGAGGTTTTCGCCGATCCAAGGGGACAGACCACAGATGCGAGCAGTGCAATGTGCAGTACACGGGGGTCCGGAGGTGCTGGAGTGGTCTGACGCACCGGAACCGCACGCGGTGCCCGGGACTGTGCGGATCGCCGTTCAGGCGGCGAGCGTGAATGCCATTGACTGGAAGATTCGCGCCGGCCGGTTGGGCGAGCCAGCGAGCGGTTTCCCGATATTGTTCGGGTTCGACGCCGCCGGGATTGTGGACGAGGTCGGCGAGGGTGCTGCTGGGGTTCAGCCGGGGGACGCGGTCTTCGGGCTAGGGTCTGCCACTCACGCCGAGTTGGCGGTCCTGAAGGCGTTCGTCCCGAAGCCAGCGCGCACAGACTGGTCGCAGGCCGCGGCCGCCGGCACGGCCGGGGAGACCTCGGTGCGAGCCTTGAGCCTGCTGGGAGTCACACAGGGCAGCACCGTGGTGGTGGACGGAGCCGCCGGTGGCGTGGGCGCGGTAGCCGTCCAGGTCGCGCGTGCGCGGGGCGCTTTCGTGATCGCGACGGCGAGCGAAGCCAACCATGACTACCTGTCGTCGCTCGGCGCCATCCCCGTACGGTACGGCGCCGGTCTCGCCGACAGAGTCGCCCACCTCGCCCCCGACGGCGTGGACGCCGTCTTCGACGTGGTCGGAAAGAGCCCCCTCGAGGAGCTCATCGGGATGGTGCACGACCCCCGGCAGGTCGTCAGCATCGCGAACTTCTCCGCTCCCTCGCTGGGCGCTCGAGCCAGCGGTGGCGGCGGGGACCCCGCCGCGGCGCTGGCGGAGATCGCCGCGCTGCTCGACGACGGGCAGTTGCGGATCGACGTGCAGACCTATCCCATGACTGCCGCCGCCGATGCTCATCGCCTGCTGGAGCAGGGTCATGTGCGCGGCAAGCTGGTCCTGACGATCTAGACATCCCACGGTCGTAACTTGTCAAGCGGCTTGGTGTTCGTTTTCGGTCAGGGTGGGCCAGGCGGTGTCCTCGTTGTAGATGGTGTGGTGGCGTAGGCAGCCGTGGAGGATGCCGACGAGCCGGTTTCCGAGGGCTCGGAGGGCTTGGTGGTGGGTGGCTCCGCGGTCGCGGTGCCGGTCGTAGAAGGCGCGCGCTCCGGGGGAGCTGTTGAGCGCGCAGAACGCCTGCTGGTAGAGGGCATCGGCGAGTCTTCGGTTTCTGGCGTGGCGTGCCAGCACGACCCGTTTGGTCCCCGAGGCCTTGGTGATGGGTGACATGCCGGAGTAGTTCTTCCGGCCCTTGGCGTCGGCGTAGCGGTCGGGGTTGTCGCCGAACTCGGCCAGCACCCGGGCGCCCAGGATCGGTCCGAGGCCGGGCTGGCTTCGGTAGATCTCAACGTCCGGGTGCTGGCCAAAACCCTGCTCCACCTGCCCGGCCAGCACCTCGATCTGGGTCACCATCACCGTGATCACCGCGACCAGCGCGGATACGCTCGCTGCGTAGGCGCCGACCACCCCTGGCCGGGCGGCCAGCTGGTCGGTATTCAGCGCAGCCCTGATCTCGGTCGCTTTCGCCTTGATGTTGCGTTGCCGGCCGGTCCGGGCCAGCAGCGTCTCGACTCGGCGTTGGCTGAGCCGTCGACCCTGCTCCGGTGACGGTGCGGCGGCAAGCACCGCCAGCGCGTCAGCGCTGGCCAGGTCCCCGAACGCGGTCAGCGCGGCGGGGTAGAACTCCCGCAACGTCGACCGCAACGTGTTGACCTGGCGTTGCCTGGACCAGATCATCGACTGATGTGCTCGGGCAGCCGCCTTCACGTGCTCGGCGATGTCGCTGTCACCGGCGATCGGGCGGTGATGAGCTCGATCCAGCCGAACAATTTCGGCGAGCACGTGCGCGTCACCAGGATCAGACTTCGCCCCGGACGCGGCGTGCCGGTCCCGATACCGTGACACCTGGAACGGGTTGATCGCATAGACGCTGTAACCGGCCGCCACCAACGCCTGCACCCACGGGCCCCGATCCGTCTCGATCCCCACCAGCACCTCCGACGGCTCGGAGTCGGGGTCGAGATGATCGGCGACCAGCTCATGGAACCGGCTAATCCCAGCCAGCCCTTCCGGCAACCGGCCACGCGCCAACCGGCGGCCCGACTCGTCCTCAATCTCGATGTCGTGATGGGCCTCGGCCCAGTCATCACCCACGAACAACACCCCTGCGCTCCCTCCGCCGCGGACTCCGAAGATGAGCCATGGAGAAGATCCGGCGCGAACTAATGACGCTCCTATGTCGTGTCAACTCCCGCTGCAATGTTTGTCGGTGCTTTCGTCCATCCCGTTGAGGCGTCGGTAGAGGTGTCGGGCGAGGTAGCGCTTGATGCAGCGGCGGATCTCTTTGTCGGTCTTGCCGGCGGCTCGGCGGCGTTGGACGTAGGCCACGGTCTCTGGGTGGTGACGCATCCGGTTGGTGGCAACGATGTGCAGCGCTCGATTGAGTTGCCGGTCCCCGAGGCGGTTCAGCCGATGCCGGTCGGTGCGTCCCGACGACACCGGCACCGGTGCGGTGCCCGACAGCATTCCGAAGGCGGCCTCGCTGTGGATCCTCCCGGCGTGGGACCACGACAGCAGGATTTGCGCCAGGCTGAGGGCGCCCAAACCGGGCTCGTCGGCGACGAGGCCGGGGGCGAGGTCCTCGACGGTTGCGGTGATCTCCGCTTCGAGGTCGTCGATCACCGCGGTGAGGTCCACGATCCGCTGACCGAGCCGGGCCAGGCTCTGGTGCAGCACCCGAGTTGGCCGGTCGGCGTTCCCGGGGCAGCGCAGCTGAGCGCACGTGGCAGGGCGACGTTTCCGGCTCAGCCCGCGGAGCTGTTCACGCAACCCGGTCGGTGCAGTCACGATCAGCGAGGTCAACACCGCCCGCGCTGACCGGACACAGTCCACGGCCTGGTCGCGGTCGACCATCAACACCCGCAACGCCTCCCGGTCGCCGTCGGCGCGCATCTGGGCCGGGTTGGGGCGGGCCAGGAACTCCTTCGCCGCCCGGACGGCGTCGATCGGTGTCGGCGTACGACCTCATGTGTCGGTCGGGGTACGACCTGACGTGTCGGTCTCGGTGGTTTGATCATGGCATGGTTTCACCTCCGTTGACGAGGGTGAGGCGGTCTTTGAGTCGGTAGCTGGGGCCGTTGATGGTGATG
>DASTIW010000028.1:0-25352 GCA_035717205.1 Propionibacteriaceae bacterium | reverse complement strand
GATCGACGAATTCGAGCCCTACTCCCCCGGGGTCTGGCTGGACTCAGCTCGCGTGCCCTCAGGGTCGTCCGTCCGTTCGTCCGACTCCTGGAGAATCGCCTCGGCCTGCGCCTCAGGGTCGTCGCTGCCGACCGACAGCTCTTCGGGTAGCAGGTGCGCGCGCTCCTCGATGCGGTCACGATCGGATTCAGGGGTCATGCCTTGAACCGTACCCGAAGGCGCCCGCAACGTGGCTGCCACGCTCGGAGGGCGCAGCGGGCGATCGTCAAGAAACTTCGCTGACGACGTCCGAGGAGCCGCCGAGGGCAGCGTCACTTGGCTCGAGCCTCCAGGCTGTCCGCCAGCCTGGCCAGCCACTCGGCCACGCCTTCGGGGCCGTCCAGGATCAGGTCGGAGATCTCGGTGAGGGCGTCTTCCTCGTGGGAGGCCGAGCAGACCAGCAGTCCTGCAATGCCCTCAGTACGCAGCTGCTCAACAGCCCGGAAGGCGGGCAGGTCACCGAGGTCGTCACCGGCGAAGATGACCTGGCGCGCGCCTTTCTCCAACACGATGTTGCGCAGCGCCTCCCCCTTGTCGATCCCGGGAGCGCGGATCTCCAGGACGTTCTTCCCAGGCTCAATCAGCAGCCCGTGCTTGGCGGCTAGCTCACCCAGCGGCTCAGCCAGACGATCGAACGCCTCGGTTGCGTTTCCCAGCTCGCGCGTGTGCACCCCGATTGCGCGGCCTTTGTGCTCGACCCGAACATTGGACAGACCCAGTTCGGCGAAGATACCGGGAAGCTCCTCTGACACAGCTCCAACGGCTTTGGGCTCGGGCGGAATGGAGAATTCATCGCTGTCAGCGTCCCAGCGCTCCACGCCGTACTGACCGAGCACGACCATCGAGGAAAGTCCCGCAATCTCTCGGAAGCCACCGAGCTTGACCGCGGTCTCCGCTGGTCGCCCGGTGATCACCACGACGACCCCGACCGAGGCAGCCAGCCGGCCGAGTGCTGCGACGGCAGCGGGATGAGCATAGGCCTGCTCGGGATCGTCGATGATGGGAGCGAGGGTGCCGTCGAAATCCACCCCGATCAGCGTGTCCTGGGGGCGCTCCATGATCGCCTGCATGGCAGCGATGCCTGAATCTGAGACAGGCCCGGTGGCAGTCATACCCCCGACTTTTCCAGATGTCTGGCCGCGACACGAACCGGGTGCCCGCCGATCGCAGTTCGGGTCACGGGAAGGACCGGCTAGGGTCGGAGCGACACCTGATGGAGGCACCAATCGCAATGAACCCGAAGGCCCCCGAGAAAAAGCCGCCCGTCCCAACGGCATCGTTCGTGGTGGTGGCCAACCGCCTACCCGTGGACCGGATCGAGCTGGAGGACGGCAGCACCAACTGGCGCACCTCGCCCGGCGGGTTGGTCAGCGCACTCGAGCCCGTGATGCGCAAGCACGAGGGGGCCTGGATCGGCTGGCACGGCGCCCCTGATGAAAAGCTGGAGCCGTTCGAGGACTCAGGGATCCAGCTGGTCCCGGTGCCGCTGTCGGCGCAGGAGGTCGAGGACTACTACGAGGGCTTCTCCAACGGCACCCTGTGGCCGCTGTACCACGACGTAGTGGCGCATCCGGAGTTCCACCGGGAGTGGTGGGACGCCTACGTCAAGGTGAACCAGCGATTCGCCGACGCGACCGCCGCCGTGGCTGAGCAGAACGCCGTCGTCTGGGTTCAGGACTACCAGCTCCAGCTGGTTCCGCAGATGCTGCGTACTCAGCGGCCCGATCTGAAGATCGGGTTCTTCCTGCACATTCCATTCCCGCCGACCGAGCTGTACCAGCAGCTCCCCTGGCGCAACCAGATCCTTGAGGGCCTGCTCGGCGCAGACCTGGTCGGCTTTCAGCTCCCCGGCGGCGCCCAGAACTTCGTACGGCTGGTGCGCCAGCGCCTGCATTACGCCACGCATCGCGATGCCATCAGCATGCCCGAAGACCGCATCGTGCTGGCACGGGCGTACCCGATCTCCATCGACACTCGCGGACTCGCCGAGCTCGCCACCACGCCCGAGATCGAGGCGCGGGCTGCCGAGATCCGCCGCGATCTCGGAGATCCGAAGTTCATGTTCCTGGGCGTGGACCGGCTGGACTACACCAAGGGTCTGCCGCAGCGGGTGGAGGCGTTCGGTGAGCTCGTCTCGGACGGCAGCATCGACCCCGAGAAGGCGGTGTTCGTCCAGGTCGCCACCCCGTCGCGCGAGCGGGTGGACCAGTACCGGATGCTGCGTGACGACATCGACCGGCTGGTCGGGCGGATCAACGGCGACATTGGCCGCATCGGCCGGCCGCCGATCACGTACCTGCACTCCTCCTACCCCAAGAGCGAGATGGCGGCGCTCTATCGCGCGGCCGACGTCATGGTGGTGACCCCGCTGCGCGACGGCATGAACCTGGTCGCCAAGGAGTACATCGCCTGCCGGCACAACGAGGACGGTGCGCTGGTCCTGAGCGAGTTCGCCGGCGCCGCGAAAGAGCTGCGACAGGCGTACCTGGTGAACCCGTACGACATCGACGGGATGAAGGAGAAGCTACTGGAGGCCATGCAGGACTCGCCCCGGTCCAAGACCCGCCGGATGCGAATCCTGCGACGGCAGGTGTTCGACAACGACATCGACAGGTGGGCCTCGCTCTTCCTCGACGACCTGGGTCAGCCCGGACAAGTCGCGTCATAGGTCACCCCGTACTTGACGATGCGCCGTTCCGAGTTCGGCCGGCTCAGCCACCGACCCGCGTCCAGACCCTAACGGGCTGAGTCGGACGCCCTCACGACGATGCCGTCCTCGTCGCAGTAGACAGTGCTGCCAGGCAGAAATCGCACCCCACCGATATCGATCGGGATGTTGATTTGTCCGGCACCGGTCTTGCCGCTCTTGGCCGGGTTGGTGCCCAGCGCCTTGATTCCGAGGTCCAGACCACTCAGCGCCACCGAGTCGCGGACGACGCCGTGGATGATCAGCCCGGCCCACTCGCGGCGCACTGCGATTCCGGCGATGACGTCGCCGACAAGGGCGGAGCGGTAGGACCCGCCTCCGTCGATGACGAGTACCTTCCCCCGAGGCGACTCCTCATCTGCGAGAGTCTGCTTGAGCAACGCATTATCCTCGAAGCACTTGAGCGTGACCACCACACCACAGAACCGGGGTCGGCCTCCGTAGGACCGGAACTGCAGTGGGATCGACGCCAGCTCGGTGCCGTACTGGTCGACCAGGTCGGCGGTCGCTTGAGCGGCGCCGTTCAGACCGGACTCACTCATGACGGTCGGTGGGCTTGACGGACAGGACGTGGCAGGGAGCGTCCATCAGGATCCGGTGAGCATTACTGCCGAGCAGCATCTTTCCGACGGCCGTGCGTCGACGCAGGCCGATCACGCACAGGTCGGCGTCGACCTCGTTGAGGAGCATGATCAACTCCTCGGAAGCTTCCTTGCCCCGAACCTCTTGGCGAATGCTGAACTCGACGCCCGCCTCCGTGCAGGTCGTCCTGACCCAGTCCAGGTCGGCTGGCTGAGCAAACCCTGGATCGCTGAGAGCGTCCCCTCGGGAGCTGTTCAACACCACCAGCGATCCGCCGCGCTGCTGTGCCTGCTCGATCCCGGCCAGCAGCGCCGCCTGTCCGGGTGGCGTGGGCGAGTAGCCGACGACGATGATCATCTGTTGTCTCCTCCGGTGTGCGTCGGTTGCTTGGTGGGGGTATCGATGTGCTGCTTCGGCCGACGCTTGATCAGCGGGGAAACCAGCGGCCAGATCAAGACGACGGCGATGATCACGTACACGGTGCAGGCCAACGGGGACAGGGCGAACTGGCCGGTAGCGACATCGACGCCACCGAACAGCCCACGCGGGCTGCCACTCGCCAGCTGCAGGGCACGTCGTCCCTGGAGCTCGATCAGCGGCCCCATGATCACGCCCACGATCAGCGGCAGCACCGGGATGCCGAACCGACGCATACCGAATCCGATGATGCCCAGACCCAGGAGCAAGATCAGGTCGAAGGGTGACCCGTTCACCGCGTACGCGCCCATGGCCGCGAAGAAGAGGATGCCGGCATACAGGTACGGCCGTGGAATCCGCAGCAGCTTGGCCCACAGCGGCGCAAGTGGCAGGTTCAAGACGACGAGCAGGGTGTTGCCGATGAACAGGCTGGCCAGCAGGGCCCAAACCAGTCCGCTCTCGCGCTGCAGCAGCAGCGGACCCGGCTGAATCCCGTACGACGTCAGCGCGGCCAACATCACGGCCGCTGTCGCGTTGGTGGGCAGGCCCAATGAGAGCATCGGTACGAACGTGCCGGCGGCCGACGCGTTGTTAGCGGCTTCCGGCCCGGCGACGCCCTCGATGGCGCCGCGACCGAACTCCTCGGGGTGCTTGGTCAGCCTCTTCTCCAAGATGTAGGAGAGGAAGGTGGGGATCTCCGCTCCACCAGCCGGGACGGCGCCGAACGGGAAGCCGAGCGCGGTGCCGCGGAGCCACGGTTTCCAGGACCGCTTGAAGTCCTGCCTGCCCATGAACGGCTGGCCGACCGGGATCACGTCGGCCGCCTTGCGTCGTAGATGGCCTGCGACCCACAGGGCCTCTCCCAGCGCGAAGATCCCGACCGCCACCACGACCACATCCACCCCGTCGCCGAGCTGGGCGCTCCCGAAGCTCAGCCGGGACTGTCCGCTGGTGCTGTCGATGCCGATCAAGCCGATCGCCAGGCCGATCATCAACGCCGCGAAGCCGCGGATCCGGGAGGCACCCAGCACAGCGGTGACGCAGATGAATGCCAGCAAGATCACCGCGAAATACTCCGGAGCGCCCATGGAGATGGCGAACCTGGTCATCAGCGGCGCGGTGAAGACCACCAGCAGGGTGCCGATCGTGCCGGCGACGAAGGAGCCGATGGCGGCGGTGGCCAGGGCCTGCGCGGCCCGCCCCGCTTTCGCCATCAGGTTGCCCTCGATGGCGGTCACCACCGAGGACGACTCCCCCGGTGTGTTCAACAAGATCGACGTTGTCGACCCGCCGTACATCCCGCCGTACAAGATGCCGGCGAGCATGATCATCGCGCCCGTGGGCTCGAGGCCGTAGGTGATCGGCAGCAGCAGCGCGACCGTCATCGCCGGCCCGATCCCCGGCAGCACGCCGACGGCGGTTCCTACGGTGACGCCGATCAGCGCGAGCAGCAGGTTGACCGGCGTCGCTGCGGTGACGAAGCCGTCAAGGAGGAGCTGAAGACTGTCCATTACAGAATTCCTTGCAGGATGCCGGCCGGCAGGTTGACGCCAAGACCAATCGCGAAGCCGTAGAAGGTGCCAAGCGACAGCGCTGCCGCGATGAAGAGATCTCGGATGAAGTGCCGGCTGCCCAGCGCCACAGCAGACCCGAAGAACAGCAGGCCGCCGCTGATGACCCAGCCGAGGGTGTCGATCAGCAGGATGTTCGCGACGAACACGCCGACCAGCAGCAGAATCGTCTTGAGATCCATGGATGCACTGAGGTCCACGTCCTCGCCGCTCTCGGCCACTGCCTGGTCACCGCGATATACCGCGACGGCCAAGGCGATGGCCAAGACCAGCGAGATCACGCCGACCAGGATCGGCGCCGGACGCGGGCCGAGGGGATCGACGCCGGTTCGGTTGTTGCTCAGCGTGCTGGCGTCTACCAGCAAGATGATCCCCATCAGCGCGAGGAACGCACTGGGGACGAACTCGGCGAGCGGCCGCCGGCTGGTGCCGGCGGCCGCCACAGTCGAGCTCATGCCAACCCGAGGGTGGTGAGCACGTCCTCGACACGCTTCGTCTGATCGGTCATGAAGGTGGCGTACTCGTCGCCGGTGACGAACGCGTCGGTCCAGCCGTTCTTGGTCAGCACCTCTTTCCACTCGGGGCTGTCATGCATGGCCGTCACGGCGGACACGAGCGCTGTCTTGTCGGCATCGCTGATCCCGGGAGGAGCGACCACACCACGCCAGTTGGTGAACTCCAGGTCGATGCCCGACTCCTTCAGCGTGGGTGCATCCACAGCTTCCACGCGGGACGGCCCGCTGGTCGCCAGCACACGTACCTGACCCGCCTCCACCTGGTCGAGGAACTCGCCGTAACCGGAAGCGGCGAAGGCAACCTTGCCACCCAGGATGGCCGGCAGCAGGTCGCCGCCACCGTCGTAGGAGATGAAGTTGACCTGCTTCGGATCGACCCCGACCGTGTCGGCCAGCTGCATCGGCAGCAGATGGTCCGGACCGCCCGGTGACGAGCCGCCGCCGACAGCCATGCCCTTGGGGTTCTTCTTCCACGCCTCCACAAGCTGCTCGATCGATGTGTACGGCGAGTTCTTCGCCACCACGATGGCACCGGACTCCTCGATCAGCTTGGCGATCGGCGTCGTCTGGTCGAGCTTGGCATCGGTCTTGTTGGTGTACTGAGCACCCACGACCCCGAGGCCCATCATCATCAAGAGCTTGCCGTTGCCCTTCTCGGAGACGGTCCGCGAGAGGCCGACGGTGCCGCCGGCGCCGGCGAGGTTGAACACCTCGACGTTGGAGGTGGCCTTGATGTCGTCCATCACCTTGCCGGCCGCGCGGGCGGTGGTGTCGTAGCCACTGCCGGCGGTGTTGGGAACCATGAACCGCAGACCGGCGATCGGCTCTGCCGAGCCGCTGGCCGACCCGCCGGCCTCCGTCTGGTTAGCAGTCGCGCCGCAGCCGGTGAGCAGCAGAGCGCCGGAGGCCAGCATTGCTGCGCCAAGCTTGAGTTTGTTGAACATCGGTGTCCTTTGGTTGCCGAAACTTCTGTGCCAGAAGGCTGGCACCTGCCGCCCGCCGGTGTCTGCTTGTGGTCACGATGAAACTTGTGTTCATTGTGGTCATACGGCCAGCGATGAGATCGGGAGCGAAGCACCGCGGCAGAATGAGGCAACGAGCCAAGGGAGGTGCTGTTGCGCATTGTCAGCAAGCTCTCTTTGGCAACCCAGCTGGTGTTGGTACAGCTGGTGCTCATTGCCGCCGTTCTGTTGGCGGTCTCGGCAGCAGCGGTCGAGCAGACTCGGGCGACCTTCGAACGGGTGGAGGGACGTCGGGTGCTGGCCCTCGCCGAAAACCTGGCGGCCAATCCCACCGTTCGCCTCCGACCGGTGGACAAAGCAGGATCCGCACTGCCCGCCGTTGTGACGACGCTACAGTCCACCACAGGCGTCGATCTCGCAGCCGTGGCTGACCTGAGCGGCACCATAGCGGTGAGTACGGACCCCCGGCTCGATGGCACCACCCTCCCGTGGCCGGACGCACTCGCGAACGCGGCGCGATCCACGTCCGGGCTGATCAAGGTCCGGGGGTCCGAGTTCGTGGCCGCCGCCGCACCGATCCTGTCGAACCCCGACCAGGACGGTCTGCCGACCAGGCAGCTTGGTCTGGCGATCGCGGCTCAGCCCAGTCCCAGTCGCTGGTCAGCCCTGCGGGCGTCGTCGCCCACGCTGCTGACCTATCTCGGATCGGCGATGCT
Source organism: Propionibacteriaceae bacterium (assembly GCA_035717205.1). GTDB lineage: Bacteria > Actinomycetota > Actinomycetes > Propionibacteriales > Propionibacteriaceae > Microlunatus. Next base: position 17,843 of record DASTIW010000028.1, on the reverse strand, counting down.
GCTTGGCGTGGTGGGATCGCTGCTGCTGGCCAGATGGATCAAGCGGCAGACGCTCGGCATGGAACCGGCCGACATGGTGGCTCTGGCAGAGCAGCGCGAAGCGATCTTCTCCGGGATAGCCGAGGGTGTCATCGCCTTGGATACCCGAGATCGCATCACCTTCGTCAACCCGCTCGCCGCGGCGCTGCTGTCACTGCCCGCCGACCCCGTCGGACAGAGCCTCACCGAGCTCGGCATCGGGGGGCGGCTCCACGACGTGCTGACCGATACCGGCGAGCATGATCGCGACGAGGTGGTGATTCGGGCAGGGCGGGTTCTGGTGCTCAACCGGATGCCCGTAGTGCACGATGGTCGCCAGATCGGTTCGGTGACAACCTTGCGTGACCGCACCCAGCTGGCCCAGGTGGAGAGTGAGCTGGTCGCCTTTCGCGGCACCACGCACATGCTCCGGGCACAGGCCCACGAGTTCGCCAACCAGTTGCACACGATTTCGGGACTGATCCAGATCGGTGAGTACGACGAGGTGGTGAGCTTCGTCGACACCCTGGTGGAGAAGCGGGCGTCGCTGGACCTGACGATAGCCCGCCGGGTGGAGGACCGGTCGGTCGCGGCGCTCCTCGTGGCCAAGGCGGCCCTGGCGGCCGAGAAGCGAGTTGCGCTACGGATCAGCGACCGGACGGGGCTGTCGCCGTTGAAGGCCGAGTCATCCTTCGACGTCGCGACGGTGCTGGGCAACCTGATCGACAACGGCATCGACGCCGTGCTGACCGAAGGGGGCGATGATCGTTGGGTGGGCGTGGAGATCCGGCAGGCCGACACCTCGGTTGAGCTGCTGGTGAGCGACTCGGGGCCTGGAATCGATGCCAAGCTGGCGACCGAGGTGTTCGAGCACGGCTACACGACGAAAGCCGCCCAAGGCGGCGAGCGCGGCATCGGTCTGGCGCTCACCCGGCTGATCTGCAAGCGGCGAGGAGGCGAGGTGGTTGCGGAGAACACTCCTGAGGGTGCTCGATTCATAGCCCGGATGAGCGTCGCCCTGGCACCGTCAGCCTCGACTGCGGAGGCGGTCCGCCCGTGATCTCCGTAGTCGTCATTGACGACGACTTCCGGGTCGCCAAGATTCACAGCAGCTTCATCTCCCGCATCGAGGGCTTCGAGGTTGCCGGGGTTGCGCACTCCGGTGCCGAGGCACTGACCCTGGTTCCGCAGGTGGAGCCCGATTTGATCTTGCTGGACCTTTATCTCCCCGACGTCTTCGGGCTGGACCTGCTGAACCAGCTTCGGGTCAAAGGGCTGCTGTGCGACGTGATCGTGATCAGCGCGGCGAACGAGTCCGAGACCGTGCAGCAGGCGGTCCAGCTCGGCGTCACCAACTACCTCCTCAAGCCGTTCGCGTTCGCGGACCTGAAGAACCGGCTGGAGGACTACAAGGCCCAGCGCGCGGACCGCCGTCAGCACCGCCTCGGGGACCAGTCCGACATCGACCGATTCTTCGGGCGCACCGAGACGTCGCAGTCGGAGCTGCTGCCAAAGGGGATGAGCCCAGAGACGGCCCGACTCGTGCTCACCGAGCTCGCGAAGAGCACAGCGGGCCTGTCGGCGCTGGAGTGTGCGGAGCTGGTAGGGATCTCGCGGGTTAGCGCCCGTCGCTACCTCGAGCACTACACGACCAAGGGTCTGGTAGAGGTACGCCTGCGCTACGGCAGTGCCGGGCGGCCCGAGCGGCGCTATGCGGTGGTCCCAACCGCGCGGGCATGAGCTCCTGACGGCCAGAGAGAACCGGCAACCACAAGCTTAGAATCTTAGCCTGACTAGGGGCGATGGCTCCCCCGACTGGACTCGAACCAGTAACCTGCCGATTAACAGTCGGCTGCTCTGCCAATTGAGCTACGAGGGATTGACGGTGTTGCGGCTACGTACAGTATCAGGATGATCAGCCGATGTCGTATTCGGTCCGAACGGCCGCCAGGGCCCGTTCAGCGACGGCCTGGACGCCTTCGTCGTCGGGGTTGAGGCCTCGCCCGAGGGTCGTGTGCCAGGTGATGCCTGCGTCGGGCTGGCCGAGCTCGCGCCGCCCGACGATCCTCAGACCCCTGCCGCCGCGGACGGGAACGAACCTCTCCAACACGATGCTCGCCGCCACCCGTTCGCGGAACAGCTCGGGCATCCGACCAGGCTCCGGCAGCTCGAGCCGGCCGGAGCTACCGTCGTACAGGGTCCAGGTCAGCTCTGCGGTCTCGGCGTTCCAGCCACCGCGCTCAATGTCGTGCCAGCCGACATGGACCCAGTGCTCGCCGTCGCCGTAGGAGAGCCGCCCCAACGTCCCGATGCAGACGCCCTCGGCGGTGCGGGCCCAGGCGAGGATGCGGGAGGCACGCTCACCCGACGAGGCAAGAGACTGCCGGTACCCATGGTGGAGCGGACCGGGAAGCCCTCGAGACCGGCGCCACCACCGGCCCGGCTGCGCACCCGCCGCTGCTCCCGTCGTCGCTCTCCGCACGCCTCATTGTCGCCCGGGGCTGGCGTCAGAGCAGCGCCGAAGCCGCCTGTGGACAGATTCCTCGCAGCCGCTCCAACGCCCGGGCCTCCAGCCGGCGCACCCGCGTGACGCTGATACTCAGCAGGCGGGCCGTATCCACATAGGAGTGCTCCCGGCCGACGAAGCCCAGCCGGGTGCAGAGCACGTCGCGTTCCAGCGGCGGCAGCCGGCTGAGAAGCTGATCCGACAGCGGCTTCAGATCGGGGAGCGCCGGCACATCGTCTGCCCGTTGGTCGACGACTTCCACCGCGAACATCTCGATGCTGTCCAAGGGTTGCGGCGCCTGGTGCGCCATCAGGTCCGCCACCCAACGAGCCGGGCGGCCGAGGTGCACCGCGAGCTCCTCGGTGGTCGCCGGCCGACCGAGAAGCTGGGCGAGCTCGCTCTCCGCGCCCCGGGCGGCGCGCAGCCGTTCCGCTCTTCCCGGCGGAAGGTTCATCGCGCCCAACCGGCTGGCTGTGGCGCTGCCGACATAGGCCCGGATCCAGAACAGTGCGTAGGTGGAGAACCGGTGGCCGCGGCGGCAGTCGAACCGCTCGACCGCCTGGATCAGCCCGAGGCAGCCTTCCTGGAACAGGTCTACCTGCGGCAGCCCGCTGCGCGCGGCAGCGGGGGCGGACACCGAGGCGACCAGCCGGAGGTTCGCGGCAATGTAGCGCTGCCGGGCCTGCTCGCCCTGCCGCTGCAAGGTCGCCAGCTCTGCGGCTGTGGCGTGGCCGGTCTCAACGAACCGTTCCGATGCGTCTCGGGCCAGCAGCCCAGCCTCGATCTGCAGAGCGAGGCTGATCTCCTCCTCCGGTGTCAACAGCGGTTCGGCGGCAAGTTCTCCCCAGATGATCGGCATGACTCACTTTGCGTCGCCGCCCGCCCCTGCGGTCGGGTGACCGAGCAAGTTGTGGACAGGGGCGAGCCGCCATGGCGCGCACAGCCGTCCGGCACAACCTTCAGTCCAGCGCGCCGAGACTGCGGTTGTGGAGCTCCTTACGACGGGCCTCCAGCACCACCAGCTCGGAGAACATCTGGTTGTACCGGGTGGCCGACTCTACCGGGTTGGTACGCTGCAGCTTGGACTTCAGCTGGGAGATCCGGCGCATCACCGTCAACAGCTGAAGTCCTGAGGAGTGGGCGACCACGAAACGCGGCTCCACCTCCCCCTGGACCGGGAGCGGCTCGACCGCGAGCGACGCGATCAGCGTGCGGACCTGGTCACCGTCGGCGGCGGATGCCACCCGATGGATCCAGTCGCCGCTACCCCGCCCCCCCGGTGGCTCGCCTTGAGCGGCTGCCTTCTCGACGCTGGTGAACACCGCTGCATAGGCGGGATGGGTGAAGTCCTCCAGGCTCAAGCCGTCCCAACCGGGGCGGAAGAGGTGGGGGGTCTGGACGAGCAGCTTGGCGGTCTCTCGCTCGGTGGCGAGCAGCCGATCGCGGGGGTCAGGCAGCTGCGGCAGATCTGACGGTCGCGACTTGGCACCCTCGGCTGCCGAATCGGGTCCCCGTCGGGCGGTGGAGGAGGCGTTGCGCGACGCCTTGGATGCCGCCTTCATCACCTCTTGGCGAACCTCTTCCGGTTCCATGCCGAGCAGACCGGCGAGCTCTCGGGCGTAGCCCCCGACCAGGCCGGTGTCCCGGATGCTTGCCACCAGCGGGGCGGCCGCTCGCAGCGCCGACAGCCTGCCGTCGACCCGGTCGAGGTCGTACTGGCTGAGGACGTTGTTCATCACGAACCGGTACAGCGGCACGCGACGGGCGACCAGCTCGCGGACCGCGGCCTCGCCGTGCTGCAGCCGCAGGTCGCAGGGGTCCAGGCCCGTCGGCTCCACCGCCACATACGTCTGCGCGATGAAATTCTGATCGCCGCTGAAGACTTTGAGCGCGGCCGCCTGGCCGGCGGCGTCGCCGTCGAAGGTGAAGATCACCTCCCCATGGAAGGCGTCGTGGTTGCCCATCAGGCGTTGCAGCAGCCGCGCATGGTCGTCCCCGAACGCCGTCCCGCAGGACGCCACCGCCGTGTCCACCCCGGACAGATGGGCCGCCATCACATCGGTGTAGCCCTCGACCACCACTGCCTGGCTCTTCTTGCCGATCTGCTGCCGGGCGAGGTCAAGGCCATAGAGCACCTGAGACTTCTTGTACAGCGCCGTTTCGGGGGTGTTGAGGTACTTCGCCGGCACCCGGTCGTCGTCGAAGATCCGCCGCGCGCCGAAGCCCACGACCTGCTTGCCGGAGTCGCGGATCGGCCACACCAGTCGGCCGCGGAAGAAGTCGTAGCCGCTCTCCCGCATCAGGCCGCCGGCCACCAGCTCAGCGTCTCGAAAGCCTCGTCCTCGCAGATGCTCGCTCAGCGCGCGACCGCTTAGCGGCGCAAACCCGACGCCGAAGCGTTCGGCAGCGCCGCGGTTGAAACCCCGCTCGGACAAGAACTGGCGGCCAGCGAGGGCATCTCCGGTGGAGAGCTGCTCGGCGAAGAACTCGGCGGCCTGCCGGTGAGCCTCCATCAGCCGCGCCCGCAGCCCCGGCTCAGGTCGCGGACCGGAGTCCTCGGTGTAGCGGAGCTGGATGCCGACCCGGTCCGCCAGCCGCTCGATCGCCTCCGCGAAGGAGAGGTTGTCGATCTTCTCCAAGAAGGTGATCACGTCGCCGCCTTCACCGCACCCGAAGCAGTAGAAGAAGCCCCGCGACGGGGTCACCTGGAAGCTGGGGGTCTTCTCATCATGAAAGGGGCACAGCCCCTTCAGCGATCCACCGCCAGCGTTTCGCAGCGCGACGTAGGAGCCGATGATGTCGTCGATCCTGGCTCGATCCCGTACCGAGGCGATGTCGTCCTCGTTGATCCGGCCAGCCACAGGTGCGAGTGTACTTCTCACCGCTGACCGCGGTTTCGAGCCGAGACGCTGGGCAGGGTGTCAGGGTCGGGGACGGAAGCCGTCGATCGGTGACCGACAAGCTCGCTGTGATCCTTGAGGTGATGGCTAAGAACACAGGTGCGATAGACCCGCCATAAGGCTCGTGCTCGAACGTGCGTTCGATTACCATGGTGATATGGAGTACGTGGACGGGCCAGCGGAGACCTGACGCCGGTCGACCATGCCTTGGACCAGCTCGGGGTCGCGGTCGATCATCTGGCGAAGCTGGTGGAGGACGGCGGGCTTGACCACGACGACGACGCTGGGCTGGTGGGGTTTCTGCAGTCGTTCGAACAACTCGGGAACCGGCTGCCGCTGGTAGACCACCGCGCCATCGAACGGGTCGACGGCGGCAGCACCGACCTCGACAACCTGACCCTGCTCTGCCGCCACCACCACAACTACGCCAGCCACGGCTGGCGCTGCCGGCTCAACACCGACCGGCTCCCCGAATGGCTACCACCCCGAGGGATCGAGCCTACCAGCACCCCATCATCAACCGCAGAATCATCGCCCACCTCCAAAGCCGGCGACGACGACACCGCCGACACCCCGACACCGGCACCACAATCCAAACCTGATCACGGCCGATCACGGCTGAGGCTGCCTGGCAGAACCCCTAGCGCCAGGCCCCAGTCCAGAACACAACCGCAACCTGTTGGCGAGACGTACCACTAGGTGGTGCGGACCCTTGTCTCTTGGGCCAAACCGCGCCGTGTGGCCCATACCCGCCGAACCCACGGAGCCGCCCGTTCCAGCGGGGCGAAGGCCAGCCAGCAGACCAGGGTGGGCGCGAAGTGGATGTAGAGCAGTGCCGCGGTAAAGACGTGAAAACCCAGCCAGAAGAGGGCAGCGAGCAACAGCGCACGTCCGCGAAGCCACAGCACCACCAGCGAGCTGAGCTCAGCCAGGTACGCCATCCACTGCATGGCCCGCAACAGCATCGGGTACTCGATCAGAAACTGACCCAGCCCATGAGGCCGGCGGATGATCGCCCACAGCAGGATGGCGCTGTTGGGCCAGGACGTGAAGCTCCAGCCGCCGCTGCGGATCTTGGTCACCGCAGACAGGAAGTACGTGAAGATCACGGCGATCTGAATACATTTCAAGGCCCATCCGGCCCCAGCGGAGGATTCCGCGCTTCGCCACCGACCGGGTATCACGCCTGCCGTAGGCAACACCCAGAGCGCCACCATCAAGGCAAGATGATCATGGTCGACCTTGCCGTAGCCCATGCCGATCAACGTCCACCAGGTGAACGCGGCGGCCACCACGAGACCGGCCAGCCGCGGCAGCCGGTTCGCGGCCGCGATGAGGCAGCTGACCCACAGCACCACGTACAGGCTGATGCTGACGACAAGGCTGGGCGGTGGCAGGTGAAACAGCCGGGCCAGCATCAGCGGCGCATAGAGCTCCGGCTGACGGCTCAGCGGTATCGGATCGCGCACGAACAGGTGGATGTCGACCAGCACGAAGAGATAGATGATCGTTCGGAGGACCGCTAAGCGGGCGAGCGGGACCACTGGCATGAACCACGCGACGACTGCTGAGCTGGCCGAGCGGCCGCTCACCGTCGTACCGTCCAGGTGGCCAGCTCGACCAGCCGGGTCGGACCCTTCTTGCCGTGCACCAGTTGGGTGACGTCCTGCACCAACCAGACCGTGCGGAGCTCCGACGCATCCTGATGGCGGGCCTGCCAGCCTTCGGCGACACCTTGGAGCAGCGAAGGGTTCGCCCGGATCTGGGGGATCCGCGCCTCGATCTCGGCGCGACCGATGCCAGCGGTTCCGACCCGGAGCGGCAGGTCGATCCGCTGCCCGTCCGCCAGCAGACCCTCGACCCGGGTGATCACAATGGTGCTGTCGGGAGCCGGTGAGAAGGCGTACTGCGACAGCGGTCCGAAGGGCCAGACGTCGTCACTCATCCGCAGCGACCCGTTGATGGCAAGCCCGATGCCGATCAGCGCCGCAGCGATCCGCCAGGCGATCGCCGGGCGGCTCAGCGGCCGGACCGTCGTACTCACCGGCTGATTACAACACACCCAGACGTCAGCCCCGATCGGCTCACGCCTGCCCCCGGGAGCCGGTGAGACAATCAGCCGTGCCAGCACAGCCGGGTCCCGCGCTCGCGGTAGCGCTCGTTCTCCTGCTCCTTGTTGCCCTGGCCGCCTCAAGGCTCGGACGGCTGGGAGTGGAGCGGGCCGTGGCGACGGCGGCAGGTCGGGCGGTTGTCCAGCTTGCCCTGGTATCGCTGATCCTGGCCGCCGTCCTCCGCCACCTCGCCTGGTCGGCCGCCTTCGCCGCGGTGATGCTGGCCGTGGCCGTCGCCACCTCCGCGCGACGGATCGGCGCCTCCCGCGCCTGGCCGTGGGTCGCGGTCTCGGTTGCCTCGGGCTGCGTCCCGGTGCTGTTGATCATCTTCGTCTCGGGGTCGGTGCCGCTGAACGGTCCGTCGCTGGTGCCGATGGCCGGCATCGTGATCGGGAACGCGATGACCGTCTGCTCACTCGCGAGTCGGCGAGCGTTCGCTGCCCTTCGGGATGAACACGGCTGCTACGAGGCCGCCCTCGCGCTGGGGATGGAACGGCCGGCGGCGATCACCGAAGTGATCGGACGGCACCTGCCAGAGGCTCTCGTACCAGGCATGGACCAGACCCGCACGGTGGGACTGGTGACGCTGCCCGGCGCCTTCGTTGGTGTGCTGTTGGGCGGTGGCACCCCGGTCCAGGCGGGCGCCGCGCAGGTCATCGTGCTGATCGGGCTGCTGGCTGCGCAGACCGTCACCGTCGTGGTGGCACACCAGCTGATCAGCCGTGCCGCGCTGCTGCCGGAGGATCTGCGTACCAGCCTGGTCCCTTAGCGTTCACGTGTTCGCGGATGGCCATGGCGGCGGCGCCGCGTGCCCAGGCGAAGAATTCGAGCCGCTCGATGACCACATCGTCTGAGGCTGTCCTCGGATGTCGGGTGTCGCGAACTCCCCGACGCACCTCCGGCTCGGCGAGCAGCGCGTACTCGATGCCGTCACCGGACAGCAGGATCCGTTCGGGGGCGAGCACGTTGGCCACCAGGCCGGTCAGTCGTCCGAGCTGGAAGGCAGCGTCCGCGGCTATCCGGCTGGCCACCGGTTCCCCGCCGGCCGCGAGTGCCATCAACTCGGCGAACGACATGTCCCGATCGAACTCGGTACGGGCTCGACGCTCGAGCGACGACACCGATAGCAGTGACTCGGCGCACCCGCGGTGCCCGAACTCGCAGGGCGGTCCGGTGGCGTCCAGCGGCCAGTGACCGACCATCCCGGCGAGACCGCGGTGCCCGATCACCACCTGGTCATCACACACGAACCCGGCGCCCACGCCGACACCGACGGTGACCACCGCGAACGACCGCAGTCCCCGGCCCGCACCGAACCAGTGCTCTGCGTGGGTGAAAGCCCGCACGTCGCCCTCGACGGTCACCGGCAGCTGCAGCCGGTCTCGCAGCGATGCCTCGAGATCGAGCGTGTCCCAGCCGAGCGCCGGAACGCTCCACACGATGCTGTGTTCGGCCACCATGCCACCAATGGCCACTCCGACGGCCACCACGCGTGGGTAGCGTCGTCGCAGCCGGGTCGTCTCACCAGAGATGACAGCCAGCACAGCGGCTGCCGAGTTGTCATCGAGCCCGACCTCGTATTGGCTCAGCACGGAGCCGGCGAAGTCGGTGACCACACCGAAGAGGGCGTCGTGAACGATCTTGAAGCCCAGAAAGGACGCCGCCTCGGCCACGATCTCGAGCGGCAGCGCAGGCCGCCCGGTGGTCGAAAGCAGGGTCGCCGGTCGCTCCCTGACCAGGCCATCGAGGATCAACGGCCTGGTCAGACGCGTCAGTGACGCAGTCGAGAGGTCCATCCGCCGGGCGAGATCGGCGCGGGAGATCGGTCCGCGGCGCAGCACCTCCAGCAGTACGGCCCGCCCGGCTCCCTCCAGCGACTGCATCCCGGCTACCGATCCGTCAGTCCACCGCTTCGGCGCGGACGATGACTGCCTGGTCCGGCCACAGCCCCGGCGCTCGGAGACCGACCGAGGCCAGCGCGGCACCGGACAGGACAGGGCCGGATTCCCACCAGCTCGGCGCCAGCAGTCCGTGCGGGGCGCCGCCAGGCAGCACCGGGCTTACCCGGTAACGCCGTCCGGCATCGAGCCCGGGGAACCGCAGACGGCCGACGGAGACCGCCTCGGAACGCGCCACAGCGGCAATCTCGTAGATCGCTCGGGAGCGGTCCGGTGCGACCACCCCGTGCGCGTAGATGGTGGGGTCGGGGAAATCCAGCCGTACCAGGTCGCCGCCGAGCAGCAGGGAGCGCTCCTGTTTGAAGAAAGCGATCCATTCGCGCAGCTCGGACAGCTCCTCCTCGGTGGCCTCCTTCAGGTCCCACTCGATGCCGAGGTGGCCGAACACGGCGGATGCTGCCCGGAAGTTCAGGTCATGCATCCGACCGGTGGTGTGCGAACGGCCCGAGGCGATGTGGGATCCCATCAGCTCCGGCGGGATCAGCTGAGTGGTCCAGCGGTTCGTCTGCTGCCGCTCGAGCGGGTCGATGCAGTCGGACACCCAGACCCGGTCGGTACGCTCCAGCACCCCCAGGTCCACTCGGGCGCCGCCGGAGGAGCAGGACTCGATCTCCAGACCGGGATGCGCTGCCTTGAGCTCATCGACCAGCCGGTAGAAGGCCAGCGTCTGCTGGTGCACGCCGGGGCGACCCGCCGGCGAGGTGCCGGAGTCGATCAGGTCGCGGTTGTGGTCCCACTTGATGTAGCCGATGTTGTACTCATCCAGGATTGCCATCATCGCGTCGCGGATGTAGGCGTAGCACTCCGGGATGCCGAGGTTGATGACCTGCTGGAAGCGGCTCTCCACCGGCAGCCGATCACCGGTCGACATCACCCATTCCGGATGCGCCCGAGCCACGTCGGAGTCCATGTTGATCATCTCCGGCTCGAACCAGAGACCGAACTCCATCCCGAGCTCGTTCACCTTGTTCACCAGCGGATGCAGGCCGTCCGGCCAGACATCGGTGGAGACGGTCCAGTCACCAAGGCCGGAGTGGTCGTCGCGGCGAGAGCCGAACCAGCCGTCGTCGAGCACGTACCGCTCGACACCCAGCGCCGCGGCACGCTCGGCGAGGTCGACCAACCGATCGAGGTCGTGGTCGAAGTAGACCGCCTCCCAGACGTTGATGGTCACCGGACGGTCACTGGAGGGGTGAGAGTCGCGGGACCGCAGGAACCTGTGGAACCGCCGAGCCACCGCGTCCATGCCGACCGCGTACGAGCCGTACAGCCAGGGCGACTGGTAGGTCTCGCCCTCGGCCAGCCGCACCTCTGCGGGCAGCAGCAGCTCACCGCCACCGACTACCTGCTCGCCGGTGGAGAGCCGCTCGGCATAGTGGGTGTGGTTGCCGCTCCAGCCGGTGTGCACCGACCAGATCTCCCCGTCCGCGAAGCCGAAGCCGGGCGTGCCGACGTGCAGCAGTGTCGCGGCATCGGCGCCGGTGCGACCCTTGCGGCCTTCGCGTAGGTGGATCCCGGTCACCAGCTCCGATCGCTGCGGCGTCCGCTCCTTCGACCACCGGCCGGCGAAGTCGAGAATCTCCCGCGCGCTCGCCGGAACCGGGTAGGCCAGCACGAGGTCGTTCACGGTGTAGACATCGGCGCCGGTGTTGGTGACCTCGGCGCGAGAGCGCAACAAGCCGCCTGCCGTGAGCTCGAACGTGATCGTGAGGGCGAGCTCGGCGGCGACGTCCTCCGCCTGCACCACCACGGTCGCCTCGCCGACGTTGACCAGCGCCTGCGAATCAGCGGCTGGCCGTACCTCAACGCCGTCGACGGTCACGCCGCTGGGGGCGAACTTGGGGGACCAACCGCGACCGTCGCGGGATCCACTCAGGCCGGGGCGGCCGACCCAGCCGGTCCAGTGCTCAGGAAGGACCGCGACCTGGTACTGGGTGTCCATCAGGTTCGCGGCTGTCGGCGGCAGGCCGGCCGCGACCGCGGCGAAGTCCTCCTCGGTCACCTCCCCGAGGTCTGCGCCCCAGTGGACGATCGATGGCAGCTGACCGTTCGGGACATCGATCAGAACCGACACCCCGTCGGTGCGGAGGGCGACACGGGCTCCAGAGAAACCAGGCAAGGCAGTCAGACCTTTCGGTTGGCGTGAGTTTGCTTCGTCGTGAAGCATACACATGCTGGACCGCCGCGCGGAAGCCGGCGCGTCGGTACCGAAGCAGCAAAAGGGCAGTACCGGCTGACGCGGTGCTGCCCTTCTGCTGGGCTCGATGGCCCTTCCACTTGGCTCAGTGCGTCGTGACGTGCGACCCCGCGGTGGTGACAATCCTGCCTTCGCGGAACTGGTCCTCCAGCTCCTCCAAGGTCCTACCCCGGGTCTCGGGCACGAACTTCGCCACGAAGATCAGCGACACCACGTTGATCACCACGAACAGCCCGAACGTCCCCGTCGACCCAAGCGAGCTGTTGACGATGGGAAAGGCGAAGGAGATTGCCGCATTGGTGGTCCACAGCACGAACACGGCGATACCCATGGCAAACCCGCGGATCGTCATCGGGAAGATCTCCGACAACAGCAGCCATACGCAGGTGCCGATGAAGCACTGCACGAAGGCGACGAAGAGCATCATCGCGGCAAGGATGATGTAGCTGCGTCCAGTCGAGCTCGGCAGCAGGAACACCAGCGCCAGGGCTGCCTGGGACAGCGCCACCCCGCTGAAGCCGGCCAACAGCATCTTCCGTCGACCAACGAACCCCAGCAGGATGATGCCGAGGATCGTCATCACGACAGACGTCACGCCGACCGCGATAGTGGCCACCAGCGAGGCGCTGACCCCGAGCCCGCTCTGCTCCAGGATGGTTGGCGCGTAGTAGTTGACCGTGTTGATGCCGGTGGCCTGCTGCACGACGGCCAGACCGCAGCCGATCCAGAGAATCCGCCGCATCCAGGGAAACGCCTTGAGGTCGCGCAACGCCGCGCCCTTGTCCTCAGCGACATCGCGCTCGGCGTGCTCGGCGATGACCACGTACTCCTCCTCGGCCGCCTCCGGACTGCGGCTCATGTCGAGCACCCGGCGGGTCTCGGTGTAACGGCGCTTGGCCGCGTACCACCGGGGCGAGTCGGGCAGCGCGAACATGCCGACGAACAGCAGGACTGCCGGAATCGCGGCGATGGCGAGCATGTAGCGCCAGACTCCCGGATCTTGGATGACTGCGTCCAGCAGAGCGTTGATGGCGAACGCGAGCATCTGACCGGTCACGATCATCAGCTCGTTGATGGTCACCATCCGCCCACGGCGCTCGGCCGGCGCCATCTCGGCCAGATACAGCGGACAGGTTACGGCGGCGGCGCCGACACCCAGGCCCAGGATGATCCGGGTCGCGATCATGAAGGGCACACCAGGTGCAATTGCACATCCGATGGCACCGACCAGGAACAGGCCGGCGCAGACCAGCAGCGTCTTCTTGCGTCCCAGAACGTCGGCGAGCTTCCCGCCGATCAGCGCTCCGGCGGCGGCACCGGGAAAGAGCAGGGAGCTGACGACCGCGGCTTCTTCGAGCTTGCTCATGTCGAGCGCGTCGTTCATGTACAGCAGTGCGCCGGAGATCACTCCGGTGTCATAGCCAAACAGCAGGCCGCCGAGGGTAGAGATGACGGTCAGCTTGGTGAGAAAGCGGTTGTGGGTCTGCGTCTGCGGATGCGACGCGTTTCCGGCAGATGACGACTTCGTGATGGGCATGGATCTCGCTTTCAGTCACTGCGACGTGACCATCGATAACGTTCCGCATGTCGGTACGATGTGCTCTATAGCGGAACGCTAGCGCCCATGCCGCAAGTTTGTCAATACATACTGGAGGTGACCTGTGGCAGGAGACAGCAGTAAGCGGGCCATCGTGGAGTCGGTGCTCAGAGCAACGCGGCTGCTCGAGTGCTTCCATCCTGGGGAGCCGCAGCTGTCGCTCGCCGAGCTGGTCCGACGTGGTGGCTACTCGAAGACGACGACCTATCGACTGCTGTCGACCTTGGAGTTGGCCGGCTGGCTTGAGCGGGCATCGGACGGGGCCTTCCGGCTGACATTTCGACCGTTCCAGATCGGGTCCATCCTGGTCGACAGCCTCGACCTTCGCCAGGTCGCCCTTCCGGTCATGCGGCGGTTGTCAGCCGACTGTGGGGTGACTGTCTACCTGACCGTCGCGGCCGGCTCCGATGCTGTCTGCATCGAGCGGGTCGACCGCGGGAAGGGCGTTCGCGTGATGAATCTCCAGGTCGGCGGAACGCAGCCTTTGCACCTGGGCGCCGCGCCGAGGGCACTGCTGGCGTTCCGCGAGCAGGAGTTGTTGCCTGCCCTGTTGCGCGCAGGCCTGGAGCTGCGGACGGACCGAACGCTGGCCACCGCCGACGCGCTGGTCGCCGACCTCGCCGAGATCCGGCGTCGGGGCTACAGCATCTCCGACGGTGACGTGACCCCGGGGGTCGCCGCCCTGGGCGCACCCGTCTTCGACGTCCGCGGTCGTCCCATCGCCGCAGTCAGCATCGGCGGATTGTCCGATCAGATCATCGGACCGCACGCAGTCCAGGTGGACGCGCTGCTGCGCGCCAGCGCCGAGATATCCGGCAAGCTGGGCGCGCCGCCCTCACCGTCGAGGACTGACGATCAGGTCGTCTGATCGACCGCCCTCGGCAGCCGCTCAGCGTCCCAGCCCAGCTCCGTCGTGGCGGTGCGGAACGCGTAGCGATCGGTCATCCCGGCCACATACGTGACCGCGGCCCGGAGCGCCTCGTCGCTGCCCGGACGGGCGGTGGCCGCGCCGGGCACTGCGGCCGGGCGGGCGAGATAGAACTCCACCAGCGCATGCAGCACGTCGATTACTGCCCGCGACTGCGCCAACGAGGCCGGTCGGATGTAGATCCGCTCATAGTTGAAGGCGCGCAACCCCGCCAGGGCCTGGGCCTGGGCGGGTGCCATGCCGACCTCTCCATGGCTGGTGACCGCGTCGACAACCGCCTGGACGAAGGTGTTGAGCTGTTCCCGCCGGGTCCGGCCGCAGACCTCAGCCACGTCCGCCGGCAGGTCGGCGAGGTCGACGATCCCTGCATGCGCGGCGTCTTCGAGGTCGTGGGCGCAGTAGGCGATCCGGTCGGCCCAGCTGACGATCTCCCCCTCCACCGTGGCGGGGGCCGGTCGCGACCAGGAGTGGTTACGGATGCCGTCCAGTGTCTCCGCGCAGAGGTTCAGCTGAGCAAGCACGACGTCGGCGCCCCAGGGCCCGTGCTCGTAGCCACGCGGCAGGAAGGCGTCGAAAGCATCCTCGCTGGCGTGTCCACCGGGCCCATGTCCGCAGTCGTGGCCCAGCGCGATCGCGTCGGCCAAGGTGACATTGACCCCGACCGCACGGGCGATCGAGGTGGCGACCTGGGCGACCTCGAGAGCATGCGTGAGCCGAGTTCGCTGGTGGTCACTGGGGTGGACCACCACCTGCGTCTTGCCCGCCAGCCGCCGGAAGGCCGTCGAGTGGACGATGCGGTCGCGGTCGCGCTCGAAGCAGGTACGCTCCGGGTCGGGTTCCTCCGGCCGGCCTCGGTGTCCGGCCCCCTCGGCGTGGGTGGCACCGGCCCTAAGCATCAGGCGCTCGTACTCCTCGCGCTGAACCCGCCCGACCGGCGGGCCCGGCGCGATCACCGCCTGGGAGGTGTCATGGGCGCGCACCAGACTGCCGTCTGGGTGCCCCGACATCGTCCGCGCCCAAGCCCGGGCCCGGGAGGTGATCTGCTCCTCAGCCACCCGAGATCCCGAGCTCGGCCTCGCCAAGGTCGAGGGAGTTCCCCGTGGTGTCATCCAGCCATCCATCCGGCAGCGCCACCTTCTCCCGCGGGGTTCCCTGCCGGCCTCGAGGGCGTCCGACCTCGGAGCGAGGGAATCCGACATCGGGATCGAGCCGCGCCAGCTGTCGGTCGAGCTCGTCGAAGGAGGACACCATCGCCAGGGCGCGCCGGATGTCCCCGCCCACCGGGAACCCCTTGAGGTACCAGGCCATGTGCTTGCGCAGGTCGGTCAGACCGTGTTGCTCGTTCGAGAGCTGTGCGAGCAGCATCCCGTGCCGACGGATCATCGCGGCCACCTCCCCCAGGCGGGGCAGCAGCTGTCCGGGCCGGCCCGCGAAGGCATCCGCCAGGTCACGAAACAGCCAGGGCCGTCCCAGGCAGCCGCGACCGATAACGACTCCCGCGACGCCGGTGTGGCGGACCATCCGCAACGCGTCGGACGCCTCCCAGATGTCGCCGTTGCCGAGCACCGGGATGTCCACCGCGTCCACCAGCTCCCCGATTGCG
This sequence comes from Propionibacteriaceae bacterium, assembly GCA_035717205.1. Lineage (GTDB taxonomy): Bacteria > Actinomycetota > Actinomycetes > Propionibacteriales > Propionibacteriaceae > Microlunatus. The sequence goes on along the minus strand of DASTIW010000028.1, from coordinate 2,025 downwards.
TCCCAGTCGGCCTCACCGGAGTAAGCCTGGGCCGCGGTCCGGCCGTGCAGAGCGATCGCCGCGCAGCCCGCGTCCTGCGCAATCCGGCCGGCATCCAGGTAGGTCAGATGGTAATCGTCAATCCCCTTGCGGGTCTTCATGGTGACCGGAACGCCGTACCGCTGTCCTGCCCTGACCGTCGCGCTCAGGATCGCCGCCAGCCGCTGCCGCTTGTACGGCAGCGCCGCTCCCCCGCCCTTCCGGGTCACCTTCGGCACCGGGCACCCGAAGTTGAGGTCGACGTGTCCGACGCCGTACTCGTTGCAGAGGATGTCCGTCGCCGTCGCCATCGTCTGGGGATCGACCCCGTAGAGCTGAACCGACCGCACCACCTCCCCCGGGTCGAACTGCAGCATCCCCAACGTCTTGCGGTCCCGCTCCACCACCCCCCGAGACGTGATCATCTCGCACACATACAGCCCCGCCCCGAACTCCCGACACAGCTGCCGGAACGCCGCATTAGTGATCCCCGCCATCGGCGCCAACACCACCGGCGTGGAAACCACCAAACCCCCAAGCCTCAAAGGCGACGAGGGAAAGCCGCCCACCCCCAACCATTCAGCGCGGACCGCAACACCAGACATCAGCAGACCTCAGCAGCCCACCAGCCGAGCGCCCAGATACCCACACACCTGCGACAACCCCACCCGATCCTGGACCATCGAATCCCGAGACCGCACCGTCACCGCCTCGTCCTCCAGCGTCTCGAAGTCCACCGTGATACAGAACGGCGTCCCGATCTCATCCTGCCGCCGGTACCGCCGCCCGATCGCCTGCGCGTCGTCGAAGTCGACATTCCAGTATTGCCGAAGCTCCGCGGCCAGGTCCCGGGCCTTTGGCGACAGCGCCTCGTTGCGGGACAGCGGCAGCACCGCAGCCTTGATCGGTGCCAGCCGCGGGTCCAGCCGGAGCAGGGTGCGCTTGTCCACCCCGCCCTTGGTGTTGGGCGCCTCGTCCTCGGCGTACGCCTCCACCAGGAACGCCATCAAGGACCTGGTGAGCCCGGCTGCCGGCTCGATCACGTACGGCACCCAGCGCTCGTTGCTCGCCTGGTCGAAGTAGGACAGGTCCGCACCGGAGTGCTGGCTGTGGGTGGACAGGTCGAAGTCGGTCCGGTTGGCGATGCCCTCCAGCTCGCCCCACTCGCTGCCGGCGAACCCGAAGCGGTACTCGATGTCGACAGTTCGCTTCGAGTAGTGCGACAGCTTGTCCAGCGGGTGCTCGAAGTGGCGGAGGTTGTCACGAGTGATGCCGAGGTTGACGTACCAGTCGGTCCGGTTGTCGATCCAGTACTGGTGCCAGTGCTCGTCGGTGCCGGGCTCGACGAAGAACTCCATCTCCATCTGCTCGAACTCGCGGGTCCGGAAGATGAAGTTGCCAGGGGTGATCTCGTTGCGGAACGACTTGCCGATCTGGCCGATGCCGAACGGCGGCTTGCGCCGTGCGGTGGTGACCACGTTGTTGAAGTTCACGAAGATGCCCTGCGCCGTCTCGGGGCGCAGGTAGTGCAGGCCCTCCTCGGACTCCACCGGGCCGAGGTAGGTCTTCAACATCATGTTGAAGTCGCGCGGTTCGGTCCACTGCCCCTTGGTGCCGCAGTCCGGACAGACGATCTCCGACAACGGCACGTCGTCGGGATTGCCGCCCTTCTTCGCCGCGTAGGCCTCCTGCAAATGGTCCTGCCGATGCCGCTTGTGGCAGTTCAGACATTCGATCAGCGGGTCGTTGAAGGTTTTGACGTGTTCGGAGGCCACCCACACCTCACGGGGCAGGATGACCGACGAGTCAAGGCCGACGACGTCGTCGCGGCTGGTGACGACCGAGCGCCACCACTGGCGCTTGATGTTCTCCTTGAGCTCGACACCCAGGTGTCCGTAGTCCCAGGCGGCGCGCTGGCCGCCGTAGATCTCACTACAGGGGAAAACGAAGCCACGGCGCTTGCTCAGGCTGACGATGGTGTCGATCTTGTCGGCGGCCACGGTGCTC